>DATKEN010000016.1:0-57305 GCA_035512155.1 Terriglobales bacterium | reverse complement strand
TCGGTTCACTCTTCTTGGCAGAATTGTTATCCTTCTTCAAGGTCGATCTCCTTTTTCTCTGATTGCACCTTTGAGTGCGTTGATCAACGGTAGCTTATGGCCATCCGTGATCGGGGATCGACCTTCTCATTCCATCTGGTTTCAACAGCTATGTCCATTGAGGACGTTTTTTGGCCTGACCTTGACATGTCTCTGCTTGGTGCTACGATTCGTTTAGTGAAAGCGCCTCCATGTCGGTAAGATTTCTATTCGTTGCCTGCTTGGCATTGGCCCATGTTCCCTGTTCGGCCAATGGGCAATGCATCCCAAAGCCAGATTCGGCGAAGGAAGAGATTTTTTCATCAGTGAAGAACCTCCAGGCACAAGGCGTGAATGTCGGTCCCGCCGGAATAGAGCTGTCTCTCGAAGAATGGGGCGACCACGTCGTTGCGACTTTTCGGGATTACGCAGGAAGCTCAAATCCCATAGAAACCACGAAACTCCAAGGTACGCTTGAGGAGTCTGGAAGTGAGTGCAAAATCTCTTTATTTGGGCGCAACCGTCACGGGAAAATGGAAATCCGCGGCACGATCGGAACCGCAGATTTTCAAGGGACTGTTATCCGTCAAGTCGGCAAGGACACGTTCTCAGAGAGAGTGGCCCTCAGACGAAAGGTCGCAGAAACCGATGTTCGCATCGGGAAATTGTCTGAAAGTGGAGTCTCCCGGTGCGCCAGCACCTCTTTTGCGTTGATGGCGTAACAATCCCCATATCACTCAGAACGGGTCAATGAGCGATAACACCTGGTTTCGACAGTTGAAGCTGTAAGCGGAGGGCAAGTCCGAACTTTCGTACCCTTGTGACGCCTGTGTTCGCTCTGCAAGGATCGTGATTATGAAGGTAAGTCTACACATCGTCTCGGTGATTCTTCTCGCGTCATCTTCTTTTGCTCAACAATCTCAGCAGTATCCGCCGGATGTTCAAGCTTACCGAGATGAGTTGTTGCGACACCCTCCAGAACAAGAGCACAAGGGGAAAGTGGCAGTTGTGCTCGGTGCGGAGGGGGGTGACTCAGTTGTTGGCGACCCAGACGGCAAACGGTTCTTGCACGAACTTGAAAATGAGCTGCAAGCTTCCAGCGCATTTTATTGGTGGGGTGAATCTCTGGAAAGGCTGCCCAAAGAGTCAGTCCGAGTCCATTTCGTCTCTGTGGAAGTGGAAGGTGCTAACGGCGAGACGATCGGGTCGGCGATTGTTCTTTCCGCTGCTCGCGCATGTGAGAAAGACGAACACAAAGAAGCAGTGCGCCCAATTAGCCTTAGAATTTGGTTTGTGAGGCATAACGAACCAGTTGACGGTGTCCTGCGTGACTACTTTGACGACCTACATGACAAGATGTGAAGGCCAACCTAGAGAGAGAGCCACGTTGTTGGCGTAAAATCGCGGTTACGCTCAATGACCAGCGGTCAAAACGTGAAATCGCCTGTTTACAACAAGTAACCGACCCCTTCGAGCGAGACCAGTTTACAATGCCGCAGTTTGTACTCTCTGACCGAAGGCGATTTTATGTTCGGATTGTTATCCGGGTTTCGTGCCTTGTCTGTCGTTTTCGTCTTCTTGGTGCCAATGTTCTCTTCCTTGCTGAGCAGCCAGACAAAAGGAGATATCTACCTCGGTTACTCGTTCGTCAGCAGTGGCCTAACCGTCGGCTCTACCAGTGGCTCAGAGAGCACAGGGTCTGCCGGGCGTGCTTCGCTAAACGGTTGGGAAGCTTCAGCTTCAGTCAGGTTCTTCCCCTGGCTCCGAGCGGTCGGTGATGTGGCGGGCGGCTACGGAACAGTACCAGTGGTTTTCTCCAGTATTTTTGGTTCTGGGAAGGGTAACGTCAACACGAATCTGCATACCTACCTATTCGGCCCGCGTGCTTCCGTCTCTGTCGGCAGATTAGCGCCATTTGGACAAGCCCTTTTCGGATTAGCTCACCAAAGCGTTTCGGCCAACGCATTTATCACCAATGTCGGCCAGCGAGACAGCGCTTTTGCGTTTGATCTCGGAGGAGGTGTCGACTTCCGCTTGGTCAGCAGAGTGGCTTGGCGCGTCCAGGCGGACTACCTGCAAACCACACTCTTCGGCTCTACCCAACACGACACCCGCGCGTAAGTACGGGGATTGTGCTCCGTTTTTAATCCCGCTTTGTCACTCTAATTCTGCGGTATGGCCCTTTGACCCAGCCCACTCCATTGTTGGCGTAACAATCGCCATTACACTCGTTGACCGGGTTGTGAGTGTAAACGCCTGTTTTCGCCACCTAGGGCGAGGCATCAGACTGATCTAGAATCCAACTCTTATGCCAAACGGAAAACCGGGTGACCATCCACTGACCGACATTCTGGTTCACAAGCTCGACGTGTACGGACGGGAAGCCGATGATCTAATTCGCAAGATTGCAGACCTGTGTAGCCGCCGGGAATTGGACGAATGGTGGGAGCGTGAGATTGGCTGGTCCCAGCGTGATTCGGTCGCTCCTAAGGCTCGGACGCGCCTCGAACAGTTGTTGCAGCGTGCGAAGCAAGGGGGGTGGGAAATTCCGAGTTCTGAGTGAAATCGCCTCATTTCGCCAGTTGCGCGGTATGCAGGGCGCTACAATGAGTCGGTGCAAATAGGACGGGCAACGGCGGTCGTTATCGTGAGTGCAACAATGTTTGCACAATCACTACCGTCTGGGTGTCCCGCAGACCGCCCGGTTGATGACATCATTGCTGAGGTGCGGAAGGAGCAATCCAAAAGGAAACGCCGGAATGCTGACCCTTCCCCGACCATCCACTGCAGCTGGGGCTGGTGCATCGATGTTTCAAAGACACCGCCAACTTTTCCAGAACCCGCGCCGCGAGTGGGATCGACCGACAACCAGAACACGAATTCCAACACAACTAGTTCCGACACGGTTCCCGTCCAGACGTGCGGAACAGCGATGAAGATGGCGCTGAGGCCGCTCACAACGTCGATGTTGGCGATCAGTACTTCGGACAAAAGAACTATAACGGGGCATTAATGCGTTACGAAGACGCACTGGAAATAAAACCGGGAGATGTTGCAATTCATGTTCGGTTGGGGCGAGTGCTTGAGAAACTCGGTCGGTTTCCGCAGGCAATAGAGGCATACAACGCTGCGCAGAAGCATTGACCCGGGTTTTGAGTGCCAACGCCTGGTTACAACAGAGTGTAATGGCGATTTTTCGCCAACTACGAACCTGTGGTGTGCTGAAGGCGCAGCAGGGCCAGTTATGGGTGGCCGACGTTCTGAGCAGCGCTCTTATGTGCGAATGGATTATTTCGGAGTTGCCCGTCATCCACTCACTATCTCTGCTGCCTGAGTCGCGAGCACAATCTGGACAGGCTGCGGAAAGAAGCGATTCTCGTTGGCCTCTTCGACCGCGAAAGAATTAGTTCCCACTTAAGGGGGCAGAGGAGAGGAGGTGTCTTATGCGATCAGGAGTCATCGCTTTGTGTATTTCCTGCGTATTCCCCACTGCTACTCAACCGTATCCCATCCCCTCCCAATCAATGTGGAAGAGTAAGCGCGTCGTGATTGCTGCGAGCGAGATTCTCGATGGTAAGGGCCGGGTGCTGCACGACACTCGCATCGTGATTGACGGTTCGAAGATTGTCGCGATTGACCCGAAGGCTGGACCGGTGGACTACGACCTGCGCGGCCTCACAGTGTTGCCGGGCTGGATAGACGCGCACGTCCACATCACTTGGAGTTTCGGTCCTGATGGAAAAAATGTGGGCGAGGGAGGTACATCGCAGGAGGCTGCCTATACTGCAGCCTCGAATGCATGGCTGACATTAATGGCGGGCTTCACAACTGTGCAGGATGTCGGTTCACCCACCGCCATCCCTTTGCGCGATGCCATTGCGCAAGGCAGACTTCCGGGCCCGCACATACTGACCGCCGCCGGATCGCTCTCCGGTCGAGGTGAGCAGACAGGGACGCCGGATGAAGTCCGAGTTTTCGTTCGGAAACAAAAGGCGGCCGGCGCGGATCTGATCAAGATTTATGCCTCCGGCGGCATGACGCGTGGCACGATGACGATGTCGCAGGAGCAATTGAACGCCGCGTGTGACGAGGCAAAGAAGCAGGGCTTGCGCTCTCTCGTGCATGCCTTTCGTGACGCGGTCCGCGCCGTGACCCTCGCCGGATGTACCGAAGTCGAGCACGGTCTGGGGGCATCTGATGAGGACCTGAAATTGATGGCCGAACACGGGACGTACATCGATCCGCAAGCTGGGCTGCTACTCGAAACATACCTCCAATACAAGAATAGGTACTTGGCCCCTCCGTACTATACGGAGGAAGGATTTGTGGCGATGGGAGGGCTCATCCAGACGCACCAGCAATTCATCCGACGCGCGGTGCGAATCCCCGGACTGAAAATTGTTTATGGCACCGATGCCGTGGCGGGCTCTCACGGGCGCAACGCGGAGGATTTTATTCATCGCGTGCGTGATAGTGGAGTAGATCCTATGGCGGCGATGGTTTCCGCCAACTCTTTGGGCGCTGAAGCTCTGGGAATGGCGGATCAGATTGGCTCCATCGTGCCTGGGTTACAAGCGGACATCATTGCGATCGTGGGAGATCCATTGAAGGACATCACCGCCGTTCGGCACGTCGCATTTGTGATGAAAGGAGGTATTGTTTACAAAAACGCTGCGCCTGGCGCGATTCCTTCTTATCCTGGCCTCTAGCCTTTATTCCCTCTTTGAGGAATCGAATTGTCTTCTTGAAAGGCGTCGGAAGATCACTCGTGGTTTGTCGGCAAATCGGAAGTTATTCGAGCAACTGGTAGCCAACCGTCTCAATTGGTGATAAATCGCCATTACACTCATTTGACCCGGTTCTTGTGCGAATAGCCGCGCCGGGGCGATTCTTAGTTGGTAATCGCCCGATTTCAACAGTTGCCGGAGGAGAACTCTGCCCCGGACTTAGAGTTCACATCCTAGCTGATGCGGGAGCGGTCACGAAGAGTGGTCCTGTCTTCCGTTTTGGAGGGTTCGTTGCAGGCAAATCGCAACAACGATGATACCCCCGAAGATCAACCCAATATCGCCCACGCTAAACAGCCCGAGCCGCGCTTGATCCGCTAGAAATGGCAGCCGCGTGTTCGACGTCGCAGCCTGCCACAACGAACTCATGGGATGCAAGGTGGAGGGCATTCCTACAACCGGCATCGTTCCAGCGTTGGCGTCGGTCACCAGGGCATTCAGCATTAGTCCACAAAGCATTGATAGAACGCCGGTCTGTAGCCAAAGTGAACGAACCCTACGCAGTACGAGCCACAGGACTGCGCAGGACTCGCATAGCCAGATCACCGGATGTTGCGTCCAGGCTAAATGATGTATAGCTGAGAGGAAATACAAGGTCTCCGCACCCGAATGTTAGAGATAGACTGAAGCAGGAGCATACCGCACGCGCCAAGCGTCAGCCATACCACTTTTGTGTAGGTCAGAACCCTCCGCCCTCCACGCATCACAATTTTCGGAACGAACCCCTGCCAATGTCACCTGCATGATGGTGCCCACGGAAAAATACGGCAAGAAGTGGCGCAAGAAGCAACGCACCCGCAAGGTCAGGCGACACAGGGCGGCAGCCTGAATGGTGGACATACACCTGCCCCTTCCTCCGAAACAGGAATATGAAAAGGGGAGGGCCAGAAAAGAGACAGGCGTCTAGCTTGGGATCACACTACTGGGATGCGAGTCATGTTGGCAAGGTGGGAACCAAGATAGTAAGCAACTGGCGACCGCAGCAAGGGGATGATTGACGTTAGTTCGACTGGGGCTGACGGACAAAGGTCTCCCAGGACGAAACAATCGCCCCGTGCAGTGAAAGAAGCGACTGTCTCGCTCCTAACCTTCACCGCCAGCCTCGCCAAAGCTAGGCCGCCGTATACCTGAGGGGAATAGCCCGATTGTGCTGCTTCCGATGGCACGCGAGTGCAGGCTGACAAGCCTGAGGCCCCACGTCTCCCACTTCTTTCACGCGAGACCTCGACCTGTTCGGCCTGAGCGCAATTCGACACGGAAATCGGCCTGCTGTGAACGAAATTCTCTAATTGTCCTGATTCTGGAACAGGTGTTCGCTCGAAGCAAAGCGCCCCAGATCGTGGGAATCTGAGGCGCGTCCAAAACAGCGCATTTCCTAGCAGCCCTCCCTTCAGAGCAACTGCTTTTGCGAAAGACTCTAGGCCGCTTCATTGCACCGGCCAACAGCCTACTTGAATAGGTCCCCTCTAGACGAATGGTTGGGGGGACTTGGAGAGATTTATTCGAAAAGGGCCGATCTTGATTGATTTTCGGAGGTACCATCCCATCGCGCACCCTGAGTGTGGGCTAAATTAGTAAAACCCAGCACCATTAAACGTTCTTTGGACCTTCCGGTGACCGGAAGTTTTACAAACCTTTCGCGTCTCGCCGCAAATAAATCGGAGTCTTCTGGCCGGGGATTAGCTCAGCCTGACCAAGTTTCGACACCATTGTCGTGGTGTTCACACCCCACGTCGTGAACTGTTGGCCGTCCGCCAGTGTGAATGTCATTGGTTTGCCGTCAGTCGTGAACAATTGCACGACAATAGCAACACAATAATCGGGGTTGCACGCGGGCAGATTCCATGGTGGTGGTCCACCAACATAGAGAATACCCGCTGGCGTCTTGATTGGCCCTTGTGGAGCCGTGTCCTCGAACAGTCCGTTAACGTGTAGCCTAACATTACCGAACGTAAGCGCTGCCGCCGTAACCCCTGTCGTATTCAGTGTCACTACGTACTGACTTGTGCCATCGCTAGCAACGCCACCATATTGCAGTGTGCCAATCTTGATTGCGTTAGGCAGAGTTTGCCCTGAAGCACAGCAGGCCAGAAATAGAACTGCGGAGAGCAACTTTGCGGATTTCATTCTTGAATCCTCTTGGGGGAGGAAAGGTTGGGTGGCCAGTGAATGACGAAGTGCTTGAGCTAGGGCCGGGGAGCCTATGAAGAGTTTCAGGGGAGTGACGCCAAGAAGTATACGCTCGCCATGCGCCTTCAGTCTCTTCGCGGGGAACAAATTGGAGTCTTCGAGAACTTTCCGGGTAAACCGACCGAATCTCATTGATCTTGTCTATGAAAAGGACTAGTGTTGGCGGGTCTCTTCCGCATCTCTCCGTCAGGTACTTGGCCATTCCTTCCCCGCGACGGTCTCCTGCGCAACCGACAGACATACGTCAGACTGCTGGACGGACTGCATCACGTCCGATCTAGACAGCCGCGTATGGGCGATTTCCCGGGCCAGGCTATACAAGACCAGCCAAGAAACCTGACAAGGAGAGTGAGTATGAAAAAGCTGCTAGTTGTATTGTTCGTTCTAGCGAGTCTAGTTCTCGTCAGTTTTGCTCAGTCGCAAACACGGGTGTACGTTCAAGGATCGCACGGCTACAAGTACGTCGCAGGCGTCGAGCAAGCGGTGCCTAGGTTGGACGCGGCAGGTCACGACCAAACGATGGAACTCGCGAAAACGTTCTTAGAACGTTGCCCGAGTGTAAGACCCACTATCAATAAAGAGAAGGCTGACTTTGAGGTCACGTTGAACTGGACACCAAGAACAAGATTGTTCTTGGGTGGCAAGATATTCCACAAGCCAGATCAGATAATTGTAACGACCAAAGATGGAGACGTTATCTATTCCGGCATCGCACGGACAGTTGGTGGAGATGTTGATGCTGCCTGTAGTGCAATCGAGAACGCTTCCCGAGTGGCTCAAACGACCCCAGGGCGTGCAGTTGGAATACAAAACGCCGCTGTATCCATCCCTGCACTTGGAATCAAGGTTGCGACACAGGAAGGGGGCGGAGCGCAGATTGTGGCCTTGACCTCCGGGGGTGTGGCGGAACTAGCATATTTGCACGTCGGCGACGTAATCAATACGGTCGATGGAAAGGCTGTCGCAAGTGCGATGGAGCTTGCAGCCGCAGTGGGTTCAACCAGGCGGGGAGACAAGGTTCGACTTGGGTGCCTGTTCCACACGTCTGCTCTTGGCGATTTGCGGCAAGAAGCGATCATCGTAGCTCAATAGTCGGAACGATTCGATAGGCTTGACATCGTATTACCTACTCACTGTCCGTTTTTCGGTCCGTGAACGGGGAGCAAAACCAGCAAAACGGGGCAACGAGAAAAGCACGTTTTCGCGTGTTTCGTTGCACTTAGTTGTACGGTTTGGTATGGCGTGTAGAGCGGATTTGCCCTCATAACCCATTGGAATTCCCATAAAGCTCATTTGAATGTCGTCACAATCGTCGCCCACTCCCGAGAAACAGCCTGCGAAAAGGTGGCGTTAATTCCGGCCTTGCTGTTGACGACTTGATCCTCACTGGCTATGCGCTGCCGGCCCGCTGTTTTGCGCAGGGTAAAGCCGCTACCCGCAGAGATTGTGCCGCCGGACCTGGCTGCGGTAGCCATACAACCAAAAACCAATTCATCGGCTTGCGATAGGAAGCCACTAGAGCCGCTGTCTGGTAAGTTACTTCGCGAATTGGCGCTGTTGGTCTTATCGAAACTGGAGGAGGTCAGACCGGAATAAGCGCTTGCTACTGCAAATATGCTACCTGTACCGCTAGGGGTAATCGTCAGTGTTGCAGGATTATGTCCCGCAATCGAAATATTGTCGGCGTGCAACACCGCGATGGTGCCGCCTTTCGTCGCTAGATTCTGGCTTCGGTCAGTGCTGTAGCTGTTGCTCCCGGCGACCGGGCCATTGTCGGTAACAGTGAAGCTGACGTCTCTACGATCGCCACTGAAAACACAAAGCACAATAGATTGACCTGCCGCCAAGCTGGTCCCCATGAGAAGAGTAATGCTGCTACCAGAGGCGGTACTGGCTGTTGCATCGCTGTTGGCGACATGCGCGATGCCAGCTTTACTGCTTATTCCTTGAGACAGTAAGTCTGTAGCTACCAGGCAGAGTGAGAGTGCTGCGAGTAGTTTCCTCATCACATCACCGTTGATATTCATAGATCACATCGATCAGGCACGCTTCTGGGATCATATCGAGTTCGCCTGCGGGACGCTACGGCAGCCAGCCGCTGACAGTAACATTTCAGCCGACACTTGCAAGGTCTAATGGGACGAAACGTCGCCGTCCAAGCAAAGCCACTTGCGATGGGCTGGATACCACAGGAAGCTTTGGTCAATCTAGGCAGCGGCAAATAGGAATGCTGCGCCGCCGCACGGTTCAACTCTAGAACCCGCATGGGTAGTGAACTGTCCGTTTTCTGTCCGTGAACTGGGAGCAAAACCAAGCAAAACGGGGCAATGAGGGAAGCCGCGTTTCCTGTGTTTAGTTGCACTTAGTTGTATGGTTTGGTATGGCGTGGTTAGCTAAATACGGCTACGAACCAGAAGGTCGGGAGTTCGAATCTCTCAGGGCGCACCAGTTTATTCACTCTAGCTTACCGCGAACGCCGTCTTTCTTACGCCTTCACCGGCTCAAATCACTGCGAAGCTGTTTGGAGAGCTTTTCCACCCGCTTGAGTTTCTCCAGGACATCTTTCGGAAGCAAGCCATGGTTCACGCGATCGACATCGGCCGAGATGGAAGCAGAAACTTCAGCGAGTTCCTTAGCGTCGCGCTGGAGCTTAGCCATATCTACTGTGGGTCTCTTCTGGACCTGCGTCGGGGCTCCGGGCTGCGGCAAGTGATTCTGTGGCCAGTCCGGATCGACCGGCCGCGGTCCGCACCGTCCCAGCGGAGCGCCCAGTTGAGGATGGGCTGGGAAGGCGAACAGCACCAGCACAACCCAAATGCAAAGAGATGCGATCGGACGCATACACGCCTCCAGAACGCGGTTGTTGCGCAGATTGTACTACCGCTTTCGAGGCTGACGACCGGCGGCTCGCAGAGGAAAGCGGATTTGTGCGATGCAGGCGCAGGCACAAGCCGCTGCTGAACGATCGAGAAAGAGGCCCAACGAATGGTCACATGATTCCGCCCACAGCGTACCTGCGGAAGAAACTATCAGTCTTCCATTGCGGGCGGGCGTCGGCGTTGGCCACTGAAATCAGCAGGAGATGCACGACTTCTTCGTAGAGAGCAGCCGCGGAGAGATCGACCGGTTGATTCAGGTCGTCCGAGGGAGCGTGGTAGCGGTTGGTGAGCCAATCCCTGAACACAGCTCGTTCCGGACTTCCATGATCGAAACCGACGTCCATCATCAGTGACGGAACGCCTTGGCGAATAAAGCTGTATTGATCACTTCGGATAAATACGTTTCGCAATGGCTCAGGATCAGGCTGCACTCGTACCCCAAGCGATTGCGCCACTGCACGCGCCCGGTCGCCCAAATCAGACTCGTCCAAGCCTTCGACCCGGAGAACTTTCAGAGGGACGATGGGCAAGAACATGTCCGTGTTTAGGTCAGCCACCAGAGCTTGCCGAGCGACTGTGGGATGGGCCGCGAAGTACTTCGACCCGAGTAATCCCTTTTCCTCGGCAGTGACAAACACGAAAAGGACGGAGCGGCGCAGTTTCTCTGGATGGTCCTTAAGTGACGCTGCCATATCCAGCAACAATGCACAGCCCGAGCCGTTATCCATGGCTCCGTTGTAAATGCGATCGCCGTTGATCGGCTCTCCAATGCCGATGTGGTCAATGTGGGCGGAGAGGACCACATATTCGTCTTTGAGTTTCGGGTCACTGCCCGGCAGTTTTGCAATCACATTGGCGGACTCGACTTGGCTGGTCTCAACATGCGCTCTGGCTTTCAACGAGGCCGCCAGCGGAAATCGTGGCAGTGGCTTGCGATCTCTGCCTAGGTCAGCAATCTCTTGGAAAGTGTGGCCTGAGCCGGCAAAGAGCATTTCCGCTTTGGCGGGGTTGAAGTACAGCGCGATCCTTTCACCGGTATTCTCCTGCAGTTCCGGATCAGCTAGTTCCATTTGGACATGCGTTCGGTTCAGTGAGACGCGGCTCCAGGGCACATCCATGGAAGCGGGATTCGGAATTGATATGACTCCGACCGCGCCCGCCGCTCGCAAAGCCTTCCATCGTTCGCCGGACGACTGATAGTGAGACGATAAAGACGTGGGTATTTCGGCGGGAGAACCGCTCAGCAAGACGACAACTTTGCCTTTCAGGTTGAGGCCGGCCAGATCGTCGTATTCCTTTTCCGGAATGTTCAGCCCGTATCCCACGAAGACCAGCGGAGCATCCACCGCCGGAGCCAGATCAACTCGCAAGCTGAAATGAGCATCGTCGCCAAGAGTGACGCGTTCTTCTCTGCCGTCGTGAACCAGCACGATGCTTGAGTCTTTTTCGATAATTTGGCGGGCAACAAATTTTACCGGCTGGTAAAACCCACTGGTTCCGGCGGGTTGCAGCCCATCCCTGGTCAACTGCTCAACTACATAAGCTTCTGCTTTGCGTAGGCCCTCACTGCCTGTCTCTCGGCCTTCCATATCGTCATCGGCGAGCACCTTAACGTAGCTCCACCAGGTTTTGCCGTCGAAATGCTTCTCTGGCTCAGCGCCATAACTACCGATCACCAGGCAGATGGCGAGTAGAACTGATAACCGGCAATGAAGCATCACGACACCCTCCTCTGCAGTGCGAGAATCCCAGGCGCAGCCGTAATCAGCAGCCGTAATCACATGAAGAGTCGCAAATCTTAGGTCGTCCCCGACCACGAAGTCAAACCAGTGAGCCGATTTGATCTCCGCGTGTCGTGCGCTGCCGCGTATTGCTCCCGACCTGAGGTAACGTCGGCATCAGGAGGACCGCAGGTAATCGTAAAAGGACGTGATATACTGGTTTTGCGCTTAATTCCGCGGTTGTACGGTGCGATTGCTCTGGTGCAAGACCTGATCTGAGAACTCCCGCCTTTAGTTTCCCCTCCGTACGTCTTCGGCGTAATCAAAACTTTAAGACTGGCAATGCAAGTTGCGGTGCTCGCTCGGAAGCTCGTGTGCGCGCCGCGATGGCTTCCAGAGAAAGCACAATGAAGAGTTTTTCAGAATTACCGATTTCCCAATATACCCAGGACCGATTATCATCGGCCCTCTTTTCGATACCCACTCCCGTTCAAGCGGCTGCAATTCCACAAGCGCTCGCCGGCAAAGATGTGCTGGCCACGGCGCAGACCGGCACCGGCAAGACGCTGGCCTTTCTAATCCCAATCATGGAACAACTACGCCAGCAAACAGCACCGGGGATCGCAGCCCTGGTGTTGGTCCCTACGCGCGAGTTGGCGATGCAGGTTGCCGACCAGTACCACACCTTGCGTGGCCCAAAATTATCGCCTGCAGCGCTGGTCGTGGGCGGATTGTCTGAAGGGCAGCAGCTCCGCGCCATTCGGCATGGTGCTCGCCTGATGGTGGCAACTCCGGGACGGCTGGAAGATTTTCTCGATCGCAAGCTGGTTAATTTCCACGAGTTGCGAGTACTCGTCCTC
Organism: Terriglobales bacterium; assembly: GCA_035512155.1. GTDB lineage: Bacteria > Acidobacteriota > Terriglobia > Terriglobales > Acidobacteriaceae > JABCYV01. The sequence continues at coordinate 44,850 of DATKEN010000016.1, read as the reverse complement.
GATGAGGTCGATCGCATGCTTGACATGGGATTTCTTCCCGCGATTCGCCGCATTGTTGCCGTACTCCCCAAAGAGCGTCAGACCCTGTGTTTCTCGGCGACTCTCGAAGCCTCGGTGGCACACTTGGTGAATGACTACATGAGAGATCCAGCGCGGCTTGCATTCGGATCCACGCTGAAGCCTTCGGAAAATGTCCGCGTCCAGGCCTTTGAGGTTGATCCCGACCACAAACAGGAATTGCTTCGCCATTTGCTGGCAAAAGAACCTGGCCGCTGCCTGGTCTTCGCCCGCACCAAGCGGGGAACTGAACGGCTGGCTAAGAATCTCAATCGTGAAGGTTTCGCTGCCGCCATGATTCATGGTGACCGCTCGCAATCCCAGCGGACAGCCGCTCTCACCGGATTTCAGCAGGGACGCTACCGCATATTGGTGGCTACCGACCTGGCCTCACGCGGCATTCATGTGCAGGACATCGCCCACGTCATCAATTACGATTTGCCTGAAGTCGCAGAGAACTTCATCCATCGCGTCGGGCGCACCGGACGAGCCGGCGAGGTTGGAGTAGCGTCCACGCTCTTCGCTAGGCACCAACGCTCGGACCTGTTTGAATTGGAGCGCACGCTCGGCATCCGGATGGAAAGGATAAGGAGCACTGACGCGGTGTCCGAAACGCTTATGGCTGAGAGAGATGCTCGGAAAGAAGGCGGCGCTAATGTCATTAGGTCTGACCGCATCGAATCTGGCCGCGGCGAACGCGACCGTTTTGACTCAGCGCCAAGACCTCGAATGGTTCGGCTGCCCGGAGAAGTCCTGCAAATCCAAATGGAAAGCTAGCCAATTATTACCCTCGCACTTCCCTTACTGCAGCCAAGGTTGTCTCCACCTCAGCGGCAGAGGTCAACAAACCCGGTGCAAGGCGCGTATAAAGCGTCTTGTAAGGCGTGACGCTGGCGACAATTTTCTTTTTTTTGAGCTGCCCAACCACGCTGTCGGCCCTCACACCGTTCACGTCGAAGCACACGATTCCGGCCGACAATTCATCGGTCATCGGTGTGTACAACTTGACGTTCGGCATTTTCGCCAGCCCTTCTTTGAGCTGCCGGTTGAGGGAGTGGATTCGCTCCGCGACACGAGGCTTGCCGATGGTTTGATGGAATTGGAATGCCCGGTCGAGAGCCCACCGATGTTCGAAGGAATGAAAACCGCCGGGAGACATCGTCGCTCCAATCGGCACTGGTTGCTGCGGACGGACCTGCATCCACATCTCATAGGTGGCGTCATCGAAGGTAGGAATCGTCGCGGTGGCGGCTGGCCATGCTCCCGGAGTGCCCCATACCAGTCCCGTTCCCCGCGGTCCAAACATCCACTTGTGGCATCCAGCGATAAAGAAGTCGCAACCAAGCTCGGGAAGCTCGGTGCCATCTACGCCCAGCCCATGGACTCCGTCCACACATAGCAGTACTCGGTCTTGCTCATCTCGACCCGCATTGATGGGTTTCAGTACATCCGCGATGGCGCGAATCGGCAACTTCACACCGGTGCAGGAGTGCACCCAGGTCACCGCCAACACGCGGGTTTGCACAGTGATGGATCGGGTGACGCTTTCAACTATTTCCGCCACCGACTTCGTCGCGGTGTCGCGATACAGCGAAATCTTGCGAACGGAGGCACCGGTACGGTCGGCTCGCAGTCGAAGCGAGTTCTCGGTGGAGTAGTGATCGTGGGTAGTGGTGAGAATCTCCTGGTCCGTCCGCAGCTTCAGCCCGCTATAAAGCAGCCCGAGCCCCATGGTGGTGCTGTCGGTCAACGCGATGTCGCTAGTATCCACGCCTAGATACTGCGCTGCCGCAGCCAGCACTGCGGCCTCAGCCTTGTCCCCATATCCAAAATAATATTCGATAGGGTTGGCGTCGAATGCGCGCCGATGTTCTTCAATCGCCTCGCGCACTGGTTTGGGATGCGATGCGAGAAAAAATCCCGACATGTGGATCAAGTCCGGCGCTAAATTAAAACTGCTCCGAACATCTTCCCAACTCGGAGAAGCGGACGTTTGGCTACTGGCAAACGCTTCGGCGCTGTGCAGGGCGGATGCCAGCGCCGCCGCCCCAATGATCTGCCCCGACCGCACCAGGAAATCTCTGCGATACATGAAGTCCTCCTGGAAAAAACTGCAGTACGCAGCACACCGTCGCGATTATCAGGCTACGATAGCGGAGAGTTCACCCGGCTCGTTGATCGATGTGACGCTGTAATGTACGGCTTTGGCGTCGTAGTGGGACAAGTGCTTCCGCCGTTCCTCGGGAATCACAGCAGTTTCGTAGTCCGGTCCGGCAACGGCGCGGATTGCATCGATAGAGTCCCAGAGAATAATGGTAATGAACTCCACTTCGTCTCCAGCCGCTCTCCGCAGCAGATAGCTGCCGCGATAGCCCTTTACTTTGCTAATGCCGGGCAGAAGCTCCGGTTTCAGCATGGCCTCATAGGCATCGGCGTGCTCAGGCTTGGTGTACCCGTGCCACACTCTCGCGATCACAGTAATCTCCTAAAACGAAAATATTATACCGGTCTGCGATCTCGGCTGCCGGCACTTCTTTGGTAGTGTCATTCTAAGAGCAACCGTTTTTCAGGCGAAGCGAGAACCTGCCCTGAACGAAGGTCACCTCGCGCTATGTTCTTGATCCGGGAAACTGAAGACCAGCGAGAAGAACCGCTGCAGCGGTTGCAAGCAGGATATGCCCCGCGAAAAAGCTTCCCAGAAATGTGTATATGAGAACAGCGATGACCGCGGGTATCAGAGCAAGTAGCACCACAACTGTCCTCGTCGCCACAGATGGCCGCACGGCGATAAGGCCAAAGACCACTGCAAGAATGAACATGGTCGTGGAATCGGCCAGCCACAGCGCCTTGCAGCTTTTGCCGAAAAACGGAGGCAAACTGGAAGTCTCGATCGCGGTTCGGGCACGATGGAACGCGGCGGTATGCGCAACCCTGCCTAGCACTTGGGTAGCGAAGCTATGACCAGCAAGAATCTCGGACAGCGTGCGATCATTTGTAACGTCCTTCCGCCGACTATTGAACGGTAAGCGTAAAAGTAGTGGCGTGACTCATTGATCCGCTAGTCGCCGTGACCAAGATGTTGTAGTTTCCCTTCGGCGTGCCGGGATCGGGCGGTGGTGGAGGCGGTGCACTACTGCCACCTCCGCAGCTAGGCAGCATAAGGAGGAACGTGACCACGACTAGTAGTGACAAGCTGCTCCAGTTCATGCGTCGCCGTCGCGACGGCACTCTTAGCAAGACGATGCCGGCGAGGCTGACTCCCAGGGTAGTGGTCCACCAGCCCAGTCTGTTAAACCCTCTCGCGGTTATAACCACAGGATGAGGAGCAGTTGTTGTGACGGTAATGGTTGTCGCACCACTACCGGAGATGGAGGCCGGGGTGAAAGAGCATCTGGCCTCGGCCGGTAGACCCGAGCAAGCAAAACTCACTGCGGTGGTGAAACCGGGCGATGCCGTTAGGACCAACGTCGTGGTCCCCGGGAATCCATCTGTGACTCCTATGCTCGCCAGCGAGGTTGGCAGGCAGAAGTCGGCAGTCTTGATCGTGAAGGTAGCTGCCGGAGAGCTGCTGAGATTGAAACTCTGGTCTCCTGAATAGCTGGCCACGATAGCGTGCGAGCCGGCTGTCAGAGAGCAAGGAGGCAAACCATTCGGCGTGCCGGTATTCGCCTGGCTGTTGAGCATGTAAGGACCGCCCGCCAGAATAGTCCCGTTGTCCATGAACGTGACATTGCCGGTCGGTATACCAAATCCAGACTGACCAATCACGCTAGCGCTCAGATAGACGACGCTACTGGCCGCGGCCTGCGTGACGGGGAGCCCGTTCACGTAGGCGAAGATAGAAGCCGCAGTTGTGCTTGGCTCTCCAGCGACGGTTACAAAAATCGGTGGACTCGAGTCACTGGACGCAAATTTCCCGTCACCAGGATAGTGCGCCGTCACCATATACGAGGTGCCGCCGGGAAGCAGGTTCGTAGTCGTGGACAAAGATGCAATGTCGGGAGTTCCGCTCGAGGTCAACATACAGCTATTCGGCATGGTGCAGAGTGGAATATTCTCCCCGTTGGTCGAGAGAGTAACGTCACCCGTGGGCATACCACTATTGCCCATTACGGTCACGTTCACCGTTACCGGAGATCCGTGCACTACGTTGTTGATGGGGTTGGTGGAATTGTTCAGGAGTAGCGTGGTTGTAGTTGCATTGAACGTGATCGCTGCCCAGGCATTCGCGAGATTGGTGACATTAACTGAACCGAGCCCGTTAGCCAAGTCATAGCCCACGGTACTTGCGAACCCCGTCAGTCCGGGAACCGAGTTATTGCCAATCGTGACATCATTGAAGACACATTTGCCGGCTGGCGGAACGACGGTGCTGGAACCGTTGCATTGGGATAAATTCTCTTGCGCCGCCAACTGATACAGCACATAGTCTGCCTGCCCTTGCCGGGCCGCGGTTTTCTCATTCACGAGCGCCATGATGCTGGCGAACGAAGGTGCAGAAGCCGAAGTGCCGCCGACAAAGTAAAGAAAAATCTCTCCCTGACTGTTGGGTACACAAGAGCCTTCGAAGCACACGAGATAAGCGTCGTGCAGCGCTGCGGTGAGCGAAACATCCGGAAGAGCTCGGTGACTACCAGCTACGATCGACTGCCACGAAGGCTTGGGGAAGTAAGAGCTGACTCCGCCGCCGCTCGACCACAGCCCCAAGCTTGGCCCGCTCTCATTCCATACATCTTCCGGGATATATCCAAAGACAGAACTCCCACTGGGATCGTTGGAGGACCTCCAATAGATGTTAGGGCGGCCGTTCTCATTGAATTCAGTACCCCCTACGGCAACCGTGAAAGGACTTGAGGCCAATGCATTCACCGAAGGTCCAAACTTAGCCAAAAAATTATTGGGGTCATCGCACCCCGCCGCACCCGAGTCACCCGAAGACACGATATAAGTGATTCCCTCCGCGGCAGCCTGCTCCGCCAAGACTTCCTGGGCGTTGAGTTCGGTCGTCATACGAAGGGATTCGCAGCCGCTGAAACTCTCGGTCATCACGGGCGCCAGGTTGTTATCAATGATGTAAAATTCAGAAAGATCAACACCGTCTGTACTGTTCGTAGAGGCAGAGACTACAAAATCTACCTCGGCGTTGAAGGCTAGGGCTCCCGACCACGTAGCGTCCAGAGTGGCTTCGAACTCCTCGCCGCCACCAAGGTCGCCCGGATCAGGGCCGTTCAGGGTGATCACAAGGTTTCCGCAGCACTCTCCAAGAAAATTGCGAAAGTCGCTGACGTCCTGACCTTGATTAAACAGATTACTTCGCCCGACGACCGCAATGTTCTGTCCTTGACCTTGAATGCCCTGCGTGAACAACAACGACGTGGCACCGTAGATCGTCCGATAATCAGCGAAAGTCAATCCGTGTCTTCCGTCTGCGAAGGTGAGTTGGGGCAGCTTGCCTTTTATGACGGTCGCGGCAACCGGAGCGGCGGAGAACCTGATCGTCGGCTTCTTCCGAAAATTGTGCAGGGTGTGCACACCAGCCACGACCGGCGTCAATGCTGCCGGAATCTGGGGGTCGCTCGCGTTCGCCCAGTACTCTTCCCCATTCACGACATATTTGTGAATCGCGGCGTGAAATGCTTCCTGAACCTGCTCAGCTGCTCCTGAGAACTCAATTACGGCGCGGCCCTTCGCCACCTGCGCCACCTGGAAGCCGTGCACCTGCAGCCAGGATGTGACTATCTGGATGTCCTCATCCGCAGGTCCGAACTGCTTTCCGAATTGCTCGGGGTGAGCCACTTGTGGTAGCTGGGAGACGCCTTGTCCTGTTGATTGTCGAGCAGACTCCGTAACCCGCTTTCCTGCTCTGGGCTGCGCCGGAGGACCAGCAGCATGCGCTCCATGGGCAGATTCGGCGGAGCTGCGCCTTGATCGAACTGCGGCCGAGCCAAAGGATGAGTATTGCCTTTAAGCAGGACCAACTGGGTCTCGTCCACGGGCTGGAGGATGAGTGGGTGCACTGAAACTTGCTGCCCCCACACAATGGGTTGGAATACCAAAACGGCCAAAACAGTCAGGGCAAAGAGACGTATGGCATTCGGTCGCATGGAGCCTCCCCAGAGCGCGGTCTCCTGCCCCACCGATGATCCCAAAATGGCAATCATGAGCGGTTCAAGGCAGTACGACGAGACCCCCTCTCGTCCGCAACCTTCGGCCAGCCGCGTCAGCACCCGGCGGATGCACACATTTTGGTGCACGGCACAGGTGGTCGCCAATCATATCGCAAAACTTCGGAATGTAAAGTGCCGCATCTCTTCTGGTAAATTCTCGCCGACCCTCTGATTCAAACTTGACACGACGACGTGCTCGCAGCAGAATGCGTCTCCATCACTCGCATCAAGGACCCGAATGCCGCCCTCCCTACAACTTTCTTTCGCTCTGGTCATGCTTGCCTGCAGTGCATGGGCCCAGGATCGTTCACACGCGCGCTCCATGGTGGTCGCGCGGTATGGCATCGTCGCCACCAGTCACGTGCAGGCGTCGCAGGCGGGAGCGGAGACTCTGGCGCGCGGGGGCTCAGCTGTGGACGCTGCCATCGCCGCCAACGCGGTCCTCGGCGTTACCGAACCGATGATGAACGGTATCGGTGGCGACTTGTTCGCGCTCTACTGGGACGCAAAGACGGGGAAGCTGTATGGTTTAAACGCCAGCGGGTGGGCGCCACAAGGCCTCTCCATCGAACATCTGAAGGCCAGGGACGCAAACGCGATGCCGGCCGCAGGCATTGACACGGTTACCGTGCCCGGAGCGGTTGCAGGATGGAACGCACTGCACGAACGCTTCGGGCGGATTCCGTGGAAAGACCTCTTCCAGCCCGCGATTTTCTTCGCGCAACAAGGCTATCCGGTTCCAGAACTGATTCACGACTTCTGGGAAGAATCCAAAGATGATTTGAAGCAAGACTCCGAAAGCCGCCGCGTCTTCCTGCCCGGAGGCAAGGCACCTGCCATCGGCGAGATCTTTCGCAATCCTGATCTGGCCAAAGCTCTGCGGGCGATCGCCCAACATGGGCCTGACGTTTTTTACAAGGGCGAGATTGCCGACGCTATTTTGAAAACGTCGCAAGCACTCGGCGGAACTATGGCGGCCAGTGATCTTGCTCAATTCGCACCGGAATGGGTGGAACCGATCTCAATTAAATATCGCGACTGGACCGTTTACGAGCTGCCCCCTAACGGCCAGGGGATGGCGGCGCTGGAAATGTTGAACATAATGGAAGTGAATCAGGCATCGCCGGACGGCCCACTCAGCGTGACCGAGCTGCACAAGAAAATCGAAGCCATGAAGCTTGCGTATGCCGACCTGGGCCGCTACAACGCGGATCCTCGCTTCGCCCACGTTCCGGTGAAGGGGTTGGTTTCCAAGGAATATGCTCAGGAACGGGCCAAGCTGATTGATCCGAATAAAGCCAACTGCGAGGTTGCAGCCGGCGCCCCACCCTCAAGCGATACGACTTATCTTTCGGTAGTTGATCGCGAGGGCAATATTGTGTCACTAATCCAGAGCAACTACGCGGCGTTCGGATCAGGAATTACGGTGCACGGCATGGGCTTCGCGCTACAGAATCGCGGAGCGCTGTTCGTGTTGGATCCAGCTCATCCCAACGCGTTGGCGCCCCGTAAGCGTCCGTTCCATACCATTATTCCGGCGTTCATGGAGCGTGGAGAGCAGCACATCGGATTCGGAATCATGGGCGGACCGAATCAGCCTCTCGCCCATGCGCAGTTTGTTTCCAATATTGCTGACTATGGCTTGAACATCCAGGCGGCGCTCGAGGCAGCGCGCTTTACCGTCAGCCCGTTGCGGGGATGCAACATCGTGATCGAGTCTCGGGTAAAGGCGGAGACGTTGCAGAAGCTTTCGGCAATGGGACATAAGCTCGAAGTACGGCGGGAGTATTCCGCCGAGATGGGCCGCGGACAGGCGGTGTTACACGACTCCAAGTCTAAGGTGAACTATGGCGCCTCTGACGCCCGTGCTGATGGCTCGGCCGAACCTGAACCACCTCCGCTGGGTCCTTAGAACGCAGTTGCAGGATCGGATATCGGCGGCTGTGTCAAGCGCGACCGGTTCCTCGTCACATCGAAGGACCGCGTACCAGTTTGGATATCTAGACAATGGACACGGTGCCGCAATCGCTGTTGTCCTTAAAGAACGACCAGATCCAAGACAACGATAAGGCCCAAAAATTAAGAAGCGCCCCTTGACCCTCGCGGGTCATGAGACGCCCGAACAGCCCTCCCCCAGAACTGCTCGAGCACAGACTACATTCGTCGGTTTCCGCTGTAAATCCCACGTTCGTGCCAACCTTCTGGCACGAAATGGCCATGCCGACCTGCTCCCACAGAGCGCCGACGGAGCATCAACTGTTTCACCTTGACACGCCTCAGAAAGAAGGCGAGACTTCCCCTGCATGTGCCTTGACCGTAGGGTTCCATCCCGTAGACGTCGCATTTGCCGGTACTCCAGGCCTCAATCTCGTGCCGCTGGCCCTTGGGTTTTCCGACGCAAAAGCTTTGTTAAAAGTGTGCATGCGTTTGCACAGTTCGCTAAGCAAAGACCCAAAATTGTGTTATAAGTCTTTTTGATTCAATGCATACCGCGACCTCCGCTTTGGAAGCCTGCATGCACATAGCACGAGTGGAGTTTTAGGTCTGGAGATGGCTTCGACAGTTAGGGGCCACTACTTTTCAGGTTCTGGAGGAGGGGTTTTATGAGGCGAGTGATTTTGATGGCGGTATTGGCGTTGGCCCTACCAGTGGCCGCTTTTGCTAACAGCAGCATCGATTACACAAATGCCGGCGGCACGCTCACGGGGACCAGTGCTGGACTGAGCCTGACCGGCTCCACTGTGGGCATCTTTATCAATAGCAGCGGCGGCATGACAACTGGGAACCTAGGAACTTTGACCTTCAGCACGGGTGCTCTGACCGGCGACCTGGCGAAGGGTGGGAGTTTCGCAGCTGGTGGCAGTTTTGTTATCACCGGCAGCAACGGCGTTCCCACCTTTACCGGCGCGTTCGACAGCCCGGCGACTTGGACGCTGACAACTCTGGGGAATGGAACTCACAGCTACACGCTCTCGGGAACCATTTCCGGTACGTTGGGTAGTGGCTTCTCCACCGTGGGTTCGACCGTCCAGATGACCTTTAACACCGGCCATGGTTTCTTCACTGGCTCGACAAGCATTCCGGTTAGCGGCGACACTAACATTCTGGTTCCAGAGCCAGGCACGCTTGGTTTGCTGGGTACGGGTTTGGTTGGCATCGCTGGACTGGTTCGGCGCAAGCTGAAGATGAGCTAAGCCGCCGGATTTCACCGCGTCAGCAACATCACTTCGACTCATTGGCCCCGCCCGAAAAGGCGGGGCTTCTATTTCATCCCGCATCCTATAGTCCGCTCACTTGGGCGGCGTGGGTAACTGCTCAGGGCCGTCCCTTTCCTTAAGCATGAAACGACTTCCGTCGCGCAACGTCGTCAGTTGCCAATCTTTTCATGTTGTTGCGCAGATCCGAACCCGGCATTTTCTTGCCACCAAGAGTTACCCCCGTAATCTGCGGGCACGGGATTAGCGTTGACGGGTCCAGTCTTCCTCCTTAAATTCGGCAACAGGGGGTTGTATGAAAGATATTCACGAGGTCCTGCGGCAGAAGCAAGCCAAGTACGCCCAATTAGCCAAACAGATCGAGGCGCTACAACAGGCGGCTGAAAAATTGCGCGAAGTGGCTCCGCTGCTCGCTGAGAGTGAGGAGGACGACAGCACGGTTCTAGCCGAAATGGACGAGCAACCCAACACCATGGCGGCCAAAGCCGGCGCAGCAGTCGGCCAGACCGCAACCAAGCCGGCGCGTGCGCCACGTTGGCCGTAGACCAAGGCACTCACACCGTCGGCACACGGGCGGCCTATGACATTGCAATCACTTCTGGTTTCGAAAGATGAGCAAGCAGTAGCAGTCCTAACTCCGATTCTAACGGGGTTTGGCCTGGGAGTGCACTGTTGCGGATACGCCGATGCGCTCGGTCGCATTGCCGATCAGAAGTTTGACGCAGTCATTGTGGACTACGATGACCCGCACAGCGCCGCGCTGGTCCTGCAGAATGCCTACCACGCATCGCCGGGAAACAACACGGTTAGCGTCGCGTTGTTGAGCGACAAATCGAAAGTGCGTAGCGTGTTTGGGGCGGGCGCAAATTTCGTACTATACAAGCCCATGTCCGAGCAGCAGGCCGAAGCCACCCTGCGCGCCGCCACTGCCTTGATGAAGCGCGAACGGCGTCGTTCCTTCCGCGTTCCGGTACAGATTCCGCTCCAGCTTCAGGTGGAGAATGGCACTGAAATGGAGGGTATCCTGCTCGACCTGAGTGAGGACGGTCTGGATCTTCTGGCCGCACAGCCGCTTTGTCCGGCGGCTAACATCAGGGCATATTTCTGCCTTCCGGAATCCGATAACGAAATGCGGATTCGCGGTGAAGTTGCATGGGCGAATCCCAACGGCGAATCGGGAGTGCGTTTTATCGATCTTGCGGAAAATTTGCGCGATGTGCTTAAAGCCTGGGTTCTGAGAAACGCTCCTGAGGTTCCTCCGGAGGAATCCGAGCCGGTGTCCGAGTGCAAGCTGTCGGACTTAAGCCTGGGCGCCTGCTACGTCGAGACCGAATCACCTTTCCCGGAACGCTCAGACATCGTGCTCCGCCTGCAGGCTGAGGACATGGAAGTCCAGGCTGAGGGTCTGGTGCGAGTGATGCATCCCGGATACGGCATGGGAATCGAGTTCGCCTCGCGTACCGCTGAACAGCGGGAACAGGTGGGCAAGTTTCTCGAGTTCTTGACCAGCCGTCCGGGAACATTGCCGCGATTGCTGATCACGCCCCGGGCACTCGCAGCCGCGGATCAGTACGACAATCCTCCCGCCTCGGAAGCGGAAGAACCCGACGATCCGTTGCTCCTGCTATTACGAAGCCATGAATCGATGGACCAGGAAGAATTCCTTCAAGCACTACAACGGCAGCGGAACTCAGAAGAAGTAGCTTCGTCGTAGCCCGGTCCCTCGCCACCAGAATCCACAGCAAATGAAAAGCCCGCGCACCATGCTTTCTCTTGCGCGGGCCTTCGGCTGTTTGGCGGGCTTGCTCCATCTCGTTCTCCGAACTCTAGCCGGAGCAGCCACCGAATAGGTTGCGGCAAAATTAAATTCTGGTGAAAATCGCTGACAGTTTTCCACATTCCTACAACACCTGGCGACGAATCACTGACTGAGTACTGCTTCCGTATACTGTTCAACGTTGCCTTCAGAGTCTAACTCCGCGACCGCGAGCCCGCTGTTGCTCCGGCCCCTCCTGATCATCATGGCCACTGCGTTTGCGGTGGTACTGCCCTTTTCCTTTCTCGGAATCCCGTCTGGCCATGACTTCGAGTTCCACATGAATTCGTGGATGGAAGTGCTTGGCCAATGGAAGCTAGCTATCATCTACCCACGCTGGGCCGCGCTGGCGCACTACGGATACGGGGAGCCGCGCTTCATTTTCTATCCTCCAGCCTCCTGGACGCTCGGCGCAATCCTGGGAGCTATATTGCCCTGGAAATTAGTTCCCGGCACCTTCGTGTGGCTTGTGCTCTCTCTCTCCGGATACTCCATGTTTCTGCTGGCCCGAGGGTGGCTTGCTCGGCGCGACGCCATCTTCGCCGCCGCGTTGTACGTCGCGAATCCATATCACCTCGTGGTCGTCTACTGGCGTAGTGCATTCGCCGAACTGTTAGGTGGAGCCCTGCTCCCGTTGCTGTTGTTCTATGTTTTGCGCGTGGAAAATGGCCGTCAAAGAGTGGTCCTGCCAATAAGCCTTATCGTTGCCGCGGCATGGCTGACGAATATCCCTTGCGCCGTGATGGTGAGTTACTCCCTCGCATTTCTAATGGTCATGGTCGCGATTGGACGGCGCTCGCCGCGAATACTATGGCAAGGCGGCTTGGCGGTGCTATTAGGAGGCGCGCTGTCTGCCTTCTACATCCTCCCGGTAGCTTATGAGAAGAACTGGATCACGATTGCGCAGGTCCTCGCCCCGGGAGTTCGTCCGCAAGATAATTTCCTCTTTACTCTGATCAACGATCCCGATCATAACCGCTTTAACTTACTCGTCTCCGTGATCGCCGAGGCGGAAATTATTGTGCTTGCGGGGGCTGTATTCCTTTCCCGGCGCTGGCGCCGCTCGCACACCAAGGTGTGGTGGACCCTTATTGGCTGGGCGGCTGCCGGCACTCTCCTTATGTTTTCGTTTACTTTTGTGGCATGGCAGCATTTGCCCGAGCTGCGCTACCTGCAACACCCCTGGCGCTGGTTGCTCTGCCTGAACGTAGCACTCATCTTGCTGGTCACGATGGCGTGGCGAAGCTGGCCGCTGCGACTGCTGGTTTGCGTTGTAATGCTGGCGGTTCTGGCGCTCGGCTGGAAGCACATCCAGCCGCCGTGGTGGGACACCGCCGCCGATATCGCGCAGCTGCAACAGAGCCAACAGAACACCTCGGGGTACGAGGGCACGGACGAGTACACTCCGGCGGGCGCCGATGCCTACGAAATCAAGCTGAACGCCCGACGCGTGACATTCGAAGGCGCAGGCACGGCTCGAATTCACGTCCGGCAATGGGCTCCTGAGACGAAAATGTTTACCGCAGAGGTAAGCCAACCTGGACGGCTCATCCTCCGACTGTTCAACTATCCAGCGTGGCGAGTCGAAGTGAACGGCAACGCAGTACTAACCAAAAGTCAGGAAGTTACAGGCCAAATGATCGTGCCGGTCGAAGCCGGCGAAAACCGTGTGCTCATCACCTTCACTCGAACCTGGGACCGCACGCTGGGAGGGATCGTCTCGGGCGCAACTGCTCTGTTCTTAGTCGGCCTCGTTGCTCTCAAGCCTAAATAATGACCATAAGACGCATCCTGATCGCCACTTCGAATCCAGGTAAGCTTCGCGACTTTGCCGGTGCCGCGCGGGCTTGCGGAATCGACATTGCTTGCCTTCCCAACTTCTCTTCCCTTCCCGCCGTAGTCGAAGACGGCCTCACTTTCGAAGCCAACGCCCGCAAGAAAGCCGAGAATTACAGCCACTATCTTCCAGGTGAAATTGTTCTTGCCGACGATTCCGGACTCGAAGTCGACGCGCTCGGAGGCGCTCCCGGCGTTCACTCCGCGCGCTACGCCGCCGACGCTCCCCACCTGGTCGAGAACAATACTGATGATCAGGCGAATAACGCGCGCCTGATTCGAGAGCTTAGAGGTATCCCACCAGAGAAGCGCACTGGACGTTTCGTGTGTGTCATAGCCGCGGCGCGGGATGGCCAGACCTTGTCGGTGTTCCGTGGCACTGCCGAAGGGATGATCCTCGACACTCCGCGCGGCTCGAATGGCTTCGGCTACGACCCGCTCTTTTATTTTCCCCCGATTCAAAAAGCATTTGCGGAGTTGACGGCAGAAGAAAAAGCGCAATACAGCCATCGCGGCGCCGCCTTCCGGAAATTTCTGGAGTGGTATGAGGGGCAGTAGGGCCGGCATTGTTACGCTGAGCGGACCAGGCCGCTCGCTGGCGAGAGGCTTGAGAAGTCGAAGCATTCCTACAACCTTGATTCCTTTCCCAGGGCAGCGATTCCTCGCTCCGCTCGGAATAACAACAGCTAGAAATACTCGACGGTACAAAACTGCCGATATTACTCGTAGCCCACCTTCCTTGACTTCACTTCTCCCTCACCAAGATAATAAAAAGTTCTCTTATCATTCCTGAATTCATAAGGGGCGTTCTGTGGCGTCAACGGGCAATCCTCCAGCTCCAGTTGAGGTCGACGAAGGCGTTGCTCCCCTGCGGGCCGGTCAGGGACATTCGTTTTTCCTGCGCCGCTTACATTCACTCAGCGGGATCATCCCGGTTGGCGCCTTCCTGATCGAGCACTTCGTCTCGAATGCCTTTGCCACGCGCGGCCCCGCAGCCTACGCCAAGCAGGTGGAATTGCTCTCCAGCTTCCCCTTCGTTGTAGGTCTGGAACTGTTTGGCATCTGGCTGCCGATTCTCTACCACGCCCTCTACGGCTTCTACATCTGGTATCGCGGCGAGAGCAACGTGCATGAGTATCCCTGGGCCGGCAATTGGATGTATAGCGCTCAGCGCTGGACCGGCGCCGTCGCTTTTTTCTACATCGTGTGGCACACCTGGCATTTGCGCTTCAGCGGAATTCATATTCTGAGCCATCCGGCCGCAGCATTTGGAAAAGTGCAGCTCGAGTTTCAGAGTCCCTTGGCATTGGCTTTCTACGCTGTGGGAATATTCTGCGCGTCGTGGCACTTCGCCTATGGCCTGTGGCTATTCGCCGCTAAGTGGGGGATCACGACCGGTGACGGTGCCCGCCGCAAATTTGGCTACCTCTGCTTTGCGGTCGGATTGTTATTCATGCTGGTCGGCGCAGCTACAATGTACTCATTCTTGAACACGCCCTTGCAGCCGCTGCAGCCCGTTTCTGACACGGAATCATTTGTCATGAAGTAATCGTTTCATAATGGCGCACAGGCGCACCCAGGGAAGAGAAATCTGAGTCCCACATGGCATCAAGTCCGAAAATCATAGTCATCGGCGGCGGCCTGGCCGGCCTTGCCGCCGTCATCAAGATCGCGGAGATAGGCGGAAGCGTCGACCTGTTCTCCATCGTGCCCGTAAAGCGTTCACACTCGGTTTGCGCTCAGGGAGGTATCAACGCCGCCAAGAATCTGAAGGGTGAAGGCGATTCCACATGGCAACACTTTGACGACACGGTCTACGGTGGCGACTTCCTGGCCAATCAGCCGCCGGTGAAGGCCATGTGTGACGCGGCGCCCGGCATCATCGATCTGCTCGACCGCATGGGCGTCCCGTTCAACCGCACTCCCGAAGGCCTTCTCGATTTCCGTCGCTTCGGTGGAACACTCTACAATCGCACCGCCTTCGCCGGCGCCACCACCGGTCAACAGCTTCTCTACGCGCTCGATGAGCAGGTGCGGCGCTATGAGTCCGAAGGCAAAGTGAAGAAATACGAGCACTGGGAGTTCCTATCCGCCGTGCTGGATGGCAAAGGAATCTGCCGCGGCATCTGCGCTATGGACTTGCGCTCCATGGAAGTCCGCATCTTTCCCGCCGACGCACTTATCATCGCCACCGGAGGAATTGGCGCCATCTTCGGCCGATCCACAAATTCCGTGGTCTGCACCGGATCGGCACAATCGGCCGTCTATCAGCAAGGCTGTTATTACGCGAATGGCGAATTCATCCAGGTTCATCCCACCTCCATCCCCGGCGAAGACAAGCTGCGGCTGATGTCAGAGTCGGCGCGAGGCGAAGGTGGACGCGTCTGGGTGCCGAAGACTGGGGGAGATAAGCGCGATCCCAAATCGATCCCGGAAAACGAGCGCTGGTATTTTCTCGAAGAGTGGTATCCGAAGTACGGGAACCTGGTGCCTCGCGATGTCGCGACGCGAGCGATCTTCCGAGTCGTGTATGAACACAACCTCGGCATCGACGGCAAGCCGATGGTCTATCTCGACCTCACTCACGTTGATCGCAAGATCCTTGATCGCAAGCTGGAAGGTATCCTCGAAATCTACGAGAAGTTCGTAGGTGACGATCCTCGCGACACCCCGATGAAAATTTTTCCTGGCATGCACTACACCATGGGAGGGCTGTGGGTGGATTTCAACCAGGCCACGAATATTCCGGGAATCTACGCAGCCGGCGAATGCGAATATCAGTATCACGGCGCCAATCGGTTAGGGGCCAATTCCCTGGTCTCCTGCATCTTTGGTGGATTCGTCGCCGGCCCCAACGCGGTGCGTTACGCTCGCAACCTGCAAGCGGCGGCCGGCAATGGACACTTCGACTCCGAGCACAAGCGGCAGGAAGAGATCAATGCCGGATTGATGAAGGCGGAGGGCAATGAGAATCCATTCAAGCTTTGGCGCGAGCTGGGCGATCTAATGACCAAGGATTGCACCGTCATCCGCTATAACAAAAATCTACAAGCAGCAGACGGCAGGCTCTGCGAACTGCTGGAACGCTTCCAGCACATCAATCTAAGCGACCGCTCTCTGTGGGCCAACACCACCGTGGCATTCGTCCGCCAGCTTTATAACATGTTGCAACTATCACGAGTGATCGCACAGGGAGCCGCTATGCGCGACGAATCACGCGGCGCGCATTACAAGCCTGACTTCCCTCAGCGTGATGACAAGAACTGGCTCAAGACGACGAAGGCCTACTTCGCCGCCGATGCCGATGAGCCCAAATTTGAATTCGAGCCCGTGGATGTATCGCTGATTCCGCCACGGGCAAGGAGATATGATGTGGCCAAGTGATGGGTTAGCTGGCATGATCAGTGGCACAAGGTCTTCATTCGCGTGGAACCGCCTACGAAGACGACACGAAGGAACTAACAGAATCTGGAAGAGCGCGAGTTTCACTTACGATTATCGATTCCCAAAGATCTGTCATCCTGAGCGGAGCGAAGGACCTATGCAACTAGCGTGCGTTGGAAGAGTGCAAACTTCTTCGCTTTGCTCCGAATGACAAGTTTTGAGCTAAAAGCTAAAGGCTAAGAGCTAATGGCAGCTAAGAAATCCGTACTCTTCAAAATTAAACGCCAGGCTAATCCCAAGGCGGAGCCGCGCTGGGAGGAATTCGAGCTTCCCTGGCACTCGGGCATGAACGTGATCTCCTCATTGATGGAGATCGCCGCCAATCCCGTCACACGCGGTGGCAGAACGACCACGCCCGTTACCTACGACTCTAATTGTCTCGAAGAAGTTTGCGGCTCTTGCGCGATGCTGATCAATGGCAAGGCACGAATGGCCTGCTCGGCGCTAGTGGACAAACTGGAGCAGCCCATCCGCCTGGAGCCATTTTCCAAGTTCCCCGTGGTCCGCGATCTCGCCGTGGATCGCAGCGTGTTGTTCGAAAATCTGAAAGCTGTGAAAGCCTGGGTTCCCGTCGATGGCAGCTACGATCTTGGCCCCGGCCCACGCGTGACCATGGAGGATCAAGAAGCTGCTTACCCGCTCTCGCGTTGCATTTCGTGCTGTTGTTGTATGGAAGCTTGTCCACAATTCAATGAGGAAACCAATTTCGTCGGAGCGGCCGCCATCTCCCAGGTGCGGCTTTTCAACACTCACCCCACCGGCGCCGCTCTGAAACGTGAGCGCCTGGCCGCCCTGATGGGTGATGGCGGCATCCACGAGTGTGGCTACGCGCAGAACTGCGTCGAGGTTTGCCCCAAGGATATTCCGCTGACCCGCTCCATCGCCGAAGTTGGCGGTGCTGTGATGAAACAAGCCATCGGCGATTTGTTTAGAAAGTGACAGCGCATGCTAGGCCCGTTCGACCACCTCGCTCCGCTCAGTTGCTCGGGGCAGGCTGAGAAGCGAGCCTCGCGCGGTCATCCCGAGCGGAGTGAGGGATATGTTCTTCCAGTGAGCGCTTCCCGCAAGAATTGTCACTCCCTAACGCAATTTGTCATTTGTAAAATCAGGTTCATCATTTCGCCGTGGTCCCAACCCCTGCCGGAACCGGCTTTTTCGCGGGTTCCCATACGCAATCCCCATCGCGCAAATGGCACACCGGTTGCAGCTACACATGTAGGTAGCCAGACCGTGCACGAATGCGGTAACCAACGGTAACCAGGGAGCAGCTCCCGGGTAACCCCAGAGAAGGCAGATTAGTTCTTGTATTTGTTGAGCCCGGATTTAGAATACCGCCTACTCCAGCGCCTGGGGTAGAGCTGGTGAAGTCGAGGCCACTTCGTGAAGAGTAAAATGCAGCGCGCCGTAACACCTTCATTTCTGTTGATCGCAGCATTGTGTGTTCAGGCATTCGGCCTGCACAGCTATGTTGCTCCGCGGCATGTGCGGCGCGTAAGCACGCACCGGACCCATGTTCGCCGCGTGTCCTGGAATCCAGTGTTCCGTCCATCCCGCGATTCGCTGCTCCGTCAGAATGAAGAAATCGACCGTCTGGAATTGCCACGCATCCAGGACGATGCCGAACTGGAGCAGCTCAAGTCACGCGAAGAATTAGTCCCGATTGTGGCCGGCCGCACGCTGCGTTTTGATCCGCGGCTCGATCCTTCACGCCGCTATTGCCGTCCCTGGACGCTCGATTTCGTTGACGACCTGAGCGAGGCTTATTACAAACAATTTCACGAGCAGATCCAGGTCAATTCCGCGGTGCGTACGGTAAAGGGCCAGAAAAAGCTCCGCCGACATAACCGCAACGCCGCGCCTGCCGAAGGCGACATCGCATCTTCGCATCTTGCCGGGATCACGGTTGATCTTCAGCGTCGGGGCATGACCCGCCAGCAAGTGCAGTGGGTCGAACAATACATGACACCGCTTCGCGACGAAGGCCTAATCGAGCCTGAAGAAGAGCGCCATCAGTGGGTTTTTCACGTGGCTGTCTCCGGCCGCTACGCCGACTGGCGTGAAGCCAAGATGCTGGCAGGCGTACGGCAGGATGAAAATGAACCCCAACCCGACGACGACTTTATCGCTGGCGAACGATAGTTCCCTTCGCCTCTGTGCTTACCGACTTTTCATACTGAGTTCTTACCAGCTCGTCGTCCTGAGCCTTCCCGACTTGTCATCCTTAGCCGAGTAATACGTTTCGCTTGCGAAACGTATTAATGAGTCGAAGGACCTGCTTTTTCTCTAGTCCTATTTCGCTCCGCGTCCTCTCCATATACAATGTCTTGCTTCTCCTGACGATCTCATGCTCATAAGCCGTTCGCGTCTACCTTCATTCCTATTTCTCTTTCTTCCCACTTTCGCCATCGCCCAGAGCAATCCAGCCGCCGCTGTCAGTCCTCGCGCCCAGGCCATCCACGACTCAGCCCTGGTTGTAGATACGCACGCTGATACGCCGCAGCGATTCCTCGACGGAAACTACGACATCGGCACGGCCGACCCGAAAGACATCGGACACATCAGCCTCGACAAAGCCCGTGCCGGAAATCTTGGCGCGGAGTTCTTCTCCATCTGGGTCGATCCCACCACCAACCAGGGACACTTCGCGCAACATACGCTCGACTTGATCGATTCGGTCTATGAGCAGGCGGCGCGTCATCCTGATCGCATGACGATGGCCTACTCTGTCGAGGACATCAAGCGTGCCCACAAACAGAAAAAATTGGCCGCGCTCATGGGCATCGAGGGTGGGCACTCGATTGAGAATGATCTTCACTTGCTGCGCGATTTCTACCGCCTGGGCGTCCGTTATATGACCTTGAGCTGGTCGAATACCAACGAATGGGCCGACTCCTCGGGCGACATCGACGATCCCAAAATTCAGCACCACAATGGCCTCACCGATTTCGGCAAGCAAGTCGTACTGGAAATGAACCGCCTGGGCATGATGGTCGACATCGCTCACGTGGCCGACAAGACTTTCTTGGACGCTATCGCCACCACTAAGGCGCCGCTGATCGCTTCGCACTCTTGTGCCCGAGCCCTGACGAATCACCCGCGAAACATGACTGACGACATGCTGCGCGCCGTGGCCAAGAATGGCGGCGTGGTGCAAGTCAACTTTTATTCTGCCTTCGTGGATGAAAGCTATCGCAAGGCGGCGGAGGAACAGAAGAAGGAACGAGAGGCGGCAGTAGACGAATATGTCGCAAAGAAAAAGGCGATGGGACAACCGGTTACGTATCTGGATAAAGACCGAATCGAAAGAGAATGGGCCGCGAAGATTCCTCGCCCGCCGCTGGAATCGCTGATCGCCCATATCGATCACATTGCCAAAGTCGCAGGGGTTGATCATGTCGGTCTGGGCTCGGACTTTGACGGCGTCAGCGGCGCCACACCCACAGGCATCGATTCGGCGGCCGACCTGCCCAAGATTACGCAAGCCTTGCTCGATCTGGGCTACAGCGCCGAGGACATCGATGGAATCCTCGGTGGCAACCTGCTGCGCGTGTTCAGCGAAGTGGAGAGAGTAAGCCGTGAAATGCAAGTAGGAAACTCGCGGGCATTAGCCGCTCAGTGACTTTTTTTGGCCCTCTAACATTCTGCGGACAAAACTCTCTGGGTGGCGCAGCGCTTTCAGTGCTGCGATAAATGCGATGAAATCAATGCAGGCTCTAGCCGCTGAAATCACCCCTTGCGAGTTTCTCCACAGCAGTCTGAGGTAGAATTACTATTCGCAAGTCATCACACCTTAATCTAAGGGCAGGTGTCGGCACCTGCCCGGCCGAGCAAAGCTCGGCATCCAGGAGCCTCCATGCGTATTGCTTTTTCAATCGTCTTGTTGATTTCGATCGGCTGTTCGGGGATGTGGTCGCAGACCAGCCCCGCGTCCGCCGCCAAGAAACCCGCAACCGCCGCAAAGCCGGTGACTGTAACTTCTCCTCAGCCCACAGCCGTAATTGACACCACCGCGGGTAAGCTGACCTGCACCCTATTCCCCGACAAAGCCCCAATCGGTGTCGCCAATTTTGTTGGTCTAGCCAATGGCACCAAGGATTGGAAGAGTCCGGTCACGCACGCCTCCAAGCACGGAGTCCCGCTTTATGATGGCACCATTTTCCATCGCGTGATCCCTGAATTCATGATCCAGGGCGGAGATCCCGCGGGCAACGGCACGGGCGATCCCGGCTACGCCTTCAAAAACGAAACTTCCCCCGACCTCAAGTTTGATCGCCCTGGTCGTCTCGCTTATGCCAACGCTGGTCCGGACACCAATGGCTCGCAGTTTTTCATCACCGAAGTGCCTTATCCGAGTCTGAACGGTGGATACACCATCTTCGGACAGTGCGACGATGCCACCGTGGCGCTAGTGAAACAAATCGCTCGCATGGGCCATGATTCGAACGATCGTCCTTACCGGCCCGTGAAAATCAATCACGTTACAATTGCGAAGGGCGGAGCAGGAGCGACGAAACCCGCGACCACAGCGAAGCCGACTGCTAAGAGTCCGGCGCCCCCGGCTCCCAAGACTTCAACCCCACAATAGGCTGACGACGAACGCACATCTGACCAACTATCGAGTAGACGAAAGGATTCTATGCCCCGCCAACCCGGTACTTACGCCATCTTCAATACCTCAGAAGGCACCATCGCTTGCCGACTTTTTGAAAAGGACGCGCCCAAGACCGTGGCCAACTTCATCGAACTCGCGGAAGGCAAGCGCGAGTGGTCGCACCCGGTCACCCGCAAGAAGAGCAAAGACCGTCTCTATGACGGAACCATTTTTCATCGTGTGATCCCCGACTTCATGATTCAGGGCGGAGACCCCGCCGGAACCGGTTTCGGCGGTCCTGGCTATCAATTTGAGGACGAGACCAAGAGCTCTCCTCACAAGTTCGACAAGCCCGGCAAACTAGCTATGGCCAACTCCGGCCCCAATACCAATGGCTCGCAGTTCTTCATCACCCTGGCGCCGACAACATGGCTTACGGGTAAGCACACCATCTTCGGCGAGGTGGTCGAAGGCCAGGATGTAGCCGCGAAGATCGTGACCCTCCCGCGCAACAAGCAGGACAAGCCGCTGAAGGATGTGGTGGTCGAGAGTGTGGTGATTGAGCGGGTGTAGAGCGGGCTCCCGGTCAATTTTTCAAAACAGAGATCTCTTTAGTGCGGAGCAGATTGCGGTCCGACGTTACCAGCGTGAACCCAAAAGCTTTCGCAGTAGCCGCGAGGAATAGATCGGCTGGATCTTCGCGCGGCACGGCAAGGGTCGGCAGAGTACGTACGACCTCAAAAGTAAGCGGAGCCTCAGTGACAGGAAGGGTGCTCAAGCTGGTGGCGAGCCAGGTCGAAAAATCAGTCGAAATCTGGACACGCTTCTTCCTGAAAAGTAAAAACGCCTCCCAGATGCTGATCGGCGAAAGCCAAAGTTCATTTTGTCGATCGTCGAGTTCCTTCACCACGCGTCTGGAAAGGCGGTGAGGCTCCCCAAGACTCCACAGCCAGATGTGGGTGTCTAAGAGTAGTTTCATTCTCGCCACGCGTCCCACTCATCCAAGCTGCCGGTGGGGCCGACGATATCGCCAACGATTTTCATAGTCCCGGCCATGCTACCGAGTCGCCTTCCTTTAGTTTTTTCCGCGGTCGAGGGGATGACTTCGGCCACAGGTTCACCGAAGCGTGTGACCCGGATCGGCCTGCGGGTCTTCCGAACCTCTTCCAGGATGCCGAGGCACTTAGCCTTGAACTCGGAAATGGCGATTTCTTTCATATCAGGATGATACTATGGTCAATGACCATGGTCAAATCTAAAGTCGCGGCGAGTTGCTGACTTTTCCGCTTCACCTCGGTGGTTGAAGCCAATCTTCTCCAGCCTACTGCGGCATGACTGGAAGTCCTTCCCGGGTGGGAAAACAATGCCGTGCCCCACGATGGGAAAACCGCACCCGCCGAAAGAGATAGAATTAGCGGTGATGCAAGATATCCTCTTCCTTCCCGATCCTCCCGCGATTCGCGCAGCGCTGCACCAGTTAACGCATAAGAGTGGAAAGCTCGATGTTGCGGTCGCGTTCATTGGAGCGGATTGGTGGGATCTGCTTGGGAATTTCTCTGGGAAGACCAGGGTCATCTGCTGGCTTTCGAGTGTCAACACAAACCCCTATGCAGTGGCCGGAATGCTCAGGCGGGCAAATCTCAGGGCCAAGCAACACAACTCTATGCAGGCGAAAATTTATCTCGCGCCGAAAGTGGGAGCAATTGTTGGTTCGGCCAATCTTTCAAAGGCAGCCCTCAACGAATTCGATACCGCTGGTCAGTGCGAAGCCGCGGTTCTTGTGCGGGATCGAACGGCCCTGAGCGAGATAAATTCATGGTTTGAAGAGATGTGGACGTCGGCTTCGACTAGGGAAATCACTTCGCCGCAGCTAGCGGCTGCCAAGAGCGCATGGGATGAGGCCAGGGCGACTGCATCCCACAAGGGAAATGGCCGTGGGCAACCGTCACGGACGTTAGTATATCCACCACCCCCAGCGGTACCCGCCAGGCTGAAGCGAATTGCTCGGGAAGTACAAAAGCTGAAGCTCGAGGAAACGCTTAAGCCATATGCGCTTCTTTCGTCGCTTGATCCTGCTGCCCTTACGCGTGGCGAACGAAAACAAGTGATCGAGTACCTCCGCAGCTGGGCCAAACGCCGCTGGGTTTACTCGGCTCTTGAAAAAGAACCCATATCCAGGACTAGGCGGGGATTGACCGTATTGTTTGACGAGTCTAAAGACATCCGCGATAGGCTTGAAAGCCTGGAGAATCTGGGGCTATTCCCCGGGCTTCGTATTCCGTCACTTAGCCTACTTCTGTATTGGCGAAATCCAAGGAGATATCTCCCGTTCAACCACAAGACAGAAGTCTTCCTCCAGGATTTCAAACGACAATTGCGCGGAGCCAGTGCGACAAGCGCGGCGTGTTACGCAAATTGGCTTGACTATTCCAATCGGCTTTACGAGTGGTTGGAGTTGCCGTATCCTGGGCACGTCGATAGAGTGGTGAGTAGGTACTACGACTTAGTCCGTTAGGCTGATTCGTTGAGGCCTACACTCCAATCACACCTACCAGCTCCTTCACCGCTGCTGCGCTCTTATCCAGCGCGGCCTTTTCTTCCGGCGTGAGCGTGATCTCGATGATCTGCTCGATGCCGGCCCAGCCCAACTTAACCGGCACACCCACGAAAAGTCCATGAATTCCGTATTCCCCCTGCAGGTAGGCAGCGCAGGGCAGAATCTTCTTCTTGTCCTTCAAAATGGCCTCGACCATCTCGGTGACCGCAGCGGAAGGCGCGTAGTACGCCGAACCAGTCTTCAGATATTTCACGATCTCGGCTCCGCCGTCGCGTGTGCGCTGCACCAGTCGATCCACAGTGGCCGCATCCATCAATTCGGTGATCGGGATTCCCGCCACCGTCGAATAGCGAGGCAGCGGAACCATCGTATCGCCATGTCCGCCCAGGACAAATGCGGTCACGTTCTCCACGCTGACTTTCAGCTCTTCCGCAATGAATGTACGGAAGCGGGCGGAATCCAGAACTCCAGCCATGCCAATCACCCGCTGGCGGGCAAAGCCGCTCATCTTGTAAGCCGCCTGCGCCATGGCATCCAGCGGATTTGACACGATGATGAGAATACAGTTCGGCGAGTGCTGTACCGCCTTGCCGACCACTTCTTTCATGATCTTGTGATTGGTGTTGAGTAGATCGTCGCGGCTCATGCCCGGCTTGCGCGGGATGCCGGCAGTGATCACCACGATATCCGAATCTGCGGTATCAGCGTAATCCTGCGTGCCGACCACTTGGGAATCACGTTTCTCAATCGGCATTGCTTCCAGTAGGTCCAGTCCCTTGCCCTGGGGCACGCCTTCGATGATGTCGATCAGGACCACATCTGCCAGCTCCTTCGAGGCGATCCAATGGGCTGTGGTCGCGCCCACATTCCCGGAACCGACTATCGTCACTTTCTTGCGCATGCCTTTCCCTTTCTTAAGCAACAAACACCAAGAGGATACGAAGGACTAAGCGGCAGCCCGTTCAAGCTGTATCTTCGTGAACCTTAGTGTCCTTCGTGGTTAATGCCTTCTGGTGACGCTAATCCACCGCGCTCAGCACCGCCGCACCCATGTTCTCGATGATGTAGTTCGCGAACTCGCTGGTCTTCACCCTGGTCGCACCTTCCATCAGCCGCTCAAAGTCGTAGGTAACTCTCTTCTGTTCAATAGTCTGTTCCAGGCCATGTTCGATCAAGTCGGCAGCCTCATTCCAACCGAGTAAGCGAAACATCATCATGCCCGACAAAATCACCGATCCCGGATTGATCACATCCTTGTCGGCGTACTTCGGAGCGGTACCATGGGTCGCCTCAAATATTGCATAGCCGTCCCCGATATTGGCGCCCGGCGCTATGCCCAGCCCACCCACCTGCGCCGCACAAGCGTCCGAGATGTAGTCGCCGTTCAGGTTGGAAGTCGCCAGCACCGAGTACTCATCCGCGCGCGTCACAACCTGCTGAAAAATAGAATCCGCGATCCGATCATTGATCATCAGCTTTTTCTTCCAGACGCCTTTGCCATGAGTCGAGTAAATCGCATCCAGGACGCCCTTTACTTCTTTGTAGACCGACTGACCAAACTCTTCCGCCGCGAACTCAAGTCCGGGCTCGACCAGGTTCGCATTCTGCTCAATCGTGAGATTCGGGTTCCTGTCTTTATTGTCGAGAATCCAGCTCTCCCGCTCGGTCACCACTTTATCGCGGAATTCTTCCGTCGCCAGTTCGTATCCCCATTTTCGGAAAGCGCCCTCAGTGAACTTTTGAATGTTCCCTTTGTGTACCAGAGTCACGCTCTTGCGTCCGCTCTCCAGCGCGAACTTAATCGCCATGCGAACCAGTCGCTTTGTGCCTGTAATTGAAATGGGCTTGATGCCTACTCCCGAATCCAGACGCACTTGCTTTTTTCCGCCCTTCAGCATCTCTTTGTTTAGAAACTCGATTAGGCGTTTCGCGTCTGGCGTTCCCTCTTCCCACTCAATCCCCGCATACACGTCTTCCGTATTCTCGCGGTAAATAACCACATCCATGCGCTCGGGATGCTTCACTGGTGAAGGCGTCCCTTTGTAATACTTCACCGGACGCACACACCCATAAAGATCAAGCACTTGCCGCAGGGTGACGTTCAACGAACGAATGCCGCCCCCCACCGGCGTGGTCAAGGGACCCTTGATGGCAACCCGCAGGTCGCGGATAGCATTTACTGTGTCATCCGGCAGCCACGATTTAAACTTCGACATCGCCTTCTCGCCCGCGAACACCTCGTACCATGCGACTCCTCGCTTGCCGCTGTAGGCTTTCTCAACCGCAGCATCGAACACCCGCACCGACGCCTTCCAGATGTCCCGCCCAGTGCCGTCGCCTTCGATGAACGGGATGATCGGGTTGTCCGGCACCTGGTAACGCCCATTGCTGTAATGAATTGGCGCGCCTTTTGCAGGCAACGCCACACCGTTATATGAAGCCGCCATTACTCACCTCCGATGTCGTTAGGGAAACTAGCAATTATACGGGCTGGGCTAGACCATCGAGAAATGCGATCACGCTCTCCACCTCGGACCGCTTTGGGACTGCGCTCACTACTACCAAGTTGAGCAAGGTTCAGCAGTTTGCACAGTGCCGCTACAATCACAAGATGCGGCACGATTTGTTGGACCGGATGTTAGCGATTCCGTTCGTTGGGTAGGGGGGCGAATTAACAGGACGATCGCCGCCATTTTCTTATTTGGACTCTTGGCCACGCTGGCTGCCGGACAGTCCGTGCTTCAAGATCCTCCGCTTGCTCCAGCTCACGCAGTCGAACTGCCTCAGCCGGCTCCGTCGCATCGTTTCTGGGACCGCACCAACATCATGCTGTTCTCCGGAATCGCCATATTCCGCGGGCTCGATTACGCCTCTACTCGCAACTTCCAAGCTCGGGGAAGACAAGAGATTTTGCTTCCCGACGATGTCGTCAACAACTCTGCTGGATTCGCCGCTCTGGAAGCCGCCGGTACTATTTCCTCGGTCGGACTCTCCTACTGGATGCATCGCGTCGGGCACCACAAACTCGAGCGTTGGATTTCCATCACACATATCGGCGTAACTGGCTTCGGTGTGGTTAGAAATTACTCTCTCGAATCGAGACACCCGCCGCCCAGGCCGCGATGACAACATGTCGAGCTTTGCTAATATCTCCGAGTCCCGAAATATTTCCTCACCCCGATTGCGTTATATCTTCCCCACGGCCCGTTCGACCCGAGGTCTGCGGGACCCAGATTCTTGTCTCGCGCTCCCAATCGCGTAAATAGGAAGTGCTGGGTCACGCGCAGTTCGAAACCCCTTCCCAGGTACACGCCCAGCCCCCAGGACTTCTCCAAACCGATTGCGTCGGGCGACCAGGTGTACAAGTGCTGCGGAACCGTTTTCCCAAACAAAAAGTTGGGCTCACCAAACAGCAGGAATCGCCGAAACTCTCCTCGGCCAAAAGGCCGCACTTCGACGTATCCAGAGAGCATGTAGCGGGCGAATAAATTGCAGGGTGCGTTCGCGCCACCGTATTGGCCGGCGTTTCCCGCGCACAAATTGGGATCGATCTCGTTATGCGGAGGGGCAAGGTCGAACTGAGCATATCCCCAGAACATGTCATGAGGGAAAAACATGCGATCCGGGGTTTGGCGGACCGCCGGCTCTTGTGCCCGGGCCGCACCCGTCATCGCCAGACATAAAAATATCCACAGCAGCCGCTTCATGAGGCCTCCGAAAAATGGTTTTTTGTCACTCGTGGGGAAATCAGGGCTCAGCTCTATCCAGCCTTACCGTTAAGGGCGCAATATTGTACTCTATGGCTCTAAGAAAACTGCTCTCCAGCCAAGAAACGGTCTTGGACGCCCTATTGTCTCTAATATGTCTCTACGAAAATCCATATATGCAATTCTTATTCTTGCAACCAACTTCCGCGCGAGACCCGATAAGTCTCATCCGGTCTAGAGTTTCACTTTGGCGAACGTATTGCTGCCCGACTCATTACCAAGGGAGCCCACCATGCCACAGGAGGTTTCCATCTCCTACCAGGCGGTCAAAAGCAAGGTCTACAAACTCATCGACGCCTTGGTTGAAGGCTCTAAGACTGAAAGTGAAGTCCAGGAGTCGATGAGGCGGTGGTGGCAACTCATCCACCCTGCCGACCGGCCCGTAGCCCAAAAGTATCTGTTGATGGTGCTGGCGCGCTCCAGTTCCAGCCTCGGCGCCATCACTGAAGGTCTGGTCACCTTCAAGGAATTCAAGCCGATTCGTGAGATCACCTCCCAAAAAGTACCCAAACTTCCCTCTGCCGCCCACCCATCCCACATCAACAGCGGTCTGGTCTAGCCGCCCATCCAAGAGTAAATTGTTGGTTTCATTCGGCCGTATTGTGCAAACTGAAAACAGGGGCACTGGTAACCGACAACTGCGCTATGGATTTTGACCAGCTCGAAACTTTCCTCGAGGTCGCTCGCCTGAGCTCATTCTCTCGTGCTGCGGGAAGGCGCTTTCGAACCCAGCCCGCCATCTCCTCCCAGATTCGTTCCCTGGAGGAAGAAATCGGCGCCAAGCTGCTGGACCGGTCCGGCGGCAAAGTGTCCATCACCGCGTCTGGCAAGATTTTGCAAAAATATGCGGAAGAGACGCTTGAAGCCCGCAAAGCCGTGCTGACCGCAATCGCCGAGACTGAGCGCGTGCCCCGCGGCGAGATTATCGTTGGCGCCAATGAAGGCACCTGCCTGCACATTCTTCCCGAGGTGTTCGCCCAGTTCAAAAGGCAATATCCCGACGTCGCGGTTAACATCAAACGTGCCGACTATGGCAAGATTCTGGAATCGGTCATCGACAACTCGGTAGACTTCGGGGTAGTTTCCCTCCCCGTCACCGACAATCGCCTCACCGTCGTGCTGATTCATCGCGATGAACTCGTTATCATCACTCCGCCCCAGCATCCTCTGGCCAAACTGAAATCGGCTGCCGTCGCCGAAGTCGCAAAGTTTCCCCTGGTCGTACCCAAGGCTGGACATACCCGAGATGCGCTGGAAGAACTCTTTAACGAACGCAAACTCAAGCCGCAATTAGCCATGGAGCTGGATTCCAGTGAGCTGCTAAAGCGTTTCGTGGCCGCCGATGTTGGCGTGGGTTTCATCGCACGCTCTAACGTGGAGGAGGACGTCCGAGCCAAAGTGCTGTCTGCGATTCCTATCTCCGACGCGCAAATTCGTCGTGACCTAGCGTTGGTCTTCCGAAAGGACAAAGCCCTCAGCCGGGCCGCCCTGGCCTTCATCGACGCCACAGTCAAGATTCAGACAGCCGAACCGGCCGCCTCCGCGAGGCGCTGAGAGCTGTGCCAGTTCTTTGGGGCAGCGTGGGACATCTACCTTGGTGCGCAACTCGTCTTGGATAAGCAGCCGAGGACTTGTTGGATTAGAATTTCAGCACGTGATCTCCACGCGAACGCAATTGCTCTCGGTCGCTATTCGTATTGCATCTTTGCTTCTCCTTGCGACCCTCGTGCCCGCCCAAACTCACAAGCCTTCCAAGCCGTTGCCATCCTCCGCTTTCAAATTGGTTTCTGTCAAAGTCACAGGCAGCAAGCGCTTCACACCTGATGAAGTCGTCGCCGCCAGCGGGCTCCAACTCGGCCAGACCGTCAGCGAAGACGACTTCAAGCGAGTCAGCCAGCATCTGGGAGAAACTGGCGCGTTCAACGATGTTGCCTACGCTTTCCACTTCTCTTCGGAAGGTACCAAGCTGGAATTGCAGCTCGCCGACAGCGATCGGTTCGTCCCTGCCCACTTCGACAATTTCGTGTGGTTCTCCGACAAAGAACTGCTCGACGGCCTACGCGCCCAAGTGCCGCTTTTCCAAGGCAACCTGCCGGTTGGCGGCGACCTCGCGGAACAGGTTTCAAACGCGCTGCAAGCGCTGCTGATCGAGCGGAAGATCGACGGCCATGTCGACTACCTGCGGACGGGTCCTGAAGAGGGTCCCATCAGTTCGTTCGCTTTTAGTATTAGCGGACACAGCATTCGCATTCGCAATATTGATTTCACTAGCGCTGGTCCAGCCGAATTACCCCTTCTCCAGGCCGCCGCCAAGATAATGTCGGGTCAGGAATTTCTGCGCTCCTCTCTTCGCGTTCAAGCCGATAAAGATCTCCTCCCGGTTTATCTTGAGCGCGGCTATCTGAAGGCGGCTTTCGCCGATGCCCAGCCTAAAATCGTGCAGGACAGCCCGCAGGAAACCCTCGTCGACGTCACCTTCAACGTCGATACCGGTCGTCAGTACAAAGTGTCTGAGCTGCAGTTGACGGGATACAAAGCCTTCCCCCCTGAAAAACTTCGGGTCCTGATCCATCAGCAACTCGGCCAATCTGCTAACGCGAATCAACTAAAGAGCGACCTCGAAGCTGTTAAGAAGCTCTACGGAACCCGCGGTTACATGGTGACGTCCGTTCTCGCGAGTCCTGAAATCGATGACGCTCAGTCCACGGTCAAGTACCAGATTTCGATCGATGAAGGCAATGTCTTCACCATGGGTGACTTGGACATCCGTGGTCTGGACAAGCGCGATACGAATCGTTTGTTTACGGAATGGAAGCTGCTGACCGGCGATCCCTACGATTCCGGCTATCCTCAACGCTTCGTGCAACAGTCAGCTAAAGACCTGGGAGAGTGGAAAATCAGCATCAACGAATCGCTCAACCACAAAGAAAAGACTGTCGACGTGACCTTACGCTTCGAACCGAATCCGCGCTGATCGCGGAAGAATAGTCGGACATCCTTACAGCTTTACTCCGTCCAGAGCTGTCTTTATCATTAAGATATAAGGGGTCAGGCTTTCTAGACTCTTATTAATGACCTCCATCCCTTTTAGGAGAAATTCATGAGTTCTGCTACGCAGAAATTTGGGATTTTGCTGGCCACCGCACTTCTGGCTGCCGGATTGAGCCTTTCATCCGCTTTTGCTTCCGGCAAGCCACAGACCTTTACCGGCAAAGTCAGTGATGCCATGTGCGGCGCCAAACACATGATGCCGGGCGATGATGCTGGCTGCCTTCGTGCCTGCGTAAACAAAGGCTCAAAGTACGCTTTGGTCGTAGGTGAAAAAGTGTATACGCTCGATAGCAGCGACAAATCGGTACTGAGCCAACTCGACAAACTCGCTGCCCAACAGGCCACGGTAACCGGCAAAGCCGACGGGGATACGATCGCAGTCAGTTCTGTGGCTCCAGCCAAGTAAGCCGGCTCTGCCCGGAAAGATCGCACGGTGCTTCAGCGCCGAACCGCGGGCCATCAGGTCCGCATGCAACCTTCTTTCCCGCGTGGGTACCCCAATTTTCATATTCGGTTCATGATTCGCTATGTTATGTTTGAGCGAATTCCACGATTTAGCGGAGGATATTCGAATTGTCCAAGGACATGGTCCCCAAGCGGATTTTCTTCACCAAGGGGGTCGGCAAACACAGAGAGCGTCTCACATCCTTC
Source organism: Terriglobales bacterium (assembly GCA_035512155.1). Lineage (GTDB taxonomy): Bacteria > Acidobacteriota > Terriglobia > Terriglobales > Acidobacteriaceae > JABCYV01. The sequence goes on along the minus strand of DATKEN010000016.1, from coordinate 13,698 downwards.
GAGCTGGCCTTACGTGACGCCGGCATCGCCGCGCAGAATCTGGTTCGCGTCTCCTCCATTTTTCCGCCCCAATGCAAACTGGTCCCGCGCTCCCAGGGGTTGAAATATCTGAGCCCGGGAGAGGTAGTCTTCTCCGTAGTGGCCGAGAACTCCACTCACGAGCCGCATCGCCTGCTGGCCTCAAGCATCGGGGTAGCCATTCCGGCCGACCGTAATACCTATGGCTATCTCAGTGAACATCACTCCTTTGGCGAAACTGAAGACGCTGCCGGAGACTATGCGGAGGAGCTCGCCGCCGAAATGCTGGCTACAACTCTGAATGTGGAGTTTGACCCTGATCGTTCCTGGGATGAGAAGAAAGAGATCTACCGCATATCAAATAAGATCGTGAGAACGGCAAATGTCACTCAATCCGCCGTAGGTGACAAGCGCGGTCTGTGGACCACGGTTATCGCCTCCGCAGTTCTAATCTTCGACTAGAATTTCGACCACCAATTTTCCAGGAGCGAAGCCTATCTCCTGGCCAGTGCCTTTTCTTTCTTTTCCTTGCTCGCTCCTTTGTCCTTATCTCTATCTCTATCGAGCCGCTCCAGCACCGCCGCCACAATCAACGGCAATCCGACCGTAGCGTCCAAGAAGACTTCCCCGAATCTTCCTCCCTCGGCCGGAGGTACGAACTTGCCCCAGGAAATCGCTTCGCTGTATGGGCTTCCTGACAGCCCGCCCCAATACACCGGCTCAGGACAAATTCGCACTCCATAGTGATACCGTTTGAGCGGAATGTTCTCCCCTAGCCGCCGATGGCGAAGCTCCACAAATGGTCCAAACTGCTGCGACCAATTGCGGGGCACCCCACCCCCGATGGTAAAGATGCCCAGGCGGCTTTGTCGCAACAAGGTGACGGCAAAGTGTTCCAGGTCCTCGAAAGGATCGAACCGCATTTTGTGGCGTCCGGTGGATTCCCGCAGACGGTTTGCCAGAGCCACATCCAGCCCCAATTCTGAATCCGTGAAGGCAGGGACAAAAACCGGCACACCTTTTTCGTAGGCTGATTTCAGAATGCCGCGTTGATCCTTGGCGTGCTTGGCGAGGTGTTGCCCGATGGCATGATTCAACTTGTACGAGCACATCACCTCATTGTGGTCCCAACTGTCCAAAATTTGCGACAGTACCTCTTCTACGTCATCCAGGTTCTGCTCCGGCTCCAGAGTGTCGTAGACGCGGTTATAGCCCTGCTCGTAGAGCTCGGTATCGGGCACGTCAGGGTCATAGCGAAAGTGAGAACGCCCAGTAGCCTCGACCAATCCATGCGCCATCAAGGCGCCCGTTGAAACGATTGCGTTAACGATTCCTCGATTGATGAGCTCTGCGATAACCAACCCTTGCTTAGCTACCGTCATGGCGCCCGCCAGGGTCATGACCACGAAACACTCTTTGTCCCGAGCCATGGCTTCGAGCACATCTGCGGCTTCACCCACCTGGCGGCCAGTAAAGGCTGTCTTGGACATGGCGCGCACCAGCTCATCAATCGAGTGCACGCGCGTAAGATCAAGAGGCTCCAGCGGAATCAGTTTGTCTTTGATCGGATCGTGGAGCTGGCGCTCTATCCCGGCGCCGTCATGGTTTCCGTGCTTCACGTCGCACCTCCCTACCTCGCCGCACTACTTTACTAAATGCCGCAACCCATGGCTACGAGAACTGAGAACCGAGAGCCGCGAACTGAGAACTGATATCCTATCCCGTCGCACCAGCAAGAGGAGGTTTTGGCTTTGCCGCCTGCGAAATTCCGCGTCGGGCTGATCCAGATGTCAGCCACACCCGATCCCGAACAGAATCAGCAACGCGCCATGGAAAAGCTTCGTGAGGCGGCCGCGCGCGGCGCCCAGGTCGTCTGTTTGCCAGAACTTTTCCAGACTCAGTACTTCTGCCAGCGTGAAGACCCAGCTTTGTTCGATTTGGCTGAACCCATCCCCGGCCCCACGACCGAAACGCTTTCGGCCTTGGCCAAACAACTTCGGATCGTCCTTATCGCTTCTCTTTTCGAGAAGCGCGCCCCCGGCATATATCACAACACCGCCGTGATCTTCGACGCCGATGGCGCCATCCGTGGCATCTACCGCAAAATGCACATACCCGACGATCCCCTTTATTACGAAAAATATTACTTCACTCCCGGCGATCTCGGCTTTCGCGCCTTTGATACAGACGTCGGTCGCGTGGGCACGCTGGTCTGCTGGGATCAGTGGTATCCCGAGGGCGCCCGACTGACTGCTCTGCAAGGCGCGCAGATTCTCTTCTATCCCACCGCAATCGGCTGGCATCCTTCTGAAAAAGCCGAATTCGGTTCCGTCCAACACGATGCCTGGCGCACCATTCAGCGTGCCCATGCCATCGCCAACGGTGTATACGTAGCAGTGGTCAATCGAGTGGGGCACGAAACTGGCGACATACGCGGCAACGCAGCCCCGGGGCCCGGCCTCGAATTCTGGGGCGGTTCGTTTCTCTCTGATCCTTTCGGTCGTGTCCTCGCCGAAGCCTCCCATGACAAAGAAGAAATTCTGATTGGCGAGGTCGACCTGCGCGCCCTCGAGGACATCCGCCGTAACTGGCCGTTCTTGCGCGACCGCCGCATCGACAGCTACGCGCCAATCACCAGCCGGCTAATCGATTGAAGACCAGAGACGAATCCGCTAAACCTGGCGGGAACTATCGCATGCCCGCCGAGTGGGCGCCCCATCAGGCGACCTGGTTGGCGTGGCCTCACTATCGTGACGACTGGCCCGGCAAATTTGAGCCCATCCCCTGGGTGTACGCTGAAATCATCCGTCATCTTTCCCGCCACGAGCATGTGGAGTTGATCGTCACCGACGCCGCTTCCGAAAAGCGCGCTCGAAAGACCCTCGATCGCGCGAATGCCTTGAATGACAACATCCGCTTCCATCGCTGGCCAACAAATCGCGTCTGGACCCGTGACTCCGGTTGCACATTTGTAAAATGTGGCGCGGGCGCCCTCGCCCGCGAAAACCGGGACGGGCACGACTTCAGTCGTGCCAATAAATCTGCCAGTAAAAAAGAAGCTTCAGCCCCTGAGGCACTCACCGCCATTAAATGGCGCTTCAACGCCTGGGCCAAATATTCCAACTATCAGCATGATGAAAAAATCGGCAGCCTCATGGCCAAAGCTACCCGCACCCCCGAACTCCGGCCATTGCACGGAAGACAGCGCGTGGTCCTTGAAGGCGGCTCCATTGACGTCAATGGCGAAGGAACTATGCTGACCACTGAAGAATGCCTGCTCAGCAAGGTCCAGCAGCGCAATCCCGGCATGACTCGCCAAGACTACGAAAATATCTTTCAGGATTACTTAGGAATCAGCAACGTGGTCTGGCTAGGCTCCGGCATCGCCGGAGACGACACTCACGGCCACGTGGACGACCTCTCTCGCTTCGTGACTCCGGACACGATTGTGACCGCCGTTGAGTCTGACCCCAACGACGCCAACTACGAACCACTGCGAGAAAATATCCGCCGCCTACGCGCTGCAACCACTCAGGACGGCAAGCCGCTCGCCATCGTCGAACTCCCCATGCCTGCGCCCGTTATCTTCGACGGCCACCGGCTCCCCGCCAGCTACGCCAATTTCTACATTGCCAACGGAGTAGTTCTCGTCCCTGTCTTCAATGATCCTAATGACCGCTACGCACTGGACATCCTCGCCGATCTGTTCCCTGACCGCGAAGTTATCGGCATCTACTGCGGAGATCTAATTTGGGGTTTCGGCACGATTCACTGCATGACACAACAGCAACCTTTGTAACCCTCAGTCGTCGGCCCTCAGCGCAAAGCAAGACCGCGAATCCACAGGTGGCGTACGGTTTGTCTGAGGGCCGAGAGCTAATGGCTGAAGGCTGAAAGCTATCTCTTATACTGTGTCGGTTGCGGACCCTTCTCCAGCATTTCGCGATTCCAGATTGCGCCTTCACGCGTGTAGCTGGCGAGTTCAAAATCCTGAGTCAGCTCCAGCGCGTCGGTGGGACAGGCGTCCTCGCACAATCCGCAAAACATGCAGCGGCTCAAATCGTAGGTGAAGTTGGTGAGTTCTTTGCGGCGGGTCTTCTCATTGCGTTCGCTCGAAACCACGATCAGGTGCTCGGGGCACGCTAGAGCACATAAGTCGCAGGCAATGCACATGGTCTCGTTCGTATCCGGATTCACATTCAGCCGTGGCGCTCCGCGATACCGCTCCGCCACCTGCGGCCGTTGCAGCGGATACTGCTCGGTGTAAATTTCCTTGGGATCCTGATAGCGGAAGGTAACACTCAGCCCCTTGAACAGATCCAGCAGAAAGATTTTGCGCAATAGGCCTAGTATCTCCATAGCAAGTTAAGCATATCATCAACCGATCGCGAGACGGTCATGGCAACTTTCCATACTCTGCCTTGGCTTCCTTCAGGATGGGCACATCCGGATCGGCGTCTTTCCAAGCCGCGAAGAACTCCTGGTAGGCTCTCTTCGCTTTCAGCGTGTCACCTTGGAGTGCGTAGGCACGTCCCAAACCTCTTAGTGCCCAGGAACTCACGAGTCAATGAAACCGGATTCTGGCGGTGATGCCGCTACAATTAATCAATGCCGATGCAGAAATCCAACTCTTAACAATCGAGGATTGACCACTGACAACTGTTCCCGACGAATTCTGGATAGAAGAAGCCCTCCGCGCGGCCCAGCGTGCCCTGGATGCGGGCGAAGTGCCAGTCGGCGCTGTCGTCGTCTGTGATGGCAAGATCGTAGCGCGTGGCTGGAACCGGACTCTTACCGATTCTGACCCTACCGCCCACGCCGAGATCGTCGCTCTGCGCGAGGCCGGTGCCGCAGTCGGCAACCATCGGCTGGGAGACTGTGCGCTCTTCGCTACTATCGAGCCTTGCGCCATGTGCGCTGGCGCCATGATTCATGCCCGGCTGAAACGCATGGTTTATGGCGCGGACGACCCTAAAGCCGGTGCCGTCCGTTCAGTGGTGCAGGTGCTTAACCACCCCCAATTGAACCATAGGATGGAAGTTCGCGGAGGCGTGCTGGCTGGCCGTTGCGCGGAAATGCTGCAATCGTTCTTTAGAAGCCGTCGATAGTCGGCGAAAAGAAGCTGGCAGGAACTCGTTTCATCCGAAACAAATCCTAAAGTGGTTATATCGTAACAGGTAAAAGTGGCTATTGTGATAAACCACTGTTGAGTTAATTTAGGGCCTAAGCAGGATAGACACACGAAGTCTAAGGAGGCGGTGATGAACATCAAACCCATTCGGGCTTATCTCATGGTCTGCAGCCTAGTTGTCATCCTGCAGCCCCTGCAGGGACTCGCACAGCAGAATTCAGACGCAGCGAAGACAGCATCTCAACCGCGGGATGGACAGCACGATTTTGATTTCGAGATCGGCACCTGGAAAATCCACTTGAAGCGCCTCGATCATCGCTTAGTCGGCTCTACGACCTGGGTCGAATTTGACGGTACCTCTGTTACTCGAAAGGTTTGGAATGGCCGGTCCCAGATCGAGGAGTTCGAAACCGACAGCCCGGCTGGCGGGCATATCGAAGGTCTGACCCTGCGTCTGTACGATCCCCAAACTCACCAGTGGAGTCTCTATTGGGCCACCAGCAAGAGCGGCGCCTTGGGTGCGCCCACGATCGGCGAATTCAAGAATGGACGCGGCGAGTTTTTCGACACGGAACCATCTGGCCCAAATGGCAGAAACATCCTGGTTCGATTTGTTTGGTCGGACATCACCCCGACTTCGGCCCACTTTGAACAGTCATTCTCCGACGATGGAGGCAAGACCTGGGAAGTCAACTGGATCACTGATCAGACGCGAGTGCAGGATGAATCTGACAAAACGCACTGAACTTGGCCGCTTCCGAGCCAGGGGATCGCACGACTGGGAAACGATTAAGCAAATTTTGGACACGGGCTTTCTCGCTCACGTCGGATTTTGCGTGAATGGCCAGCCGTTCGTCATTCCCACGCTCTACGGCCGGGATGGGGAAAGACTCTATTTGCACGGTGCAGCTGCCAGTCGCATGCTCGGGGAACTTGAAACTGGCATCCTGGCCTGCGTATCGGTCACTCTTGTGGATGGATTGGTCTTAGCGCGGTCTGCCTTCGATCATTCCATGAACTATCGCTCCGTGGTCGCATTTGGAACTGCACGAAAGGTCGCGGAACCAGAGCACAAGCTCAAAGCCCTGCGCGTTATCTCCGAACATCTCATCGCCGGCCGATGGGAAGATGTCCGTGAACCCAGCCAGAAGGAATTGAAGGCGACAACGGTGCTTGAATTCTCCATCGAGGAAGCCTCATCAAAAGTCCGGAGCGGACCGCCGCTGGACGACGAGAGTGACTACGGGTTGCCGGTATGGGCTGGAGTATTACCGCTTGAGATCAAATCTCGGCCACCGGTACCAGACGACAGATTAATCGAAGGTATCACTGTTCCAGACTATGTCCGGCGCTTCGACACTCGACTCAAATGCAAAGTCGGTTAGAAATTAGCGCTACGGCATCCGCCAATCGAAAGTGGGTGGATCGTTCACGCGTGCACAGATGAGAGGGCGGGCGTAACCTTCCACTGATTTGCTATCCTGAGTGAGGTAGAACCCGAAGCGGAGAGATGGCCGAGTGGCTGAAGGCGCGCGCCTCGAAAGCGTGTATACCTTAACGGGTATCGGGGGTTCGAATCCCTCTCTCTCCGCCATTACCTTAGCTATCTAGAACTTGCAAGCCGGTGATACCTATACTGATACCAGAATCAGGAAGAGGTCACCGATGGCCAACCGCGAAGTCAACCTCACCAAAAGAGTCCAAACGCCCCTCGGAATGCGGTATTGCGCTGTTGTGCTTTCCACGAATGGGCGCGTGAAGGCCGACGTCGTTGTCGTGAACGGCAACGAGGAACGGCACCCCGAGGGCGCGTATTACCTGGAATGGCGTGAAGGCTCAAAACGAGTACGCCTGTCGGTGGGCAAGGACCCACAGGACGCAGCTGCCAGACGACTGAGGAAGGAAGCTGAGCTAAACGCGGTCAATAATGGCGTCGCAGTCGTGCCTGAGAACGGCCACAACGGGCAGCGATCGCTCGCAGCGGCGGTCACCGAATACCTCGAAGAGACGACCCTAACGAAAAAGCCGAAGACGCTGGCAGCCTACAAAACGGCTCTGAGCTATTTTACGGAATCCTGCCCCAAGCTCTTTCTCGACGACATCGACCGAAAAGACTTGCTCAAGTTCTCCGCGTTTCTGCGTGACGACAAGGAGCAATCACCGCGTAGCTGCTGGAACAAGTTTGCAAACGTGATGACGTTTCTGAAGGCGAACGGAATTCGTGGCCTGGCAGGAAAGAACGACTGGCCGCGCTACACGGAAGAGGAACCGGAGATTTACGAGCCGGAAGAACTCGACAAGTTGCTTGCGGCTTGCGACGAGGAAGAGCGGCTTTGGTATGAGTTCTTCCTGATGACGGGAATGCGAGAGCAAGAGGTCATGTACACGTACTGGTCGGACGTCAACGTCGCCCACGCAACCGTGCGCGTCAGCCACAAGCCCGACCGGGCATGGACACCGAAGGCGTACAAAGAGCGCGAGATTCCGATTCCTGCAAAGTTAGTGAAGAGCCTAAAGGCATGGAAAGCCAAGGCAGACAAGACATGTGGTCTGGTGTTCCCTACTGCCGGTTGCAAGCCGAAGCTCGACTTCCTCGACTGCCTGAAAGCCGTTGCAGAGCGTGCGAAGCTCGACCAAGACAACTTCTGGCTTCACAAGTTCCGTGCAACGTTCGCGACGCGGTGTCTTTGGGCAGGGGTTGATCTCCGTACGGTTCAGCAGTGGCTTGGTCACTCAGACATGGCGTCGACGATGCGATATTTGAAGCCGTCACGCAGCCAGCATGTACGGAATAAGGTGAACGAGATTTTCGCTTAGTCATATCGTCGTTCGACCGCCGACCCTGGAACGGACGTTGCGGCAGGCAATCGCAGCACACAGAGGATCACGATGACACATGCGATTGACACAGTTTTCATCGACGCTATTCTCGTTCCGCCGCTGCGGGAATTCGGGTTGCCCGAGACGCTTCCGCTCGCTAAACTCAGTCCACAGCTCATCGGCGACTCAGACGAATCGTTAACCGACCGCTCTCAATCCTAAGCCGCAATCGTTGACTCAACTAAAGATGTTCCTGCGCCGTGCACAGGCCACTTGTATACTTCACCTCTCGCAGGCTCAGTTCTCTGTTGGTGTCTCCGTCGGCGCCCCTAACTACTCTCGCGGATTGTGCTCGCTTGTTGAAGTACTTGTAGCCGCCACCTAATTCCACTTATGCAGGACCCTGAGGCAAGGGTGCACCTGAGTGCGCCCTTGCCGGGGCTGTTTTGTTTCAGTTGATGTTGATGGTTAGAGGCGTGGTATGGCTTAGTGCGCCGGATGTGCCCGTCACCGTCAAGGTAACCTGAGAGGCGGGCGTTTGGCCCTTTGAATTGCTACCGCCGCATCCGAGGGCAAACAGTGAGGCGAGAAGCAGCAGGCCTAGCAGGCTCATCCACAGAATGTTCTTGCGCGAAACGGATTTGTGTTTGCGGTTCGTGAACAATGCTCCGAACAGTCCCAGACCGGGCAACAGGGCCCCAATCCCGTAGCCCCCAGTCGGAGGGGTCGAGGTGGCAGAGACCGTCAGAGTGGAGGATGAGGCGCTCGACCCTGGAGAGATCGTCGCCGGACTGAAAGCGCAGCTCAGACCAGCGGCTGCGGCGCAGCTAAGCGAAATCTGCCCGTTGAATCCTCCAACCGATGCGGCACTGATCATGAGATTGGCCGAACCGCCTGGCGCTACGGTCACGCTCGGAGCTGACAGATTCAGAGAAAAATTCGGGGCTCCGACCGCGGCTGCGGGGACAAGGCTGGCGAACACACTGGTTGTGCTGCCTCGAGGCGGGAAATTGGGTTGGTTGCCACCTCCAGCGGTGAAATAAAGAGTGTTTGGATCACCAGAGGGGCCACCTCCGCCCAAAACCATATCCCACAAGCCGGGATTCACCAACGCCTTGTTCGAAGAGTCAGTGATCTGGCCGAGAAATTTCCCCTTTGTGTCGAACGCGTTGATAGTACCATCGCCAAAATTTCCCACCAGGATTGCGTTCGAGAACGTCCCGAAGGTAGCCGGAGTCGCCACTACGCCCCAAGGGGCGTTGAGTTGACCGCCGGCGGCAACGAAGGTGCTCACGAAATTGCCGCTTTGGTCGAAGATATCCACCTGCCCAAGGCCGGCGCCGGGTTGGGCATCGTGCTTGGCAGCATCCTGCATGGCATAGGCGACGTAGATCTGGTTTCCGATGACATGGATGCCGTGAGGAGCCAAACCTGCGGGAAGATTTGGATCGGTGAACGAACCGCCCAATGAAGTGAGGTTAAAGTTGCGGTCGAGGACGTCGATCTTTCCGCTATTGAAGTTCGCTGCCAAAAGGAAGGTGCTGTTGAGCAAGGCGAGACCCTTGTAAACCGCGCCGCTGGCGGAGTTGTCGAAGGCCACTGTTGCAGTGTTGCTGGCGCCGGTCCAGTTGGCGACGATGCCATCTTCGGTGTCAAAAATGAACTGTCCGCCACCAAAATATGTACCGTTGCCGTTTGAGACATTGCCCGTAGGGCAGCCCGGGCTACAATTCCCGTTTGGATTTCTTCCGGCCCCGGGTATGGTCACCACCAGCGCAGTATCTTTGTTGCCTTGTCCGTCATAGAGCGTGGACGTGCCGCTGTTATTATTGGCGATCCAGAAATCTTGCCCGGGAAGAATGGATATTCCCCAGGGATTCAAGAGTTGAGGGTCTGTAGTCTTGGCGACGCCGGCAGTATTGGAGACCAGGTTAGTCTGGGAATAGCCGGCCTGCTGGGCCCGCAGCCCCGAAGGGATCGCTAACGTTATCAGCAGCCCAAATAATAAAAACTTTGTTTTCAAGTTGTCCTCCGCACGTTTCCTTCTTGATTTGTACGACGTGAGCCATTTTTCTTTATGCCGTGAAGCGGTTGGTTGCCAGGTCGCCACAGCATTCAGGCATAACTGATCCAATTCTGGCTTCCTAACTTCTTCTGGCTTCCTAACTTCCTATCAACGTCGCGCCACAAGGTGGGCTCGTCCTTAGTCGCTGCAAGGCGCCGTGATTCTTCAGGTGGGCTAGCTTGGCATGACAACTATCACCCCAAGCCCGGCGAGCACACCAACGCCGTTTCTATTGCGATGCCGTCTGAAAGTTCGAGTCTCACTGCACCACGACCTTGCCGATCATCTTCGGGTGGACTGAGCAGAAGTAGGAATACGTTCCCGCCTTGGTAAACGTATAGGAGAACTTTTCATCCGTATCCATCACCTTCGACTTAAATACGCCATCCGTGCTCACTGTCGTGTGCGGAATGTCATCCTTGTTTGTCCAGGTAACTGTCGCTCCAACGGATACTGTGAGCGTCTGTGGCCCAAAGCTGAAATTATCGATTTTCACCTCAGCGGTTGCCGCTGAGGACCCGTCATTCGCCCGGACACTCGGTGATCCCAGTAACACCAGCAGCATCGCAATCATTGCTGGCGCCGCTAAACTTGCAAGCCACATATTTTTCGTCGTCATTTTCTGGTTCCTTCCTAGGCTAGGTTGTCTTGCTTGATCTTCTTTGTCTGGACCGGATCCTTCGCGGTCCTACTTAGGTCTTGCAACTTCTGATCGACAACGCCTTGCTTCTTGACTGCCATTTCCCCTCTGTGGTCGTGCGGCAATCCGGCCGGAGTTCAGGCTTGGTTGTGCAATCCCTTTTAGCGTGAACTCCCTGCCAGGAAATCAGTGTTGATTTGGCTGATTCAGTTGCTTCCGGAGGAAGACGCGCTTTGCTGCTCCTTCTGGGCAAGTTTGATAGCCGCGGGGGGTACAGTTAACGCGTATGTCCCGATCGGTGTCTTAATCGCGTTGAGAAAATACTTATTACCGACGTGCTCGAAGTTAAGCTGCGCATGCTCGGTTTGAACGTCATCGAACAAAGTCGGGATTACGAACACGCTAGCACGCGTTTCGTAGCTACTGATCTTCAGCTCTCGCGATGCATAATAGGGATATACACGGCTCACCCTGTAAGTGCCCGCAGGAAGTACCTGTCCTCCGACTACGAAGTCGTGCGGAACCCTTGCAACAACTGTGTCTTCAAACTCCTGAGCACGAGCACCCAGCTCCAACCCAAGAACGCAGATCAGTGTGAATAGAACTGCTATATACTGCTTTTTCATAACTTCTCCTTGTTGTAATAATGTGACCTTTCATTATTGATAACTGCGCTGGTGAGGCTTTATTCCACAAGTGTCTGAGCCTCGGTTGTCAAATGCTTGTCAAAGCGTATATGGGTTTAGACGCAGCGACCAATGAGGAGATGCAGACCGGATGTCAGTTGATTGTCAAACCTTTGTCGCGCCAGTTTGCCTGAGAGAGGTGCGGTCGCGAGATCTGCTCAGCCACTATCAAACCGGAGTCACGTTGATTTGGGTCTGAAACCCTTCCGCATGTGGACCTCAGTGCCGCCTTGCTCGAAGTGAACTTCTTCCATCAGCGCTCTCATGAGGTATAGACCGCGGCCGTGGTCAGACTCGATATTCTCGGTTGTAGTGGGGTCAACAACGTTGGCGGGATCAAATCCTTGTCCTTCGTCTCGGACGATGACTGACGCACCGGTTCCGAGTCCAAACTCACAACAAATTGTGACTCTTTTTTCCGGATCCGCCTTGTTGCCGTGCAGCACCGCATTAGTTATAGCTTCCCGAAGGGTGATCTCAATATTGATTTCTTCTCCCACTACGCAATATCCCGTTCTAATTAAGAGCATGAGCCTGTCTATCAAAGGTGAGATCTCGCTGATTGCACTTCGAAGTGAAAGCTCCACCTGTACCACATCTGTAGCTCGAGACTTATTGCGCGCCGATTTTGCATGGCATTCTCGACCCATTACTTTACTCCTCGCATTCCCAACGAAGAACGACGCAGAACATCAAATTGGATACTTGAGTGATTAAACCGCTGAATCGCCGCTTTATTCCAACGTCGGAGCGGAAGCGCGCGGCACGAAGCCGAGTAGTGGATGTTCTGTTTGAGCGGACGCGGACGGATACGGCACAGGCGGGAGCTCACGCTTGGAAATGGGCCATCTTTTCGAAAGGCAAAGTCTTCAAATATGATCGCTCGGCAAGGCCCGAGCATGGGCGAAGCCGGTCGTCGTCCACGGCTGTAGACGATCGTTACCCCTTAGTCCGTCGTTCTTCCCTTGCGGACTCAACTTTGCTTTTGCGGACTCAGCTTTGGGCCAAGGATCAGATTTGAATCATTGCTAGCTCGTTCGCGCAGCAAGAGAGTCTGGCTGGGTAGGCTCTGTGCCGTGCGCCGCTCGGATGCTCAGAGCCCCGACGTCATATTCGTGGTCATGAGGCGCAACTTCAGGCTGTGACCCGAGTTGAGACTGGATGCCGCGGCTCGCCTTCTCAAATTCAGCTTTGGCCCGCGCCACGTGTCCTAACACAGCGTGCAGGCGTTTTGGACCGGCACCACCAGTCCGAGCATAAGCAGGAAGAGCAGTTCGCTGCTAAGACCCACGATTCACCCCTGGTCAGCTTTGGTCGCCTGCAATGATGGTTTTCGTGTCGGCTGGCTTCTCGTCCTCTTTCATGGCTGATTTGAAGCCGCGGATACCCTCTCCAATTCCTTTGCCCAGCTCAGGAAGTTTCTTCGGTCCGAACACGAGCAAAGCAATTCCGAAAATGACCAGCAGATGCATCGGTTGAAACAGTCCTTCCAGCATTATGTGCTCCTTAAGACTTAGGATGAAAACTTTCAAAACACATCATTGTTACAATTATCGTGGAGTTGGGTCTCGAAAATCGGCCAAGTGCCACACTCGCGACAAGGTTTCTGCTCACTCTTCCACCACCAGCGTCCCCTTCATGCTTCTATGGCCCAGGCCGCAGACATTCGAACAGTGAAATTGGAAAATGCCGGCTTTGTCCACCGTGAGTTCAACAGTGGCCGTCGTTCCCTTCGCGACCTTCTGATTGATGTCAAACTCATCCAACTTGAATCCGTGATCATGGTCCACGGTGGTCAGAACTAGCCTCACCCGTTCCCCTTTCTTCACGTGAAGCGAGCTAGGGCTGAATTCGTATTTCCTGAGCGTTACGTGAATTTCGTGTACGCCTCCAGTCTGCGTCCCGGCGCCACTAACATCTTGCGCAATTGTCCTTGACGATACTGCGGAGAAGAGCGCGAGCCCCGTCAACATTATCTTTAGTCTGTTCACGTTACGTTCCTTTGCTTGAAAATGGGTATGCTGCGTAATCCTCTTGATTTCTTATTCCCCCCTCGAAAATGCAGTGCTTGAGTTGGAGCGAGAATTATTTCGCTCCATCGCTAAAATGCAGGCGCTGTGACCAGCAACTAGTTACAGCGCCCGCCAGTGGGAGAGAACAAGCAAATAACTATTAAAACCCGCGCCGAACCGAGTCCGCTGCAACGGCCAGCTGCATCGATAACTCAAAAAACGCAGGCGATTGACCGATGAAGAGTCCGTCTTCCGTGAAAGCCTTTACCGTCGCCACTGCGCCTCCATTCTGCGTCGAGGTCGGCCGGATCACCGAACACCGGGGC
>DATKEN010000015.1:0-3685 GCA_035512155.1 Terriglobales bacterium | reverse complement strand
CGAAGTGAGAATGACGAGTGCATCACCGGTGATTTCGGCAGATCGGCACCCCACGCCTTACCTTCCAGGCCCGTAGGTTACTTCTGCCCAGTGCTCACTGCTGACGGAAAGCTGGATTGCGCGCCGAAATAACACTCAATGGATTGCAACTTTCCGTTCTTGATCCGGAGATACTCCACGTTCCGGAACGATTTACCGTTCGTGGTGTGGCAAAGATACTTCACAAAAGCGTCGTCCGCGTTGGTGGAGACCCGCTCCAGGTCAAAATGTTTGATGAAATTGATCTGCGTTTTCCAGCATTGCTCTTTGAAAGCGCTCTTGCTGATGTGGTCGTCGCCGGCCGCGCTTGAAAAGGTGAAGTTGTCGGCGAGCAGGCTATCCACTGGACCCCAGTCTTTCTGCTCCCAGGCTGCGTACCACTCCCGGACAATCTCCTCGTTCGTTAAGTTCTGCCCTCCCAATGCGCTGGCACTTGCCGGTCCCGGCAGGCTCACGGCTCCAACCAGCGCGCAGGCTCCCGTTGCGAGCAGATTCCTGCGCGACACTGCGATCCTTGTCCCTGTCATTGTCATTGTCCGTTCTCCTTTTCATGATCTAGTTGTGAAACGCTTCGCCCGATCGCGATGCTAACTCCGAGCATACGAACCGGTTGGTATGTAACCGTGCCAAACTGCTCCTTGAGACACCGATGCGATCAACCTCGCTTGCGGTTGCCCGGCGCGCGCAGGGACCGCAGCCAGCCCACTATGTTTCTGATCCCCGCTTTGATCACTTTCGGATCCTGAGCATTCTTTGCCAGCGACGCATAGCCTTCGACCATCGCGATCAGTAAGCCGGCGGCGTCAGTGGGTTCCACGTCGCGGCGAACGCTTCCGTGGGTCTGGCCCTCTCGCAAAACGGAGGCAACGGCCTCCCGCCAGGCATCGAAGATTATCTCCAGCCGCTTCCGGAATCCCGCATCAAGAGGAGACATTTCCTGCGCCAGATTGTTCAGCTGGCAGCCACCGCGCACATCCGCGGGCCGAACGGGTATACGTTGAACAGCGCCGATCAAAGCGGCGATAGGGTCCTTGACGCCCTGTAGAGGGCGCACCCACTTGCCGCGAACGTCGGGGGCGATGACCTCTTCGACGACCGCGTATCCTAAGGTTTCCTTGCTGTCGAAGTGGTAGTACAGTGCGCCCTTGGTGACTCCAGCTACGGCCAGAATGGTGTCCAGGCTGGCACTCTGGAAACCCGATCTGTAGATCTCGCGGGATGCCGCCTGTAGCAAGCGCTCCCGCGTGCGCTCAGAATCGCGCAGCCTGGTCGCTCTAGGTTTCGAACTCTGTTTCGGACTCTTGCGTGCTTCCAACATACCAACCGGTATGTATGTTAAATCATCTGAAAATCAATCGCAACTTGATCCGCCTGACTTTTGGCTGCTGACGTTCCCGAATTTCGTAACCTCTCGCCAGTGCGTGTGTGAAAAGTTGGAGAAACAGGCGCTCTAGTTGTTTTGGGATCGCCCCAGGAGGCTGTTAGTCCGCCACTCGTTTTCGAACTCTGAAGTGTTGGGCCTGTTGTCTCACGTAATCGTTGTGAACGTGGAACACCACATGCTCCCTCCGTTCTCACTCAGCAGGAGTTTGTGAAGTTGTGAGCCAATTCTGCTCTCGATTGCACACTAACTGTCCGAGCGCCGAGTGGTACCTGACGCAAATCGCCAGTCATCTCGGCACCACGACTTTACCGGAGGAAAAGAGGACATATGAGGACGCTTAGACAGTTGCGGAATTTCTGGATACCGTGGGTGACGACGATTGTTCTGGCTTGCTTCAGCGATGCGGTCGCTCAAGCGAGCTACAAAGTTACCGATTTGGGCACTATGAACAATGGGAATCTGGGTTGTGCCATGAACGTCAATAATCACGGTTGGACGGAGGTCATGTATGGGACCTTGGCCCCCTTCAGCGATTCGCTTTTTGGGACACTCGTAAAAGGCCGTGCCGCGATCGATGTCGACGGACTCAAGATCGACCTCGGCACGCTTGGAGGCCCGAACAGTTGGATGAACTGGGGCCAGATCAACGAGCGCGGCGAGGTGGTTGGTATGGCCGAAACATCGGTCCCCGACCCGGACGGCGAAGACGTTTGCGGCTTTGGCACAAAACTTACGTGTCGTCCGTTTCTTTGGCACAACGGCCATATGAGCGCTCTGCCGACGGTGGGCGGAAATAACGGACAGGCCAGCGCCATCAATAACCGCGGGCAAATTGCAGGATTTGCGGAAACGACTGTCATTGACTCTGGATGTCCCGCTGGCCCTCCTTATAAGACTACATTGGCGGTGTTGTGGGAAAAAGGCAAAGCCCAGCCTCTTCCTACGGTGGGTAGTGATCCAGACGGGATCGCTTACGGCATCAATGATCAAGGCCAGGCCGTAGGCTACTCGGGAAACTGCACCACAGCGCTTCACGCCGTATTGTGGCAAAACGGCAGTGCCTTCCCGCTTCCTGACCTCGGATTTCCGCGTTCCAATCTCGCCTGGGGCATTAACGACCAGGGCCAAATTGTTGGGCAAGTCCGCAGCGCTGACGGCACAACCAAATATCCCACTCTTTGGCAGAACGACACAATGACAAACCTCGGTCTTCTGCCGGGAGATTTTGGCGCCTCTGCCAGCGGCATCAACAACCAGGGCCAAGTGGTGGGAAGCGCCTGGGACTCCAACTTCAACTGGTCCCATGGCTTCATCTGGCAGAACGGCGTGTTGACCGACCTCAACACGCTGTTTCCTGCCAGTTCCAACCTGTACGCAGTCATGGCGAACAAAATCAACGACCGCGGACAAATCTCAGGCATGGCATTGGTGCTCAGCGGGCCGAATGCGGGCAAGGAGATCCACGCCTTTCTGGCAACCCCTGTATACGAAAGCACAGGCACGTCGGTTGCAGATGTCGCACGTACACATCCGAAAATCGCTTTGCCCGCGAATGTTGGCAAACAGCTTTTTCAGAGATTCGGAGTCGGCCGATTCGAGCGATAAAGGAGTATTTTCGAAGCTCCCGCACCGCGCATTCCAGCCATTATGCTGCGCGAAGGCGCAAGGCCGGAGATTGTGCGGGACAACATGGGTCACGCGAATATCGACGTGACCCAGATTGTTTACGACAGGAGCTGGTGGGAAGAGCCCTCGAAGGAGCTCACCGACACATGCCATGGCTTCCCGTGTTCGCCATTGCGTTGAGTGTCCAAAATGCTTGACTCGATATTTGCCTGGCTTCAGCCCGTACCGTAACGGGTCGTACTTGATGCCGCTGGCTGAAGGATTCGCAGATGAATGGACGCTGTACTGTGCCTGCGGGAGGCCACCCATTTCCAGTCGATGGAGTTGGAGCGACCTTAAGCTATACGCAGTCTCGAATCAGGCACACGATCGCGGTTATGGTCCACCCGACGAGATTGTGCCTGTAGACAAGAAGTCGCATTGGTCGGGTTAAGATTGGCCGGGACTGAGATTGCTTGTCTGAACCAATTCAGTTCAGTATTTTCTTGGCTCCAGTTTGTCGGCATCGAGGAGATCATGAATCCAACGTCGGGAACGTCGCTCCCTTCGATTAGTGTGCTCGCGTGATGTCCTGCACCCAATTGGTCTCCCATGTCTTGCCCTCATCTGGCGAGTAAGCCTGTTCCCAGTGACACG
>DATKEN010000014.1:0-242824 GCA_035512155.1 Terriglobales bacterium | reverse complement strand
CCACGTCTGAAGCGGAGATGCCGAAGCGTTCAGCGATTGGGATGATGACCTCGCGTTTCGAGATATCGGCGTGTTCGGTGAAAAACGCGCGAGAAACGTGGTGGCAAAAAGGGCCAGCTTCGCCATCGCCCTTTTGGGCGCGCACGAGCTCAGCAGTCTCAAGCGCAAAACGTGAGTTCACGTTACGCTGCGGCGGGTCGATTGGAAGTCCGACTTCTTGACCTAAACGCTCGAGCCTCGCGCGAACCTGTGGCCACTCCGCCGGCGAAAACGGCTTCGGTGCGCCTTCGGGCGGCGTATCCGGATGAATCTCGAAAGGAAGCCAACGCAAATCAGCTCGCAGTTCTCGCGCCGCTTGTTCGGCCCAAACTGAGCCGAGATAGCAAAACGGTCAAATAACGTCAGCCCAGATGTTAATGACGCGATTCATCATCTGTGAGCTACGGCCTAGCGGCCAAGATGCTTATCGAAGAACCTAGCCCAGTCGGTGAATACTTCTCTGGATTCAGGCGCATAGGGATTCAGGATGAAGCTGATGTGCGACATGCCTTCAAAGACGTTTAATTCAGCCTCTACATTGGATCGGCGTAGCTTGCGATGAGTCAAGACCGTGAGGCTGAGGAGCAGGTCCCGTGTTCCGCTCGTGAGGACGGTGGGCGGGAAGCCATGGAAATCGCCGTAAATCGGCGATACATGAGGGTCCTTCAGGTCATTGCCGTTGGCATAAAGTCGTGCTGCGCGGCCCAGATAACCGCGGTAGCTGACGAGAATGTTGTCAAGCCATTCGTTCGTTCTATAAGTGTCTCCGGTTTCCGTCAAATCCACCCATGGCGTTCCGACAGCGAGCGCAGCCGGTAACGGTAGGCCTTCTTCTTTGGCCCGCAAGATCATTGCAACCACCATGCCTGCACCGGCGGAACTGCCGAAGAGTCCCAGCTTTTTCGGATCGTTCGTCTCGGCAGTCGCTCTCCACACTTTCATGCAATCGTCCAGGCCAGCGGGATACGGGTGATCTGGCGGCATCCGGTAATCGATTGAGATGATTTTGAAGCCGCCATACGCTGCCATCGACGTCGGTTCCTCAGCTCCAGCTACGCCTGGATTGTAGACGAACCCACCGCCATGAACATTCACGAGAAGGCGATTC
Source organism: Terriglobales bacterium (assembly GCA_035512155.1). Lineage (GTDB taxonomy): Bacteria > Acidobacteriota > Terriglobia > Terriglobales > Acidobacteriaceae > JABCYV01. The sequence continues at coordinate 241,677 of DATKEN010000014.1, read as the reverse complement.
TGATTCTCTGGCGCAATCACCTTCGGCGTCAGGATGAATGCTTTGACGCCATCAATTACGGTCGGCTCCATGATGACGCCGAGTTTCTCCTGCATATCACGAGTTGCGGCTGCGGTCTCGTCGCCGAGTGTACTGATGAGCGTCTTCCAATCCGCCGTATCTTTTGGATCGGCATCCCACGCAGGGACCCGATATGGGGCAGCAATTGTCGTCTGTAGCGAGGGGCTTACAGTGCTGGGCACGGGAATGCTGCGCCCAGGAACAAAGCGTGGACCCGCTTGGTTATTCGCCGCATTTTTCGTTGCTTCGATCTGATCCCAAGATAATTCTGCGACAGGCATATAGACCTCCATTGATTGGCTTCTTCTCTGTTGGGTTGATGAATTTGTCTGGTAGGAGGTTGGTCAACTTCTTTTAAATACCTACTCTGGTTAGATCCGGATAGGTCCCGATAAACGCGCTGGTGTCCCCTGATTGAATTTCACTTGCCTGGTAAGTCGCGTTATCGGAAACTGACCCATTACCGAATTCCTCGACACCTTGACTTGGACCGTCACCTCTGGGATTATTCGCAGCCGTAGGGAGTTTCGAAGGAGGCTATATGCCGCATTATCTGCACCAAGTTGCGTACTCACCTGAAGGCTGGCGAGCGCTGATCGCGCAGCCCCAGGACCGGATCGAAGCTGTCCGCCCCGCAGTCGAGAAGTTGGGGGGCAAGATCAAGAGTGCGTGGTTCGCATTTGGCGACTACGACGTCGTAATGATTACCGAAATGCCGGATAACGTTAGTGCTGCCGCGATTGCGATCGCATTTGCCGGCGGCGGCGCGTGCAAGTCGGTTCAGACCACACCACTGATGTCTGCAGAGGAAGCAGTGCAGGCCGTACGAAGAGCCAACGAGTCTGGTTACCGGCCGGCGGCCGTTACCGGCCGGGCAGCATAATCCGAGCACAATGACAAAGGTAAGGCGGCCAACCAGGCCGCCCTTTTTCTTTTGGATCTAACCAGCGGGGCAGGATTTGAATCAAGCCAATCCAAAGAAGGAAGCCGCGAGATAGAGCGCTTCCAGAACCGCGACCGAAATCAATATCGCTTCACGCACGCGAGAGCGGGAAAGCTTACCTCTTAGTTTGGCTCCGTGGACTGCATGCATATTCGCTGGCGTGGGATCATTTGGGACTGGGGATTGGGCTACGGCGATTCCCGCCAGTTGTGGCGCCAGCGGGGCCCGTTGAATCCTTGGTCTCAGCGGTTCGTTGGTCACGAACTGCCTGGCCCCCACCGGAACTCGGGGCAGGCTGATCGTCGAAGACCAGCGGACTACCTGTACGGACCCGTCCTGCAGGCTGGCGTCGAAGGGTCTCGAAGTCAACTGCAGCGGCGGCATGCGCTCGGGGGCGATACGGTCGGCCAGGTTGCGCAGCAGCGAACTCCACCACTGGTGACTCATCTGATCACTGATCAGTTCGCCTACATCGACAGGCCGTGACTCCAGCTCCAGCGGTGGCAACGTCTCCGGGGCAATCACGTTGCCGACATTGGTGAAGATGGTTCGATACCAGGGCAAACTGACAATGTCACCTAGCAACATGCCAGTATCAACTGGACGCGAAGTCAGCTGCAGGGGCGGAAGTTTCTCCGGGAATAAAGTGTCGCGGATATCAAAAAAGAGCCGCTTCGCTAAAGACCGGGTGACACTCGCAGGGAGCAAGAGTTGGACGTCGCGGTCAGGAGCGATTGGTGAACCTGCGGGCGATCCCGCAGGAGACTCGGCGCCGTAATCTTGAGCAAAGAGACTCATTCGCGGTACTAGAGTTTAGCATTTATTGTTCCGGATCTGGGAGATTCAGGCCCGATTCCAAACTGCGTTCATGGCTTCCTTGCGACGTACAGGAATCGCAGCAGCCGTCTTTCGCTAGTAAGAGTGTGGACGCACGACAGGAAAGTTTGCAATCCGAGGAAATTTGTTTCGCCTTCCACAGCGACCAGCTCCGTTCGTCTTTGCGCCCGAGCGTCATACCGTCGCTTCGCGATCCGAGTGGCATTTTCCGTGGTGTCTACCGATCGCAACAAGTGAAATCCGGCCTGCTCGATTAATTTTTCATCTTGTCCACGGGGAACGAACTCGTAGTGTCCGATCAAACTGCGGGTCGCCACTTCTTCGTCGGAGATAAAACCGTCGATAACCAGCGCGTCACTGAACAACAACCGCCCCGCTGGTTTCAGCACCCGAAACAGCTCACGGAGGATCTGGGTGCGGCCGCGAAGATGGCAGAAGACATCGTTCGAGAAGACTGCGTCGAAGGTTTCGGCGGTGAAGGGAAGCGGCCGGGAAGCATCGCGCTCTTCAAAACTGGTTTTGGCAGTCAGGTTGCGCGCTCGCGCCAGCTCGCTAGCACTGCGAATGCCTTCTTTGTTTACATCGACACCAAGTATGCGACAACCAATCGTTTGGGCCAAATGCAGCGCATAGCCGCCCGAGCCACTCCCGATTTCTAGAACATTTGAAGCAGAAGTCAGTTCAAGCAGCCGGGGGATTTCATGAGATTCCTCGGTAGTCACCCAACTGGTCTGGCCGAAGTCCTCACCATAAGTCTCAATCCGGACGTCGCGATACACCGCGAGGTCATAGTTACCGTATGAAGCGTTATAGAGGTCAACTTTAGCGGCCACGGTCTATTCCCCGAACAACTGTACTTGGCCGGTCTCCGCGGGGACGCCGGGGCGACGGCGACGAGTGGCGCCAATTACGGCCAGGACGGTTAGCGATTCCAGCGCTGTGCGGGGCACAAAGATACGCTGCGTATTCGATCGCAGATCTGGGGGATTGACCAGGAAACCTTCCGCCGTGGTCAAGGAGAGATCGTTGGGCATCATGCCCTCGAGGACCTCGTTGTCTTTGAATTTGAGGCGGACCCAAAGGCCCTCGGTGCGCGGCCGGCTGGTGAAAGTTTTTCGGCTGAGCGCATCGGAGTCACCGAACTCGCGCACGAAGTAGACACCCTTGATATCGCGCAGCTCAATTGCCACGACATTCCCCGAGGTATTCAGCAACTCCAGCTTGCCTTCGCGGACGAAGTTGGCGGGCGCAACGTATCCGTTGAGCGAATCCCGGTCCATCTTGCGAACCACGACCTTCTTGTGAGTTGAGGGCATGCTAGTTGGCGAAAGCGGCCTCGGAGTGTGGCTTCCCGCAGCGCTGGCGTCCCGATTCTCGCACTTTTTGGCGAGAAACGGGCGGCATCTATGTTCGTAGTAGCCAAACTATCAACGTTGTGTTATTTTCTGTAGCTTGCCGCGTCCCATCGCAGGAAGTCTAAGTCTACTGGATAGAGTCACTTACAACTGGGTGGCGTTGGGCCTCTTGCTTCCCGTCGGAGCGCCCTGTGGAAATCTCGCACCCGCTGGCGGTCAGACGCTCCAGGAGCCGGCGTTCGCAAATAATGGCTGATTACATTTACACCATGGAAATCCGGCTGACGCCGGACCAACAGCGCGGCGTCACCCTAGTGCAGGACGTTGCCCGCGCCGCGGGCATGAACATTTATCTCACCGGGGGCGCGGTTCGCGACATCATCAGCGGTTTTTCCATCCGCGACCTCGATTTCACGGTGCAGGGCAATCCGCTAAAGCTGCAAAAAGAACTGGAGCGCGCGGGAGCAAGTATCGCCGCGGCAGACGATGACTTGAAAACACTCTATTTCACGCTGCCGGGAGGTGTCCGCGCCGAAATCAGCATGGCACGCACGGAACGGTACGAGAAAGCTGGCAAGCCTCCGATTGTGACCCCAGCCACCATCATTGAAGACCTGCGGCGACGCGATTTTACGGTGAACGCGATGGCTTTGTCGCTGAATCCGGGATCGCGTGGCCTGCTGATGGATCCCTTCAACGGAGCCGCCGACATCGAAGCCAAGCTGATCCGCGTTCTCCACAATTATGCTTTTGTGGAGGATCCGTCGCGCCTGATCCGCGCCACTCGCTTTGCCGCGCGCTTCCATTGGCCCATCGAGGAACGCACCCAGGCGCGCTTCGATTCGGCCAAAGAGAACAATTACATCGATCACATCACCGACAAGGCAATCGGGCGCGAGATCGAGCAATTGGCTTATGAGGACGATCCCCTGCACATCGTACGGGTCCTGGAGAAAGAAGGATGGCTCAAGGTGCTCAGTCCGCATTGGACCAGCGCCAAGGTGGATACTGCGGGCCTGGGCCAGTTGCTGAAAACGAGGCAACAAATGAATCAGCTCGGCTATTCTCCCGATCCATCACCTGCAGTTCTCTATTTTCTCACTGCTCGGCTCGGCGATAAGGAAATCGCCGACATGCGCAAGCTGATCCCGCGCAAGGATCTGGTCGAGGCCTGGCGAGACCTTGAGGACAACGCCAAGGATCTAGCCAAGAGACTCACCGGCAAGGAAGCGGGAACACCCTCGCGGACCTGGAAGCTGCTATCGGAGGCGCGGCCAGAGATGGTCTTATTCCTGGCGGTGACGGCGCGTCAGCAGGCGGTAACTCAGAAAATCAAAAATTTCTTTACCAAATGGCGGCAAGTCCAGCAGAAGATTCCGTTGCCGGAGATGACCGAGCTGCATATCACGCCTCAGATGCCGGAGTATCCGAAAATCGCGCAGGACGTATTTATGCTTCTGCTGGATGGCAGATTGCGGTCGCGCACTGAGACTCTGAAATTTCTAAAACCTTTGGCTCCTCCACCTCCGCCCCCACCTCCGCCTCCGCCAGTCAAGCGCGGAAGAGCCGCCAAGGCCGCTGCGGAAGCGGCGGCCGCCGCCGCCGCCGCGGCCGCGGCCCAGGCTACGGGCAAGAAAAAGGGGAAGAGCGCCGCCGCAGCGGCGGCAGCGGCGTCAGCATCCAGCGCCAAAACTGAGCCGATCAGACCTTCCAATCCACACAAGCCGGAGTTGCACAAAGCAGCAAAGAAGACCGCGAAAGCAGCCAAGAAGGCGAAAACGAAAAAGCGCTAGGTTTCGATGTGGCAGCACGGAAAGTTTCCGCCGCCTCGGCCGAAAAGCGCTACAATAACTACATGCATCGCAGTTGGGCGATTGCGGCCATGGTTGCGGTTTTGCTGACGGTATCAGCCGAAGCCCAACGCCACGGCGGAATGTCCGCTGGCGGCGGGAGCCATTTCGTAAGCTCATCGCACGGTTCAATGGGAGGCTCCTCACACGGTTCGATGATGGTGAGCCGCGCGCCTACGTTTGGCAGCGTTCAGCATCTGGGTACTGAGCGCTTCGGCGCTAGTTTTCGCGGCCCGTTTATCTCCTCCAATCGGTTTCACCACCATCATCACTTCTTTGCCGGGTTCTCACCGTGGTTTTTCTACGGCTATCCGGGCTATTACGGTTATCCCTGGAACTATGGAGACAACTCCTACCTGAACGGAGCTGATTCCTATCAGTCTTACGATTCGTCCTATGCCCAGAGCAGCGCACTGGCCCAGCAGCAAGAAATCGATCGTCTAGAGGGAGAGGTCGACCGCTTGCGGGACGAACGTGAGGCTCGGGTGTCTGCCGATGCTCCGCAGGCGAAGAAGGAGACTACGGCTCAAGCCTCCGAGCCTACGGTGTTGGTTTTCCGCGATCGGCACAAGGAAGAGGTCAAGAACTACGCCATCGTCGGAGAAACCGTGTGGGTCTTTTCGGAACTGAGAGCCAGAAAGATCCCGTTGGCTAATCTCGATGTGGAGGCCACCACCAAAGTGAATGACGACCGCGGTGTGGAGTTCCGAGTCCCCGAGCAGACCCCGGAGTGACACACTGCGCAACGAAACCCCGCTAACCACGCTGTGAATAATTCTTTACTCCGGTTCGCAGCGATTTCCCGTTAAAATGACGACAACATAAAGATTTGTTTTCCGAGCCCCCATGTCCCAATTCGTACACCTCCATCTTCACACAGATTATTCAATGCTCGACGGCGCTTGCGATGTGGAAAAGCTTGTCCAGCGCGTGAAAGAGCTAGGCATGCCGGCAGTTGCCATGACCGACCACGGCAACATGTTTGGCGCTGTCCATTTCGTGAATGCAGCGAAGCAAGCGGGAATCAAACCGATCATTGGCTGCGAACTCTACGTCTGTAAGAAAGAAGATCACAACATCGAGCGTACGCCGCCTGAGGGCGACACCTACAATCACCTGCTGGTGTTGGCGGAAAACGAAGAAGGCTATCGCAACCTCACGAAAATCACCTCGGAAGCATCCCTACGAGGCTTCTATTACAAACCGCGCATCAGCAAGAAGTTTCTCGCGGAGCATTCCAAAGGATTGATAGCACTGTCAGGATGTTTGAAGGGAGAGGTAGCCGAGCTCTTGATGGATGACAAGTATGAGGCGGCACGGAGTGCGGCGTCGGCTTATCGTGACATCTTTGGTAAAGACAATTTCTTCCTCGAGATCCAAGATCAGGGCCTCGAGATGGAGCACCGCATCCATCCGCATTTGTTCCGACTCGAAAAAGACCTCGGCATACCGCTAGTCGCGACCAACGACAGCCACTACCTTTGCGAGGATGACGCCCACGCGCAGGATGTAATGGTCTGCATTCAGACCGGTAAGTCGATTCAAGACACAAACCGTATGAAGTTTCAGGGCAGCGGCTTCTTCGTCAAGAGCCATGACGAGATGTACCGCGTTTTCAAGGACTCGCCTGACGTGCTGTCCCGTACCTTGGCAATCGCTGAGCGTTGCAGCGTGCGACTGGAGAAGGTGAGCAATCCTTTTCCGCACTTTGACGTGCCGGGGGGCTACACCCTAGACAGTTATTTCGAGCACGTCACCCGAGAAGGGTTTGCGCGGCGGCTGGAAGGATTGCGGACGCTGGAGACGCAGGGCCGTTTGAAGCACAGTCTGGCTGAGTACGAGCAACGGCTGGCACGAGAACTGCTCATCATCCAACAGATGAAGTTTTCCGGATATTTCCTGATCGTTTGGGACTTTATCCGCTACGCCAGGGAGCGCAATATACCGGTTGGACCGGGCCGCGGTTCGGCTGCTGGCTCGCTGGTTTCTTATTCGCTGGGGATTACTGATCTCGACCCCTTGCAGCACGAGCTGATTTTTGAACGCTTCCTTAACCCGGAGCGCGTTTCCTTGCCCGACATTGACATTGATTTTTGCATGAATCGTCGCGGCGAAGTCATCGACTACGTGACCCAGAAATATGGCCGGGACAACGTTGCCCAAATCATCACTTTCGGGACCATGGCGGCGAAGGCGGCCATCAAGGACGTGGGCCGTGCTATGGACGTCCCTTACAGTGACGTCGATCGCATCGCCAAGATGGTGCCGGCTACTCTAAACATCAAGCTGGAGCAGGCACTCAAAGATTCGCCCGCGCTGCAGCAAGCCTACGAAAGCGACGCCCAGGTGCGGCAACTGATCGATACCGCGATGAAACTCGAAGGCCTGGTGCGCAACGCTGGCGTCCATGCCGCCGGTGTGGTGATCTCGCCACGGCCGCTGATTGAATTAGTTCCGCTGCACAAGACCAAGAACGACGAAATTGTCACCGCCTTCGACATGGTGGCCATCGAGAAGATGGGCCTGCTGAAGATGGATTTCCTGGGGCTCACGACCCTAACCATTCTTGATGACACTTTGAAGCTGATCGTGCAGACCCGAGCGGAGCAACTCACTTTGGAGGCTATTCCGCTCGAAGATCAGGAGACCTACGAAAAGGTCTTTCACAAAGGACTGACGTCAGGGGTATTTCAGTTTGAATCGCATGGCATGCGCGACGTGTTGCGGCGCTACCAGCCCAACTCCATCGAGGACCTCACCGCTCTGAATGCGCTCTATCGTCCCGGGCCAATTCAGGGCGGCATGATCGACGATTTTATTGATCGCAAGCACGGCCGCAAGAAGATCGAGTACGAATTACCGGAGTTGCAGGAGATTCTGCAGGAGACGCTGGGCGTCATCGTTTATCAGGAACAGGTGATGCAGATCGCCAACCGTCTGGCCGGTTACTCTCTCGGAGAAGCCGATCTACTGCGGCGCGCCATGGGGAAGAAGATCGCGGCCGAAATGGCGGCTCAGAGGGAACGTTTCGTCACTGGCGCCACCCAGCGGTCCTACCCGCCGAAAAAGATCGAAAAGATTTTCGACCTGATGGCGCAGTTTGCCGGGTACGGATTTAACAAATCGCATTCGGCGGCATACGCGCTGCTCGCATATCACACCGCATACCTCAAGACTCATTATCCGGTGGAGTTCATGGCGGCGTTACTAACCTCGGTAACGGGCAGCACGGATGACGTGGTGAAGTACATCAACGAATGCCGCGAGATGGGAATGCCGGTCGAACCTCCGGACATCAACGTTTCCGATGCCAATTTCACTCCGCATGGCAGTGCGATACGCTTCGGCCTGGCGGCAGTGAAGAACGTTGGCCACAATGCAATCGAGTCGATTGTCACCGGACGGAAAAAGCTTGGGCGCTACTCTTCGATCTATGAATTCTGCGAGAACGTGGATTTGCGGCAGCTCAACAAGCGCGTGCTGGAGTCATTGATCAAAAGCGGCGCGATGGATGCGCTCGGCCGTCGCGCTCAACTGATGGCGGTTCTCGATAAAGCGATCGACCGCGCGCTTAAGACGCAGCGCGACACAGAATCCGGTCAGCACGGCTTGTTCGGAGTGTTCGACCAGCAGGAAGAGCCGACCCTGCAAAATGAGAGACTGCCGGAGATCCCCGACTGGGACGAGCACGTCCGTCTGGCCAATGAAAAAGAAATCCTCGGATTCTTCATCACCGGACATCCCTTGGAAAAATATCGCGACAAGCTGGAGGATTTGCGCGCCCTCAGCACCACCGAGCTGGCGGCCATGAAGTCTTCCACCGGAAAAGACGAGAACATCTCTACTGCCGGCATCATCACCAATCTGCGGGTGCTGAAATCGAAAAGAGGAGAATTCTACGCGCAGGGCACGCTAGAGGACATGGCCGGCTCAGTGGAGATGCTGGTTTTTCCCGAGGCGTATCGCAAATTGCAGGAGAAGGTCAAACTCGAAGTGCCGGTTCTGGTGCGCGGCGGTGTTCGCATCGAAGAAGGGGCAAACCCAAAGCTTACGGTCAACGACATCACTCCTTTAGAAGATGCCAAGGTTCCGCTGCCGCGCTCGCTGCGCATTCGCGTCCCGCTGGAGACGGCGTCGGCGTCGACGGTCGATGCGTTGCACGCGCTATGCTCCTGCCAAAAGGGGGAAGCCAGGGTATTGTTTGACGTGGAACGGCAAGGGGATTTCATGGTAGTCATGGAAGCGGAAGGCTATAATGTGCAACCGGACCGCCACTTCATCGCCCGCGTCGAGGAGCTGTGTGGCCGGGGCGCGGTTCGAATCATTGACTAAGATCTGCGGCGGATGAGAGTTTCCAATCACAGGAGTTCCAAGGCGCGTGCGGCAGCTGCGCCCGCAGCGGCGAATGCCATGCTGGTGGTGACGGGCGCCGATTTTCTCCTGTCAATGGTGGAAGCTCGATGGACCGCCAGGAACGGTAACGGCAGAAGGATGGATTCCACACAGAAAGCGCAGCAGGAACTGGAAAAAATCGAGCGGCAGGTGGCGCGGCTGCAATCGTTGGAAGGACAGGACGAGACCACGCGGCGGGAGATCCGGCAACTGCATGATCGCATCGAGGCCCTGCGCGAACAAGTAATGTCCCATTTCACCGCCTGGGACAAGGCGGAGCTGGCGCGGCATCCCCAGCGGCCTTACACGCTCGATTATATTGAACGGATTTTCACCGACTGGACTGAGATTCACGGTGATCGGGGCTTCGGAGATGATCCGGCGCTGGTCTGCGGTATGGCTCGCTTCCACGGCGAGGAAGTCATGATCGTCGGCCACCAGAAGGCGCGGGATACCAAACAGAAGGTTTACCGCAACTTTGGCATGCCCAATCCGGAGGGCTATCGCAAGGCGCTGCGGGCAATGAAGATGGCGGAAAAGTTCGGCAGGCCAGTGTTCACATTGGTGGATACCCCCGGCGCTTACCCTGGCCTTGGCGCCGAAGAACGCGGCCAGGCTGAAGCCATCGCATACAACCTGCGCGAGATGGCGCGTCTGCAGGTTCCGATCGTCACCACGATTACCGGAGAGGGTGGGAGTGGAGGAGCGCTGGCCATCGCGGTGGCGGACCGCGTTTTGATGATGGAAAATTCCATCTACGCGGTGATCTCGCCCGAGGGTTGCGCCTCTATCATGTGGCGCGATCCCACGAAGAAGGAACTGGCGGCGCAGGCTATGCGCATCACCGCCGAAGACTTGAAAGAATTGGGCTGCATTGACGGAATCGTTCCCGAGCCGGAGGGCGGAGCCCATATGGACCACGAAGCCGCGGCCGCGTTGCTCGACGCCGCTTTGAAGGAGCAACTCGCAGAGCTCAAACGCAGTTCGATCTCAGATTTGGTTTCGTCACGATATAAGAAGTTCCGCAACATGGCGCAGTTTCTGCGAGTGGAAGAGTAGGGCGTATGGACCCCACAAATGCGACTCTCTGATGCGCCGATATTTTCAAAATCCTTCCGATGGCTTCTCTACCGTAGTTGGTAGATGACCGTTAGAACGATTTCGATATCTATGGGAGTGCCGTTGCAGCTAGCCGGTTCGTAGCGCCACTGCCGAACTGCGTCGAGGCTTGCATCGTTTAATCCAGGGGTTACGCTAGAAACGATTCTCGGTTCGCTGACACTTCCGTCTTTTCCTATCCACGCATAGATGGAGACCGTGCCCTCGACATGTGATTGTCGCTCCTGTTCCGGATATCGAGGTGTCACCCGCTTGACCAGACGCGCCGGAGTGGGATTCATACAGCCAGGCTTTGAAACCGTCCCGGGTGGCGGGTTAAATGCGGACGATGGCAACTGCTTCGGGGTAGTCAATTCTGTAACGTGAATTTCTGCGACAGGCTTTCCATAGTCAACATAACTCAGAAAACGTGGAAACAACTTTCCATCAACGGGCATCAATTCTCTGTCCAGAAATGGGTTTTCGCGAACCAGTGTGCCGGTAGTCTGGTCGACGCATACTTCTCTAGTGTGATTTTCGTGATCGACAATTTCAACGCAGTCCACTTTTGAGCCGTTTATTTTTCTGCCATGGATCTTCTTGATGGTTTCGTCTTGTCTTGGCCCTACGCTGATAAGAGAGCGGTGCGGATATGATCCTCCGCCCGACCCATAACCTAATGCTGAGTGTAACTGTTCAATCCGCAAGGGGATGAAATCCGTGCTTCGCTTTAGGAAAATGACACCCTTACCGCCGACTTGAATCTCGGTGTACCCCGGCAGACCGATCTCCTCCCGCCAGCTCTCAGGGCCATCCCAGAGAAGCAGGTATGAGCCGTCGAGAGATTTGCCCTTGTTATCGACGTTGTCGACTCGAACACTCGCCTTCATCTCAAAAGACGGTAGCGCAAAAATATTTGTCTTCGCCTCGGCCTGCTCTATAAGGTCTCTGCCTTCCTGCTCCGCTTTGTCTGAAGCGTTCAGGAGGCCAGGGTGGAACACAAGCAAAAGGATTAGGGGCAGATAGTGTTTCACAGGGTTCAATCTTAGACGAGGGTTGGCAAAACCGGAAGATCTTGGGCGTCCCCCAGGCTGCTTCCTCTCAAGGTTCGGAGGCTCCAGCTTTTTGGCCGCCTCAAACTTCGAGTGTCGTCGGAACATCTCGATTCCGCTAGCAACCACTGGACAGCAACTTTATGAAATGAGCTAATAACTTCTAGTTCCACATCAGGTACCTTGGTGTTCGAACTCTGCTTTCCTCACCTGTTCGCTCCCACGTCCATGCCGTATAATTAAGAGTTACACCTCACTCATTCATAGCAACAATTGCGCGGGGGAGACCCGCTCCAGTCAAAGGAAGGATTCTAGGGATGGCCACCACGGATGTAGCGCTCCATGAAGCCTCGGGGCGATTAGAACCTAAGCGCGTCGTCAACAACATGAGCATTCAGGTTGCGACGGTCAACGGTTCCGGTTCGCAGAGCTCCAACACTGTGCTATTGCGGAGCATCTTCCAGATGGGAGTCCCGGTTTCAGGCAAAAACTTGTTCCCCTCGAATATTGCAGGTTTGCCCACCTGGTACACCATTCGCGCAAACAAAGATGGATACATCGCGCGCAAGAAGGAAATCGATTTCGTGGTTGCCATGAACGCGGAGACCGCGCGGGAAGATGTGATGTCGCTGGCACCGGGCGCCGCCGTTCTGTATGACGAACCTCTCAACCTGAGCACTCTTCGTTCTGATCTTATTTTTTATTCGGTTCCGTATGACAAGTTGGTGGCGCCGGTGTGTCCCGAGGCCAAGCTGCGCAAGCTCGTGAAGAACATGATTTACGTGGGCGTGGTGGCCAAACTGCTCGAGATTGATATGGGCGAGGTGGAAAAGGCCATCCGCAAGCAGTTCGCCAAGAAAGCGAAGGCAGCCAATCTGAATCTATCCGCGGTGCAGGCTGGGTATGATTATGCCGCCTCCAATCTGCCCAAACGCGATCCCTACTTCATCCAGCGGATGGACAAAACCCAGGGCAAGATCATCATCGATGGAAACTCGGCCGCCGCTCTGGGCTGCATGTTCGCAGGTGTAACTTTCGTCAGCTGGTATCCGATCACGCCTTCTTCTTCGTTGCCGGAAAGCATCATCGAGTACATGAAGCGTTTTCGAATCGGCGCGGACGGCAAAGCGACATTTGCTATCATCCAGGCGGAAGATGAGCTGGCTGCGATCGGCATGGTTGTGGGTGCCGGTTGGGCTGGGGCGCGAGCCATGACCGCAACTGCCGGGCCTGGCATCTCGCTGATGGCAGAGTTTGCGGGGCTGGCTTACTACGCGGAGATTCCGGGAGTAATCTGGGATATTCAGCGGGTTGGGCCCTCGACCGGTCTACCCACTCGCACCTCGCAGGGAGATATTCTCTCCACTGCTTTCCTGTCTCACGGCGATACCAAGCACATTTTGCTGATTCCATGCTCGGCGGAAGAGTGCTTCACCATGGCGCAAGACGCGTTCGAATTGGCTGAGCAATTCCAGACTCTAGTCTTCGTGATGTCGGATCTTGATCTCGGCATGAACAATTGGATGGCGGATCCGTTCCACTACCCGGAGAAACCGATCAAGCGCGGCAAGATACTAGGCAAGGAAGATCTGGACCGTCTCGGGGGCTTCGCCCGTTACAAGGATGTGGACGGCGACGGCATTGGTTACCGCACCCTGCCAGGCACTGACCACCCCGCCGCCGCTTACTTCACTCGTGGCAGCGGGCATAACGAGAAATCCCAGTACAGTGAGCGTCCAGACGACTTTGAGCACAACATGGAGCGGATCAATCGTAAGTTTGAAACCGCGCGCTCGTTCGTGCCCCGGCCGGAGGTTTCGACGGGCAAATCGAAGATTGGGATTATCGCCTATGGCACTTCGCACTGGGCCATCATCGAGAGCCGCGACCAGTTGCGCAAGGAGTATGGTATTGAGACCGACTATCTGCGGCTGCGCGCTTTTCCGTTCACCCGAGAGGTGCATGAATTCGTGAAGCAGCACGATCGCGTGTACGTGGTCGAGCAAAACCGCGATGCTCAGATGCTAAGCCTGCTCAAGCTCGATCTCGAACCAGCGCTCATAACGCGCCTGCGGAGCATCGCCCACATTCATGGATTACCGCTCGATGCGCGCTCGGTGACCGACGAACTCATGACCATGGAGGGCAAGTAAATGTCGACCACTCCGACCAGTACACCCAAACTAAACCGTGTCGGCCTCTCCGTAGTCGATTACCGCGGCGGTAAGACCACCCTCTGCGCTGGGTGCGGGCACAACGCCATCTCCGAGCGCATCATTGACGCGATGTACGAAATGGGAGTGGCGCCGGAGCGAGTGGCAAAGTTGAGCGGCATCGGGTGCTCTTCCAAGAGCCCGGCTTACTTCATGGGACGCTCGCATAGTTTCAACGCCGTGCATGGCCGCATGCCTTCGGTGGCGACCGGAGCGATGCTGGCGAATCGCAACCTGCTGGCGCTCGGCGTCAGCGGCGACGGCGATTCCGCTTCGATCGGTATGGGGCAGTTTGTGCATCTCATGCGCCGCAATCTTCCCATGATCTACATCATCGAAGACAACGGCGTGTATGGCCTAACCAAAGGACAGTTTTCGGCCACAGCTGATCTGGGATCAAAGTTGAAGACGGGGGTGATTAACGACCTCCCCCCGATTGACACATGCGCAATGGCCATCACGCTGGGCGCTACTTTTGTGGGACGCTCGTTTTCCGGGGACAAGAAGCAGCTTCATTCCATGCTGAAGGCAGCCATCGCCCACCAGGGCACGGTCATGCTCGACGTGGTCTCACCCTGTGTCACGTTTAATGATCACGAGGGCTCGACGAAATCCTACAAATACATGAAGGACCACGACGAACCCCTGCAGGAGATCAGCTTCGTCCCGGTTTTCGAGGACATCGCAGTCGAGTATGATGCTGGCTCGACTGTCGAAGTGACGATGCACGATGGCTCCCGCCTTCGCCTGCGGAAGCTGGAAGAGGATTACGACCCGACGGACCGGATCAAATCCATCACTCGCTTGCATGAAGCCCATGATGCGGGCGAGGTACTGACCGGCGTGTTTTACGTCAACACTCAGACGCCGAGTTTTATCGACCTGCTGAACCTGACTGAACAGCCGCTGGCCACTCTGCCTGAGTCCGTGGTGCGTCCGGGCAGGGAAGTGCTGGAGCAGGCGATGGAAGAATTGCGGTAAATCGCTCCAAACAGACAAAACAGGACTTCTCCCACCATCTGGTGCGATTCTCGCACTAATTCCTACAACTCTTTGATTGCAAACAACGTCAGAGACAATGCTGGTCAGGTGAGCGGCTGTGGTCTCTGGCACAATTAGCGAGCGAAGTGCGCCAACGAAGGGCAAGATCGTGCTCATAGCCGTAGCTGTGGTATTGGTCGTGGGCGGGATACTGGTTGTGGTCACAGCTCGCCGCGCCAACCCCTATCTGCGGGAGCGCGCCATTGCGATGCTTCGAGAAAAATTTCATGCCGATGTCGAGTTGCGGGAATTCAACGTATTTCTGTGGCCGCGGGCGCGCATCGAGGGATCAGGGTTGACGCTCAGGCACCAAGGCCGGACGGACGTTCCTCCCTTGATTTCAGTTGCCGAATTCTCAGCCGACGCTGATTTGCGTGGACTATGGGGAAAACCATGGAAGATCGAGCAGGTCAAACTCAAAGGGTTCGTGATTCAAATACCTCCACCCGGACAGCGAACCAAGCAAGACTGGTCAAAGGTACGGGACATATCGATATTCGTGCATGAGCTTGTGTCCGAAGGCGCCGAGCTGCGTCTGCTGCCCAAGTCTGCCGATAAGGAGCCGCACGTGTTCGCAATTCATCATCTGGTGATGCACTCCGTGGGGCTTCATCGCCCTGCGAGTTTCACTGTGCAGCTCAGCAATGCCATCCCTCCGGGAGAGATCGATGCTCAAGGAAGATTTGGTCCCTGGAGTCCTGACGATCCCGGGCTGACGCCTTTGGCCGCCGAGTACACCATGAACAAGGCTGATCTGGGTGTGTTCAGGGGCATCGCTGGTATCTTGTCCTCGGAAGGGAAATTTGGAGGTGTGCTTAACAAGATCGAGATCGAAGGCAGGACCTCGATTCCAGACTTCAGCCTTCGAACCGGCAGACATCCGGTGTCTTTGGACACAACTTTCAGCGCCACGGTTGACGGAACCAACGGAAATACCCTTCTGCATCCGGTGCACGCCCACTTTCTGAATTCATTTGTAACCGCGAACGGCGAAGTGGTTAAAACGCCGGGCAGCAAGGGTCACAACATTACTC
The DNA here is from genome assembly GCA_035512155.1 of Terriglobales bacterium. GTDB lineage: Bacteria > Acidobacteriota > Terriglobia > Terriglobales > Acidobacteriaceae > JABCYV01. The sequence continues at coordinate 225,802 of DATKEN010000014.1, read as the reverse complement.
TTGACGTCGTCGTGGACAAGGGGCGGGTCGAGGATATGCTGCGGCTGGCAGTGAAGACAGATAAGCCCGTGATGACAGGCGCACTAGAATTGCGAACGAAGTTCGCTCTTCCACCGATTGAAGGTGACATTGTCGATCGCCTGATGTTAAAGGGGAGGTTTGGAGTAGGAGGGGCAGAGTTCACCAACCCGAACGTCAGCGCCAAAATCGAAACCCTAAGCCGCAAAGCACAAGGTCAGCCGGGGAATGAGGATGCTGGCAGCAGCGTTTCGGAACTGAAGGGCAACTTCCTGTTAGATCGCGGCGTCATCACATTTCGAGGATTGACGTTCAGCGTGGTCGGAGCCAGCGTCGGGCTCGACGGAACATACAATATGGATCAAGAGGCGCTGGACTTCCATGGTAAATTGCGGATGCAAGCCAAGGTGTCTCAAACCATGACGGGCTTCAAATCATTCCTCTTGAAGCCGTTTGATCCTTTTTTTCGCAAGAACGGCGCAACCGTTCTACCCATCAAAATCACTGGGACACGCGACCATCCCTTGTTCGGGCTGGACTTTCATCACAAACAGGATGCTCTAAAATAGGACGCTCTAAGCAACGTCGCCCAAGTTGCGCTTGGTTGGCTCCTGCGGCTCGCCACTGTGCTCGGGGTTTCCTCCGGGCTCGGGAAAATCGGTGTCGGCGGACTTCAGCCGAGGATCCTGGTCGCGGTGCCCGAGCTGGCCCTGCAGCGAGCTGTTGCCCGGCTTATCGTGCTCATCGTGTTCCACTGCGCCTTTACCACGGTCTTGGTCTCTGCCATCGAGCATGGATGATTCCTCCTGGCACTTCAACTCGGCTCGGTCACGATGTCAGCCTATCCCAAAAGTTTTGTTTGCGGAAGGGGTCGACATTGTATATATGTAACATTCAGGAGCTTGCGATGAAGCGCTTTTTTCTTGCCGTCTTCCTGCTGTCAACTCTGACCGTTTGGGTTCCGGCTTTTGGGGCTTCGGCGCAAGAGACGAAGCCGTCGAAGCGGGCTGTTCACCACAAGGCCCATCGCGCCGGGCATCATGGCAAGCCACACCACCGGCACCAGACTGGCGCGTAACTTCCCGCCCTGTTCCCGGCGAGATACCAATGTAGCGGGGTGCCGCAGGTCTGGCCGCTTCTGCGAGACCTGGGAACGAATCCTCTCCGTCTGATCGGCAGATTTGGATTGGGAATCCGGCCACTCCTGTGTCTCCCAAAACAGCCAGACATGGGCCACCTAGTGACCCCCGACCGCAATAATGCAGACCGTACCCGGGGTCAACCACCTTCGATTTGTCTGCGACGCTGCAACCTGCCCTAGAATGCCCCCAGGCACTTCTCAATCATGACCGCCCCTACCACGCTTTTCCGGCCCTTTACCCGACTGATAAGAATTACGGTTCTGGGTCGGGAATTCGAGGTTCCGGAGAACAATACCTTGCTGCGCTGTTTTCAATACCTGGCGCCGGAACCGATTTCCTACGGTCGATTCTGCTGGAATGAGGATTGTCAGTATTGTCGCGTGACGTTCGATCTGGGCGAGGGAAGCGCGAGCCGGGCCGCGCTTTCCTGCAAACTGATGGCGCAAGAAGGAATGCGGGTGACAGAAGCGGCATCGGAAATCAGGTATTGCTTGAGGACCCTTGGACTCAGCGAAGCAAATCCATAGGAGACGGGTTCTCAACAGAGAAAAGTCAGCTACTGCGGCGCCTTGCGTGCCGTCGTTCCCGCGACCGGGACGCCCAGCTTACGCAGGCGATCACGTGCCTGCGTGGCTTCGTTGGATCGCGGATATCGCTGGACGACGTGGCGCAGTTCGGCGATACCGTCGTCCTTCTGCCCCAGTTCTATTAGAGCGAACCCCTTCTTCAATTGGGCGGCCGCAGCCTTATTTCCGCTGGGGAACTCCTGCATGACCTGGTCGTAATTCTTGGCCGCCTGCTGGTAGTTTCCTTGCCGGTACTGGATTTCCGCCAGGTAGAAATACGCATTCCCCGTCAAGTCCGTGTTGGGATAGTACTTGATGTAGTCGGAGAATTCCTGGGTGGCGAGGTCATTCTTGCCGGCGTTGTAGTCGCGAAGGGCATTGTTGTAAAGCACATCGGGTGGTGGGGCCTGCGCCTGTTGTTGCTGTTGCGCCTGCTGGGCGGCCAGGTTCTGCTGCGTCGACTGCATGTCTTCCAATTGCTTGCTGACTTTGCCCAGGCGAGCTTTCAGTTCGTCCATGGTGTCATTGAGCGCCTGGATCTGCCCGGAGAGTTGGTCGACATGGGCGCCGCTATCGCTCTGCTGCTTCTGCAGAGTGTTCTGAAGATTGGTGATCGCGGTGACCGCCTTGTTCATGCTGTCGGTGTTCTGGTCCATCAGATTCTTCATGATGCCCATACGTTCGTCGAAGGACTGACGCATTTGCGTCATTTGATTTTTGAGGTCCTCGACCTGGGTTTGCAGTTGAATCATCTCCTTGCTGGCGCCCCAAACCGGTGTGAGGGCGAGCCATAGGGTGGTGATGGCAATCAGGATGGAATAACGTTTGATTCTCATAATTAATCCCCGGGCTTCGAAAAGCGCTTCGAAGAAAAGTTACGACCGGACATCAGCCAGAGATCGTATGCTGCAGGATAACCCGTTCCGGGCACGGTTGGGTATCCCCGTCGCGGAAGGTCTCAAGGTGCCACAGGGGCGAGCCAATGGCCCGCCCCGCGTTAATGACTACTTCTGGTAGACGAAGTGACCACGTCGGTTCTGCTGCCAGCATTGCTCGTTGGACTGCGTGCAGAACGGCTTCTCCTTGCCGTAGCTGATGGTTTTGATGTGGTCACCACCAATGCCGGATTGCACCAGAGCAGTCCTTACAGAATTGGCGCGGCTGTCGCCCAGTGCCAGGTTGTACTCGGTGGATCCTCTCTCATCACAGTGTCCTTCGATCGTGAAGACGATGTTGGAATGCTGCTTGAGGAAACCAGCATCGCCCTGCAGGGCAGACTGCTGGTCCGAGCGGATGTCACTTTTATCGTAATCGAAGAAAATATCCTTCACGTTTTGCGAGAATAGTTCTTCTTCGGTTGCCGAAGACGTCGGTGGCGGAGCGGCTGCCGCAGTTACGGTAACTCGCGCCGTAGCGTCTTGAGTTCCTCCGGCTCCTTTAGCGGTCAGGTGATAAGTGGTTGAGTCGGCGGGAGTCACTGATTGCGAACCATTCGGGTCCACGGCTCCAATACCGTCAATGCTTACGTCGGTGGCATTGGTGGTTTGCCAGGTCAGAGTGGTGGATTGTCCCTTCTCAATCGTGTTGGGATTCGCTGTGAGCGAAGCCGTGGGTGCGGTGGGAGCCGGTGGTGCCGGCGGCGGTGGCGGCGCCACTTTCTTTTTGCAGGCCCCCAGCATCATGATGGCGCCTAATACGAACACCAGCGTGATCCATTTCAATTTTCGCTGCTTCACTTTCTTCCCTCCCCTTCGAAATCGTACGTGGCCTGCGAACAAAATTATTTCCAGCTCCAGTTGGGTTGCGTGTTGCTGCCCGCGAAACTTAACTGCTTTTGATTGGTGCCGTCGGCCAGCATGGTCCAAATCTGTTCGCTCCCGGAGCGGCTAGACTGGAAAATGATGTGCCGGCCGTCGGGCGACCAATACGGAAAGTCATTCCGTCCGCCATCATGAGTCAATTGCACCCACTGCTTGCTGGCAATATCCATGATGTAGATATCTTGCGCTCCCGGCGCTCCCGGCCCGTAGTGCCGAATCCAGGAAAATACCAGAAACTGCCCATTCGGGGACCATGCCGGTGACACGGCATAGCCCTCCTCGGTAAGCCGCTGGGGGTTGGTGCCGTCTGCTTCCATGGTGTAGATCTGCGGCAAGCCGCTGCGGCCACTCACCCACGCCATCTGCGCTCCGGTCTTGCGGTTCCACGCCGGAGAAACGTCGGGGCCTTTGAAAGACGTCAGCCGCTTCAAGTTGGAGCCGGATTGATCGACTACGTAAATTTCCGGATCGCCGCCGCGGGAGGAGGAGAATGCCAGCTTGGTCCCATCTGGCGACCATGCCGGGGAAAGATTAGTTCCGCCAAACCTGGGGAACGCTACCAGCCGGCCCACATCCACGGAGTACATCAGGATGTCCCATCCGGTTCGGGTGAGAGAGCTGAACGCGATCCGCGAGCCATCGGGCGAAACTCGCGGTGACAACGAAATGGAACCCACATGGGTCAGGGCGTGCTGGTTCGCGCCATCGTAATCCATGGCCCAGATTTCCTTGCGGCCACTCCGGCTGCTCACGAAATAAATCTTGCTCTCCGCTATGCCCTGAATGCCGCCACCGAGACGAAAAATAATCTCGTCGGCAAATTTATGGGCGATGGCGCGGGCAGCATCGGTGGTAGCGGCATCCTGGTATTGCTTGCCCAGCACTTGCGGCGAAGTGACATTCTTCGCGTCATAGAGCCAGCCTTGCACGGTCAGGGTGTTGCCGGAGGCTCCCAGATTGCCGAAAGCCAACATAGCTGCATTCGGGGGCGGAGCACTCCACGCCTCAAACTTCACATCGGGCGGACTGCCAACCGGTCCTAGGGGATAAAAGCTCTTCGACACCATATCGAAGATGCCTGCGTTGTCGAGATCATTCCACAGCGTGTCGTTGAAGACTTTAAGCAGATCTGTATTCTTCGCATCCTGCGTCGAGGCTTTGAAATCGGGAACTGCCAGGCGGACTTTTTCTACACCCAAGCCGGTACCAGTGCGGATCCAATCTTGAGAAAAGGTCGATGGCGAGAAAAGAAGTATTGGCAACAGCCATTTAAACAATCGATGCATGAATGGGGACATGTTCTTCACTTAACTATCTTTTGTAATCGAACCAGAACTCAACTGAAACCTTATTCCCGGAATAATCGGACGGCAGGGGACCAAAAGTATCAATGCGTTGGATGGCCCGTATAGCCGACTGATCCAACGAAGGTATGCCGCTCGACTGTTCAACTTGCACGTTGCTTGGCCGCCCATCGCGCAGCACATCAAAAGTGAGATAGACCCGCGGCGCTTCCGTGATCCGACGATCTACGTCATAAGTCAACCAGCTCTGTTGTACTTTCTGTTGAACTACGCGCACATACCAGCCGTACCGTGTCCCAAAGTCGCCGCCACCTCCGGTAAAACCGAAACCGCCTTTTGCTTCACCGGCGCTGAATGTTCCGTAAGGCCCGCTTACAGGGCCGCCTTGTCCGAAGGGAACTATATTGTTCGCTTCTACCGGCTCGGGCTGCGGTTTCTGGCGCTTAGTACTAGTTTCCTTCGGCGCCTTTTTCGGTTTTACGTCCTTATCCGGAATTGGGATAGCTTCCGGTTCCTTCTCCTTCTCCTCGACCTTAGGCAAGGACTGGGTAAGCCCCTTGGACTCGTTTGCCAGAACGTTCTCGGTCTGCACCGCAGGGGCGGGAAGCGGGATCGTATTTACCAGCGTCACTCCGATAGCGTCTCCACCGCCTCCAGCACCCCAGCCGGCGCCGTGACTCGAAGGCCCAACCACAGCATAAAGCAAGATCAACCCCGCAACCGCCACGTGCAGCCCCAACGACCAAGCCAGGTTACGGCTCCAACGTTCGTGTTCAAAGAAGATTTCAGCGGTTGCCATGCGTCTCGAGAGGTTGGGTCACGATGCTTACGTTGCTGATCCCTGACTGTTTGACCGCATCCATCACAGTGGCAAAAGCGCCGAAAGGAACGTTCTCATCGGCGCGGACAAAGATCGACTGATGCCTTGGATCGCGTATTTTTTGTCGCAGCTTGTCCCCGATCTCATTGATATTGATAGCGTCGTTGCCGAGGAAGACGCGCTGCTGCTTGTCAATGCTGATTACCAGACGCTCTTCTGTGATCTCTTTTACGGTGCGTGTTTTGGGCACGCTGACTTCGATTCCGGATTGCAGCACCGGCGCCGTCACCATGAAGATGATCAGCAATACTAAAACCACGTCGACCAGAGGGGTGATGTTGATATCGGAAAGAGAGGTTTGGGTGCGTCCATTGGAAGCCGTAAAGGCCATTACCGTCGCACCTCTTCTGCGGCGCGCGAAACAGGCTGGGGCTGGTTGCGCTCGACTGCGTTCAGCATCTCCAGCGCAAAGTCATCGCCCCGGGCCGCGAACTCGCGGATGGACCCACCGATGAGGTTATAGGCGATCACTGCGGGAATGGCTGCAGCAAGTCCGGCCGCAGTGGTGATCAGCGCCTCGGATATGCCCGGGGCCACGGCCCGCAGAGTCGCCGCACCCGCAGTTCCGAGACCGTGGAATGCGTCAATGATGCCCCACACGGTGCCGAACAACCCAATGAATGGGGTTACGGCCCCGGTGATAGCCAGCCAAGGCAGATTGCGTTCAAAACGCGTCAGCTCCTCGGAAGTGGCAATCTGCATGGCACGCTGGATAGCGGTAGGATTCCTGACTACGCCGGTCGAAACCCCACCCTGGCGGCGGAATTCCTCGAAACCGCCCTCAAATACTCCAACCAGCGGACTGGGCCGAAATTGCTCGGCTACTGCGGCGACGTCTTGCAGTCGCTGCGCCTTGCGAAAGGCTCGAACAAAACGGCCACTCTGCACCCGCGCTCGCCGCAACACGCTCCACTTGGAGAGAATGATGGCCCATGAAATCAGGCTGAACAAGAGGAGAAGAAGCAGAACAATCTTGGCGACTGGGCCGGTTTCACCCAACAAGTCAAGAATCTCGCCGCCGACCACCACAGAGGGGAGTAAATACAGATGCATTGTTTTTTAGGAGAACCCCAGGTTGATTATAGATCAAGGATGCGGGCGAGTTTCACACACGAATCGTATCCATTAACAGGCGAGAGTTTGGAGGTCTTTAATCGTTGGAGCCAATAGTTGTGATCTGATTTTCGTGCTATGCTGCGCTCAACTTCTTCATCCGAATTCCGTTACCAGGACGCCCGGTGCTCGTCGAACTGCGGCTCGAAAACTACGCGGTGATAGACAATCTGGCGGTGGAGTTTGCGCCCGGGCTGAATCTGCTGACTGGGGAGACCGGCGCCGGGAAATCCATTCTCATCGATGCTCTGGCTCTTCTTCTAGGCGAAAAGGCTTCCACGGACGTAATTCGCGCCGGTGCGGAGCGGGCGGTGATCTCCGCCGTTTTTGAAGCGGGAACTGACGCAGTGGAGAAGACCGTCGCCCAGATTCTCCGGAACAATGGCATCGACTTGGAAGACGACGCCGTCATTTTGCGGCGTGAAATTGCACCCGGGGGTAGGGGTCGCGTTTTCGTGAACAATCAGCCTGCGACTGTGGCAGTGTTGCGTCAGCTTGCGCCGCACCTGGCGACCATCCATGCCCAGAACGAGTCGCTGCTTTCCTTCGACGCAACGGCGCGTCTCAATCTGCTTGATGCTTTTGCTGGAGCACAGATTGAATCAACTGCCGATGCATTTCTTCAGTGGAAGAGTATCGCGAATCGGATTGAAGAGTTGCAGCGCGACGAGCAGGATCGTCTGCGCTTGCTGGATCTCTGGACTTTCCAAAAGAGTGAGATTGAACAGGCCAAACTGCAGCTCGGCGAAGATGAGCGCCTGGAAACCCAAAAACGTGTCCTGGCGAACGCCGAGAAAATTTACAGTTCCGCTATGAATGCCTTCGACTTGCTCTACGAAGGCAACGCTTCAACCTCGGCCTCGCTGCGAGCCGCGCAGAAGCACATAGAAGAACTAGCTCGCTACGAGCCAAAATTCCAGGAAGCGATGGCGGCGCTGGAAACCGCCCGCATCAGCGTGGAAGACGTGGGCGCGAGTTTGCGCGACTATGCCGGTGCCATCGAGGCTTCGCCGGAGCACTTGGCCGAGGTGGAAGACCGCCTGGCAGTTCTCGACCGGCTCAAGCGCAAGTACGGTCCAACGTTGGGAGACGTGGTCGCGTTCGGTGCCGAAGTCAGCCGCAAACTTTTGGAGATGGAGAATAAAGACGAAATTCTCCGCCAACTTCGTGCCGAGTTGACGCAAGCGGCGGACGAATATCTCCGGGCCGCTCGCGCAATTTCGAAGAAACGTTACGAGGCGGCGCGGAGGCTGGAGAAACTGGTCGAGGCCGAGATCAACGATCTGGCCATGAAGTCTAATTTTCGGATTGAGGTCGGCGGCACAGATGAAGAAGGGAACTGGACGGCTACCGGCTTCGATCAGGTCCTGTACATGATTTCCACCAATCCTGGCGAACCGTTGCGGCAATTGGAACACATTGCATCGGGCGGAGAGCTGTCACGAGTCATGCTCGCGCTGAAAACCAGTGTGGAAGCCGGAAAAGCTACCCCTTCGAGCCGCGCCGGCGGTACAAAATCAGCGCGGGCTTTAGCGCAGCGCACACTGGTGTTTGACGAAATTGATACCGGCATCGGCGGCCGGGCAGCGGAGATGGTGGGGAAAAAACTAAAGAGCTTGTCCGGCGCCAACCAGGTGCTTTGCGTCACTCACCTTCCACAGATCGCAACCTTCGCCGACCACCACTATTTGATCGAAAAGAAAAACATCGGCGGCCGCACCCGGACAACGGTTCGTCCGATTACCGGGGAAGAACGCACCGAGGAAGTCGCTCGCATGTTGAGCGGCGCCAAGCTGACTGACACCTCCCGCAAACATGCCGAACAAATGCTGAAGGCGAACGCGTGAACTCGTCCAGGTGGGCCCAACTGCCGTGGTCAGCGATGAAGGTTTGGTCAAAAATTGCGATGCAGTGGACGTGTTCACGCCCCCAGCCCGAGGAAGGTTTCCATTCACCATGCAAATATCCCCAATCGCTGCTAATCCTAGGCGTTTCTATGGCTTACGTTGACCCCGTATGTACTTTTTCGATACTCTAGTTGCAAAAGCCCCATAAGAGGCGTGTACCCTAGAAGGTAGAAAAAAGTAGAAATATGCTAGGAAGAGATATCTCCGCTCAGGACGAGAATACCTTGCTGCTATTGAAGCCCCGGGGCTTCTGTGCGGGAGTGGTACGGGCGATTGACATCGTTCGCATTGCCCTGGAAGCTTTTGGCCCGCCAATCTATGTGCGCAAAGAAATTGTCCACAACCGTTTTGTGGTTGAGGAGTTGCAAGGAAAAGGCGCGATCTTTGTCGACAGCGTCGAAGAGGTCCCAAACGGCGAACGAGTGATCTACAGCGCCCATGGGGTTTCGCCCGAAGTGCGGGACGCCAGCGAACAACGGGGATTGCGAGTGATTGACGCGACTTGCCCTTTGGTGACCAAGGTCCATGTGGAGGCGGTCAAGTTCGCCAAGGAAGGATATTCGCTGATCCTGATCGGTCACCGCGACCATGACGAAGTTATTGGAACGCTAGGCGAGGCTCCAGTGGTGACCCAAGTAGTGGGTTCGCCAGAGCAAGTTGAATCTCTGACCGTCGCTAATCCCGACCGGGTCGCGTATCTGACCCAGACAACCCTGAGCCTTGATGAAACCAAGGACATCATTGCAGCCTTGCGGCAACGGTTCCCCAACATCAAGGGACCGGCAGCGCAGGATATCTGCTATGCCACCGAAAATCGGCAGGTTGCGGTGAAGCAGGTGGCCTCGGACGCGGATCTGTTGCTCGTGGTCGGATCGGACAACAGCTCAAATTCCAACCGTCTGGTGGAAGTTGCCCGAAACCTGGGCACCGGCTCGCATCTAATCGATAGCTTCCGCAATATCCGGCCGGAATGGCTGGAGGGAGTGAAAACGATCGCCTTGACGGCGGGTGCTTCCGCTCCCGAGTGCCTGGTGGAAGAGGTTGTCGAATTTCTGGGCACTAGAGGCTTCAACAACGTGAAAGAAGTGGAAGTGATGCCTGAGAACGTACGGTTTGGGCTGCCCCCGGAGATCGTGGAAGCCATTGCCAGTGCGCCCACGGCGGCAGTCGCGGAGTAGATACAGCTATCTATATGGAAGAAACCTCCCCTTCCCATTCCGCATCTGCGCTACCGCCGATGCGTTTCGGAAAAATTGATGACCTGGCCAGCCGGGTTGCCGCCGCCATTGATGGCGCGCGGAACTCTCTTTTCTCCGAACAACACGAAGAGGGTTACTGGTGCGGTGAGCTGGAAGCCGATACTTCGCTGGAATCCGACTACATCGTGCTGCACACGCTGCTGGGCACGGGCGATGCACGGCGCTTTCAAAAAGCTGCTCGTCACATCCTTCAACACCAGAATGAAGACGGCGGCTGGAGTATTTATGCCGACGGGCCATCGAACGTTAGTGTCTCGGTCAAGGCTTACTTTGGACTGAAGCTGGCTGGATATGCGGCTGATCATCCGGCTTTGCAGCGCGCCCGCAAGAAGATTTTGGAACTGGGCGGCGTTACCGAAGTCAACACCTTCACCAAGATCTATCTCTGTTTCTTCGGGCAGTACGATTATGACGCGGTCCCCGCTATTCCGCCGGAAATCGTGCTATTTCCCAATTGGTTCTGGTTCAATATCTACGAGATTTCTTCGTGGTCGCGGGCCATTCTGGTTCCCCTCTCGATCGCCTACGCCAAAAAGCCGTTTAAGAAGATTCCCGAGGAGATGGGAGTGGAGGAATTGTTCGTCGGTGGACGCGACAAGTCCCGCATGCATCTGCGCTGGTCGAAGAAGCTGGTCTCGTGGCGCAACTTCTTCCTCTCTCTGGACCGGCTGACTCATTGGTTTGAGGCTGTACATATCCGCCCGCTGCGCTCCATCGCATTGAAAAAAGCGGAGAAATGGATGCTGGAACGCTTTGAGATGAGCGATGGATTGGGCGCGATTTATCCGTCGATGATGAACGCCATCATCGCGCTGCGCTGCCTGGGGTATTCCGTCGACGACCCCCAATTCATTCGCGCTATGGACGAGTTTGAAAAGCTGGGAATTGAGGAGAAAGACACGTTTCGCATGCAACCCTGCAAATCGCCGGTATGGGACGCCGCCTACGCCCTCTTTGCTCTGGGGCACAGCGGCGTGCCCGCGAATGATGGCCGCCTAGTCAAGTGCGCCGACTGGATTCTGCAGAAGCAAGTCCGGAACGTGGGCGATTGGAAGGTGAAAAACTCCAAGGGGCAACCCGGCGGATGGTATTTCGAATTCAACAACGAGTTTTACCCTGATGTGGACGACAGCGCAATGGTTTGTCTGGCACTAAGCCAGGTGGAGCATCCCAACGGACGCTATCAACGCGAGTCGGTGCAGCGAGCGATTGACTGGATTTTCTCCATGCAGTGCCGCAACGGGGGGTGGGCTTCATTCGACAAAAACAACGACCGCATGGTCTTCCAGCACATTCCTTTCGCGGACCACAACGCCATGCTCGATCCCGCGACGGTAGACATCACCGGACGGATTCTGGAGATGCTGGCGACGTACGGTTACGACAAGAATCACACTGCGGTGAAGAAGGCGATAAAGTTTATCCGCGATGAGCAGGAACCGGATGGCTCCTGGTTTGGGCGTTGGGGCGTGAATTACATCTACGGCACCATGCTGGTGTTGCGCGGCCTGGAGGCGATGGGCGTGGACCATCACGAGCCGTACGTGCAGCAGGCGGCGGAGTGGTTACGCATGATGCAGAACCCTGACGGCGGCTGGGGAGAGACCTGCGGATCCTACGATGATCCCAATACCAGGGGAGTAGGTCCGAGCACCCCATCGCAGACCGCGTGGGCGGTGATGGGCCTGCTGGCTGCGAATGATACGCGCAGTGATTGCGTGGTCCGGGGCATCGCTTACCTGTTGCGTTCGCAAAAGAAAGACGGATCGTGGGACGAGCCGTACTTCACCGGCACCGGCTTCCCGCGCGTCTTCTACCTGAAATATCACATGTACCGCCAATATTTTCCGCTAATCGCGCTGACTACCTACAAGAAAGTTCTGGCGGAGAAAACCAGCGATTAGCTTTGCATGCTAGCTTTTGTTACCGGCGCGACGGGATTCGTGGGCAGTCACGTTGCGCGCGTCCTTGCCGAGCAGGGCGCTGACTTGCGGCTGCTGGTCCGCTCAGGCAGCGATCCGAAAAATATTGAGGGCCTGAAAGCGGATCGAGTTGCTGGGGACTTGTGTGATCCTGCATCGCTAGAAAAGGCTATGGCGGGCTGCGATGTTGTCTTTCACGTTGCGGCTGACTATCGACTCTGGGTGCGGGATCCCGAGCGGATGTACCGCGCCAACGTCGAAGGTACCCGGGCCATCCTGAAAGCTGCGCTCCAGAATGGCGTGCGACGTGTGGTTTATACCTCCAGCGTTGCGACCATGGGGTTCAGCTCGAATGGTCATGTAGCGGACGAAAATTCGCCTGTATCGCTGGAGAACATGATTGGCCCTTACAAGCGGTCGAAATTCCTGGCCGAAGAGGTTGCAATAGAAGCCGGGCACAGCGGGATGGATGTCGTAGTGGTCAATCCCAGTACGCCGGTCGGTGAGCGGGACATAAAACCGACGCCGACGGGGCGGATCATCCTTGACTTCCTGAAGAAGAAGTTTCCCGCCTACGTGGATACCGGTTTGAATCTGGTCGACGTAACCGAGTGCGCTCACGGTCATGTTGCGGCGCTTGAAAAGGGGAGAACTGGCGAGCGCTACATTCTAGGCGGAGAGAACTTAACGCTGAAGCAGATTCTGGATGAGCTGGCCGCGATCACGGGGCTGCCATCACCCAAAGTCAGGGTTCCTTACGTGGTTGCCCTAGCGACAGGCGTGGTGGATGAGATATTGACGGGGCGCATTCTAAAGCGAGAACCGCGCGCGACCATCGACGCCGTGCGCATGGGTAGGAAAAAAATGTTCGTCTCTTCGAACAAAGCCGCTCGCGAATTGGGATGGAAGATTGTTCCGGTGGACAATGCCCTGCGATGTGCGGTCGAGTGGTTCAGAGCGAACGGGTATGCGTGATTGATGCGGACTCAAGATGGAGATACAGCGCTGTCAGTTTCAGGCAAAGTCGCGATCGTCGCCGCGTTAAAGCGCGAAGTGCATCCACTAATCAGAAACTGGCATGCAAACAAACGGCAACATGAGGGCCGCAGGTTCAAGTTTTTCGAGAGTGAGTGGGCTGTCCTGGTTTGCGGTGGGATTGGGGCGGAGGCGGCACGCCGGGCGTCCGAAGCGGTAATCGCTATCTACCATCCTTCGCTCATAATCTCTGCCGGTTTCGCCGGCGCGTTAGATCCCAGTCTGTTGGTTGGCAATGTTCTGATGCCGCGCTGGGTCATCGATGGCGACGGCAGCCGCACTGACACAGGAGCGGGAGTTGGAGCACTGATCAGCATTGACTCCGTTGCCGGCCCGGGACAAAAAGCAAAATTAGCCAAGGCCTACGACGCTCAGGCGGTAGACATGGAGGCCGCTGCCGTGGCCCGGGGCGCCCAGGCGCGAGGAGTGCGATTCGTTGCGATTAAAGCCATTTCAGATGAAAGCAACTTCGTCATGCCGCCAATGAAACAGTTTGTAAATGGAAACGGAGAGTTCAATACCAGCAGGTTTGTGGTTTTCGCCCTGGTGCGTCCCTGGCTATGGCTGAAGATGGTCCAGTTGGCAAGGAACGCTTCTCGGGCCGCAAGGGCACTGTGCGAGTCGCTCGAGCAACGCAGTCGTACCGGCGGCAATGGCGAAACCTTGGGTTTGAAGCCGCTGGTTAGTCAAGGGCAGCAATGAGAGGAGCGAAAATTTGGATCGTCTTGGCTGCGACTGCCCTGGCAGGTCAGGCTGCTGCCCAGACTGCGCCGGCATCCCCGTACGTCGAGAGTTTTCGAAAGGGTTCGGTTCGCGTGGGCGAGCGCAGCATCGTGGCAAATTTGACCACAGAGAGGCCAAGTCTTGAATTGAAGATCAAGGATTCCGAAGGTACCGACCGCTACCAGTTTTCGCTCGTTCCCCAAAATGTGGGCGAGGGAGGCGACCGGATTATCGCGTGGCGAGCGTTGCTGATCGACTTGCAACGACAATACCTGGGGAACCTGCTGGTGGCGACCAAGCCACCGGCATTGCTTTCCGACCGTCCACAGGATCGGGCTTGGTGGCTGGATCCGAACCCGTACGCAGTGGTTCCGCTGCGCTCTGAACGCGTGTTTAAGGTCGAAGACTTCTACTGCATCGTCAGGGTTACGGATCACCATTTCACTGTACCGGAGCGGATGCTGTTGGACTCTATGAAAGTGGACGTGCAGTTTACGGAAAGCAATCCCTTGAACAGTTCAAGTAGTGCGAACCGAGTTCGATGATGGCGATTGCGGGACAACTCAAGATCGAAGAAAAACAGCTGTCCATCCCTGCCACCATGTTGGCCGCAGTGTACCGCGGGGTAAATGACGTTCGCATGGAGACCGTGCCCGTTCCCCGCATCGCCTCCGGCGAGTTGCTGGTCCGGGTCCACACTTGCGGCATTTGCGGCACCGATTTAAAAAAGATTGCCACGGGATCTCACTCGCCGCCGCGAATCTTTGGTCACGAAACTTCGGGCATCGTTGCAGCCGTGGGGGATGGCGCACACGACTTTAAGCCCGGCGACCGCGTTGTCGTCTTCCATCACATTCCGTGCGGCGAATGCTATTACTGCCGCCACAAAACTTTTGCCCAGTGTGAAACCTACAAGAAGGTGGGCTGCACGGCTGGTTTCGAGCCCTCGGGTGGTGGATTTGCCGAGTATGTCCGCGTGATGGACTGGATCGTGAGACGCGGAACAGTACGTATTCCAGACGAGGTTTCATTCGAGCAGGCCTGTTTTGTTGAGCCAATCAACACCTGCATGAAGGGGATCGAAAGGCTGCACCTGCAGTTGGGCGAGACAGTTCTTGTGATCGGTCAGGGTCCGATCGGTATCCTATTGAGTATATTGGCGAAACGGGCAGGGGTCACGGTAATAACTTCCGATTTGTATCCGCAGAGGCTTACAATATCTAAAAGCTTCGGTTTACAGAAGAATATCGATGCGTCGCGCGCTGACGTGGTAAGAGCAGCGCGTGGGTACACGGAAGATCGGGGGGCGGACGCGGCGATTCTGGCGGTTGGGGGCAATACCCTGATCCAGAAAGCCATCGATTCGATACGTCCCGGAGGACGAGTATTGTTATTTGCACAGACCGTGCACGGCGAAGCTACGGTCGATCCGGCCTCGATCTGCGTGGACGAGAAAACATTGTTGGGATCCTATAGCGCTTCCGTTGAGCTACAAGAGGAGTCGGTGCGGTTTGTGATGAACCGTGAAATGGATTTGGAGCGTCTCATCAGCCACCGCTTCTCCTTGGCCGACAGCGTGGAAGCCTTGAACCTAGCTGCCCATCCCCAGGCCGATTCCATGAAGATAGTGATTCAACCCGGCAGCTTGCGGGAAGGAAGTACCGATTGAACGGAAAGATGACGGCTGCAGTCCTCTATGGCAAAGAGGACATAAAAATTGAGCGAGTGCCGATCCCCCGCGTCGGGCAGGGAGAGGTGCTGGTTAAAGTGCAGGTTGCACTGACCTGCGGAACTGATCTGAAAGTTTATCAGCGGGGATATCACGCGCGCATGATCGTCCCTCCTGCGCTGTTCGGTCACGAACTGGCGGGCGTAATCGAAGAAGTGGGAGCTGGTGTACGCGGCTTCAAGAAGGGTATGCGGGTAGTGGCTTTAAACTCCGCTCCCTGCCAGATGTGTTTCTATTGCTCCAAGCATCAGGAGAATCTCTGCGAAGATCTGTTGTTCAATAACGGCGCCTACGCCGAGTACATACGAATTCCGCGACGGATTGTAGAGACCAACATGTTAGCCGTGCCGCCTGACGTCAGCTACGAGGAAGCGGCGATGGTCGAGCCACTGGCTTGCGTGCTTCGCGGCTTGCACGAGACCCGCGTAGAGATCGGCGACACGGTCGCCGTTATCGGCGGCGGGCCGATTGGACTGATGTTCGTGCAGGTAGCCAAGGCCATCGGATGTAACGTCATCTCTGTGGTCAAACGCGACTCTCAGGTGGCGGCAGCCAAGCGCATGGGCGCGCACGAAGTCGTGCAAATCACGCAGGTGAAAGATCCGGTCGAAGCTGTGCGTATGCTTTCTCCGGACAAGCGGGGCGGGGATGTAGTGATCGAAGCAGTAGGCCGTCCGGAAGCTTGGGAGTGGGCCATTGACATGGTGCGCAAAGGTGGCACCGTGAACTTCTTTGGCGGCTGCGCCAGCGGGACTAAAGTGCAGCTTGATACCAACCGGCTGCACTATTCCGAAGTTACGTTGAAAGCCACGTTCCACCATACGCCGGAGACCGTGCGCAAAGCGTTTGGCTTAATCGCGGAAAAGAAGATTCGTTCAACTGACTACATCACCGGCGAGGCACCACTCTCTCGGTTGCAGCAGGTTCTACGCCACATGCTCAATCGTAACGGTGATATCAAGACAGCCATTATTCCCGGACACTGAGGCAGATTTGGAGCGCGCTGCGATCTGTCCGGGTGAAAAAGCCCATGTCATCCACTGCCAGCAACGCGTCCACATCAGCGCCTGCCCCGTCCGTGTTGACGGGCTGGAGCCGCCTGCCCGCCGAGTATGCCATTCCGGGGCATGCGCCGTCGCTAGCTGCGGCGCAGGAATATTGCCGGCATCTGGCTCGCACTCACTATGAAAATTTCTCTGTCGCCACCTGGTTCCTGCCGCAGCGTCTGCGCCAGCACTTCTGCAACGTTTACGCCTATTGCCGCATTTCCGATGACCTGGGCGACGAGGTGGGCGATCCGAACGGGTCGTTGCAGTTACTGGATCAGTGGGAGGGAGAACTCGATGCCTGCTATTCGGGTAGTCCCAGACATTCCGTATTCGTCGCCCTGGCTGAAACAGTTCGCAAGTTCGATATTCCCAAGCAGCCTTTCTCTGATCTGCTAAGAGCGTTTCGCCAGGATCAAAGTGTCACCCGCTATCCGACTTTTGAAGATCTGCTGGGCTACTGCCGTTACTCGGCGAATCCGGTTGGCCATCTCGTGCTCTATCTCTGTGGTTACCGCGACAGTGAACGTCAGGCATCGTCCAACTTCACTTGCACCGCGTTACAGCTAGCGAACTTCTGGCAGGACGTAAGCCGAGACTACGCGAAAGGCCGGATTTATCTTCCGCTCGAGGATCTACAGCGGTATGGCGTCAGCGAAGATGATATCGCCTCGGCGCGGAACACTCCTGCCTTTTGCGAGATGATGCGTTTCCAAGTCAAGCGGGCGCACGACTGGTTCGATCAAGGTATGCCTCTAATCGGAAAGGTGGACCCCAATCTGGCGGTTGACATCGAGTTATTCAGCCGCGGCGGGCAGGAAATTCTCAGCGCGATCGGGCGTCAGGAATACGCCGTGCTTGGGCGGCGTCCCTCGATTTCCAAGTCGCGCAAATTAGCGCTGGTGGCCCGTGCCGCGCTGAGAAAGCTGCTATGAGCACGGCCGTGCAACAGGCTCCCGCACCCTTTTCTCCGACTCATTCGCAATTGGCCGTCGCCTATTCGGTATGCCGCAGCATCACTCGCTCAGCTGCGAAGAACTTTTACTACGCTTTTCTGGTGCTGCCGCGGTCCAAACGCCAGGCGCTATGCGCAGTGTATGCCTTCATGCGGCGGTGTGACGATATCGCGGACGATAGCAGCCTGCCTCCGCACGAGCGACGCCAAAAGTTAGAGGCGTGGCTGGACGCCTTCCACCGGATGCAATCCGGGCACCCTACCGATGATCCGATACTTCTTGCCCTCACCGACGCGCAACATCAGTACAAAATTCCGGGAGAGCTACTGGATCAGTTGGCTTACGGCACCGCAATGGACCTTGCGGATGGAGAGCCTGACAACCAACAGCCCTGGGCGGGGGCGCCCACCCCCCATCCGCTTACGGTTCGCTATCGCACGTTCGACGATCTTCGTGTTTATTGCTACCGGGTTGCTTCAGTGGTGGGACTGGTTTGCATCCGGGTGTTCGGCTATCACGATCCAGTCGCTGAACCTCTAGCCGAGAATTGTGGATTGGCCTTCCAACTCACCAACATCATTCGTGATGTCAAGGAAGATGCGGCGATGGGCCGCGTCTATCTTCCTGAGGAAGATTTGGCGAAATTCGAGATTGCTGCGTCTGAGTTGCAGGCTGCCGCCGCTCCGACCCGCCTTCGATGGCTCCTAGCCGCCGAGGCCGAGCGGGCGCGCGAATATTATCGCTCTGGCGACCAATTGATCCCGCTGATTGATGAAGACAGTCAGCCTGCGCTTTGGGTTCTGATAACGATTTATCGGCGATTGCTGGAAAAGATTGGCAGCCGTCAGTACGACGTGTTCCGGGAGAAGGTCACTCTCTCAGTGCGCGAAAAAGTTGTCATCCTGGGGAAGGGCTTCCTCAAGCGCCTGGCCTGATGACGCAGCGCTGGACACAATCTCCCAGAGTGGCGGTAGTCGGCGGTGGCTTGGCGGGACTGGCTGCCGGTTGTGCTCTAGCCGATAGCGGGTTCCGTGTAACGGTGTTCGAGCGCCGTCCCTTCCTTGGGGGGCGCGCCTCATCCTATCAATTGCCGGCGACGGGCGAGGTCGTCGACAACTGCCAGCATGTACTCCTTGGTTGTTGCACTAACCTGATCGATTTCTACCGGCGCACCGGCGTGCAAGAGAAGATTCGCTGGTACGACCGGCTGACCTTTCTAGAGCCTGGCGGGCGGGCGTCGGTGATCGAACCTTCCGCTCTGCCTCCGCCTCTCCACGCCGCACCGGCTTTTTTGCGAGCCGCGTGCCTGAATCTCCAGGATAAACTGGCAATCGCTTCTGCGATGGCCGCACTTGCTCCCATAACGCCCCGCGACAATGGAGACTCGTTTCTCGTCTGGCTGCGCCGTCACGGACAGACCGAGCGGGCCATTGATCGCTTCTGGAGAACGGTGTTGGTCAGCGCCTTGAATGAGGATATTGATCGCGTCTCAGTCCCGTACGCGGCGCAGGTGATACGCGAGTCTTTTCTCAAGTCATCCGCGGCGGGGCGAATGGGCGTACCTACCGTGCCTCTGACTGATCTGTACGGAGTAGCAGCCGACTACATCAACGCCCGCGGCGGCGAAGTACGGCTTCGTTCGAGTGTGGAATCGTTTCGTGCTGAATTTGCCGCCGTAAAGCTGGTCACTGCGGGCGTCGAGGAGAGCTTTGATTTCGTCGCCTTTGCTGTTCCTTTCGATGTGTTAGCACGGATGCTGCCTCAAACCTCAGCGGCGGAGCCGCTACGGCAGACTCTGGGCCACTTCGAGACTTCGCCGATCACTGGCATTCACCTCTGGTTTGATCGTCAGATTACCGATCTCGATCATGCCGTATTGCTCGATCGCACGATTCAGTGGATGTTCCACAAATCGAAGCTGCTGGAACGGATGTCGCCGAACGAGGGCGGCGTTTCTCCTCCGCTCAGGAACGGCAGTTACGTGGAACTTGTGGTCAGCGCTTCGAAGACTCTGGTCGAGAAATCCCGCCAGGAGATTGTGGATTTGGCGGTGGATGAACTGCGGGAGTTCTTTCCGGGGTCACGCACCGCGAACCTAGTGAAGTCCACGGTGATCAAGGAGGTCCATGCAACCTATTCACCTCGGCCGGGAGTGGAGTCTTTTCGCTCCCCACCGGAGACGGTCTGGCCGCGCGTTTTTCTAGCCGGCGACTGGACGGCCACGGGCTGGCCCGCCACCATGGAAGGCGCAGTACGCAGCGGTTACCTGGCGGCACAGTGTGTGGCCCGTGTCGCTGGCTTACGTGACGCCGCTTTTCTAGTGCCAGATCTGCCGGCGGCGGGCTTCATGCGATTATTCGGATGAGTGAAACGATGCGCAGAGTATGCCCCACGGCTCACAGGTGTTTGACAAATTGCGCTATTTTCTTGCCCGCGTCCTCGGTGTAGTGGACCGTGATCTTCTCACCCTCTTTTGCGGAGTACTCAGAGCCTTTTACCACTCCATGCGCCGTGTCCACGCTGGCGTCCTTCGCGACGCGGTACGTGTCTTCGGCCCCGTCCTCGGTCTTGACCGTAATCGTGTCCGCGGCCTTGTCCACACGTGTGACCGTCCCCTTGCTGGTCTTAACCGTATCCTTGCCGAGATCGTCCACCGCGACCGCCACTTTCTTTGCGCCCTCACCCGTGTAGCGCACTACCACATGAGTGCCTTCCTTCCCCGTGAGATAGATGTCGACGGCCCCGGTCTTCACACCTTTGGCGGCGTGCATCACGGTCTTATCGGTGAACTTCAGGGTCTCTTCCGTGCCCTCTGCGGTTTTTACGGCGACGGTCTTCGCCGCCGAATCAACCTTGGTGACAGTTCCAGCCAGAGCGTGCGCTAAATCTTCAGCCGCCCGCAAATGTGTGATGCCGACGACCATAACGACCAACAGAATGCGCGAAGCGGTTCTTGAATCCATGGAGATCATTCCTCTCTTGATCTTTGGTTGCTGGGGGCTCGGAGTTGGAGGTACAGCATAGCGGAAATGCTCACTAAGCGCCAATTCGGAAATAGAGTGGGTTTACGCTGCTAGCAGCGCCACGCCGCCAGCTACGAGTAGAGCAGCGATCCAGCGGCGACGGTCCACGCGCTCGTGCAGAAAGATCCTGGCGGCAAGCGCATTGGCGACGAATGTCAGGGCTGCTGCCGCTGGACCTACGACGCTTACATCAGCCCAGGAAAGACCGACCAGAAGGCTATAGAAGGCCAAGGTCATGGCCACGACACCCAGGAGGAAGTTGGGATTGCTCAGAACCCGCCCCACGACGGTCAACGCGCCTCCCCGCCGCCGAAGTTCGCCCACATCTCCTACCTGCTTCATGGCGCGGGAGAGCAACACATCACCCGTGGTCGACGCCAGCACGATGGCCGCGATCGCAACCCAGGCATCGGCATGTTTCATCTTTCAGCTCCCGTGGAGACTGGTTCGGCTACGTGGTCCTCCGACCTTCGATGACTGGGCTTGTGAGTCAACTCCGGGCCGCGCGTAACAAATCCTACGCCGGCGGAGATCAGCAGGATGCCCAGCCAGCGCGTTAAGGTGACGTCCTCGTGCAACAGAAACTTGGCAATCAACGCCAGCAACACATAGCCGAGCGAAGTTGCGGGAAGGACGTAAGTCAGATCCGCCCATGACAGTGCGGTCATGTAGGAGGCAAAAAATCCCAACAAAAAAATAATCCCCAGGGCGACCCAGGGATTCAGGATGGCGAGAATGACGTCAGACAAATGCTGCGGAGAAACGCTGCCCAAGTCCTTCATGCCGCGGGAAAGCAACGAATCGCCGACGGCCGCAAACACAGTGACAGCGGCCAGCACCAGATACTTGCGAAAGGTCACACCTGTTTGTCCCTAGGCCTTAACCGGCTCCGCGGCAGCCGCGGATGAGTCCTTGTCGCGTTTGTCCTTGACCCACTTGTGCCGCATAGCGCGAACTTTGAGGAAGGTCTTGGCCTCTTTGTAGAGGCGTTTGCGGTCATCGCTATTGAATGCCGCCTTTTTCAGAATGCGGAAGACCGCTTTGGGCCGGAAGTAGTATTCGTCATAGAAACGGTGCACAGCGTCGAGAATCTCTTCCGCCGGCAAACCGGGATATTGGATGTGGGCGAGCTGATGGCCGCCCTCGTCTACCATCTTGTTGCCCGCCACCATAAATCCGTTCTTCACTGCGTACTCATAGAGCTCAGTGCCGGGGTAAGCATGCGCCACAGAAACCTGAATGGTTTCGACGTCCAATTCTTTGGCGAAGGCAACGGTATTCTTGATGGTCTCGCGAGTCTCGCCAGGCAATCCCATGATGAAGTCACCATGAATCACTAAGCCGAGCTTGTGGCAGTCCTTGGTGAATTGGCGGGCGCGCTCAACGGTCGCGCCTTTCTTGATGTTTTTCAGGATCTGCTGGTCGCCAGACTCGTAGCCGACGATCAAAAGACGACAACCAGCTTCCTTCATGGCCTTCAGGGTTTCGAAGTCGGTGGTGACCCGCGAAGTACAAGACCAGGTGAGCTTCAATGGCTTCAGCTTGGCGCAAAGTTCTACGGTTCGCGCTTTCTGAATGTTGAAGGTATCGTCGTCGAAAAAGAATTCCCGGACATAAGGCCAGTAGTCCTTCGCCCTCGCCATTTCTTGTGCAACGTCATCGGTCGAGCGTTTGCGCCACGCGTGACCGCTGGTAGTCTGCGGCCAGAGGCAGAAAGTGCACTGCGCCGGGCAACCCCGCGTCGTGTAGAGGGAGACGTAAGGATAGAGCAGGAAAGGCACGTTGTAGCGCCGCGGATCCAAGTCACGACGATAGACGTCAGTTACATGTGGCAGGGAATCCAAATCTTCGATCTGCGGCCGGTCCGGGTTGTGCACCACGGATCCATTCTTCAAGTAGGAGATGCCAAGTATCTCCTCTAGAGGCTTGCCTTGGGCAAACTCGACCACCGCATAATCGAATTCTTTGCGGCAGACGAAATCAATGGCTTGGCCATCCCTCAACGTCCGTTCTGGAAGTACGGTGACATGAGGTCCAACAAAGGCGATCTTGATCTTCGGGTTGGCATCTTTGATCTTTTGCGCCAGCCGAATGTCCCCGGGAAAGCCGGGAGTGCTGGTATAGAGGACCAGAAATTCGTAGTCACCGGCAATCTTGATGGTCTCTTCCGCGGAGACGTAGTGGGGCGGAGCATCCAGCAGGCGCGCTCCTTCCAGCATTCCAGCCGGGTAGGCGAGCCAAACTGGGTACCAGTAAGATTCGATCTCGCGGGTCGCGGGCCACCGTGACCCGGCGCCCCCGTCGAAGTTCTCAAACGACGGCGGATTCAGAAACAATGTTTTTAAAGGCATAAGAGTGAATAACTTATACTAACATCTCCCGACCCAATTTTCTGCTGGCCCCAGATACGTTTGAGGTTCGCCCATCGCAAAGCCCTTCCCAGACAGGCCTACCCCAAACCTGACTTCAGGCTAATGGCTGTTCATCATGCTGGACAACGAGTTTTCGCCGAATGGCTAAATTGGAGGGGTGAAGGGTGAAAGACTGCTCTGGCTAGTGGGTCCATCAAGCTCGCCGAGTTAACTCCTTCTGACGAGGCTACTTGCCCACCCCGCCCGTTACGCGCAGGAGTGCAATCCGGGCCCGCTCCATTTCGAAAGTGAGCGCAGACGGCACTCAGCGATTCAGCCGGTTCAGGGCCTCCTTGGCGCGAGAGAATTCTTTGGCCAGAGAGAGGGCTGCGCGATATTCTTCGGCCGCGCCTTGTTGATCGCCTTGCTTCTCCAGAGCGGTGCCCAGCAGATAGTGGGCTTTGAAAGTGGGGGCTTCTTCCACTGTCGAATTGGACGCAAGGTAACGGCGCAACAATTCAATCGCCAGCGGGAAATTACGTCCGCTACGGATCAGGACATCCGCAGATTCCATAAGAACTTCTGGACGGCTCAGAGGCGCGGAGGAGGCATGACGGATGGCCTCTTCCATCTCATCCCAGCGTTGGCCATGGCGGTAAAAGAGCGCCAGGTTGAACCAGGCAAGCGCGCTCCCATGGGTGGCTTCAACCGCGGCCCGGTATTCTTTTTCCGCCTCTACCGGATCTTTTCTCTTTTCGGCTAGCCGCCCCTTTACCCAGTGCGCCTTGGCGGGATCAAGCTTAGCCAGGGTCTGTAGTTGAGCGCGAGCCTTGTCTTGACCACCGCCCACGATTCCGGGGGCTTCCAGGTAAAACTCTGCCAGATCAGTGCGCGCGTCTACGTTGTCGGGATCGAGCTGCACAGCCTGCTCGAATTCAGTTCGGACTTTTTTAGCTAATCCCGCGGCGGTAAAAAAACTCGAGGAATCTGCCTTCTCGCCATAAACCCGGCCCAGCCACAAATGGTAGCGACTGTTCTGGGGATCCAAAGAGACTGCCTGTTCGCAGGCGGAGACGCTACGGTTCCAATCACCGATTGAAAAATAGGCACGGCAAAGCAAGTTGTGTGCGGCGGCGTCATTGGGCATGGCGCCGATCCGTCCGCGCAGTGTGACGATGGCTTCATCGACTCGCCCAGCTGCCAGCAAAGCAGGGGCAGAATCGTCGGCCGCGGCGGCTGACGCTGCAGCGGCTACTACTAATAAAAATATGGTTTTGATGGACCAATGCATTCCCTAATGAACCACCTTCACCGGCAGACCGCTGTGTAAAGGCTTGGAATTGACCGAGGCGAGCGCCACCTCGGCGTTGTCCGAGATTCCGCTGGTCACTTCCACTAACGTCAGATTGGAAACCGAGGTCTGAACGTCGCGGCGCTGCAATTCGTTGTTCACGATCTCGTACACGTAAGGCACGCTGTCGTCCTGGCGGACGGCCTCTCGCGGAACAGTCAGTGCGCCTCGGTGTTCCGCGGTGACGATCGTGATGCCCACATTGATGTTGGGTAACAGCTTGAAATCGTGGTTGTCTACCACGCAAGTGGTCTCTCCCACGTTGCGTGTGCCACGTAGCTTGACGACCGTAGGAATGGTATTCACGGTCCCATTCCAAATGCGGCCCGGAATTGCATCCCAGGTAACCTCGATCTTCTGTCCCGGCGTCAACCGCCCAACGTCGGGTTCGTCCACAAATGCGCGCACCAGTACCTTGGTGAGATCAGCCTCCTGCAATATCAGATCTCCGGGATTGAGGTACGCGCCCTGGTGGAGCGGAAGCGAGAACACGATGCCATCGAAAGGAGCGTGAATGTTAAGCTGGCTGAGGACGTCTTCTGCTGCCGCGTGCGCGCTTTGAGCGTTGGCCTTTTCGGCCTCAACCCGGGCAATTTCCGGGTGGGAATAGCGGCCTTTCTGTTTCTGTTGAAGCAACTTGAGGTCAACATTCGCGCGCGCCAATTGGTTCTCCGCATCCTTCACTTCAGCCGGCGAGGCCGCGCCCTTCTGCTGCAGACGTTGCAGAGCATCCAGGTTGCGTTGTGCAGCGTCGCGCGCGCCCTGGGCTTTTGTCAGCTGCGCTTGCACAGTAAGCACCTCTTCCCGATTGCCGCCGCTCTGAATGGCGCTGAGATCGGCATCGGCAGCACTCACTTGAGAGAGAGCGCGCGCAGCCTGGCTGCGGGCCTCGGCATCGTCCAGTTGCACCAGGAGTTGGCCCTTTTTCACATGGTCGCCCTCTTTGACCAGCAATTTCTTCACCGTGGTGCCGACGGGAGCGTGGGCCTCAAAACTTTGGATCGGTTCGACCTTTCCGTTGGTCGAAACCACGCTGCGAATAGTATTACGATGGGCCTGGGCAGCACGGACCAGTACTGCGTCATCACGAGACATGAATGAGGCGAGCAGCACCACGGCGGCTACAATACCCACCGCCCAGACGAGCCACCTGCGGCGGGCAAAAAAACCGTTGTTGTTGCTGGTTGATGCCACTTTGTTCGCTAAACGCAATAATGTATCATCTGACGCCTGCAGGGCCTCGTAGGACTAGTTAATGCCTTAGATGCATGAATGTAGGCCAAGAACCACGAATCCTTGACGGTTTGGGATGTTCCATCGGGCTGGTTACAATAAATCATGCCGAAGCGCCCCCGCTACCAGACGAAACATGCCAAGGCCGGCCTCGATGCAGTATTTCCTGAAATTGAAACTTGGCCAAACCAATTTCCTGGCTATGAGATCGTCGTGGATGATCCGGAATTCACCTCAGTGTGTCCCAAGACCGGGCTGCCGGATTTCGGGTCGCTCACTATCAGATATATGCCCAACGGGCGCTGCTTGGAACTGAAATCGCTGAAAGAGTATCTGCAGTCTTACCGCAATCTTGGCATCTTCCAGGAAAACATTGTGAACCGCGTTTTGGAAGACGTAGTGCGCTGGGCGCGTCCCGCCTGGGCGGAGGTGAAGGGTGAGTTCCGACCGCGCGGCGGGATTTCGACCGTGGTGGTGGCAAAGTGGCCGAGGCCGAGAGGCAAGGGGAGGAGCTAAGGGTTTGCGCAGAATCCGCCCGGAACGGAATGCGGAAAAGCAATGTTCCCGCGGGATATTCGTCCCGTACACAGCTAAGACGTCGCTGCGGAGAATTTCAATGGTTCAATGAGTTCGAGTTCATCGGCCCGCTCTGTTTTCACTCGGCTTACGTCATAAGCGTCCTGCAAGTTCAACCAGAATTGCTCCGTGGTTCCAAAGAACCGAGACAATCGAACCGCGGTGTCCGCGGTGATGCCGCGCCTTTCCAGAACGATATCGTTGATGCGCGGCGGCGGAACCCGGAGCCGCTTCGCCAATTTGTATGCCGATATTCCCATCGGCTTCAAAAACTCCTCCCGCAAGATCTCCCCGGGATGAATTCTCCAGTTTGGTGTGCCCTTTCTAACAATGCCCATATTTCCGTGCCTCGCCGACTCAATGATAATCCGGGACCTCTACCTCGTGAGCGTCATGGCCACGCCAACTGAAGCAAATCCGATATTGGTCGTTGATGCGGATGCTGTACTGCCCCTGCCGATCACCGTCAACCATTATACCCTGTGTGACCCGGATTGAACTCGGGATCGAGGGTCGCTGATCCATCATGATATATTCACTCGCTCAGTGACCCAAGCCAAGCTCTATCCTCGCGCCGCGCTGGCCCTGCTTACCGCGCTGAATCTTTTCAACTACATCGATCGCTCGGTGCTGTTCGCGGTCCAGGATCTCGTCAAGGCAGAGTTTCATCGCAGCGACGCAGCTTTCGGTCTCCTGACCAGTGTCTTTTTCATCTTTTACATGATCGCCGCCCCCTTCATGGGCCCGTTGGCGAACCGGTTCTCCAGAAAATCGGTGATTAGCACAGGCGCGCTGCTATGGAGTGCGGCCACGCTGCTGACCGCCTTCACGCACAACTTCAACGAATTGCTCATCCGGCACACGCTGGTAGGCATCGGCGAGGCGAGCTTCGTCACGCTTTCCCCCACCTTCGTAGCGGACATGTTTCCGGAGAATCAGCGCGGCCGCGTGATGGGGGTCTTTTATCTGGCCATCCCGGTGGGAACCGCGCTGGGCTATGTCCTGGGCGGCATCATGGGCCCGGCTTACGGGTGGCGCGCTCCGTTTTACATCGGTGCCGCCCCTGGAGTGTTGCTGGCACTGCTCTTGCTGTTCGTCCCAGAGCCGCCGCTCGGGCAGTTTGACTCTGCGGAAAACAAGACGCCAGATCGCGACACACTGAAGGGACTGCTGCGCAATCCGGCTTTCCTCACTGCCACGTTTGGAATGGCCATGATGACCTTTGCGCTCGGCGGACTGCAGGTTTGGATGCCAACGTTCCTGCATCGCGCCCGCAATTTCAGTTTACGGGATGCCAACAATCTCTTTGGCCTGAGCACTGCGGTCAACGGCTTGGTGGCGTCGTTGGCCGGAGGATGGCTGTCGGACTACATCCTTCGCCGAACCAAGGCCGCGCACTATCTGGTTTCCGCGGCCAGCCTGGGCATTGCGATTCCTGCGATGTGGATGGCCCTGTACACGAATGGGAAATGGATGGTTGTGGGGATTTTCCTGGCCGAGTTCTTGCTCTTGCTGAACACCGGGCCGCTAAATGCCGCGGTCATTAACTCTGTAGGACCGCATGTGCGCGCCATGGCCATTGCGGCGAACATTTTCATCTTCCACTTGTTGGGCGACGTGCCATCCGCCTACCTCATCGGTTACATGTCGGACAAGTATTCCCTCCAACTTGCATTCCTGGGACCTGTGATCGCGATTGCATTTTCTTCTGCGATACTGTTCTACGGTATGAGGTTTGCCCCGCCAGTCAGCATGCAGAATCAGCCGGTCGGTGTTGGAGCCCATTAGGGTGAGCTATTTCCACTGGATTACTGGCTGCATCCTTGGGCTGATATGGTTTGAGCGGCTTGCCGAAGCTGCTTTTGGCATGGGAAAGATCCCTGATGTTTCTAGCCCGCAGTGGAACCGCAAATTAGTCACACCCAATGGGAATCCGCGGCTCAGCGTTATCGTCCCCGCCTGCAATGAAGAGGACAACATCGAGCAGACCCTTCTGCAGTTGCTCATCCTGGATTACGACAACTACGAAATCATCGCGGTAGATGACCGCTCCACCGACCGAACGGGAGCGATCATGGACCAAATCGCGGCCACGGCGGGAGCCAGGGAGCGTCTGAAAGTGATCCATGTGGATGAGTTACCTTCAGGCTGGATGGGGAAGACCCACGCCATGTGGACGGCGTCCTTACAAGCTGACGGCGAATGGTTGCTATTCACTGACGCCGATGTATTGTTCAAACCCGATGCCCTCCGGCGCGCCCTGACGTGCGCCGAAACGGAAGGCGCAGACCACCTCGTGATGTTCCCGTACATGATTATGAAGCGGCCGGGCGAAAAAATGATGATCGCGTTTTTTCAGATGCTGTTTGTCTTTGGACATCGACCCTGGAAAGTCGCCGATCCGGACACCAAAGATCACATGGGTGTGGGAGCGTTCAACCTGATCCGTCGCCCTGTCTATGATGCGATCGGGACTTACCAGCGGTTGCGGATGGAAGTGCTTGACGACATGAAGTTGGGCAAGGTGGTGAAGAACGCCGGATATGCTCAGCGCACGGCGTTCGGCGGCGATTTGATTTCCATCCGCTGGGCCAGAGGCGCGATGGGGGTGGTTCGCAATCTCACCAAGAATTTTTTTGCCCTCATGTCGTTCCAGTGGCCGCGAGCGCTTCTGTCTTGCCTGGGGCTGGCATTCCTGAATCTGATGCCGTTCATTGGAGTTGGATTGGCTTATGGTTGGGCTCGACTGCCTTATGCGGTGGCGATGCTGGCTATGTTCTTGATCTATGCGGGCATGTCGCTGAAGTCAGCGATACCCCCGTATTATTTCCTTCTCCATCCCATCAGCACGATTCTGTTCGTCTATACCATGCTGCGTTCGATGCTTTTGACCCTAGGACGCGGGGGAGTAGTTTGGCGGGGAACGTTCTATCCACTGGCCGAGTTGAAGAAGGGAATGGTCTAGCCTGGGGTTGACACAACTGCCTGCCGGAGCTGACTACAGGAGACTAGTCGGATGAATCCTCGGGTATTTCGATTGGAATTTTCGCGGGTTGCCTCTTCTTTGTGGTCTTCCGGACTTTCGGGTGACTCATTTTTCCTGCACTGTAGTGACCCTTCTGCTCGACATCGTAGTTCTTGGGAAGTGGCGGAATATGGGATCCTGATCCGCCAAGCTGTCGGACCTCCTGCAAAATGACTTCCGCCCGCCCGTCGTACTCCTTCACCGGCCCATGGATTTCGATGACCCTACCTTGCAATTGACGAATGTCGCCCACGCTCTTAAGGTCTCGCGGAAAAACGACGACAGTAAAAGGGCACACGCGGTGATCTTCGCAGAAGTCGAGGTAGTGCACACCTCGGTCACCTTGCTCAACTCGGAAGACTTTCCCGGTGACGCAGCGTGTTTCGCCCACATGATTCTTGGCATCGTCGATGGAAACGCACTCGGCCCGCATGAGACTGGAGAACAGCATCGTGAGTCCCAGTGCGATGGCGGTCTGCGACACGGCATGATCTCCAGAAGAAGAGTCGAGCAATGAATGGATTGTAAGGCGATCAGGAGCGCGAAGGCGGGATCAAAGAAAAGAAAAGGTGTGGACTTTCCCACAATGAAAAGAGGCCGAGGGCCGGTGGTCCGCGCCGGCCCGCGCGATAACGGAAAGAGGAACCTTAGTGGAACGACTTGACAGCCCCCGCCTCGTCGTCTTTGACGTCAAACACGGTGTACAGCTTGGTGATCTGGAGCAAGTCGTGCACTTTCTTGGTGAGGTTGAGCAGTTTGAGCTCGCCGCCCTGATTACGGACGGTGGTGAACGCGCTGACCAGTTCCCCGATACCTGAGCTGTCGATGTAATTCACATCGCCAAGGTTCAACAGTATTTTCTTCTGACCTTTAGAAAGGAGTTCGCGGACTGTGTCGCGCATAGTAACGCTGCCTTCACCCAAAGTGATACGGCCACTGCAATCCACCACAGTTACACCATCGACTTGACGCGTGCTGATCTTCATGCTCACTGGGAAGCCTCCTTGCCGCCCACGGCCGGTCCGTGGACGTGCTTGACTAGTTTGATTTCGGTGCCCGTTTGAGATGGGTTGATGTGCACCTCATCCATGAACGAGCGAATAAGAAAAATGCCCCGCCCTGACGTCTTCAACAGGTTCTCGGCCGCCAGGGGGTCGGGAATCTTGCTCAGATCCAGACCTTTGCCCTGGTCCCGGATGGTAATCACGAGATCGTGGCCGATCCTCTCAAACGCCAGAGTGACCTTCTTGCCGGGGTCATACGCATTGCCATGAAGCACAGCATTAACCGCGGCTTCGCGCACCGCCATGGCAATTCTCATGACTTCGTCATCGTCGAAACCAGCCTCAGAAGCAATTTTGGTGGCGGCTTGCTCGGCACTGTCGACGGTCTCCAGCGTCGAATCCAGCGTGTAGGAGACCCGGTGATTGGTCATGGTAAAGATTTTGGTGAATACGCCTGCAGACCCGGAACATTCGCCGGCCCGCGCTTCTGTTCCACGTCATCCCACCGCCATATGGCAGGAAACCTGAGCGGTTAGGGAATGCGGTAGTTTGCCCTTCTCATGTGCAAATGTCAACGTGAACGCTGTCCCGGGGCACTCCGGCGCCCGCACCCCGCAGCTTGCCGCGCGACTACGCTGTCAAGATAAACCGCAAACCTTCTGGATTCTGGCCCTGCAGTTGAGTATTCTCGGAGCTATGATGACGCTCGCGCTCACCGAGCTGCTGGGCGCCCCGGTGTTTGACACGGCTGGGAGCCGATGTGGACGTGTGCGCGAGGTGGCGCTGGCCCCTCAGGAGGATCGCGCCCGCGTTGCCGTGTTGATCGTCCGAACCAAGGCTGGCGACCGACTGCTTCCTTTTGGCTCGGTAACTTCTGTTAACGGAGGTATCCGAGCGGACACTTCTTCCCGCGATTGGGCGCCCAGTAATTCGTCCGAAGGCCTCCTCCTGTTGGGGCGAGACTTGCTTGATCAGCAGGTGATTGACGTATTCGGACGAAAAGTCGTACGCGTCAATGATCTGGATCTTCACCAGGAAGCGATCGCAAATCGCCCGGTGTTGCGAGTCGGAGCGGTGGACGTCGGCCCCCGCGGAGCAGTGCGGAGGCTATTAAAGGGAGTAGTTCCGTCGGGTGCTCTGCGGGCGCTGCTGCGGAGAATTCCCCTCCGCCCCATCCCGTGGGACTTCGTCGACCTGATCGAAACCGATCCTGCTCGTCGCGTAAAGCTGAAAATCTCGCACGAGCGCTTAGCCAGACTGCATCCGGCTGACATCGCCGATATCGTCGAAGAATTGGCGCCCGATGAACGCGAAGCGGTCTTCGAGACCCTCGACGAACAGGTGGCCGCCGAGGCCCTGGAGGAAGTAGAACCCAAGGTACAGAAGGCGATTGTCGAGTCTCTCGACTCCGATCGCGCCGCCGAGATTGTGGAAGAAATGGAGCCTGATGCGGCCGCCGATCTTCTAGCCGACCTGCCGGAGGAACGCACCTCGGAAATCCTGCTGGAAATGGCGCCCCAGGAGCGCAAGGAAATGGTCGAACTCCTGGAGTTCAAGGAGAACACCGCCGCCGGCCGGATGAATACCGAGTATCTGGCGCTCCCACTAAGCGCCAACGCCAACGACGCCATCGAGGCCTTGCGGCACTTCGAAGGTGGCATTGAAACCGTGAGTACGGTTTATCTGGTGGACTCGCACGGCACCCTGGTAGGAGCCGTTCCCTTGGCAAAGTTAGTCCTGGCCCCATCCGACGCGCCTTTACTCTCACTGACGCAAGAGCCCTTGATCTCCACCCATTCAGGCGTGGGCGAAAAAGAAGTTGCCGAACTGTTCGACAAATACAACCTGCTTACCCTGCCTGTGGTCGATGACCAAAAAAGACTAACCGGAGTGGTTACTGCCGACGACGTGATTAGCCTACTGCGGGACAAGCTCTGACCATTTAATTGCTGGTTCATCATTTTCAACTATTCAGATTTATCGGCGGGATTTATTCTGTTCCGTCGTTTGAGATTTATGTCTGCGCATTGTGCCAATGAAATTCCTGAAGCGTTGGAAGACCCGGATCCTGCTGTTCTTCGCTGTAGTCGGGCCGGGCTTTATTACCGCGAACGTCGACAACGATGCCAACGGCATCTTCACCTATTCGCTTGCCGGGGCAAAGTTTGGGCACATGCTGTTGTGGACCATGATCCCCGTCACTCTGGCGCTGATCGTGATCCAGGAGATCGCCGCCCGCATGGGCGCCGTGACCGGCAAGGGGCTAAGCGATCTCATCCGGGAGGAATTCGGGTTTCGCATTACGTTTTTCATGATGATCGGAATCTTGATCATCAACTTCGGCAATGTGGTCGGCGAATTTGCCGGCATTGCCGGTAGCCTGGAACTTTTCGGCCTCCGCAAATACTATACCGTTCCTATCTGC
Source organism: Terriglobales bacterium (assembly GCA_035512155.1). Taxonomy (GTDB): domain Bacteria; phylum Acidobacteriota; class Terriglobia; order Terriglobales; family Acidobacteriaceae; genus JABCYV01. The sequence continues at coordinate 193,394 of DATKEN010000014.1, read as the reverse complement.
GCGTTAATTGTCTGGCTGATCGTGGTCAAAGGTCAGTACAAGACCGTGGAGAAGGTTTTTCTAGCGGCGTCGTTTTTCTATATCACCTACATTTTTGCCGGCGTAATTGCCAAACCCGCCTGGATTGACGCTCTGGTGGCCACCATCAAACCACCGCAAAAAGATATGTTCCTTCACCAGGACTACCTTTACATGGTAATCGGGGTGGTCGGCACCACCATCGCGCCCTGGATGCAGTTCTATTTGCAGTCCTCGATTGTGGAGAAGGGAGTCACTCGCCGTCAGTACAAGGCTTCGCAGATTGACGTGATCTCCGGATGTATCTTCACCGACGTGGTGGCCTGGTTCATTATTGTGGCCTGCGCCGCGACGCTCTATGTGCACGGCTACCACAACATCGCCGATGCCAAAGATGCGGCCCAGGCTCTGCGGCCCCTCGCGGGAGATTATGCCTACATCCTGTTTGCGGTGGGCTTGTTCAATGCTTCGCTGTTTGCGGCATCGATTCTCCCGCTTTCGACCGCGTACACGGTGTGCGAAGGCTTGGGATTTGAATCAGGAGTAGGGAAGAGGTTCAGCGAAGCGCCCGTATTCTATTGGCTCTACACCATCCTGATCGTGGCTGGGGCGGGCGTCATCCTGATTCCGAACTTGCCGCTGGTGAAGATTTCTATTTTGTCGCAGGTGGTAAACGGGATCGCAGTGCCGCCGGTTCTAATCTTTATGTTACTGCTGGTCAACAAGAAGGAACTCATGGGCGAGTACGTAAACTCGCGTACCTACAACGTGATTGCCTGGATTACCACCGTGGTAATGACAGTTCTAAGTGTTGCCTGGTTCTGGACCCTGCGGGCGGGATAGCTCGACCGGCGAAATTCTTCCCTGTGCCAGGTCTTGAACCAACTTCCGATCCGCTTCCAGGAAATCGTAGGCAGGCAATTCCGAGCGCTCGACCCAACGAATTTCTCGAAAGATTCGGTTTTCCAGCTGACCCTGGTACTCGCGGACCGCGAAGAAACGCAGTTCGACCGCCGTGCCGTTTGGGTAGTCGTGCCGAATCCGCATCACTTCTTCCTCGATGCGAGCGTCGATGCCCAATTCCTCCTCGAGTTCGCGGCGCAAAGCGTCCCGAGGCTGCTCACCAGCTTCGATCTTGCCGCCAGGAAACTCCCACTTCAGCGGCATGGTCTGGTGACGAGTGCGCTGGCAGATGAGGACCGTCCCGTCCCGGAAAATCAAGGCTGCGACGACGTGTTTCATGACAGGGCGGCATTCCTCGGGCGAGCGCGGCTCACGGTTGGGAGGGACGCAATCGGCACAGGGCCGGAGCGTGGACCTCGACTATAAGGTCTCAGATTTTTCCAGTTGCTTGCCGACCAGAGCGGCACAATACTCAACCAGTTCGCGATCTTCATCGCCAAAGGCCGCCTGGAAATGGCTGTCGATGTCCAGTTCGCCCACCACTTTACCGTTGACGAATACAGGCACCACGATTTCAGATTTGGTTTCCGTGGAGCAGGCCAGGTAACGCTGATCTTTGCTGACGTCGTCCACGATGACGGTCTTGCCCGTGGAAGCCGCGGCTCCACAGATGCCTTGGTTGAGCGGAATGCGAGTATGCGGAGTCATCGCTCCCTGGAACGGGCCCAGTGCCAGCATGCGCGCGCGCCCGGGAACCGACTTCTCAATCATGTAAAAGCCGACCCAGTTGTACTTCAGCAGGCGGTCGTGCAAAAGCTTGACGATCTCCCACATCAAATCTTCCACCGAACCCGAGGCGCGGCTCAACCGATCTAGATCGTCCACAATCTCGCCAAGTTTGGAGCCTAGAGGCATTAGTCGAACTTTAATCTACTGCTGCTGATGCTCATACAATCGATCTAAGCCATTGCTTATACATCTTAGACCGGGCGGTTGTGGAAAACACTCGGGATGAATCACGGCTGCTAATGCCCGCAACCCTTGAAGCAACGTTGGAGCGGGAGTATTTAGGAGCTCGTCGCGAATGCAGTAAACTCGGCCTGCCCGCGCCGCCCTCATGTCTTCCCAGCCGCGATCGCGAATGATTTTTTGCAACGGAACCCGGTCGCCCGCGCCGCACCAGGCGGCTACAACCACATCTGGATCTTTAATCAGTGTCGATTCTGCCGACTGATGTGTCCCCGGTTCCCCGAGGAACTCGCCGCCCGCCGCGTCCACCAGTTCCGCTACCCATTTCTGCGACGCGATCAGCGGTTTGCCCCACTCTTCACAGAACACGCGTGGCCGCGGCTTGGCAAGGGTCTGGGCGCGTACCGCGGCAATCTGCCGCTGCATGTCTGCGATCACTTGTTGGCCCCGCTCTGCGGCGTCCACGATCCCAGCGATAGTCGCAATGTCAGTGTAGATGTCAGCCAGTTTTTTGGGCGCAAGTCCGAGAAAGCGCGCCCCCGACTTCAGGATCTCCACCACCGCCTTCTCCTGATAAGGGACCGCCGCAATCACCAGGTCGGGACGGGTTGGCATGATTTGTTCGCTGCGCGCAGTCCAGGAATCGGCTACGATCGTTCGTTCGCCGACTCTGACTTCCGGGCAGACGTCTGCGCAGTATTTGGTACAAGCTACCACCCGGTCCAAGCGCCCCACAGAACTGAGAATCACGGTTGCGCTGGGCTGAAGGCACATGATGCGCTGTGGCGTGTGGTCGGGAGCCATCTACTGCTGATATTACAGAAATTCCGCCCAAAGTAGGGCCTTGCGTGGGCAACCGGAGAGATCGCATAGATTACAATTTTCTGCGATGTACTCTTCCCAGCTTCTCGATCATTTCCAGAACCCGCGCAATGCCGGCGAAGTGGCCAATCCTGACGCTTTGGTGCAGATTGAAAATCCAGCCTGCGGCGACATCCTAAAACTAAGCGTGCGCGTGGCGGATGGACGGCTTGAGGAAATTCGTTTTCGCGCAAAGGGATGTGTTCCGGCCATGGCTTGCGGCTCGCTCCTGACGGAACTGGTTCAGGGAAGAACTGTCGACGAGGCTCGCAAACTGCGTAGGGAAGAGCTAGTGGAGGCCATCGGCGGCCTGCCTGAGGCATCCTCACATGCAAGCCATTTGGCCATTGACGCCCTTAGGGCGTTACTGATGCAAATCAAGAGCTAAGCCACGGAGTTCCAGAGACACGGATAAAATTCAGGCTTTTCCGAGAGAGTCAGGGCGATAAGTCGGCCACTTATTTTGCTCGGCAATCTTCTCCAACTGCGCCGTGGGGTTGACCGCGAACGGATGGCGAGAGATTCCGAGCATAGACGCGTCCCAAATTGAGTTGCCGAAGGCAGTATCCGGAGTCCGTCCGATGACGTCCAGAATCGCTCGCGGCTTGCCTTCGCCGCTGGGAACGCGGATGAGTTCATCGCTGATCTTGCCGTCGACGACCCGCACTGCAGCTGCGAGAATCTTCTGCTCCGGAATTCCAAAATGTTTCATGCTCGCCCGGATGACCCACTCATTAGTGGACGATACTGCCCAGATATGGCATCCGGATTCTTGCAGACGATGTACCAGGGCGCGCATCTCGGGGAAAATCTGGGAAGCTATATGCCCGTCGAAATATCGATGTGTAGCGAGCAGCACTTCAGACTCGCGCAGGCCGCGGTGCATGGTGACCATTTCGCCACACATGTCGTCTTCGCTGACTTTGCCAGCCAGGTAGTCGGCGTATCGGGCCCGCGCCCAGCGTACGATCTCGTCGGAAACCAACCCTTGTTCCATTTCCCACGTGAAGAATCCTTCGCCGGCATCGCCCGCCCACAGTGTGCCGTCGCAGTCAAAAACGGCAAGCCGAGGCTGAAGCTGCAGAACCGAATCGATGAAGTTTGCTGCTTGAGCAGAAAAGTTGGAGCTTACATTGGTTGCATTCATGCTTTCGATGACCCCTGATGGTCCAACGGAGTAGGTAGTGAGAGGAGCGCTTGGTAATCCTCCGGCGTGTTCACGTTGATGACGACGAGTGGATCGTTCACTGGCACGTATTCGATATGTTCTCGATTTTCGTGCTCCAAGTCGCGTGCAGTCGCTGTCGCTGGAGCTCTCAAGAATACCTCGATCATCTCGCGACCAATAAAGATTGGGTGTCCGTGTTTGCCGCCGTATGCAGGTATGACCGACCATTTTTCGATCGGAGCGTTCTCAAACGCTTCACGCAGATTCTCTATGATCCCCGCACTCACCGGCGGGCGATCCACAAGGGTGATGATGGCCGCGTCGCGGCCACGATTCAGGACCTCTCGTAAGCCGACCTGCAAAGAGCTGAATTGTCCCCGATCCGGGTCAGGATTCGTTACCAGCACCGCAGCGGTGACATATACGAACGGCGCGAGGAGCGATTCATTCTTTCCGGCCACTACGATCACCATGTCAGCAAAGGGGCTGAGAGCTCGAATCGCGGCGGACAGAAACGTCTGCTCTGGAGACGAAAGGCCTGTTGAAGCCGGAGGCCAGGGCAGGAGCGCTTTATCTCGACCCATGCGCGTGGACTCACCCGCAGCGAGAATTACTCCGCACCAACTCGGCGACCGGGCCATGTGGCGAAGATAGCAGAAATTCTGTAGGTTGCGATTGAGGATTGCTCGGCGGAGGCGGCTAAGACTCCTCTTCGACGTCTACCGAAGCCTCACCGATAAGTTCTGAGGTTTCGGACTTGGGTTTTCCGCGATGAAACCAGCTCATGTGAGGCATGGCGCGCTCGACCTGACGACGCGCGGCAATCAATTCGGCGGTGATGGCCACGGCAATTTCTTCCGGAGTGCCCGCTCCGATGTCCAGGCCAACCGGGGCATGCACGCGTTCGAACAGTTGCGGCGAAAGACCTTCTTCGGTGAGTTGACGGAAAATCTCTATGGTTTTGCGCTTCGACCCGATCATTCCGATGTAACGCGCTTGCGTTTGCACCGCCCAACGCAGCACGCGCATATCGTCACGATGTCCACGAGTGGTGATCACGATGTAGGAAGACTCGCCTGGCGAGAGCCTGGCCATGGCCTGCGCAAAGTCTGCAGCGATCACGTCTTTGGCTTCGGGAAAACGTTCGCGGTTGGAATAGCTTTCGCGGTCATCAACCACCGTGACCTCGAAGCCGGCAATCTGGGCAACTTTATAAAGATTGAAGGCGACGTGACCTGCGCCGAAAATGTAAAGAGGCGCTGGAGGGAGAACCGGCTCGACGAAAATTTCCAACGTGCCGCCGCAGACCAGGCCGGTATCGTACTTCGGATCCTGGTTAAGATTGAAGGTCAGAGTACGCGGCTTTTCCGACTCCATCACCTCGCGGGCGGCTTGCCAGACCTCGGCTTCGACGCATCCTCCGCCGATAGTGCCGACGATGGAACCGTCGTCGCGGACCAGCATCTTCGCTGTTTTGAACGAAGGGATCGAGCCGCGAACGTTGACGATGGTCGCGACCGCACCGCGCCGTCCGTCGTGGCGCAGCTTGACGATCTCCTCGTAGATGTCCATCCACTTTGATTATCAATCGGTTAACAGGGCGAGTCAATGGAACAAAAGCAAAAGCCCCGGGTAATCACTCCGGGGCTTTGTTTTAAGCCAGTCGATATGGACACGGTCCGTCCCTCGTATCGTCCCTCTGATGTGTCCGAGTGTCAATAGCACTATGGTGAGTGGAACGCGGAGGGCGGCGGAGTCGAGCCGCAGTGGCTGATTGGGCCACTCACCGGTTTGACGAACCGTGTCCAGTACCCACTGGCAACGCCCTCCAGACAACAGCTCGTCGAGTGAGAAGTTAGTTTGAGAATCGCGGAATTGTCTGTGATGGGCGAACAGCGCAGGTGTGTCGAAACGGGAATCTGTGCCAGGCGTAACGGGAATCTGTGCCAGGCGTGTGGTAGTTTCTCCTGTTGGAGGATTCATGAAAGCCGTCCGCATTCACGAATTCGGCGGGCCAGAGGTTCTTCGCTACAAAAATGTCCCCGACCCAAAGCCGCGGAAAGACCAAGTGCTGGTCCGCATCAGAGCCTGCGCCCTGAACCATCTTGATATCTGGGTGCGCAAGGGACTGCCCGGTGTGAACCTGCCGCACATCCTGGGAAGCGACGTTGCCGGGGAGATCGTTGAGGTTGGTGAATACGTCAGCGGCTTCAAACCGGGGCAGCGCGTGCTGCTGGCGCCTATGCACTTTTGCAATCACTGTTCGAAATGCGTAGCCGGACTGCAGAACCAGTGCCCTGAGTTCACCGTACTCGGCAATCGTGTGGACGGCGGGAATTGCGAATTGATGGCCGTGCCCGCGGTCAACGTCATTCCGATTCCCGACAATCTGGGGTTCAACGAGGCTGCGAGTGTGCCGCTTGTCTTCTTGACCGCTTGGCACATGTTGGTCGGACGCGCCGGAATTCGTCCGGGACAGACAGTACTGGTTCTGGGCGCCAGCTCCGGAGTCGGGATTGCTGCGATTCAGATCGCCGAACTTTTCCAGGCGCGCGTGATTACCACAGCGGGAGATGAGAAGAAGCTGGAAAAGGCGCGCGCGCTCGGCGCGGACTTCGGCATCAATCACTACCAACAGAAGATTTCCGAGGAAGTAAGGAAAATTACGAGCAAAGAAGGCGTGGACATTGTGGTCGAGCACGTGGGTCCAGCTACCTGGGACGAAAGTGTAAAGTCGCTGAAACCGGCGGGTACGCTGGTCACTTGTGGCGCGACCACCGGGCCACAGGCTGCGCTAGACTTGCGCTTCGTCTATTCGCGCCAGCTTTCTATCCTTGGCTCCTACATGGGAACCATGGGCGAGCTCTACGAAGTATTGGGGCACGTTTTCGCTGGACGCCTCAAGCCGGTTGTGGATCGCGTGTCTCCGTTGAAGGAGGTACGCGCGGCGCACGAACAGATGGAGAAGAGTCAGATGTTCGGCAAGATCGTTCTGACTGTGTAGGACAACTCAACCACCGAAGACGCAGAAGAGGAGACCCAAAAATAATGGTTGCGGGAGCGACAACTGCCTCGTCCCCGTTACTTTCTAGTTTAGAATAGAAATGTTATGCCTCGCGAGCAGAGCTTCGGGACCTACGTCACCACCGAAAACGGAAAGAAAGTAGTCAAGGAACTTACCTTCGGGAATCCCACGCCCGAAGGAGTGGTGCTTACTACGATGGATTCTGCCATCAATTGGATGCGCAAGAACTCGATTTGGCCGATGAGCTTTGGCCTAGCCTGCTGCGCTATTGAGATGATGTCCATGGGCGCCTCCCGCTTCGACATTGCGCGTTTTGGCGCGGAAGTCTTCCGGCCGTCGCCCCGGCAATCGGACCTGATCATTATCGCCGGCCGGGTTTCAAACAAGATGGCCCCGGTAATCCGTCAGCTTTGGGAGCAAATGCCGGAACCCAAGTGGGTGATCTCGATGGGAGCCTGCGCAACTTCCGGTGGAGTTTTTAATAATTACGCTCTGGTGCAGAGCGTGAACCAAGTTATTCCGGTGGATGTGTACGTCCCTGGCTGCCCTCCGCGGCCCGAACAGTTGATCTACGCCATCACCCTGCTGCAGGAAAAAATCCAGAAAGAGCGCGGGACGCTGCGGCGGGCGCTCAATCTTTCCTGAAAGACACGAGTCAGATCGTTCCTACTCCTATGAAAGTCTGGGCCACCATTTCCCTCACCGTGGCGCCTTGAAGTCGATCGAAATGTTGACCTGTTGCTGTATCGGTTTACCGTTCAGCATAAACGGACGGTAACGCCACTGATTCACGGCTTGCATTGCGGCCCGAGCCAGCATTGGATGCCCGCTCGTCACTTTAAGGTCGCGAACCACTCCGTTCTCTGTAACCGTCGCTTGGAGATGTACAGATCCTTCGAGACGAAGGGTGATCGCCTGACGCGGATAGATCGGTTGCACCTTGTGAGCTAGAGCGCCACCCGAGAATCCCTGCGAAACCGGGGCTGCGAACTGGGGTAATGTGGCCGGCACCGAGAGCAGGCTTACTAGTTCGGTGGCGTCGGTAGCGGGGCGTGCAACGGGAGGGTAGGAATGCTCTGCCGAATCCGGCGCCTCGTTGTGGGAAGTTGCAACCGGCGCCGCTTCCGTTTTGCTGGCTCGCTGGATTGTGTCCAGCGGCCTCGCAGTGCCGACGTCGGTTCGGGAATGCGCCGGGTTGGGCTTCGTGGCGGGCGCCACCATTGACAAAACCTCTGCAGTTTCGGCCTGAGGCATCGCGGGCGCGGGCAATGCGGTCGTAGGTAGAGGTCCGCTGCGGGGGATTCCACCCCCTGAATTACGTCGCATTCTCCACCCAACCACCGAAAACAGAGATAACATCGCCACAACGACGGCCGCGACCCGGTAATATTGCCTGTGCTCACTCTGCAGGGTCCTGTGCGGAGGCATCGGGACCTTGCTGCGGACGTGGCTCAAGGGCGGCGTCGAATCCAAGTCCGCTCGCCCGTGGGAAGTGGGCTCGGACTGAAGTTCCTCCCCTGATTCAAACGCCGCTACCTCCGCGAGCCTCGCCAGACGCGTCAGGAAATCCATGTGTTCTTCCGCAAATGCGCAGCGCTGGCTGGAGAATGCTTCCAGGATCCCGACGGTTTGGGCTCCTTGACGCATAGGCACGGCGGCGATGGATCGCAGTCCGAGCTTCCGGCAAACTTCCTGATCCGCACGATAGTCTTTGCTGGCGTCGTCGCACCGCAACGTGTTTCCGGTGCGCAGGCACTCGCCGGAGATACCGGAGTCAACACCGAGTCGGGTACCGAGCGGCGGAGCCATTTCACCGCTTCTGCCCAGGCAGACAACAACCTCGTTGCGTCGCATAGCAATGGCCACCCCGCCCGATTGAGTAAGACGCTGAGCAGCTTCGGCGATCGCACCAAGAATCACATCAACGTCTTGCGTGCCGGTGATGAAGTCCCCTAAAGCCAAGAAGATCGCATCGGCGTCGTCGCGTGCTGCGGCGACCTGGGCTGAAGTCGGACTATCGAGTTGGGGTATTACGGGTGGTTCGGCCACTGCGGGGAACTCGGGACCTTGAAGTGGAGAATGAGCCATTCTTGGACGACTCCAGTAACTGCAATGTCTTAAGAGTCGCTGCCGCTCGGCTGGAAGCGGCAAAGCCGTGCATGGGCCGAGTGTGCGCCAAAGGGCGTTCATTGTCAACGATTGCTTCTGATCGACGACGGTCCCTCTTGCCTTGAGTGGTTACCGTGTAGAATGGCCGACCATGCGGCAGGCGGCCTACAGCCAGAGCGGACCGGCCATTATGGCGCAGGCCCCCTGTCGTGCCGACCTGGCTGGCGGAACCGTCGACCTGTGGCCGCTCTATCTGTTCCATCCCGGCGCACTCACCCTGAATTTTGCGGTGAACATTCTAACTACCTGCCGCATCACTCCGTTAAAAGGGAAGCGCCTCCATTTGCGCTCGCTCGACACCAGACGCGAAGAGGAATTCCCGAACTTCGAGGAATTGCGCGCGGCGCGCCGGTTTCGCCTGCCGTTGGCCGCGCGCCTGCTGCAATTTTTCGCGCCCAAAGAAGGCCTGCTCATCGAGACCGACTCCGAATCGCCGGCCGGAGCGGGCATATCGGGATCATCGGCGCTGATGATTGCTACGACCGCGGCTTTGGCCCGTTTCACCGACCGCAATCTGACCCTCGAACAGATGCGTGTGATCGCCCAGAACGTCGAATCCCAGATCATCCAGGTACCCACAGGATGCCAGGATTACTATCCGGCACTTTATGGTGGCGCCAGCTCCATTCATCTCGATGCCGATGGCATCCACCGCGAGGCCATTCCAGTCATGCCGGAAGAGATTGAGTCGCGTTTCGTGCTGGCCTATACCGGGGCTCCGCGTAAGTCCGGCATCAATAACTGGGAGGTCTTCAAGGCTCACATTGATGGAGATAAACGCGTATTTCGTAACTTCGAACGCATTGTGGAAGTGGCCCGCGTCATGCACCAGGCCCTGCTTCATGCCGATTGGGATGAAGTCGGACGGTTGCTGCGCGAAGAATGGAAGCTCCGCCGCACCAATGCACCGGGCATCACTACTCCGCTGATCGACAAATTAATCGCGGTAGCTGCCAAGCACGGCGGACGCGGCGCAAAGGCGTGCGGAGCTGGTGGTGGTGGCTGTGTGATATTCCTGGTGGAAAAAGGGGCCGCTAGCCGTGTGGCGACCGCCATCGGGGACAACGGCGGACGCGTCCTTCCGCTGCAAGTGGCCCGCGACGGCCTGAGGATTTCAACCGAGTGAGGTTGTCATTCCGAACGCAGTCCTGAGTCCCTAGCGCCGGCGGTCGCTGCGCTTTGATCACCGCCACACGGAGCAAATCTACGGCGCGACCGACGGCAAGATGAAATCCGTTAACATTCGATCGGTCTGTTCGTGCATGCCACGGGTGCTGTAGTTGGTGCTGGTAATGACAACTACCATGTCAAGATCTGGAAACACGGCGACCTTGTTCCCGCCATTGCCCAACATGCAATAAGCAGGGAAATTCTTCTCCCCTGACTTGAATCGCTTCAGCCACCAGAGATATCCGTATTCCGTGTTTTCGTCGACACGGGCATGCGGCTGCGTGGAGGTTTTCACCCACCGTTCGGAGACGACCCGGGTGCCGTTCCAAACGCCTCCGTTCAAATACAACTGACCCAGCTTTAGCAGGTCTTTACTGCGAAGACTTAGTCCTCCTCCGGTCTGAGCCATGCCCATGGGAGATAGGGTCCATCCCACTTTTTGGATTCCGAGCGGAGCAAACAAGTTCTTCATGGCGAAGTCGGGCACTGGCATTTTGGTTGCTCGCTCAAGGACTCCTCCTAAGGTGCTGACGCCGGCGGTGCAATAACTGAAGCTGCGGCCGTATGGGGAATTTTGCGGCTTGTTGGAAAACGACGGGAATCCTCGAATCGGAAGATCGAGGGTGAACTTGATCCAATCTTCGATCAAGTACATGCGTTCTTCATTCCCACGCGAAAAATCGTTGTTGTCATCGCATTCCAGCAGGGAACTCATGGTGAGGAAGTCCTCAACCGTAATTTTCGCCTTGCGCGGATCGGGATTCTGCAGAGGCTGTTTGTCGGGAAAGAACGGCAAGATCGGAGCGTCGACGCCAGGTAAACTGCCTTTGTCGATGGCAATGCCAACGAGCATACTGGTGATGGTCTTGGTGGCTGAGCGAGTGTTTCGCATAGTCCCGGCGTCGCCGTCAAAATATGCCTCGTAAGCCAGCTTCCCATGCCTGGCAATCAGAACGCTGCCGATTTTCTTGAGTTCTCCGGAACGGGCCAAGCCTTCCATTGCCTGCAGACGGTCGCCGGAAATTCCGGCGGAGTTGGCGCTAACCGTGGGCCAGTCATCCGGCTTGGTTTCTGAGTTGCCCTCATCCTTCGTATTCTGGGCCAGACGGTTTTGAGCGCGAAGATTCGGGCCAAACGCTATAGCGGCTAAGACGAGAACAATTAACCGGAGACTTTTGGCCGAGCTATTCCCCTTAGCTCGATGGGCAGGAAGTGGATGCGAGGGACCAGTGGTCGATGCCATATTCGCACTCTCTACCACTCAGACGGCGCTATAATGAAAGCGTTATCGGCCCGGGGTGTCCGATGAAGTCACGTTGCCTTCCGCTTCTCGTCTCTTTTCTTCTAGTGTCCCTGGCCGCTTTAACTGCCGACGACCCAAAATCTTCCGCGGCGCCGCGCCTCTCCAAGCAAACCCGGATGGATCTGATTCGCACCTTTAATGCCGAGTTAGTGTACGTGCGCTCACCGTTCCCCATGGGCAAAACCGGTCTCACCTTGAAGAATGGGAAGATTTTGCCCGATGGACCCGAACTCGAGCGATTAATGGCCATGTGGGGACCCTCCGCTAAGCCAGGAGACCAGGCGCGTATCACCTCGATTCTGATCAAAGATGATCGGATCCACTTTGAGATCAATGGCGGCCCCATCAAGAAACAGAAGTGGTATCAGCACATTGAAGTGGGAGGGATGGGGGGTACGAGACCGATCGCGCCCAGCGACCCCAACGCCAATCCGCGCGGGTCTTTCGTGGACCTGGTGTTCGACCGCTATGTTCCAGATTTAAACCCACAGCAGCTCAAGGACCTGCTGCGACCTGTGTTCGACTTCAATGCTAAATCTGCGGCGGAGGCTTATCTAGAGACCGTCCCGCCGAATGTGAAGGAAGCGATCAAGAACCATAACGTCCTGGTAGGCATGAATCGGGAGATGGTGATTTACGCCAAGGGTCGGCCGGCGAAAAAGATTCGCGAGAAAGATGGCGAAACTGAGTACGAAGATTGGATTTATGGCGAGCCGCCGCAAGACGTACACTTCGTGCGCCTAGTGGGTGACGAGGTGATTCGGGTTGAGACCATAAAAGTAAATGGCGAAAAGCTTGTCCGCACCGATAAAGAAGTAATTCTGGCGCCGCAGCCCACGGTTGCTAAAGGACCTGATCAGCCCGAAGCCCACCCAGCGGGCGCCCCGACTTTGCGCCGTCCCGGTGAGGTACCGACGGACACCTCGTCTACGACCACTGTCAGCAAGAGGCCGACACCCGCGCCTCCTCCGCCTCCGCTCGACCCAGGTGGACCACCGAACTAGCTTGTTCTGCAAACTGTTCTGATATGTACTCCGCGCTCGACTTGGCTCCCACGCACCGCCGCTTTACACTGAAGAGGTGAAGATCGCACTGGGTCAGATCAATCCCACGGTGGGGGATTTCAGCGGTAACGCCGCTAAGATCGTTGATTTCGCTCACCGGGCGCAGAGTGGGGGTGCCGGTCTCGTGCTATTCCCTGAACTCTCCGTCTGCGGTTACCCGCCCCGTGATCTGGTGGAACGCGCATCCTTTGTCGCTCACAATCGGGAGACAGTCGAGAAAATCGCCGTAGAAACCCGTGGCATCGCCGTCATCTGCGGGCTCGTGACTCCGGCCGAGGCCGAGACCGGCAAGTCGGTGATGAACTCCGCTGCTCTGCTTCGGGACGGCAAGGTGGCGTTTCTGCAGTCCAAGATGCTGTTGCCTACCTACGACGTCTTCGACGAAATGCGCAATTTCGCGCCGGCAAAAAGCCAGAAACTGTTCCCCTTCTGCGGCAAGCAGATGGCGCTCACCATCTGCGAGGACGCCTGGAACGACAAACACTTCTGGAACAGACGACTTTACACCTTCGACCCCGTCGAAGCGCTGATTCAGGCCGGCGGCAATTTCATGCTGAACATTTCGGCGTCGCCATTCTGGCTGGGAAAGCGTGAGCTTCGCCTTGAAATGCTGGCCACGATCGCCCGCAATTACGACGTCCCCGTGGTTATGGTCAATCAGGTCGGGGGCAATGACAGTTTAGTGTTTGACGGGTCCAGCCTGGTTCTAGATCCCAAAGGGAAGGTGATCGCGCAGGGCAAGTCCTTCGAAGAGGACCTGATTTATTTTGACTCCAATCAACTCACAGGAGAAGTCCACGAGCAGATCGCAAGCGAAGAAGCCAGCGCCTACGCGGCACTGGTCTTGGGAACACGGGATTACGTCCGCAAGTGCGGCTTTAAACAAGTGATCGTAGGTTTGAGTGGAGGCATCGACTCCGCCCTGACAGCCACGATTGCGGTTGACGCGGTCGGGTCTGAAAATGTGATCGGCGTGGGGATGCCCGGTCCGTATTCGTCGCCGGGATCGATTAACGATGCACAAGCCCTTGCCCGGAATCTGGGAATTCGTTTCGAAGTGCTAGGCATCGCTGAAATTTTCGAGAGCTACCGCAAGACCCTGGAGAAAGTCTTCGCTGGCCGTCAGGAGGACGTCACTGAGGAAAATATTCAGTCCCGCACCCGCGGTACGCTGCTGATGGCGCTCTCCAATAAATTTGGCGCAATCGTGCTGAGTACCGGAAATAAGAGCGAATTGGGAGTGGGTTACTGCACGCTATACGGCGACATGGTGGGAGGTTTAGCGGTGATCTCCGACGTGCCCAAAACTCTGGTCTACCGTCTCAGCCACTATGTCAATTCGAGGCGAGCTGCAATCCCGCAAGCCAGCTTGGAAAAGCCGCCCTCTGCCGAGCTGCGCCCCGACCAGAAAGACAGTGACGTTCTCCCCCCCTACGAGGTTCTGGACGCAATCCTGGAAGATTACGTAGAAGAATCGCGCACCGCCGAGCAGATTGCCGCCGATCGAGGGTTTGACATCGTGGTGGTGCGGCGGGTAATTCATATGGTGAACTCCGCTGAGTACAAGCGCCAGCAAGCTGCTCCTGGAATCAAGATTTCCGCAAAGGCTTTCGGCTACGGACGCCGTTTCCCCATTGCCGCGAAGCTAGACGTGTAGACTCATGCGTTACAAGAAAGGAACTCATGCATCGTTTTCGGATAGGTTTGCTTGCCATTCTTCTGCTCCCTTGCATCGCTTCCGCACAACAGAAGTCTGCGCCACCGCCAGCAGCTAAGACCGCCAGCGCGAAGCTTCCTTCGGAAGAGACCGTCAATGCCTTTATGCAGCAGATGTTCGGTTACGATTCCTCGGTGACCTGGAGTGTGGTTGACATCAAACCGGCTTCCGCAGAGGGACTGGCCGAGGTGCTGGTGGCAATCACCAGCCCGCAAGGGAAGCAGACCAATAAGCTTTACGTCACCGCGGATGGAAAACACGCGGTAATTGGAGACATCATCCCTTTCGGCACCCATCCTTTCGTGGCTACGAATGAAGATCTGAAAAAAGGCGTGACCGGACCCAGTTTGGGCCCGGCGGACGCGCCAGTACTGTTGGTGGAGTTCAGTGATTTGCAGTGTCCGTTCTGCAAACAGGGGCAGCCCACTATTGACAAGCTGATATCGGAAGAAAAGAACGCTCGCCTGGTCTTTCAGGGTTTTCCGCTCCCGGTCCATGACTGGGCCGCTAAGGCCGCTTACTACGCCGATTGCGTCGCGCGCAGTTCCAATGAGGCCTTTTGGAAGTTCGAGACGGCCACGTTCGACGCTCAGAAAGAGATTACCGCGGCCAATGCGGATGAGAAGCTGACGGCCATCGCCGACGCGGTCGGAGTGAAGGGCGCGGACGTCGCCGCGTGCGCGGCAAAGCCGGAGACTGTTGGCCGGATCCAGCGCTCTGTGGCTCTAGGGACTTCGGTAGAAGTAAACAGCACACCTACGTTGTTCATCAATGGACGGAAAGTGGCAAACGTCACTAGCATTCCATACGATGTTTTGAAGAATCTGGTGGACTTCGCCGCCAAGGAAGGGAAGTAGCTCTGGCTACTTGGCCAGCCAGACTTCCGTAGTCTGACCTGTAGGCTGGCTGGTTATGTGGGGTGTGATCACGATCAGCAATTCATCGTCGTCCACTTGCTTGGTGTTACTGGTCATAACGTGATTCAGTCCAGGAACATAGCCCAAGCCTGGGATTCCGCTCATGCTGAGTTGCTCCGAGCGTGATAGCGTGCCGGCTACCACTGCCGGTTCTTCATCCTTTAACGTAATGTTGCCCTTGTATTCGCGGTTGGAGATGATCGGGATGCCATTGAACGACTGGGCGCCCAGCGCGCGAAACTGGATTTCCAATTGCATACTCACGTCGGAGTCACCGGTCACCACGGGTTTCGCCTTGATGCTCAGTCCGATGTCCTCGTAGTTAAACGACGGCACAGGAGCCTGGAAGCTGTTGTTCTGGATCACCTGCGAAATAGCCGCGGTATTGAAGATGGGCGCGAAGCTAGCGTTCAAAATAGGATAGCGCGCGCCAATGTGGAGGGTGGCATCGTTACCCTGCGCCGCTCGCAGCGTGGCGTGTTGCAGGGTCTTGGCGGTGCTCTCGTTCAAGGACAATTGTGCCCCTAGAGTCCCCAAGCTTAATCCCATGAAAGTCAAGCCGCCACCAAAGGTGGCCAGAGGTTGGCTGAAGATCGAATTCTGCTGGCCCTGCAACTGTGCCAGCAGAGCCGAGAGAGACTGGGAATTGGCCTGATTGATGCCGCCGCTAGAGATGAGCTGGTTGATCAGTTGTTGAATATTCTGTCCGCCCAGCGCTCCCAGAGCCGCAGCGGGGATATTGAATAGCTTGAATTGAGTAGGAATCTGCAACCCCATATTGCGGGTCAGGGTATGACTGATCTCGTAAACGTGGACATCGAGCATTACTTGGGGACGCGAGGCTCCCAGCGCCTCCATAAACTGCGAGGCGGCGTCTAAGGTACGCTCAGGCGCGCGTACGGCTATGGATTGACGAGCTGGTTGCGGGGTAATGAACCGGATTTCGAACACCGTACGCAGTAGGTTGACGATGTCGTTCAATTCCTGCGGTGTACTCGCGCCGGGCACATGAAAAGTGCGCATCGCCATGCGGTCGAATTGACGGTGATTCTCGGCGGACTCGGAAGCCACAAGGACTTGCTTCTCCGCCATGGACGTCCAAAATGTGTGCGTCACCTCACAAGCGGCGCGCATGGCGCTGTAAAAGTCTACATCGCCGACGTCGAAGCGTATTGTTCGGGACGCCACGGAATCGTCAAGGACTACCGCCACTCCGAACGCGGCTGCCACCTGCGTCAGCAGTCCACGGCTGTCGCCACGGTAGTGAAAATCGGCGCGGACCGGATTCGGGCTGACTCGGATTTCGCCTGCCTCGGCCAAGACTCGGGGAGTGTCCGAGGCCTTGGGTGCCCACTCGCTGAGCGCGTCGCGCAAGCGTTGCTGTGCGAACTCGTTCTGCGGATCCAGGTGCAAGGCGTTGCGGAATTCGGCCAGGGCTTCCACTTGCTGGCCTTTCAGCAATGCCGCGTTTCCACGCTGCAAATGGTCGAACACTATTTGCTGGCGAGTCATTTCTCGCGCCGTCAGATAGACCACGTCTTGTGGAGCGAGCCGAGCGGCGTCCTCGAATTGGTCCAAAGCCTCATCTGTACGCTTTTCGCGCTGTAACTTCATTCCCTTGGCAAAGGCAGACTTGGCGTCATTCAGTTCTCTCTTGGAAGGAGTACAAGCGGGGGTCCCTGGAGAGCCTGCGGGGCAGGGCAGCAGCGGCAGGCCCTTTGGCTGGTCAGCGCAGAAGCCAACCACGGTCAAGGCGAACAACGCCAAAACGGAACTCACCCAACGCACGCTTGGATTGTAACCCGGGATTGATTCCGGACAGGAATGGTTTCGTGACAGATATGTACCTTCGTCCACACCAGACGCCGGATAAACGGCGATAATTGCGACTGGTCGGAGTGGGCTGTTTTACCTTTCAAAACCGCCCCCCACCAATTGTTTGAGGCGGTTGGAAAGTTAACCCGGTTTGGCGTATAAAAGTTAGTTGCGCAGGCATGCGTTCCTGGTTCCCTCCGTGCCTTCACAACCATCAATTATTTAGGAGCTCGAGGTACCCATGTCTAGCCTGACCACCATGAACACCCCGAAAGGCTTGGAAGGAGTGGTTGCCACCACTTCCAGCATCTGCTACATCGACGGGGACCAAGGCGTTCTGGCATACCGTGGCATTGATATTCACGAACTGGCCGACAATTCCACCTTCGAGGAGACCTGCTACCTGCTTTGGTTCGGCAAGCTGCCGACACGGGAAGAGCTTAAACAGCTGCGCGAGCGAATGGCAGCAGAGCGTAAGTTGGATCCGGCGGTCGTAAGTCTCTTGCATACTGCGCCGAAGGGCATTCAGCCCATGGACGTGCTGCGCACCGCGGTGTCGGCGCTGTCTTTCTACGATCCCGATGAGAAGAGCAATGACCACGACGCGAACATCCGCAAATCGGTCCGCCTCACGTCGCAGATCCCCATGATTGTTGCGGCTTACGATCGCATCCGAAAGGGGAAAAAAGTTGTTGAGCCGGATCGGTCGCTTTCCCACGCAGCTAATTTTCTTCTGCAGTTGAATGGGACGCCTCCTTCGGTCACGGCGGAGCGCGCCCTCGATATTGCGTTGATCCTTCACGCCGACCACGAACTCAACGCTTCCACGTTCGCTGCTCGGGTTACAGCAGCAACACTTTCCGATATGCATTCCGCGATCACCTCCGCCATCGGCGCTCTCAAAGGGCCATTGCATGGTGGCGCCAATGAGGCCGTATTTCAAATTCTCCAAGCCATCGACAAAGCTAGCGCCGATCCCGTGGAATATGTGAAGGGGATGCTGGCACAGAAGAAGAAAATTCCCGGCTTCGGTCACCGCGTCTATCACACGGAAGATCCGCGCGCTACCCATTTGCGCAAGATGTCGCGAGACTTGGGGCACTCCAGTGGTCAGGACAAGTGGTACGACATGTCGGCGCGGATCGAACAGTTTGTGAAGGCAGACAAGAATCTGAACGCCAACGTCGACTTCTACTCAGCTTCGACTTATCACACGATGGGTATCGACGTGGATTTGTTCACCCCAGTGTTTGCAATATCGCGAGTGAGTGGCTGGACGGCGCACGTCATCGAGCAACTGGATGACAACCGGCTGATCCGACCGCGCGCGGACTACATCGGGCCGCCGTACCCCGAGCGCTATGTTCCGATGGAACAGCGCTAGGAGGCACGGCGGGCGATCAACTTCTACCCTTTAAGAGGAACCACGGGCTTAAGTCCTAGCTTCTTGCCGCAGATAATTCCCGCCAGACCGAAAAGCAGGGTGGTAAAGATCAAACTGAGTTCGCCGGGCTCTGGTGCTGGTACGAGCCCAATGAATTCCTGGGGTGTTCCGCCCCAGCTCTGGGTACCGCTGACTGGCGTATAAAGCACGAGTCCATCGACGGCGCTGTTGGACGTAAAAACAGCGGTGAGCAAGTACTGAGCGTCAAGAAGGGCTGCCCCGCTGCCGAAGAAATAAGGGTTGGTCGCAGCGTTAGAAGAGAACAATCCCCAGATCGCCCAGTTGCCAACGGTTGGATTTACCGTATGCGCCAGGATGCCCTCGAAAATCAGTCCCGCGGCTTTGTACGCGAGCGGATCATTCCCGAACAGTCCGTTGCCGCTAAGCAGGCCGTTAACATTCGCGGTCCAAGATTCGCCAGAGATGATCTCATTGTCGAAGGTATCGCATATGAGGGGGGTCGATGGGCCGCCGTTGATCGAGAAGTTGTAGGGGTATGTATAGACTCCGCCGCCATTGTTGCCACCCGGCCCGATCAGTGCCAAATTGACGGAATCGGCCAGTGCCGCGCTGCTTAACAGCAGACTTGCCAGGAAAACCAGAAGTACGGTGAAAAGACGAGAGAGACGCATGTGCTCGGGGCCCCTTACAGAATTTAGTTACCAGCCTTCTGATTGCAATTCCGTCGCCAATGCCAACAGCTTGTAAATGCGACGGTTAGCCTATATGGGTTAGCCAAAGAAGAAATGATTTTCACCTGAAAAGCGCCAGTTTTGGCTTCCCCGGCACTAAACGGCCTGCCAGACACCTTGTCCAGCAAGGCTTTTGAGGCATATCCGCCTGGCCGGCGATCCGCCTTTGGGCGAGCCATTTCCCGAAAGCGTAAAATAACCTTGAGGCCCAATGCCCCGCGTATATCTCGACAATAACGCTAGTACGCCCGTGCTTCCTGAGGTCTTTGAAGCTATGCGGCCATACTTCGGGGAGCACTTTGGCAACGCGTCTTCCATCCACCATCACGGGCAGGAAACGCGGGCCGCGGTCGAGCGGGCGCGCGAATTGGTGGCCAGCCTGCTCGGATGCCGCCCTTCGGAAATCGTCTTTACTAGCGGCGGCACAGAAGGGGATAACCTGGCCATCTTCGGAGTCGTTCAGGATGGGGACCATGTCATCACTTCAACCGTCGAGCATCATGCCGTCCTGAACGCCTGCAAGCACTTGGAAATCCTGGGATGCGAAGTCACCCGCGTTCCAGTTGATGGGCGCGGGTTGATCGATCCAGATGATGTGCGCCGGGCGTTGCGTCCGAATACAAGCCTGATCACCATCATGATGGCGAACAACGAGACCGGCGTGCTACAGCCGATTGAGGAATTTGGCAGGATCGCCGCCGAAGCCGACGTGCACTTTCATACCGATGCGGTTCAGGCTGCCGGCAAGGTCAAAATCGATGTAAGCCGCATCGCTTGCGATCTGCTTTCGATTTCTGGCCACAAGATGCATGCGCCGCAAGGGGTGGGAGCGCTCTACGTGCGCAAGGGGACAAACCTGCGGCCGATGCTCTACGGCGGAAGTCATGAGCGCTCGCGACGGGCGGGAACGGAAAATGTTCCCGGCATTGTTGCCCTGGGCAGAGCGGCAGAGATCGCCCGGAAGGGTCTCCAACAGTGTGATCCGGCGGAAATGTCCGCCCTACGCGATCGCTTGGAGCAGGCGATTCTCGGTGAAGTGGAAGCCTCAGCGGTGAATGGCGAGGGAGTGCGGCGCGTCCCCAATACCTCAAATATCTATTTTGATTACATTGATGGCGAAGCGCTGGTGATCGCGCTCGATCTTAAGGGGCTGGCGGTCTCGACCGGAGCGGCGTGTTCTTCTGGCGCAATTGAGCCTTCGCACGTGTTGACGGCGATGGGATTGCCACCGGAACGGGCTCGAGCCAGCCTCCGCTTCAGCCTGGGAAAGCAGAACACGGCGGAGGAAGTCGAATTCGCTCTCAGCCTGGTTCCAGCAACCGTAGCCCGCTTGCGG
Source organism: Terriglobales bacterium (assembly GCA_035512155.1). Lineage (GTDB taxonomy): Bacteria > Acidobacteriota > Terriglobia > Terriglobales > Acidobacteriaceae > JABCYV01. The sequence goes on along the minus strand of DATKEN010000014.1, from coordinate 172,823 downwards.
GAGTTATCCCCGGTTTACAATAAAGCGGCAGCTCGCAATTAGCACTTCGCGTTTGTCGATTAACAGTTTCCTGCGGAATGCACGGAACAACTCGTGCTGATTCCGTCTCAACAAATGCCCAGGACTAACCAGATGCTAAGTACTGAGCCCTAAATTAAATGTCCGACTCCAAGACCATCGCCGTTGCTATGTCGGGGGGAGTTGATTCCTCCACCGTTGCGGCCATGCTGCGCGCACGGGGACACCGAGTTGTGGGCTTGACCATGCAACTCTGGAATCAGCGGCGTTTGGCGGACCGCGAGGGCATGCCTGAGGCAGTGCAGGGACGTTGTTGCTCGCTGGACGACGTTTACGACGCCCGTCGCGTCGCCGAGACGATTGGTATCCCCTATTACGTGGTAAACCACGAGGAGCGTTTCGAGCGCGATGTGATTCGTCCTTTTGTCGAGGACTATCTGTCGGGGCGAACCCCGATCCCTTGCAGTTTGTGCAACAATCACTTGAAGTTTGATCAGTTGCTGGTTGTCGCCCAACAGATTGGCGCGGACGCCCTGGCTACTGGGCACTATGCGCGGGTGGAGTTTGATGAGGCCGCTCTCCGTTGGCTGTTGAAGCGCCCCGTCGATCGCTCAAAGGACCAGACTTACTTCCTGTTTGGCCTGACTCAAGAGCAGCTCAGCCGAACTCTCTTTCCACTCGGCGAAATGCTGAAGCCGGAGGTGCGCGAACTAGCCAAGCACTGTGGGCTAGCTCTTGCAGAGAAGCCGGATTCTCAGGAAATCTGCTTTGTGCCCGGTGGCGATTACAAACGTTTTCTAGATGCCTACCTGGCTGAACAGGGCGATGCTTTACCCGACACAGCGGGAGAACTGGTCACCAGCGACGGACAGGTGGTCGGCGAGCACCGTGGCATTCATAACTTCACCGTCGGACAGCGCAAGGGCTTGGGTGTGGCAACGGGCGCGCCGCTTTACGTGATCCAGATCAACGGAGACACTCGACAGGTGGTAGTGGGTAACCAAGCGGATCTCTACTCGCGTTCACTGCGCGCACATCGCATCAACTTTATTGCAATTCCCGACCTGCCTGAGCCGATGCGAGTCACGGTAAAGATCCGGCATCGACACGAGCCGGCGGCGGCGTGGATCGAACAGTCCCGGAAGGACGAAGTACTAGTGACTTTTGATGAGGCGCAACGCGCCATCACGCCTGGTCAGGCTGCGGTCTTCTACGACGGCGACGTGGTTGTGGGTGGCGGTTGGATCGCGTAAGAATCGCTGATTCTTAGTACCAGGTTAAATCTAGATAAACATCTCATCCTGGGGCACGGTCACGCCTTCGCGACGACGACGTTTTCCCGCAAACAGGAAGTCCAGTCCGACGGTTAACCCCTGCATCAAGCCCGAGAGTCTGCGAACTGGAGAGACCACGGTCTTGTGAACGATCTCGGTTGTCTCTTCTACCCGATCCATGGTGCGGCTGACCAGTTCGTCCGCGCGGATTATCTGCAGCCGGGTACGATCGAGGACATCATTGACCGTAGCATCGAGCCGGCCGATCTGGCCGCGAACCTGGGCGGTTGATTCGGAGACGTTAGCGATGATGGTTTCAATCTTCGGCTGTAGTTGGACGAGCATGGAGTGAGCGGTTTCAGCTGTCGGAAGTACTTTGGTTTTGACTTCGGCAGCCAGCGCCTCCATCTGTGCGGCGCTCTTTCGCACGGCCAAGTACAGAGCCACCAGGATTCCCGCCTGGATCACCACAGCGGCAGTGATGGCGATAAAAGTTGCGCTCAAGAGAGTTTGATTGTCCATATGTGTTACTCCGCGTCACGGACCTGGCGCTACGGTGCGGCGGAGACTGCGTGTATTACAAGTTCTGAGCGGCGCCGCTATCCTTGGCGGTGACTTCCTCACGATATGCCTGCCGGCCCGCTTCGTAAGCCGCCCGGAACTGGTCCTTCTGTTGGTTCATCACATCGCGGCCGCGATCTACCAGATCCGCCGCGCGCTCGCGGGCCTGACGGGCACGATTGCGCATGAACTCGCGGCCCTCGTCGGCCTTGGAACGCAAAACTTCCCGAGTTTCACTGCCTGAATTCGGCGCGTATAGAACGCCTACCAGAGCACCGACACCGAGCCCCGCCAGAAACCAGATGAAACTGTTGCCATCGCTGTCTGCCATAAATTCAACCTCCCTAACTAGCCGCTACCCACCGGATGTTAGCACCCGCTATGGTGAAATACAATTCAGCGCGGCCGGTATTTGTACCGAGTGAGACCCTGTACTTGTAGATACGGGGTACAAGCGAGACAATGGCTGCGCCCGCCGGAGGCTGCTGTGTCCGACCGCAAATACCGCCAGCACGGATACCAGGATGGTGGTGACGAAGCGAGGAAAAAACCGTCGACCGAGAAGCCGGCAAAAAAAGACACATTCGGCCCACGGCCGATCCAGATGCCGGGGACGCGCACGGTTTCCCGCTGCTCCCAATGTGGTTCTCTCCTGCAATCGCTGGCTGAACCTGTCGGCCAGTGTCCCAAGTGCGGCTTTGAACTTCATTCCTGCAAGCAATGCACTTACTTCGATCCTTCCAGCCGATTCGAGTGTGCGCAGCCAATTCCCAAACGGATCCCACGAAAAGACGAGCGCAACGAATGCAGCTTCTATTCCATGCGAGTCATGGTGGAAAAGGAAACCTCCTCTCCGGCTCCGGTACGGTCGGGGGATGCGCGGCAAGCGTTTGAGAACCTATTCAAGAAGTAAGACAGGCTATGGCTTCAGCGTCGGCCGCAGCAGCACCTCGCTGGCAAACGACTGCGGTGCCTGCGTCACCAGCATCGCTACCACGTGCGCTACATCAGACGGCTGGAGCATCTTCTTCGGGTCTTTGCCCTCATGCGGGCTGAGATCGGTGTGAACCGAGCCCGGACAAACCACCGAGACACGAACGTTGTAGCGTCGTAGCTCTTCTGCCACCGAATAGCTCAATCCATTCAGACCCCATTTGGACGCAGCATAGGCGGCTCCGTTGGGCAAAGCATTCTTTCCGGCAAGGGAGGAAATGTTGATGATGTGGCCGCTTTGTGCGCGAATCATCAGGGGAACAAAGCTTCGTATACAGTAGTAAACTCCCCGCAAATTCGTGTTCAGGATTTGTTCCCAGGCCTCCGGTGACACTTGGTGCAAAGGCTCCGCGAAGCCGCCAACGCCGGCGTTGTTGACCAGAATGTCGGCGCGGCCGAAGCTTTGGTCCACCTGGCTTGCGACGGCTGCGACCGAGCGCAGATCCGTTACGTCGCACTCGACGACCTCCGCCCGCCCTCCCGACTGAGAGATCAGCGCCGCAACGGACTCCAACGGAGTGCGTGTGCGTCCGCAGAGTACAGTGGTAGCTCCGAGCCCTGCCAACTTGCGCGCTGTGGCGGCGCCAATGCCGCGGCCGGCGCCAGTAACGATCGCGACTTGTCCTGCTAGGGAATTCTTGCTGTTTTCCGGCATGACACAATCACCATTCTTAGCATCTTAGCAAGGTGGGAAAGGTGGTGCAGCAAAGCAAGCTTGCCTTAGGCGGAGTACATCCTTATAATCCGCTCACCGGAAATGGGGCGGGGCCGTGCTGAAGTTGGCCAGAGGTCCTGAGGAGTTGTTTCCGGCCTATCAGTTGGAGCAAAGAAGCCCACGTTTCCGAGAAGACCTGAGTGAGCGGGCGGGGGTAGCACTCGGGTTACGATGTACGCCGCAGATTTCCCAACAGTTTCAAGGAGCCATTCGAATGAAGAAAAGCCTAGTGGCGTTTGTGCTCGCGCTTTCGACAATAGGAGCCGGTCAAACTACAGGGGCACCAACGCAGGCACCGCCTGCGACGTCACAACCGCAGCCGCAGAAGAAAGAGATCAAGGATCCGGCGGAGTACAACGCGTACGTGGGCGCGGCGCAGCAGACAGATGCTGCCGCCAAGGTCAGCGGCCTGGAAGCGTTCTTGGCACAATATCCTAACAGCGTAATGAAGGAAGACGCGCTCGAATTGTTGATGGGCGCTTACCAGCAAGCCGGAAACCAAGCGAAGGTAATAGACACCGCCAACCGCCTACTGGCTGCCAACCCGAATAATGCGCGTGCCCTGGTTTTGTTGGCGTACAACGAGCGCGCAGCTCAAAAATGGGCTGATGCCAAGCAGCACGCAGAGCGTGGATTGCAGGCGATTCCCAAGATGTCCAAGCCGGACGGCATGTTGGATGCCGATTTCGAGAAGCAAAAAACTCAGTTCAGTGCGCTGCTGAATAGTGTCGCCGGCTTTTCCGCTCTGCAGATGAAGGACTACGCGTCAGCGCAAAAGTACCTGCGCCCGGCCGTCGAAGCCGATCCGAAGAACGTGGAGAATGTATATCCCCTTGCATTGTCCTACCTGAGCGCAACTCCGCCCGATGATGTGAATGGGCTCTTCTTCATCGCCCGTGCCGCGAATCTAGTCGCTGATCCGGCGGGCAAGGATCAGATCAAAAAATTTGGCCACAGCCGCTACGTGAAATACCACGGTTCGGAGGAGGGCTGGAACGAACTGCTGGCGCAGACCGCAACCACGCCGCTGCCTCCGCCTGGGTTCACCATCAAACAATACGTCCCTCCGACCCCGGCTGAACAAGCGGCGGATCTGGTAAAAAACACGCCACCTGAAAAGATGACTTTTGCGGAGTGGGAACTAGTGCTTTCCCAGGGCAAGCCGGAGGATGCGGAAAAGGTTTGGAATGCCATCAAGGGCAAGCCCTTGCAGATGGAAGGAACGGTCCTGAAAGTCTCCACGACAGAGCTAGATATCGCCGCGAGCTCGGACGACATTGATGCCAAAAGGGCCGACATCAATCTGACTATGACGGGAACGATTCCGGCCAAGCTTATGCCCAAAGAAGGCGCGACGTTGGACTTTGAGGGGACGCCAGTTTCTTATACCCCGAATCCATTTGTCATGACCATGGAGAAGGGAGCGTTGCTGACCAAGTCAGCCCCCGCGCCGAAGAAACCGCCGGTGCGCAAACGCCCCTCTACCTAGGATCGGCGGGGGTCAGGTAATTAAGGCAGTCCTTCGGGGCTGCCTTCGGTTTTTGCGATCAAACTTGTAATTCCGCTGGTTAGCGGGCTGCCTTTTTCTCATAGGCAGCCGGACGGGCGCTGCGTGGCGGACGCTTGATTCCGTCGCGGAGCTGCCGCACATCTATCTTGAGTTCTGAAATCGTGCGGCTCAGCGTATTGCGGTGCATTCCAAGTTGGCGAGCGGAGCGGCACTGATTTCCCTTATTTTCCTGGAGCACCGTCAAGATGAACCGCTTCTTGAATTCACGCACGGCCTCGGAATACAGAATGTTGCTTTTGTACATCTGCATAATAAGGGCTTCCAGCTGATCTCTCACGGCGTCTCTCTTTCTTTTTCCTCGTGAAAAGCTGCTTAAAAGTTGTTAGTCGCGCAGACTGCGTTTCTACCTGCCCGGGGCGCTGCTTCCAGTGCCCGTCTGGCCGGGTACGTGCTGCTGATGCAACAAATCCAGTCCCTGGTAAAAGCGCGTGCGCAATTCTGCGGGTGCTACCCAGATCGCGGCCCGTCCCAGCACCAAGAAATACGGCGCCAACTGTGAGTTCTCCAGCCACTTTGACGTGGGCGTGAACGCCGTCATACTCATCAGCACCACAGCTACCACCAGTCCGCCTTTCAACATGCCAATCACAGCCCCGAAGATGCGATCCAGAATGCTCAATCCGGACTCTTTCATGGCCCAACGTGCAATCCGTCCGGCTAAGCCTGCGACGATCAGGACACCAACGAAGATTGCCAGGAACGCGACAATCTCAGCTGCTCGCGACGACTTGAGATGGCTCGCAAGCGATTCCGCCAGTACGTGGTACTTCCAAGCCGCCAGCAGATACCCGACCACCAAGCCCGCCAAGTGGAAAGCCTCCTGAAAAAAACCTGATCTGGTCGCCTCGGCAGCTGAAGCCGCGACCACAATGAGAATGATCCAGTCCGCGAAGCTCACGGTTCTCTCCCGCGGACGCCCCCGTTACACATCCAAGTCGCGTCCCGTGAGCTGACGGTACGCCTCGAGATATTTTTCGCTGGTCCGGCGTGCCACCTCCGCGGGGAGGGACGGAGCCGGCGGCTGCTTATTCCAACGAATTTCCTCCAGGTAGTCACGAACGTATTGCTTGTCGAATGAACTCTGCGCTCGGCCCGATTGATACTTGTCTGCCGGCCAGAAGCGAGAAGAATCCGGAGTTAGCACCTCATCAGCCAACGTGAGGCCCTTCGCCGTTCTCCCGAATTCAAACTTCGTGTCGGCAATGATGATGCCTTTTTGCCGAGCGTATTCGGCAGCTTTTGTATATATCGTCAAACTGATATCGCGCAGTTGATTGCTCAACTCTGGGCCTACGATCCGTGTCATTTCGGCAAACTGAATGTTCTCGTCGTGTCCGCTAGTTGCCTTGGTGGCAGGAGTGAAAATTGGCTCGGGCAGCCGGTCTGATTCCTTCAGTCCGGCCGGAAGCCGAATGCCGCACACGGCGCCAGTCGCATTGTATTCTTTCCATGCTGATCCTGAGATATAGCCTCGAACCACGCACTCAACCGGCACCATATCGGCCCGGGTTACCAGCATCGAACGGCCACGCACTAGATCGGCGTGCTCGAGCAGAGACGCTGGGTAGCGCTCGACGTCGGCAGTGATTAAATGATTGGGCACCACATCGCACAGAAAGTCGAACCAGAAGAGAGAAATCTGGGTCAAAACCTTGCCCTTGAGTGGGATGCCAGTGGCCAGCACGTAGTCGAACGCGGAAATGCGATCGGTGGCGACGAATAGCAGCCGGTCGTTGTCCAAGCGGTACACATCACGCACTTTGCCGCTGGCGTAAAGTTCCAGTTGCGGAAAGTCGGTTTGCAAGAGGACAGAATCGAGGAGATCAGAGTTCATCATGAAATTTTACAGATGGAAAGCGTCGCGTATTCTAGCCTTTCAGAAATATTTGTCAACGGTTTAAGTCAGGACGAGATGCGAGCCCGAGCTGCCATCACTTGCAAAAACATTGACAGTTCTAAAGGTCAGTGGATCGCTTGATTGGCAAGGAGTTCCGTGTACCCTGTTTGTGGAAAAACTGAGGACAACAGGACCGTTCAAAGGGCGCAAGAAATCCGGGAGCCATGTCGCGCACGCGTCCTGCGGATTCCTAAGCCGTTGCCCCAAAACGTACGGACACTAGTTTCGAGACGCCCGGCTCCTGCATGGTGACGCCGTAAAGCACCGGCGCGATGCTCATCGTCTTTTTGCTGTGGGTGATGAGAACGAATTGGGTCTGTACGCTCATTTCTTTCACCAATTCCGTGAAGCGGCCAATGTTAGCTTCGTCGAGCGGGGCGTCCACCTCGTCGAGGATGCAAAATGGGCTGGGCTGATATTGGAAAATGGCCACCAGCAAGGCCAGAGCCGTCAAGGCCTTTTCGCCTCCTGAAAGCAGCAAGACGTTTTGTAGTTTCTTGCCCGGAGGAGAAGCCACCACGTCGATTCCGCTCTCGGCGCTGTTATCCTCATCCGTAAGGCGCATAAAAGCGCTGCCACCGCCGAAAAGCTTGCGAAATGTTGACTGAAAATTCTCATTGATCTTGTGGAATGCTTCCTCGAACTTCTGGCGCGAGAAGGTGTCGATCTCCTTGATGGTAGCCTGGGTATTCTCAATGGAATCAAGCAGGTCTTTCTTCTGGATATCGAGAAAAGCATGGCGCTCAGAGGTTTCCTTGTATTCCTCCAGTGCCATCATGTTGACCGGGCCCATGGCCTCGAGTCGGGTCCGCATTTCGTGGTAGATCTTATCCTCAACTATTAGCTGTTCACCGATGGCGATCGGGATGGTGCTATCCGCCAGCAATTCCTGCCGCTGCACCCCAAGCTCATTTAGGCAGGTCTCAGCCATGTATTGAGCGTCGGATTGCAGCTTCGCCGCAGCCGCCGAGAGTTCTGCGCGGCGGTCGCGGGCTTGATCAAGTAACTGCCGCGCATGCCGCAGGGCTTCGTCAATTTCTGTTATGCGAGCGCGTACTTGTTCCGATTCGAATTGCAGCAGGCCGTCGCGGGCTTCGCTGGCATTGCGTTCAGCTTCGAGATCGACCAGTAGGCCGGCAATCTGCTGGTTCTCAGCCTCACGCTGCAGCTTCTCTGCAACCGAGGATTCAATCTGCATACCGAGGGAAGCCGCTCGCTCACTGAGTTCGGCAACCAGCGCTTCGATCCGTTGCAGCACGGCCACCGCGGCTCGATGGCGTTCTTCGAGTGTCGCTGCCCGTGCCAGATGCTGGCTGGCATTCTGCGCAGCCTGGTCACGTCGCTCCCGGAGACTGTCTAGCTGTTGATGAGCCGCGGCTGCTGCCTGTTCCAGTTTGAGCTGTTTTTCCTGGAGTGCCGACATTTCAGCGTAGCGCTCTCCGATCAATCCTTGCTGCTCGGCACGTTCAGCGGAAAGTCGCTGAAGTTCTTGGTCGCACGTTTTCAAGCGCTCGCTTACGCGGGTCATCTCAGAATCGACTTGATGTAATAAGTGGCCTGAGGTCATTGCCTGCTTTTCAGACTCGCGCTTTTCCCCTTCGAGCCGGTCGAGCAGGGAATTGAGGTCCTTGATTTCGCGTCCTAAAGTCAGCACTCGCATTTCTTCGTGCCGCAGGGCTTCTTCCAGTCCGACCAGCAAGCGAATCACATCGCGCAACTCTCGCTTCATGGAGAGCGGGCCTTCGGCCCTCTGCTTACCGCCCGTCACGGTTACGTTGTGAAAGCACTCGCCAGATTGCGAAAGGAAGAACGCGTCAGGGTTCTCCAGCGCGAGGTCCCGCGCCGACGCAGGATCAGGCACGATGTAACCGTCGCGCAGCTTAGGCAGAATAACTTCCAGCGACCTCCCAAACCCATTCAGCACTCGAATCGCATGCTTGAGCGGAACGATGGACTCCCCAGCGGACGCGTTACGCGCGTTCTCATCCACCGCAAACGAGAACTTGGCTTGCGAATCCTCAGGATGGACTAGAAAAGTGGCGCGACCGTCCACATCCGTGCGGAGCAGGCGCAAGCCTTCGTCGGCAGCATCCCAGGACTTGACCACGACATAGTTCAGTTCGTCGCGCAGGAAATCTTCGACCACGCCCTCGTACCGCGGCTCGACTTCCAGAAAATCGGCCAGAACGCCAGCCGGAGCCAGTCCGCCTTGCATCACTCCCGATTGAAACAGACGGCGAACCGATTCCGTCGAATATCCATGCTCAGCGATTACCGCTTCCAGTGAGCTCCTCTTGCCGATCGCTGTCGCGTACTCGGCGCGCAAACCGTCTAAGCGGTTCTTAGCTTCGCCTTCCTCATGACGCTTGTCCTGCAACGCTTGCCTGCCGTGGACAATCTCTTCACTCAAACCAGCAACGCGCTGCGATATGGTTTCAAACTCCAAAGCGTACTGCCCGCGCTGGCCACCGAACGCTTCCACTTGAGAGTTCGCGTTGGATAACTCCACTTGCAGACGCTGGGCTTCGCGCTCGACGGCTGCCAGGCGTTCCTCCGACTGAGTGATCTGGTTGCGCAAGTTCGATCCGCCTGCCACTACTTCCATAATGGCCAGGCGCGACTCCTCCTGCTGATGCTCCAGATCCACCAGAGCATTGGCTGCGGCCACCGCCTCCTGCTGGCACCTCGCCAACTCCTGTTGTGCAGTGGCTACATCGGCGGCGGCGGAATCCAGCACTCGGCGATTGGAATCGCGCTCCGCCTCCAGCGTGGTAAGCCGATTTCTAGCCTGTTGTAGCTCGGCTTCGGACGAGGCCGAACGTACCATCAGTTCCGCGCAGCGCTCTTCATTATGTCGGCGCTGAGCGTGGGCCCGGTCTGACTCCAGCTTGATCTGACTCAGACGTTCACGGTTCTCCCGCAGCTCGGTCTCAATCGAGTAGCCCCGCTGGGTGCGGTCGCCATGCTCCGCCTCGAGTTGCTGGATGCAGCCAGCTTGCTGCCTCATCTGCTCGGAAATAGCGATGATCTGCGCGTCCAGCGCTGCGCCTTCCTGATCCAGTTGAGCGAACTTACTGGCCAAGACCAAACGGAGCTTGGCTCGCATTTCTTCCCGCAGCCTGGCATAGCGCTCCGCCTTCGACGCCTGCCGCTTCAGCGAATTCATCTGGCGCGTGACTTCTTCAAAAATGTCGTTCACCCGCGCCAGGTTCTGCTTGGCATCTTCCAGGCGAGCTTCGGCAAGCCGTTTCTTGGTTTTGAATTTGGTGATGCCCGCCGCCTCTTCGATGATGGCCCGCCGATCGGTGGGACGGCTGCTGAGAATCTGTCCAATTCGTCCTTGCTCGATCAGAGCATAGGACTCGGGGCCCAGGCCGGTGCCCATAAACAATTCCTGAATATCGCGCAGGCGGCACACTTTGCCGTTAAGTAAGTATTCGCTGTCCCCGGAACGGAACAAGCGCCGCGTGACCACGATTTCTCCCGCCCGGAATTGCTGCTGATTGAATTTGCGCCGACGAATCTTGAGAACGACGTTCGGCCCATTCTTGGCGCTCATTGCAGGCGAAGCCAGCCTCACCGGAGGATTCGGGTTCACGAACACAGCAAATATCGGCTCGTCATCCGGATCGACTTCGGACAGGGCGTTTCCGCCGGCCCTGTGCATCTCAATTTCCTCTGCTCTTCCCGGTTGTGCCTCTTCGGTGAGCCGCTCAGTCTCTTCGGCGGCGCGACTTCGGACTTCGGCTTCGTCCCAGTCGCCGCCATCCTCGGGCATGTCATCCTGAATCTCGATTTCTGTGGGCTCGTTGGCGTCAGGACCACCATAAACCTCGGGGTCAATTAGCGTGAGCGACACTTCCGCCATGCCAGTCGGCTTGCGGTCACGAGTGCCTGCAAAGATGACGTCCTCCATGCGAGAGCCGCGTAAGGTCTTGGCCGATTGCTCACCCAGCACCCAGGAAATAGCGTCGGCAATATTCGACTTTCCGCAACCGTTGGGCCCGATGATGGCGGCGATTCCGTCGCCCTGAAATTTGAGTTCGGTGCGGTCGCAGAAAGACTTGAATCCGAGAACGTGCAGTTTTTTCAGTTTGAGCAACGGCTACTCCTTAGGGTCACATTGCTAACGTTGTCATCCCGAGCGAAACATTTCAGTTCGCTGGCGAATTGGAATACGAAGTCGAGAGCCTGCCCTGAGCGAGCGCAGCGAGTCGAACGGGGATCTTGCGTTTCGTTCGCATTTACCAACCAGGTTCCTCCACGGTTCGATGCCATAAAGATGATCCCCAGGCTGGACACAGCAGACACAAATTAGAGCTACTGTAAAGGCGAAATCCTGCCCGGGTCAAGCACGAAAACACCATATATTGTATGCCCGTTCGCGATACCGCTTCATTTTGCACACACAATGCAGCAAATGCTTGGAAAACTAGCGTGGGAAGAAGAAGGAAGGGAGAACCGCGAGAGCAAGGTAACTCTACCGCAAGAGGCGACCGAAGGCAACGACTCAGAGATGTTCCAACAAGTCCTCGACAGACAATTCGGCATCGCGAAGGATGGACCGAAGAAGACCGGGACCAATTGTCTCGCCGGAGTGCACCGGTACAGTTGTGACCCTTCCGTCCGCGTGCCTGAGGAAAACGTGACTGCCGCGGGTTCGAACTAGTTGAAAGCCGATTCTTTCGAGGATTCGGACGACTTCCTTGCCCTTCAGCCGGGGAAGCCGCGTCATACGGAAATCTGCTGAATGCCTACGAGTTCGAGAGAACCGATCTCCTTGTCATCATTTTCTAAGCACAGCTCGATCACTTCGCGTGCGCGCTTCATGAGCGTGTCCAGGTTTTTTGCTTGAGTGTGGCAGCCGCGCAGTCCGGGAACCGTGGCGACGTAGTAGCCTTCCTCGTCACGTTCAATGACGACAGTGAACTTGCGCTTTGATTTCACGGGGCGATTTTATCACGTGAAGTACGCACCGACTTAAGCGCCCTGTCAGAGGACCTTCGCCGAGCTTTGCTCGTCAGGACGGGCGAGGGCGCCCGTCCCCACACGATTCTGTGAGCCGCTACCCACCCAACTTCTCAAAAAACAGGCAAATCGATTCGATCCCGCGATAGAAGTTTGGGATGTGGAACTTCTCATTGGGAGCGTGCAAGTTGTCATCCGGCAGTCCAAAGCCCATCATCACGCTGGGGATTTTCAGGACGTCCTGGAAATCGGTCACGATTGGAATGGAACCGCCGGAGCGGATGAACACCGTGTCTTTCTTGAACACATCGTGCATGGCCTCGGTCGACGCCTTGACGTATTTGTTATCTGTGCCAACAACGCAGGCCGGCCCTTTGCTCCAAACTTTAATACTGGTCTGAATGCCTTTCGGCGTGATTTTTTTTACGTAGTTCCTGTATTTCTTCAGCACGTCGTCCGGGTCCTGATTGGGCACCAGGCGCATGGAAACTTTGGCTGAGGCACGCGCGGGAATCACGGTCTTTGCGCCTGGGGCGGTGAATCCGCCGGGCATGCCGTGGACTTCCAACGTCGGTCGCGCCCAGGTGCGATAGAGAACCGAAAACCCGGGCTCGCCAGTCAATACCGTCGAACCGACTTCCGTCTTGCGATAGTGCTCTTCGTTGAAGGGCAGCCGCTTCCACGCTTTCAGTTCGTCTTTGCTTGGCGCCTTCACGCCCTTGTAGAAGCCGGGGATCAGGATGTGTCCCTTCGCGTCTTTGAGATTGCTGATGATCTCGATCAGAGCAAAAAAAGGATTCGGGGCTGCGCCCCCATACATGCCGGAATGCAAATCGGTCTTGGCGCCGACCGCTTCAATCTCCGTATACACCAGGCCGCGCAATCCAACGCACAGCGTGGGAAGGTCAGGCGCAAAGAGTTCCGTGTCGCAAACCAGCGCAAAATCCGCTTTCAGCTTGGCTTTTTCCTTGCGAACATATTCCGCGATCGATTCGCCGCCGACTTCTTCTTCGCCTTCAATGATGAACTTCACATTCAGCGGCAGCGCACCGTTATGGCCTTTCATCAAGGCCTCGATGGCCTTGATCTCCATCCAGAGCTGGCCCTTGTCGTCGACCGCGCCCCGAGCATAAAGGTTGTTATTGCGTTCGGTAGGCTCAAAAGGAGGGGATATCCATTCATTGAGCGGGTCGGGCGGCTGGACGTCGTAATGCGCGTAGCAAAGCACCGTCGGTTTGCCGGCAGCATGCAGCCAGTCGGCATAGATCAGCGGATGGCCCTTGGTCGGAATGATCTCGACGTGCTCCAAACCAATGCGGCGCAGCTCATTGGCCACGAATTCGGCCGCTTTCTGCACGTCAGACTTATGTTCCTGCAGAGTACTGACACTAGGAATGCGGAGAAGATCTTTCAGCTCGTTGAGGAACCGCTGCTGGTTGCCACGGGCATAACTCACTGCAGGGGAGGCCATAAATTTTGTCGCTTTCTCGCAAGGGCGATTTAGTTGTGCATCTAAAACGATTAAGTATACCTGAGGCGAAAGGCTTGAGATTGCTCGCGTGGTCCTCAGTTGGCGAATCGCGCGGGTGAAAATGCTGAGATGTCGTACTCGGGTTTCACGCCCGTGATCACTTGCGCCATCAGGTGTGCCGTGATCGGAGCCAGCAGGATTCCATCACGGAAGTGCCCCGTGGCTACAAAGTATCCGGGAATTGCCGTGGCGCCAAGGATGGGCAACGCATCGGGAGTTCCAGGACGCAGGCCGGCCCACCCCTCCAACATGCGTGCTTCACTTAAAGCCGGCACCATGCGGATCGCCGCGTGGTGCAAGCGCTGGATGGTGTCCACATCGGTGCGCTTGTCGTACCCCGCTTCTTCGAGCGTGGAGCCAATCACGATGCGTCCATCGCTACGGGGAACCAGGTAGACTTCCGGTGCACGGATTACATGACGCAGCACATTGCGGGGCGCGGCTACCAGCGACAGCATCTGTCCCTTTACCGGACGAGTAGGGAACCGGTGTGGCGGAATCTGCCCAGCCCATGCCCCGGCGCAATTGACAACCGCTGTAGCAGCGTAGCTGGTCTTCTCGGTGCGCACTCCGCTGACTCGTTCACTCGACAGAAGCACATCCTTCACTTCCGTACCGGAGGAGATGTCGACGTCACGATGCCTGGCGGTGCGGAGGGCGGCGGTTCCAAGGGCCCGAGGATCTACGCTGCGCTCTTGCAAGAAGACTCCTGGAATTCCTGGATCGGCTAACGCAGGTTCGAGTGCGTCCAGAGGAGGAGGTGCGATATCAGCCAAGCCGGGACTAGCTTGGAGATGTTCGGCAGGAAACAGAATTGTGCCCTGGTCGCGTAGATCAACGTTGATGCCGGACTCATCCTGCAACTCATGCACGAATTCGGGATACATGCGCGCGCTGGCGGTGGCCAGCGGTTGCAATACGGCTGGAGTCTCAATGCCACACTCAACCAGCATCCCGGCGGCGGCGTGCGAAGCTTCCTGTCCGGGTTCGCCGCGCTCCACCACCAGGACCTTTGCCCCACGCTTGCGCAGCGCGATCGAAAGCGACAGCCCGATGATGCCACCGCCAATGACGATGACGTCCCAACTCTTCACCTTGGCATTGTAAAAGAGCGCGGGTTTCTCCATCCGGGGCGTATGCGAGGCTACTCTTCCAGTTCGCTGGGGGAAGCACAACCGTTAAGGAACCGAAAGGTGACTCAAACACGATAGTTACTTTCAGCCGAACCCTTCTGGGTACGGCGGCTGCCTCGCTTGCCACCTATAATCCGCGCAGGTGGAACTGAGAGCGACGGCTCCTTCCCACGCGAGATGCCCAAAACAAACAGCAAATTCGCTGTTAGCCCATCACTGTGGATCTACAATCCCGCACTCGATCTCATCGTGGGGTGCGGCGCGTGGTCGGCGCCCTTGTTGCTATTTGCGTATTCTGCCGGAATTGCGAATACTCTCGCCTGGTCGATTGCGTTCTATGGCCTGGCGCTATTCTTCAACTATCCACACTACATGGCGACGCTTTACCGCGCCTACCATACCGCGGAAGACTTCCATAAATACCGCATCTTTACGGTTCACATCACGGCGCTGGTGGCTCTGACTCTGGTCTTGTCGCACTTCTGGTTCCGGGCTCTTCCGTGGATCTTTACGCTTTATCTCACCTGGAGCCCTTGGCACTACAGCGGACAAAATTACGGATTGTTCATGATGTTCGTACGGCGGGCTGGAGCGAAAGTTTCCATCGTCGAGCGTCGCGCCTTGTACTCCGCGTTCTTGCTTTCTTATGTGATCTTGTTCTTGAGCTTTCACACCGGTCCTTCAAACGATCCGCTCTTTATCTCGCTGGGAATTCCGGGTAAGGTGAGTTCAATTGTCTTGCTGCCGTTAGGGGTGGGATTCGTGGCGGTCTCCACGTTTGGGTTGTCGCGGCTAGTGGGACAAGTGGGCTGGAAGCCGCTATTGCCTTCGCTCACGCTTTTCTCCACGCAATTCATCTGGTTTTTGGTGCCCACGATTTTATCGGTCGCAGAACGGATGCAGGTTCCGCAGAATCGGTATAGCACCGGCGTCCTCGCCGTGATGCACTCGGCCCAGTATCTTTGGATCACCAGCTACTACGCTCGCCGCGAGGCTGCCGGGGAGAACTCAGGGAGCTGGCGTCCGCTGGCATATTTCGGAGTGCTAATCGTCGGAGGTATTGCGCTCTTTGTTCCCGGGCCATGGCTGGCCAGCCGCGTGTTTCATGCTGACTTCAGCACCAGCTTTCTAATCTTCACAGCACTGGTCAACATTCATCACTTCATCCTTGATGGCGCGATCTGGAAGCTGCGGGATGGCCGCATCGCCGCGTTGCTGCTGAATTCGCAAGACCGCCTGTCAAGCGCGACGGCAGCGGCGCGGAGTAGTGTCGCCAGCAACATGCGGTGGTTGGTGGGGACCTCACGCTGGGCAAGAGCGTTGCGAGTCAGCGCCGCTTTGATATTGCTGGCTTGGGGGACCGTCGACCAGGTTCGTTACTATCTGGCTCTGCACAGTGAAAGCTTGCCTGATCTGCAGCGAGCCGCGGACCTCGACTCGTTTGATAGTTCGCTAGAGACGCGGCTTGGTCGGAAGGAACAGGAGGCCGGCAAAATTGATGAGGCGGTCGCAGCGTGGCAACAGGCTCTCCGCGCCAATCCAGCCGATACTGCAGCGCGCGACGCATTGCTCAAATACCTTACCGGCCAGAAGCGCTTTGACGATGCCTACGCGCTAACGCGCCAGTCGCTGCGCTACGCCCCTAAGGATGCAAACTTGCTGGTCAATTACGGCATTCTCGCCCAGCAGCTCAGCCACCCCGATGAGGCCGTCCAGAACTGGAGGAAGGCAATCTCGATCGATCCCTCGCAATTGCGCGCTACTCTTTATCTGGCAGGTGAGTTGGATAGGGAAGGGAAGGCAGAGTCCGCGATCCCTTATTACATTCGGTTTCTTGACAAGATCGCCCATGCCGGGACAGAGAATCGTCCTCCCGCAAGTGATGTGATTTCGATCGTGCTGCGGCTGGCACAGTGCCAGGCACAGGCCAAACATCCAGAGCAAGCGGAAGAGGCGTACGAGTTGGCGCGGAAAATTGCATCACAGACGGGGGAGAAGAGGCTGAAGAGCTTTACTAGCGTGGCCGAGGCCGAGCTCGAAGCGGGGCAGAACAAAATCCCGCAAGCGCTTCGTCTGTACCAGAATGCGCTCGAATTGGACGCCGCGGTAAATGATGCCCGCACTGAAGCCACGGATTGGTACAGTTATGCGCTCTTCTTGCGCGATTCTGGTTTTCCGCCGCGCTTGGCTTATGCCTGTCTACTGAAGTCCGAATCGTTGATGAAGCCTCTCAAAGATGCTTCAGCCCAGCAATCAGTCGCGTTGGTTCGGATGGAGATAGGAAAGAAGCTGGGCTGGCGAGCCACACAACTCCAGCGCAATTCAGAGTCTGCTCTTACAGAAGCTCTTGCGCTGAAAAATCGCTAGCACGCGTGCCGACGCTCGGGCCGCTTTCGCCTCCGGGAACCGCCACCCAAGATCGCTTGGCTTCGCAGCTATGGTCCAACTGGCACGTAGACTCTGTCGGCCGCGACCAACTCCGCATTTGGCACTTCGGTACGAAGCTTGACCTGTTGGAAGCCAGCCTTTTTCTCTGGCTTGGCGATAAACGTCAGCAGGTATTGGCGAGTCAATCGGTGGGTTAGATCATCCAGGTACGGAGCAAACGAGACCGGAGCGCCGAAACCTAGGTAGTAGGATTCTCCGCCGGTCTCGTCGGAAATCTGGGAAAGATAGTTCTGTCCCCAGTTGATGCGCCAGAAACTATGACCAAAGTGACCCCCGCCGGGCATATAGATCGAGAAAATGATGACTCCGGCGCGCTGGGCGTCCTCGATGGTGGAGTCCACATAGGGGTCGCTAGGTCCGCTGCCCCAATAACGATCGATGCCGTCCGAAACCATCAGGATCTCGCGGCGAACGGGAGTTTCGGGCCAGCGCTTGATCAAGTCGGTCACGGAGAAATAAGGGCTGGCAGACGCGCCCGGGTCTCCGAACGGAAGGCGGAGCGCTTTGGCTGCCTGCGCATGGTCGTTGGTCGGGTTCTGCAGGACGTCTGCGATGCCGTTTCGCATATATGCGACGCCGATCGCCGTGGTTGCGGGCTGCGCATTGATGAATTGGCGTATATCTTCCAATTGCGAACCCAGGCTTGTGTTCGCAGAGTCGTCGATTAGGATGAAGAGTTGAAGTCCTGCGTGCTCTCCTTGCAATGCGAGCCAGTCCGTAACCTTAGCCCGATCGCGACCTTGGTATACCATCACATCCTCGCGGTTAATGACTGGAACGTTGGAGCCGTGACGAGGTTCCACAGTCACCACCATATGGACCGGGGGCCCAGTTGATGACGCCTCCTGGGCCAGAACTGACGATAGGCCAACTGCCAGCGCGGTCGCCCCAAGAAGTACGCCTGCAATGATGTGGGGTTTTCTCATCGAAGCCTCCTTACGAAATAGCGGCCGAAGGTAGACGCAACGCTACTCCGCAGAAATGAAACCTGTCAATCTGAGGGATGCCGGTGAAAAGAAGGGCTGGAGTGTTGCAGGAGTGGCCTTACGAAAATATTCGTTGGGGAGGCGTCCGAGCCAGTTGATCTTCACAGTTTGCTCAGAAAATCTACGATCTCGGGCTGGCTCCAGTCCACCGGACCGATAAACTTGCGGCGCAGAACTCCGCTGCGATCCACGATGTAAGTTTCGGGAAATTTGAATGTCCCGTAAAGATTGTTGCTCTTCTGGTCGGCATCGCGGACGGTAAGCAGGTCGACCGCGTGGTCCTTCAGGAATCTGTGATAGGCGTCGCCATCGGCGTCGACGCTGACCGCCAGCACCGCCACGCCCTTGGCCTTCATCCTGCGTTGCATCTGAACCAGAGAAGGCATTTCGTCCACGCAGGGCGGACACCAGGTGGCCCAGAAGTTCAACACAACGACCTTGCCTCGCAGATCGGCGAGGCTGACTTTGCGGTCGGCGTCCTTCACCGTGAAATCGGGAGCGGGATTGCCGATATGCGGAGGACGAGAATTGCTGTAGCAGCCGAGCAAGAGAAGAAGGAAGAGGGCAAACAGCACCGAGGCGCATCGCACAAAGCTATAATACCTAATTCGGCTTATGGTCACGTCGGAGCCAGCAACGAGCGCGCCTGTCGTCTCGGTGATTGTGCCCGCACGCAACGAAGAAGCCAGCCTGGGGTCGTGTCTGGAATCGCTGGTAGCACAGGATGGCGTGGCTTTCGAAATTATCGTGGTGGATGATGGCTCGACCGATCGCACTCGCGAAATTGCCCAATCTTTTCCTCGCGTGCGGCTGATTGATGCTGCGTCCTTGCCTCAGGGCTGGACCGGCAAGAACAACGCCATGGCGGCTGGAACTAGAGAAGCCCTGGGCGAATGGCTGCTCTTCACGGATGCAGATACGGTGCATCGTCCGGGATCGCTGGCTCGTGCAGTGGCTGAGGCCGGAAAACACAGTGCGGCTTTGCTTTCCTATTCCCCGGAGCAGGAAGTGCACGGACTTTGGGAGAAGTCCGTCATGCCAGTGATATTTGCAGAGCTGGCGGCAACCTATAAGCCTTCGCAGGTGAGCAATCCTGCTTCTCCTGCGGCAGCGGCCAACGGTCAATATTTGCTGATTTCTCGTGAAGCATACGACGCGGTCGGGGGACACGCCGCCGTTGCCAATAGCTTGCTGGAGGACGTCGCTCTGGCGCGGGCCGTCAAAGCGTTGGGTCGAAGGATTTTCTTTCGCTACGGCGGAGACGCGGTTCGCACTCGTATGTACAGGAACTTTGCACAACTCCGCGAAGGCTGGACCAAGAACTTGGCATTGCTGTTTCCGTCGGCGGGACGACTAGCGGTTATGCGGTTCACGGAGTTTGTGCTGATCGTGGGTAGCGCGGCAATCGCCATCATTGCAGCGATCGACAGCCGTCTTAGAGTGGCTGCCGCGGTGGGACTTCTTGGCGTTACTTTGCTCTCTCTATTTCTTCAGCGAATTCGCAAGGCGCACTTTTCCTGGGACGCGAATATTTTCTCTTTGATCGGACTCCCATTGTTTTCGTATCTTTTGATCCGCTCCAGAGTGTCTTATAAGAAGGGAATCGTGATCTGGAAAGAACGCACCTACGCTTCGCCGACGCCGGGTCCTGGGTCGCAAACCCGATTGTGCATTGGCGTGGAAGAGCCGGCTTTCGGGCCGAGGTTGAAGCATCCGTAGATGTTGAAACATCCATTAGAGTTGGGGTTTTGGTCGCTGAGGCACCAATGGTTTATCTCACCCGCAAAGCCGAGTTTGCCGCTTCGCACTATTACCACAATCCGGATTTCACCGCGGAGGAGAATCGCCGTATTTTCGGCAAATGCAATAACCCCAATGGTCACGGTCATAATTACACGCTGGAAGTCACAGTGAAAGGTGAAGTCGATCCGCGGTCTGGCTTTGTAGTTGATTTAAAGCAACTGAAAGAAATCCTGAACCGCGAAGTGCTGGATGCGATGGACCATCGCTTCCTGAACAAAGAAGTTCCCGAATTTTCTACCCGCATTCCAACTACGGAGAATTTGGCCATCGCGATCTGGCAGCGCCTGGCGTCCAAGCTCCAAAAGGCGCAATTGCACCGGGTGCGGGTATACGAAACGCCCGATTTATTTGTCGATTTCTACGGTGAAGCGTGAAAGCCCACTTGACCCGGCGGTATTTATTCTCGGCTTCACATCGCTTGCACAGCGACGATATGTCCGACGAAGAGAACGCGGCTACCTACGGCAAATGCAATAACCCGTATGGGCACGGCCACAACTACGTGCTTGGAGTCACGGTCAGTGGGCCGGTCGATGAAAAGACAGGAATGGTATGCAATCTGGCGGATCTCGATGGCTTCGTGCAGCTCGCAATCCTGGACCGCTTCGACCGCCAGAATTTGAACATGCTTCCTGAATTCACCGAGGTCGTTCCGACCACGGAAAACCTGTCCTCGATGATCTACGATATTTTGCAACGTGGCTTCACCCATGCTCATCTGGAAAAGGTAGGCATCGAAGAGACGATGATGAATTCGTTCGAATACGCCGGCGGCTCTGAAATTCGCCGATAAAGGGCGTTATAAGAGGAAGAAGCAGGGAATCATGAGGTCATCCGTCGAAACAAACAGCGCGACAAGCGCCAGCTTTGAGGATCTGGTTGAGGAGATACTCGTCAGGCTGGGCGAAGATCCTAAGCGTGAGGGTTTAGTTAGAACGCCCAACCGCGTGCATCGTGCCTACGAGTTTCTCACCAAAGGCTACAAGGAAGACCCGGAGGCCATGCTCAAGAATGCCCTGTTCACGGTGACCTACGATGAGATGGTCATTGTCAAGGACATCGAGATGTTCAGCTTGTGCGAGCATCACATGCTGCCCTTCTTCGGAAAAGTGCACGTTGCCTATATTCCGAATGGCAAGGTGATCGGACTCAGCAAACTTCCCCGCCTGATCGAAATCTTTTCGCGACGTCTACAGATTCAGGAGCGTCTGACCACGCAGATCGCGGAAACCATTCAGAAAGCAATCGAACCCCAAGGTGTGGGAGTGGTCATCGAGGCACGCCACTTGTGCATGATGATGCGAGGCGTGGAGAAGCAGCACTCGGCTGCGGTGACATCATCGATGCTAGGCTGCTTTCGCGACGAGCAGGAAACCCGTACGGAATTTCTGTCCCTCATTCGTAATCGCGCTAACGGACTGTAATTCTAGAAGTCAGAAGCGACTCCTACCACGTGCCGTACCGATACCTGCGCGGCCGCTCCGGAAACAATTTGATCAGCACAATTCCGGCGATGAATCCTCCCACATGCGCCCAGAAGGCGACGCCGCCGCTGTTTTCGCCGGCATAAGTGACCGCGCTGGCGGCACCGCTTAGGAATTGCACCACAAACCAGTAGCCCAGCATGACCCACGCCGGGACGTAAAAGAAAAAGAACAGAAACCAAGTCAACACCCGGGCTCGCGGATAAAGAACGAAATAGGCGCCGAGAACGCCCGCGACAGCGCCACTCGCGCCCACCGTCGGTACGCGCGAAGCGGGATTCAGGACAACCTGGGCGAAAGCAGCCGCCACTCCGCTCAAAATATAGAACACCAGATAACTGAAGTGGCCGAGATAATCTTCAATATTGTCGCCGAAGATCCATAGGAACCACATGTTGCCGATCACGTGCATCCACGATCCGTGCAGGAACATGGAGGTAAAAGCCGGAAGGAAAACAGCAACCGGGCTCAGCCGGCTGGATCCGGACAAAAGTGCGGTGACGTGGGAAGGAATCATTCCGAACTGGAAGAGGAAGGTTTTGAAGCTTTCGGGATCGAGCGCCGACTCGAAAAAATAGATAAGCAGGTTCAACCCTATCAGACCATAGGTCATGTACGGAGTGCTGAAGCGGGGCTGGTCGTCGCGGATGGGAATCATAGTTCTAGCGCGGATTGGATGGCACGAACCGGGTGCTGGACGCCAATAAATTCCCGCCGCGCGGGTTGACCTGAGGGCCAACCACGTCCACGATAGCAGAGAACATCTATGGACGGCGTTCTCATCATTGACAAACCGCGGGGACTGACGTCCCATGACGTCGTGAACCGCGTGCGCCGGATCCTGGGGCAGCGATCGGTCGGCCATCTCGGTACGCTCGATCCGTTAGCGACCGGAGTTCTTCCGCTAGTCACCGGCAACCTTACTCGGCTGGCGCAGTTTTATGCCGCCTCGGAAAAAATCTACGAAGGGGTGATCCGCTTCGGCTATGCCACCGATACTTATGACGCGGAGGGTGAGCCCGCAAGTCCTGAGCAGACCGTTAAAGTGTCACTTGAACAACTGCGCGAGTTGGCGGCGCGCTTCAAGGGAGTCATCGAACAAATGCCACCGCCGTTTTCCGCCAAGAAGGTCCACGGCGTCCCCGCCTACAAACTTGCCCGCAAACATAAGAATGTACCTCTGAAGCCGGTACGAGTTGAAATCAAGGAGCTTGAAATCCTGGCTGTCGATGGTGATCGAGCCGGTTTCCAAGCCCGCGTCGCCTCCGGGACCTATATGCGCTCGGTCGCGCACGATATGGGTCGGGAAATGGGCTGTGGGGCACATTTAGAATCCCTGCGCCGGACGACCCTCGGCGAATTCAACCTGTCTCAGGCGCACACGCTTGAACAATTGGAAGAAGCTGCGAAGGCGGGTGAACCCGAGGAAATGTTCATTCATCCGCGCCAACTGCTGCCGCAATTTCCTTGCGTGACGGCCACCGAAGAGATGGCCACTCGAATCCGCAGCGGCCGGACCGTCAACTTGCCAGAACTTTCCCGCGCCCGCCAGGTAAAAGTCTTCGCCGGTCAGAGGGAACTGATCGCTATCGCGACTCGGGTCGCTGGGACGTTGTTCCATCCCAAAATCGTGCTGGCGGGAGGGCTGGCAAAGCAGGTGGCGAACGTGGATGGGGGTGGTTAGGGCTGCGCCGCGATATGCAATGTCCGATAACAAGTATTATGTAAAGTCATCGCAAATCTCGTTGGCACTGTTGGGATGCTCTAAGGAATTAACTCGAGGCTTGCTCGTTCCGGGCCGTTTTGACGCAGCTTAACGCTGCCGTGGGCGATATGCGTCGGCCAGGCCAAGGCTATCAGGACGTTTGCGTCGAGCAGTGAAACCGTCACTCAAACTCCGACTCTATCCGCTTAACATCCTCGCTGGTCACCACGGGCCGAGTTCGGTGGCAACGACCACCCGCGTGTTCATCGGGGCCGCCAATCCCGCCGCACCAATTCAGTAGACCGCTTTCCCCAGCGCCAGCGATCGGCTTTGCGCATAGGCTTTCGCAAGCTGAAAAGCGTCTTCGTCTAGATTCAAAGTAGTCCGCATGTTTTAGGAATGATGTCACACCCAGTGGGGAGTGATACCAATATAGCTAGTCAGACATCAGGTTGTCATTCCGATGTTGCGCGTGGAGCTTGTGATGCAGAACCATCCGTTTACATCTTGTATCTGCCCAAATCCTCGTCGTTTAACCCTTCCAGCCACTTTCGCAGTTCATCGCTCGAGACGCGGTCGGACATGTTGGCGGCCAGTTTCGTGTTCTTCAAGACTTCATCTTCAACGAAAATCGGGCAATCCACGCGGAGGGCTAGAGCCAACGCATCCGATGGTCGAGAATCGATGCTGATGATGCGTCCTTCGCGCTCCATCCAGATCACTGCATAAAATGTGTCTTCCCGCAACTCCGTCACGACGACTTTGTGCACCTGCGTGTCCAAACCCACCAGCAGATTCTTGATCAGATCATGGGTCATGGGACGGGGTGTCGTGACTTTCTCAATCTCCAGAGCGATGGCATTGGCTTCATAAACCCCAACCCAGATCGGCAACACCGTGTCGCTGGCCGCGTCCTTCAGGATCACGATGGGCGTGCTGCTGACCGGGTCCATCATGAGACCGCGAATTTTCATTTCCACTTCCATCGTGTCCCCCGACATTGAAAACTTCAGCTCAGGACTCTGGGTCTGAAATCATCAATTCTTTGCTCCTTATATCACCATTTCGCCCAGAAGACTGTTGGGAAAACTCGCGGTGGTAACCACTGAGACATAGCTTCCCAACTCGGGAGACATGCCCTCCCGATCTGTGAAATTCAGCACCTTATTCTGCGATGTGCGAGCGATCCACTGTCGTCGGACTTCGTTCTTCCCTTCAACCATTACTTCAATAACCTGGCCTATATGGCGTTGATACCGGTGCCTTTGAATTTCGCGCTGCTTCTCCTGTAAGACGGTCAGACGCCGCGCCTTTTCCTCATCCGGGACAACATCGTCCAGCTTCAGTGAGGGGGTGTTCGGACGCGGCGAATACTTAAAGCCGAAGATACCGTCGTATTCCACTTCGTCGAGCAGCGAAAGGGTTTGCTCGAAATCAGCCTCGGTTTCGCCGGGGAATCCGACGATGATGTCACTGGTGATGCTGATCTCCCTATTGGCCTCCTTCATCCAGGCAATACGCTCCAAGTATTGGTCGCGAGAGTACAAACGCTGCATGGCGTCGAGCACGCGCGTTGAGCCACTCTGCACCGGCAGATGGACGTGATCGCACAAAGTAGGATGCGAATCGATGGCTTCCACGATGTCCCGGCCGAAATCGCGGGGATGCGAGGTAGTAAACCGGACGCGCTTGATCCCGGGAACTTCGCCGACTGCCGCCAGTAGTTCAGCGAAAGTTTTCTTCCCCGACGGATCTTTGTAGGAGTTCACGTTCTGGCCCAGCAACTGGATCTCGGTGTAACCCAGATCCGCCATCTGGTGTGCTTCCGCCAGCACCGACTCCGAAGTGCGGCTCCGCTCTTTGCCGCGGGTGAAGGGCACCACGCAATAAGCGCAGAACTTATCGCAGCCCTCGATGATCGTGATGTACCCCCGGTGCGGATTGGTGCGAGCGGTGAATTCGGTCTCGAAGCATTCATCGGTCTGCCGATCGTCGAGTCCGGTGACCCGCGGCTTCCCTGCCTCGAGTTGCACCAGCATTTGTGGCAGGTTCCGATACGACGCCGATCCGCACACCAGCGAAACGAATGGCGCGCGCTCGAAAATCTTCTCACCCTCTTGCTGCGCCACGCAGCCGAGAACGCCAAAACGCTTGCCCTGTGACTGGAGTTTTTTGTAATCGGCGAGACGATGGAAAACTTTCTGCTCAGCTTTGTCGCGGATGGAACAAGTGTTATAGAGAATCAGCCCTGCTTCTTCCACCGTCTGAACCTGGCGGTAACCCTGCGAGACCAGCGTGCCGACGACCTTCTCCGAGTCATGGGCGTTCATCTGGCAGCCGAAAGTCTCGAGGTAGAACGTCTTCGGAGGGTCGGCCGGCATATCTAGAGTCAGTATAGCGCGGGGAGCGCTCGGATGTGGATGTAGGCACGGGCGCCCCCGCCCGCGAACACCGCTTCTTCGGGAGTGTTGGGGCCACATGTCGAGGCAGGGTTCAGTCCTGCGGCAGCACTTGCGCCGAGAGCTTCTCGGCGTTCATCCGCACAGCCGGTGGAAAGGCGCACGACTTTCGCGTCTTGCGATCCAGATGAACTGCTGTGGTCTCGCAGATTGCGGCCACTTCGTTCCGTTCGGCATTACGCATTTCATGGACGAACCGAATCACTCGTTCGCGCACCTCGAGAATGCGGCTACGAACCTCGATGACATCACCGGCCAACAGCTCGCGTTTGTAGGTGATGTTCTGCTGCACGCCTGCCATTCCATATCGCGCTTCTCGCAGATACGACGGCGTGATACCAACCCGGGCAAAGAGATTCCAATTGGCCTCGTCGAACTTACTGACGTACCACATGATGTTCATGTGCCCGATGTGATCGCACTGCCAGGGATAGGTGGCACCGCGGTACGTGACCATTTCGGCTGCAGTCTCAGTTTTTGCCTTCGTGGGCCTTGATCCCATACGCAACCCGCCGCGAACGGGATAGGATATCAAAAGCCGAATTGGAGCGGCTGCACGGGCGAGGGATGCCCGCACCTAATCTCTTCGTCGCGACGCAATCCAGATTTCCTCACCGCTAGAAGCGATCGGAATGACAATTGAGGAAGGGCTGCAGGGAGCCGCTCACCAGCGAGCGACTCCTTGTACGTGACGACAGTTCGCTTTAGGCCGCAGATTCCGGCTTGCGCGTGTCGATGGTCTCACCATTTTCCACGAAGGCTTGCAGCCAGCCCAGAACTCTCGTCCAACCCTGGCTGTGGCCCTTAGCTGCCTCTGGGTATCCGGCGAATCCGGAGTGGTGGATCTTCACTAGCGTGCCGGTGCCGACCTTCTGCGGTCCACGATGCTGTAATCCATGAACCTCGCGCGGCTCCAATTCCCAACGCAAAACCGTCTTCAGCCGGCCCGCGAAGCTGGGGATCCAGGTACAGACCAGCCGGCGAGGAGGATCGATTTCCAAGTATTCTCCGTCCACCACAAAAGACGTACCGTCGGCACCGACCCCGACGCTCGACCATTTGCCGCCGGGACGAAGATCGGCTTTGCATTCAGTAACGCGATACATGGTTGACTGACCCCACCATTGTGGCATCTGGTGGGGATCAGTAATCGCCTGGAACACGCGTTCCGGCGGAGCGGCAATGAAAATCTCACCCGTTATGACGTCCTGATCGGGAGTAACTTCAATGGTAGCCATGTGATCTCCTTTTATTTCTCGACGAATTTTTTGAGCATCTCAACCACGCCGGCCCACCCGCCGCTGTAATCCTTGCGGGCCACATCTTCCTCCGCCAGGCCGCTATGCGTGACTTTGACTCTGGTGCCGCTGCCGCTGGGTGTAAGTTCCCAGCGGACTATGGTGCGTCGCGTCTTGTCGCGGTGCCAATTGGCGACCCAGGTATACACGAGCAACCGCGGAGGATCGAATTCGAGAATCTCACCAATGGCCTCGAATACGTTGACTCCATTGATGGCCATGGTGGCGCTGGGCTTGTTCTTGAAATGCCAGCGGCCACCGCGACGCGCATCCATTTGCCAAAACTCACGCGGGCAGGTCTCGCTGGTCCACCACTGCACCAATTGATCCGCCTGGGTGAGCGCCTGAAACACGCGCTCAGCCGGCGCCGCGATTTCGACTTCGGTGACGATTGCATCCTGATTCGGAGTGATGACAGCCTGTGCCATTTAATTGCTCCTTGCTATTCTTCAAAGAAGGTCTTGAGTGCCTGCAACAGCCCTGGCCAGCCTTCGCTGTAACCCTTGCGGGCATCCGGCAATTGGGCCAGACCGCTATGCGTTACTTTGACTTTGGTGCCGGCAGGAGTTGGCGTCAAATCCCACCGCACAACTGTTTTGTGCAAAGGTTGCGCGTGCCAGTTGGCGAACCAGCTATAAACCAATAGCCGGGGAGGATCGATCTGCAAGATCTCTCCGTGGTGGTCGAACTCACCTCCCATTTCGCCTTTGCCGCTGCGTTCTTTCGATACGAAACGCCACTTCCCTCCTGGCCGCGCATCCATCTCCCACGATTTAATCTCGAACGCGTCGTTCGTGCCCCACCGAAGCGCCTGTTCGCGGTCGATCAAGGCTTGGAACACACGCTCGGGCGGGGCTGCGATCTCAATTTCACTTATGACCGCATCTTCCGTGATAATTACGGCTGGATTCGGCATGCAAATCTCCTGATCCGCTGCTCAGTTCTTTCTCTGCAAGTCAAAAAGTTCGTGGTGCTTCTGCCCATCCTTGGCTGAGAACTCCCAGTCTTCGGTGTGATGGTTGGCGTCAATCATGGTCAGGACGACACGCTCCATGTGGCCGGGTTGCGTGGGTGAGAGATTGGTCGCGTCGAGGAAGTCGAACGTGACGCTCTTTCCGTCTGGCGACATAGTTCCGGTCATGCGGGGCTGGTTCCCTGCTCCACAGTAATGAGTCATGAGCAGACGGGTACCGTCCATGTGGAACATCGTAATCATGTCTTCCCCGTGGCCGTGGATCTCGCTCATCAGCGCGGACCCGCCGGACATGGCGCGATACGAAACCTCGATGGGCTGACCTTCGGAGCCCTTGCCAGTCCACGAGCCGGCCAAAGCTTTCAAGCTGTCAAAGGATTTTTGTGAATCGGATGCGGCGAAGGCCGCGACCGCTGTGAGAACCATAAAGGTGAATATGGCTAAGCGTAACGATTTCATTTTCCATCCTCCTGAAAGGTTTATTTAGGTTTCGCCCGCTGGGCGTTTTCTTTCGCGTACTCGGCCTCGACGAACGTCTTCAAGCTGGCCAGATTCGCCTGCCAGAAGACGCGGTACTGCTCCAGCCACTTATCGACTGCCTTTAGTGGCTCTGGATTTAGCTGATAAACGCGAAAACGGCCTTCCCTGCGCTCTTGCACCAGATGAGCCCGACGCAACAGTCGGAGATGCTTGGAAATGGCTGGCCGCGAGACCGGAAAGGCTTGAGCGATCTGTCCCGCCGGCTGGCTTCCCCCGCGCAGCAGGTCGAGGACGGCGCGACGGGTAGGATCGGAGAGCGCGTGAAAGGCCGCTTCCGCCGAATATGTAACCGAACGGTGACGCATAATGCGTAACTATAGGGTTACATAAATGCGATGTCAAGGGAAAATTTTGAACGATTGAAATTGTGTAAGAGTGAAAGATACGGACAGGAGCTTCCGCCCGCACTCACCATTTATCCTTCCGGCGTCTTTCTCGTTTCAGTTCCGCGGAGAGAGAAGATTTTCCGGAAAAGAGCCCGAGCGTCTCGTCAACGAGCCGTGGGTTTCCGATCAGCTTCAGAAACGCCTGGTGCACGCGGGTGTCATCGGATAGTTCGGGATGGAACGTCGCTGCCATCACTCTTCCCTGCCGAACCGCCACTGGATCGCTGCCTTCGGTGGCGATGACTTCGACGTCAGGACCGACGCGCTCGATCCTGGGGGCACGGATGAAGACCATTTCAATGGGAGACTCGTCTGATTTTCCATCAATAAGCTTGCCCTGGCGGATGGAGCTGTCAATCTGACGTCCGTAGGCATTGCGGCGGATGCGGATGTCGAGTGCGCCCAGCCCCGTTTGTTTCGGATTCTCTACTTCATTGGCTAGTAGGATAGCGCCAGCGCAGGTACCGAAAGTCGGCTTCACGCCCACGAACTGTTTGAGTTTTTCGAATCCCGCTTCGCCTAGCAACTTGAGGAAAGTGCCAGACTCACCGCCGGGGATGACCAGGCCTTCGATCTCGTCCAGTTGCTCGGGCTTTTTGACGAGCACAACTTCAGCGCCCAGCTCTTCGAGCCGCTTGCGGTGGGCATCGAAATCGCCCTGCAGCGCCAGAACACCGATTTTCATGCTGGTTTGATTTTACCGGATGGGTTGTGCCCGGGGAACTCGGTCGCCAGACGCCTGTTCCCAGGTCTCGCAAAGGCGGCGAGACCCTTCGACTCCGCTCAGAGCCTGCCCTGAGCTTGTCGAAGGGGCACGTCAACCACAACGACTCCACAGGTCAAACGACGCGACGGCTTACCCTGCGACTTCGTCCCAGATCCGACGGCCGTGGGTTTCGCGCAGCAGGAAACTTCCCACTATGAATGTCACACCGGCAACGATCATCGGGTAATAGAGGCCGGCTAGAATGTTACCGGTGGCGGCACAGGACGAGAGACCGATAAGCGGGAGCAGTCCGCCGAACACGCCGTTGCCGATGTGGTAAGGCAATGACAGCGAAGTGTAACGCACTCTCGCCGGAAAGGCTTCGATGAGGTATGCGGCGATCGGGCCGTAGACCAGGCAAACGTAAATCACCTGGATGAACACGAGGGCGACTAGCGAGACGAGATTGGGACTTGCGGCCTCTTTCGCCGGGACGAGAGTTCCCGAGGCGTCGGTAGTTAACGGCGTAAGGCTGATGGCGCCAGTCACCTTGTTGCGCGCCGATTTGACGGTCACCACGTTGTTGCCCGCCGCCCGCTCCATGGCTTGATAAATCGGAATGTAAGTAAGAACGGCGAGCAGACAACCGGCCATCATCAGCTTCTTGCGGCCAATGTGGTCAGAAAGCGCGCCCACGACCGTGAAGAATGGCATGCCCAACAAGAGCGCGAGCGCCACCACGATGTTGGCGGTGCGGGGGTTGATTTTCAGGATGGTCTGCATATAGAAGAGCGCGTAGAACTGCCCCGTGTACCACACCACTCCCTGCCCGGCCGTTGCTCCGAAGAGCGAAATCAGCACCTGCTTGAGATTGCCCCATTTGGTAAAGGCGTCCTTCAGGGGTTGGGTCGAGGCGCGGCCGGAATTCTTGAGCTGGACAAAGATGGGAGACTCTTTCATCTTCAGGCGGATGTAAAGCGAGATCCCCACCAGAATGATCGAGATCAAAAAAGGAATCCTCCAGCCGTAAGCCTGGAATTGTGCCGTGGTCATAGACGACTGCGTTATCAGAATCACGATCAGAGACACGAACAGGCCAAGGGTCGCGGTGATCTGAATGAAGCTGGTATAAAAGCCGCGCTTGCTGTCGGGGACGTGCTCGCCCACATAGACCGCTGCCCCGCCATATTCCCCGCCCAGGGCCAGCCCTTGCAGCACACGGATGGCGATGAGCATGACGGGTGAGAACCAACCGGCGCTAGCGTAGGAAGGCAAGAGACCGATGGCGAAGGTGGAGAAGCCCATGATGGAAAGCGTGACCAGGAAGGCGTACTTGCGGCCGACCAGGTCGCCGATGCGGCCGAAGAAAAGCGCGCCAAACGGTCGGACTAGAAATCCCACGGCGAACGTGGCGAGGTAGGCAATCAGCGCGAAGGTATCGTTCCCGACAGGATAGAATTTCAGCGCCAGAACCGACGCCAGACTGCCGAAGATGTAAAAGTCATACCATTCGATCATTGTGCCCACGGCCGAAGCCAGGATCACCCGCCAGATGCTGTATCCCCGGTCGCTGCTGCCGTCCGCTACTGCGATTGCCTTCTCAGACATAGTATTTCCCCCATCGCCAGCAAGGTGGTCCAGACGTCGATTGCAGTTGCTTCCGTCTGCTCGGTGTTTAGGCCTTTCCGTGCGTTGACCCGGCCAAAGCGCATTGGGGGCTCGCAGCCGCTCGGGCAGGTCGGGAATGTTTATCACAGGACTACTGCTTCGGCAAGTGAGCAAAGGCAAGATTCCTCGACTTCGCTCAGGAAGACCCGAGGGCCTAACCCGAGCGGAGCTTCGAGAAACCGCCGCGGTCACCTGGGTGGCGCAGCGCTTTGGGCGCTGCATCAGTCCGGTGCAAATTCGGATATGGAAATCCTGATGATCGTCCCGCTGGAATCTTGTTAGTCTGCTGGCCGCAAGCGCAGGAGTTGTCCGTCGTCGTTGCCGATGTAGATGAGGCCGTCGCTGCCTTGGGCCACCAGACGGACGCGTCCCACCTGGCCGTACATCAGCCGCTCCTCAACGACGACGTGGCCATCTTTCACAACTAACCGGTTCAGATGGTGTTGGCGCATGGAGCCAATGAAAAAGCTACCCTGCCAGGGTGCAAACTGCGTCCCGGTGTAGACGATCATGCCACTGGGAGCAATAGCAGGAGTCCAGACCCAAAGCGGCTGCTCCATGCCTTCATGTGCTGTGATACCCATGCCGATAGGTCCGCCGGAATACTGCCAGCCATACGAGATCACAGGCCAGCCGTAATTTGCGCCGCGATGAATCAGGTTGAGTTCGTCGCCGCCGAGCGGACCATGCTCGTGCTCCCACAGCTCTCCAGTTAGGGGATGCACAACCAGGCCCTGCGGATTGCGATGTCCGTAGCTCCAGATCTCCGGCTTCGCATCCTTGGTGCCAACGAAAGGATTGTCCGGCGGAATGCTGCCATCATCGCGCAAGCGAAGAATCTTGCCGGCGTCATTGTCGAGTTGTTGCGCCCGGTCCTGGTGATGGCGCTCGCCAACCGTCAGGAACAGATAACCGTCGAGGAAAACCATCCGTCCGCCGTAGTGGAAGCGATCTTCAGAGAATGCGTCGGCAGTGAAAATGCGCTCGCGGTCGACGAGTTTGTTGTCGCGCAGGCGGAAGCGGTCCACCACGGTTGTGCTGCGCTCGCGGGGTCCGGCAGAGTAGCTGAGATAGATCCAGCCATTCCTCGAGTACTCGGGATGGAGCGCGATATCGTGAAATCCCGCATCCTCGCCGGTCAAGGCGGCCGGACGGTTAGCGTCGTGAACTCCGGTGTCGGCGCCGATCAGAGCTTCGGGTCCGCCTTCGATCGGAGTAACCGTGCCCGACTTAACATCCAGCAAGTCGATACCCTTCTGCCGCTCGACCAGCAGGCCCCTACCGTCGGGCAAAAATATCAGCGCCGACGGCTGCTTCAAACCAGTGGTGACTACCTCGGTCCGGAACCGGATCAACTGGCTTTCAAAGACCTGCTGCGCCGTCGCGCCAAGCGCCCACAAAGAGACAAGACAAATGCAAATCCGAAATCTCAGTCGTTGAATTGTCATGTCTCTCCTGGCATCGAAGAGTGAAAAGAGCTCTCCGCAGCTAATGACAGCGTAGACACCTCGCAGTGTTAATGGTTAGCGTGTCAGGGACGGACAGCGGGCCTGAGGCTATTGGCGACCTGAGAGATGGTTTAAATACCCGGTTTCGCAATGGCGGGACACTTTGGCCACCCGGCCAGAGTCTCAGTTGGACGCCGGGAACGCCAGAGCCTGACCTGAGCGAAGTCGAAGGGTCTCGCAAAGGCAGCGAGACTCTGCGCCACCCGCCCGAAAGGCGCAGCACTCAGGGAACATTGCATCTGGACGATGC
The DNA here is from genome assembly GCA_035512155.1 of Terriglobales bacterium. Classification (GTDB taxonomy): domain Bacteria; phylum Acidobacteriota; class Terriglobia; order Terriglobales; family Acidobacteriaceae; genus JABCYV01. The sequence continues at coordinate 139,949 of DATKEN010000014.1, read as the reverse complement.
GGGATTTACGTTTGCGTACGATGCAGGACTGCGACCAAAAGTCCTGCTTTCGAGCGCAATATGATCTCTCTGTTCTCCAGACTGATTGACGGCCACGTTGAACGCCAGTTCGGGAAAGATCCGAACGGACGGCTGGTTTTTTCCCCGTCTGGCCCCAAGGGAAAGTGTTACTTCGTTGATTCCAAATCCGACGAAGAAAAAATCAAGGCCTTCGTCAAGATGTATCGGAGCGCCAGTGCCCTGATCTCTCTCTTGACATCTCCCAGCATTGTGGTCGCTGCTGTTTTCGTGGAAGACTATGGCGGTTTGATCCCCCGGGCACATCGATCGGCGATCGCTTTTGGCATCGCTGGGTTTTTCTGGCTGGTCCTGATCCTGGTCGCAGTGATCCTTTGGACCGCGTACCGGGCAAACGTTCCGGGGTTGATTTCCTCACTGAGCGAAGTTGGGCCCGACATTAAAGATCAAATACGTCCAGCCTCTCCTCCGTCGCGGCTTCAACGACGTGTGGCGATAGTGAGCCTACTCGCCTGTATCCTCATCATGGCCGGTGTCGTTGTGGCGGTATCAAGTTCTCACAGAGTGCAGCATTCCGGTGGCGCCGCGTGCCCCGCTCCCACACCTGAGAAATAGTCACCCATATCAAAATCCCACGGCAGTTGAGAGCCGGGTGCCCCGTCCGAGCTCCGCTTGGGCGGGGATTTCGACTCTACCAACCCCTGGTCTGCAGCATGTGGGCTTCATCCAGCGTGGACACCGCCAGGCCCTTCATTGCGCCGGTGAGGTTTTCGCTGACTTCAAGTAATACTTTAGGGTCATTGAAGTGGGTGGCGGCCTGGACGATGGCCGTGGCGCGCTTCGCGGCCTCGGCTGGCTCGGCAAAGGTCGTCGAATCTTTCATGAAGATGCCCGAGCCCACGAACACTGCTTCTGCCCCAAGCTGCATCACCAGCGACGCGTCGGCGGGAGTGGCAATGCCGCCGGCAGAGAAATTCGGCACCGGCAGCTTCCCTTCCTTGGCGACGATCCTCACCAGCTCGTAAGGAGCCTGGTGCTCTTTGGCTTTGGCGTAAAGTTCTTCTTCGCTGAGGACGGTGAGAATCTTCATCTCCTGCACGATCTGCCGAATGTGTTTGACCGCGTGGACCACGTCGCCCGTGCCGGCTTCTCCCTTGGTGCGGATCATGGCCGCTCCCTCGGCAATCCGCCGCAGAGCTTCACCCAAGTTCCGCGCGCCGCAGACGAATGGAACCTTGAAAGCATGCTTATCGACGTGATGAGCTTCATCGGCCGGAGTGAGCACTTCGGATTCATCGACGTAATCCACGCCGAGTTCTTGAAGTATTTGGGCTTCCACAAAATGCCCGATGCGGCACTTCGCCATCACCGGAATGGAAACCGCTGCCATGATCTCGCGAATCTTTTTCGGCGAAGCCATGCGGGCCACGCCGCCCTCGGCGCGGATCTGCGCCGGGACGCGCTCCAGCGCCATCACCGCGACGGCGCCGGCCTTTTCAGCAATTGTGGCCTGCTCCGCATTCGTTACATCCATAATTACGCCGCCCTTGAGCATCTCGGCGAGGCCGGTCTTCAGGCGAAGGCTGGTCGGGCTTCCGTTGTTTTGTGACATGGTTGAACTCTTTTCCGGGTCGCTCAGAATAGGCGACTCAGTGGCGCTTCAAACTTATCCTCTATTTTACAACGTGGGGCTGGTTTTGCAGTTGGGCTTCCGGTTGCACAATTTGCGGGTGCGGCTGGGATTAAAGCACTGGCTTCCGCTCCCAGGTCTCGCAAAAACGGCGAGACCTGGGGCACCCGCGTCTGATCGCTCGGCTGCGGGCCTTATCTCTCTACGAACTTGGCAAACATGCGCTTGGGATCGATGGCGATGAACAGGCCTCGGCTGCGAGCCAGCACCTCGCCTTTGGCGTTTACGATTTCGGCCATGTTGACATGTCGCCGTCCTCGGACGCTCACCTCCCGCGAATCGACCCGTAGCGGCTTATTCAGCGGCACTGGCTTCAAGTACTCCACTGTGATGCGGGAGGTCAGAGCAATCACCTGACGCAGCTTATTCACCTTGCCCATGGCCTCATCTAGGATTGTCGCGATGACCCCGCCGTGGCAGTGTCCGGGCGGGCCGGTGTAGCGCTTGCCCAGGCGGAAGCGGCAGACGAAGCAGCCCCGCGCTTCGTCATAGTCAAACTTGAGGCGCATACCTTCCGCGTTGTCCTTGCCACAGGCGAAACAGTAATTCTTTTGCAACTGGACGTAACGGGTATCGTGACCGCGTCCGTGGGGGTTCTTCGGCATAAGTGACAGATTCTATCGTGCGGGCGTCGCGAAATGCCTAACGGTAAGGATCCCTTCGACTGCGCCCGCTGACTCGCAAGCGAGTGAACAGGCTTCGCTCAGGATGACAAGGCAAGCTTTGTTCTTCGCTCAAAATCCTGTATAAACATCGGTTTGCCATTAAGCAAATTCAAACCACCACAACTGGAGTCCGATGTGAGCTTACGCCGCCATCTGATCGTACTTCTTGCACTCGCCTTGATCGCCGCGCCGTTCAGCGTGGCAGCTCAAAAGGTCCAGAAGAACAAAGACCTGGAGAAGAAGACCGAGCCGACGAAACCTGCCGGTCAGGAAGAAAACAAGGACGAAAAGAAAGAAGAAAAGAAAGGCGGCATGACGGCCAGCACGTTTACTGGCCTGCAGTTTCGTCTGATTGGGCCGGCCGTGGCCTCCGGACGCGTGATCGCGTTCGCCGTGAATCCGAAGAACCATGCGGAATACTACGTCGGCGTTGCGTCGGGCGGAGTGTGGAAGACGGTTAACGACGGCACGACTTGGACTCCGGTTTTCGATGGCGAAGGCTCATACTCGATCGGCTGGGTGGTGCTTGATCCCAACGATTCCTCGGTGATCTGGGTGGGCACGGGGGAAAGCAACAGCCAGCGCAGCGTGGCTTACGGAGACGGAGTCTACCGCTCCGATGATGGCGGCAAGAGTTGGAAAAATCTAGGGCTGAAGAAGTCGGAACATATCGGCCGCATTGTGATTGACCCGCGCGACAGCAAAGTCGTGTACGTCGCAGCTGAGGGTCCGCTGTGGGGACCGGGTGGCGATCGCGGTCTCTACAAAACGACCGATGGGGGAAAGACCTGGAAGGCAGTTCTCACCATCAGCGAAAACACCGGCGTGGTTGATGTGGCCATGGATCCTTCCAATCCAGACATCCTCTACGCAGCGGCTTACCAGCGCCGCCGTCACGTTTTCACCTTCATCGACGGCGGGCCGGAGAGTGCGATCTATAAGTCCGCCGACGCGGGCGCCACATGGAACAAGATGAAATCCGGCTTGCCAACAGAAGACATGGGCCGCATCGGGCTGGCGGTTTCACCGGCTGACGCCAACGTGGTCTACGCAACGATCGAAGCCGCCAACGGTAAAGGCGGCATCTTCCGATCGAACGACAAAGGCGCAACCTGGGAGCGCCGCAACGAGTTCGACCAGGGCGCTTTGTACTATGCACGGGTTGTTCCGGATCCTAAGAACGTGGAGCGTATTTATGTAATGAGTGTGTTCTTGCGCGTCTCCGATGACGGCGGCAAAACCATCCGCAAGATCAACGAAGTCAATCACCACATTGATAATCACATCGTTTGGATTGATCCGGACAACACCAACCACTGTATGGTAGGCAGCGATGGCGGCGTCGCCGAGACCTACGACAACTTCACCAGTTGGCGATTCAAATCCAACCTACCTACGGTGCAGTTCTACGACGTTGCCGTCGACAATGCCCTTCCCTTCTACAACGTTTGCGGTGGAACGCAGGACAATTTTTCCTGGTGCGGACCTTCGCGCACGAAAAACATCAACGGGATCATGAATTCCGATTGGTACGTGACTACGGGCGGGGATGGTTTCCGCTCTCAGGTTGATCCCGAAGATCCCAATACCGTGTACTCGGAGGCGCAATACGGCGCGCTGGTTCGTTACGACAAGCGCACCGGCGAGGAACTCTTCATTCAGCCCTCCGAGGGCAAGGGTGAGCCGCCGCTACGCTGGAACTGGGACTCGCCGGTGATCGTCAGTCCACACTCTCATAACCGACTCTATTTCGCCGCTAACAAGCTCTTCCGCAGCGATGATCGTGGGAACACCTGGAAGCCGATCAGCGGTGACCTTACTCGCCAAACCGATCGCAACACGCTACCAATCATGGGAAAAGTGTGGGGCCCAGACGCGGTGGCCAAGAATCAATCTACGTCGTTCTACGGAAATATTGTTTCACTGGCAGAGTCTCCCAAGAAAGAGAATTTGATTTATGTAGGCACGGATGACGGACTGATTCAGGTGACTCCCGACAGCGGCGCCACTTGGACGAAATCCGAAAAGTTCCCCGGCGTTCCGGACAGAACTTATGTCAGCAGGCTGGCCGGCTCCCATCATGATGCCAACACGGTGTATGCCGCCTTCGACAATCACAAGAACGAAGACTTCAAACCGTACTTGCTGAAATCCACTGATGCGGGAAAGACCTGGACTTCGATTACTGGCGACCTCCCCGAGAACGGCCCGGTGCTAGCTTTTGCCGAAGACCCCGTCAATTCCAACTTGCTCTTCGCGGGTACGGAATTTGGCGCCTTCTTCAGTCTCGATGGGGGAAAGAAATGGATCCAGTTGAAGGGCGGCCTACCAGTGATCGCGGTCCGCGACATGGTCATTCAGGCGCGAGAGCACGATCTGGTGATTGCCTCGTTCGGCCGCGGCTTTTATGTTCTCGATGACATCACACCCCTGCGCCAACTCAAGCCGGAAGCACTGCAGCAGAGCGCGACCTTCTTTCCTGTGAAAGATACCCTCCTGTACATCGAGCGGCATCCGCTGGGCGGGCCGAAGAAGGCGTTCCTTGGCGATGCTCTTTACACTGCGGACAATCCGCCGTTTGGCGCAACCTTCACCTATTACTTGAAGGAGAAACTCAAGACCAAAAAAGAAGCCAGGCAGGATGCGGAAAAGGAAGCGACAAAGAAAGGTCAAACCCTTCCCTACCCGAGTCGTGACATTCTTCGTGCCGAAGCAGAAGAGCCAAAGCCTGAGGTCTATTTGATGGTCTACGACGAATCGGGTGCTCCTATTCGCCGGGTTGTTGCATCGGTTGATGAAGGATTCCATCGCGTGGCCTGGGAATTGCGCTATCCCACGCCTTCCGAAACCGAAGCCGAACACGAGGGGGAAGAGTGGCCGCCGGCTACGTCGCAAGGGCCGCTAGTATTGCCCGGCAAGTACTCGGCACGCCTGTTCAAGAGGGTGGACGGCGTGGTCACAGAATTAGGGGGAGGATCGCAATCGTTCGCGGTCATTGCCGATGGAACTTCCGGCATGACGCCGGCGGATCGCGCGGCGCAGCAGGATTTCAATCGCAGAGTGTCGCATCTCTATCGTGCCGTGTCCGGGGCCGTCAACTCGGCAAATGATGTGCAGAGCCGGTTGAAAGCTATCCGAAAGGCTTTGCAGGACACTCCGTCGGCCCAGCCGCTAGAGGCCCAGGCGGATTCGATTGAACAACGCAACAACGAAATTCTGCGGGCCTTGCGCGGCGATGTCGCGCTGGCGGCGCGCAATGAAAATGTTCCCACCTCCATTAATGACCGGATGAATAACATCATGGATGGCGAGCGCTTCGCGATTACGCGTCCGACACAAACCCATCTGGATGCTTATGCCATCGCAGCCGACGAATTCTCCCAGCAATTGGCGAAGCTACGAACCTTGATACAGGTAGACCTGGCAAAGCTCGAGAAAGATATGGAAGCAGCCGGCGCACCTTGGACGCCGGGCAGAGTTCCTGAATGGCAGGAGGAGAAGTAGGTCGCTTCGAGATTCGTGGCGTCGACTCAGGTTCGAAACGCTGACGTCATGCTGATGCCGCTTTCACCCAACGGGGCGAGGGATCTGGCGTGAAAGTGCGGTGCACCCAGATAAGCTCCACGCGAGATCCCTCACTCCGGCTGAACTATGCCGAAGTTCGGGATGACGTCTCAAAGGAGATCCAGCCGATTTAATTGAGATCCTCTACTTGGCAGAATCAGCGGAAATCCGCAACACTTCAACCGTAATGTTGTCCGGTCCTCCGCGTTTCTTCGCGATTTCCACCAGGGCCTTACAGGCATCGCTGGGAGCCGCGTCCTCCACTGTGCGGATGATCTCGCTGTCGGTCAGCAGGCTCCATAAACCGTCAGTGCAAAGGACCAGCACATCGCCCGCCATCAGCTGAATCGGCTGATCCGGGTTGTCGGGCGCAATGACCGCGCCCGCTCCCATGGCAGCCGTAAGGATGTGTCTTTGAGGGTGAGATTCCGCCTCCTCTTGACTGATAACACCATTCTCGATCAGCCGACCAACGTAAGAGTGGTCTCGGGTAAGGCGAAATATTCTCGAATCTCGCACCAGATAGAGGCGGCTGTCTCCTACGTGAGCGTAGTAAAGAAGCTTGTCCAGCAACGCGATGGCGGTGCAGGTGGTGCCCATACCGAGCAGCTCGGGATGTTCGCGAGCGTGCTCCTGGATGCGATGGTGGGCTAAATGGAATCCGGTAATCAATAGGGCTTGGATATCACTGCCTGGAGTATTGGCATACACATCTTCGATGACTTCGACGGCAATGCGGCTGGCCTCCTGGCCGCCTTCGTATCCTCCCATGCCGTCGGCCACAACCGCCAGCCTGCCCCGTTGTTTGAACTGCTGCTCGCTGGCGGGCTCCCAGTAAGCGTAGCGGTCTTCATTGTTTTCGCGCTGGCAGCCCACATCACTGAGGCCCGCCAGCTCAACTCCGGGCCGAATCCGCATGACACCTCGCGCGTTTCTGTTTCCCCCTCAGGAATGGGGATTATACCGAACCGCGAGGGCGGAGCCATGGCTTTGGTGAGACACATGGGGATATTTGGACAATCAAAAAGATTTTGGTGAGCGCGGCAGGATTCGAACTTGAGGCGTTAAGCAGGCGTGAGCGCAGCGAGAGCCTGCTGCCGAAATCCCGAGCCAAGCCGAGGGACCCGGAATTTTGGTGAGCGCGGCAGGATTCGAACCTGCGACCCATGCCTTAAAAGAACCATGTTAACCCTTCGCTTCCTTGTCTTCTCAATCGGTTAGCTCACCCTGAACGCACCGTATTCGGGCCGAATGCTGGTGTTTGGGAGTTAATCTGCAGCTTAATCTGCAGTTGAGACGAGTCACGTTCAGGAGTGCGCGCTCGACGCTCACGTACAACTCTAGCGCCCTGTCCGGCCGGCCTAAATTATTACATTGACGGCATCAATGTGTGTTTGGTCTGGCAGCTTCGTGCTCGACGGCCACGTCCGGCTCGTGCATTTCAGCTCACCGGCAGCCGGGTCCGTGCGTCACGGCACGATAATCACAGCCGCCGTTCCGAATTTCGGGCCGGGCGATTGGAAATCGGCCTCGCAGGTAGCCGTTGAATTGCCGCCACCGCCATTGACATCGCAACCCGCACCATTGCGTGCAAAGAATTCCAGATGGTAGGTACCCGCAGTGATTGGTCCGATGACGACCGTGAAGGTGCCGTTGCCGTGAATGTCCGTCGTAACGACGCCGACTTCGACCTCCGCGATGCTTGCGGTCACACCTTGCCTTGTGGCCGTGATGCATGTACCGTCACTATTTCTTTCGGTCGGAAACTGGCCGAAGGTCGCGGGAAACGTGGTACAGAAGAAGTTAAGACTCATCTGGTAGAGTTTGGTCGGTGTCGCATGCACCAGTCTAAAGGTCGCCGTCAACTTGTGTGTCGTCGCCGACACGGACCAGGTGATATTGCTGTGCGTGAAGTCAAGCGGCTCGCTGAAATTGTCCCATCCTGCGGTCCATTTCTCGGTCGTCGCTGACGCCGTGCCCGCAGAGAGAAGCAGTGCTAGTGCCAGCAAGAATATCCGTTTCATCGGAACCTCCTATTTAACCTCGAAGAAACGGCCCGAGGGTACACCCGCTGCGCTTGCTTACACAAGTGTGAACGATTCACCTACATGGGCTAGCGCTTCTTGGCTCGGCCCACGCTGGTTTTGCAGCTAAGCGTCCGATCAATGCCGCTATCTTGCATTGTTCGGCCTGTGCAGAAGCCGAATCAACAACTTCCCTGCCCTACTGCACGGTTACTGCAGATTAAGTCACAAGGAGAGACGATGAAACGACATCGTGAACAGAAGGGATACGTCTACAAAGCGTCGGGCGTTTGGTACGTCCGGCACCACGACAACCGCGTCGAAACGGCGAGCTGGTCCGCAGACAAGTCTCAACGCGGATCGGGCTGGTCAAGGACTTCCACAGTAAAGCTGAAGCGCGCGAAGAAGCCGAGCGCGTCCTGGCGCCGGTCAACGAAGGCTCGCACAAGCCAGCCGTCGTTCAGCCTGTTGTGCAGTTTTCCGAGCAAGAGTTCTTCCCATTCGTGCGTCAACAGGTTCGGCCGTCCACTGCGAACGGATACGAAGCGCGTTGGCGCCAAGTAAAGCCCTGGCTGGCTGACCTGCGCTTACGCGACACAACCACGCCTGACATCCAACGGATCCTGGAGTCGATCCACAAACAGAACACGCTCAACCACGACAGCATCCGAGCGTTGCGTTACCTGCTCAAAATGATCTTCGACCACGCGATTCGGATTGGCCTGCTCAACACGAATCCCGTCAGCTCCTCGAAGGTGCCGAAGCGCAGCGAAGACGAGGAAACCGAAGACACGTACGCCTACTCACTAGAAGAAGTCCAGAAGATGCTCAACGTACTCCCTGAGCCGGCGCGTACCGCGATCGCAACTTGTGCGTTCACTGGTGTTCGTCGGGGCGAACTCGCTGGGTTGCTATGGGAAAACTTCGACCCGAAGAAGGGTTCCCTGAAGATCACGCAGAGTGTTTGGGAAGGCCATGTGACTCGACCGAAGACGAAAAAGTCCCGCGCTTCTGTGCCGATCATCAGGCCCCCGATTCGGATGCTCGAAGCCCATCGTGTTAGGACGGCTCAGCTTGCCGTTGAATCTGCACAGAAGGAAGCGACACGGGCGCGGAAGTCGCTGGAGGTCGCCGGCGATACCCTCGCGCCGGAGAAACGCGCATCCCTCAACCAGCTTATTGTGCTGGCTGAGAAACTGGCCGCGTGTCCGCCCGTCCCTACGTCCGGCCCGATCTTCTCGTCGAGAAGGGGCACGGCGTTGAACATGAACAATCTGCTGAACCGCCAGATCCTCCCCGCACTCACGAAGGCGAAGCTCGAATGGCACGGTTTCCACTCCTATCGCCGTGGTCTCGGAACCAACCTTAAACGCCTGGGCGTGGATTTGAAGACGATCCAGGAGATTTTGCGCCACGCACACATCGCGACCACCGCCGACATCTACGTGAAGGAAGTCAGCGAACAGGCGGCCGAAGCGATGCTGAGGCTCGAAAAGCACGTCGAAGCCGAACTAAAAATGTCGTCCGGTCCGGCTTATTCTGCAGTTAAATCTGCAGCAAGGAAGCTGGACGGTTGCGCCGGTCTCCGAGTAAACACTGATTCTGAAGGGTTAATTTGGTGAGCGCGGCAGGATTCGAACCTGCGACCCATGCCTTAAAAGGGCATTGCTCTACCACCTGAGCTACGCGCCCATCCTGGGTGAAGCGACGAGTACCGACGACGAGGCGGGATTTTCCCTCGTCATCATCATGATAGCAGCTTCGGGATTGCCACAGTGCGGTGTGCTGGTCAACGAAGACTCACACCGAGCGCGCCGGTCAGCCGCGAGCATTGGCTGTGCAGCCGAAGGTTAAGATGAGTCTGTGCAGAATCTGACGCCGGTGGCAATTGTGGCTTTGGGGATAGAGTTGCTGCCCGCCGTTGGATTCGGATTCGCCGCACAGCGGATTGGGCGAGCCGTGCAGCGCTGGCCATTTGTACTTCGAGTGGCAGTGCCAGCGGCGCTGGTTTTGCCTTACGTACTGGTCTCATTTTCTCAACACATGTTTCAGTGGAAATGGTTCGCGTTGTATGCCGCACTTCCCGCGGCGATCGCAGGGGTGCTGGCGCAGGCAGTAACCGTTGATGGACAGCAGCGTGGTAACTGGCGCGACGCAATCATTCTCCTGGGACTGGGATTGGCAGTTGATCTACGCTGGTTCGATTCGGCGTGGCCGGTAGGGTTTCGGGCTTTGAATGAACTATTATTGGTGGACGCGGGATTGTATGGTTTTCTGGCTGTCCGCCAACTAAGCGGGACTGGATTCGATTTTCACCTGCAGTGGAGCGACTGGAAGACAGGTCTGCGGGAGTTGGTCTTTTTTACGCCTCTGGTGTTGGTGCTGGGACTGGCGCTTGGCTTCATTCATCCCCACAGCAACCTGCCAGGGCTGGGCTCGGCGGCCCTGCGGTGGGTAGGGATTTTCTTCTTCACTGCGGTGCCGGAAGAACTTTTCTTTCGCGCCTGGGTTCAAAACCTGTTGGAGCGGCGCGTGGGGCGCTGGGCGGCGCTCGTGATTGCGTCGGCCGTATTTGGGCTGTCACACTTCAACAAACGCTCAACGCATTTCAATTGGCGCTACGTGTTGCTGGCTACGATCGCAGGTATTTTCTATGGACGGGCCTGGCGCGAGCGGTGGAGGGTTCCGGCTTCGGCGATCACGCACACCTGCGTCGATTGGATGTGGGGGCTGTGGTTTTAGGCGGACTGTGTATACGGGCGAGCGGCCGGCGATGATTCCTTCCCTTCTCCCGTTTGCGCATGTACCGGAAGTAACCTATGAGTACCCTCGCATCCGTTGACAAGCCGGATTTCGCATACCATACTCGGTAAAAGTTCCAGCGCTAGGCCATTTTCCGCGCTCGGACGCAACTTTAGTTCCACCGCGTCGATAACTCGTGAGAGCCCCTCCCCACCACTGAGTTGCGACGACGACGTTCCACGGAGGAGTTCATGACATCGAAACAGCCCCAGCATAGGCCAGGTTTGTTCTGCATTCTTGTGGTCGCTGGCTGTGTGCTTGTGGCCTTAGCCATGGCAGCCCTGCGCCTCGGCTATGACCAGAATGTTGCGAAAAAATCGCGAGCTGGAAGCTGGCGGTCTCCTAGCGCTTCTCTTCCGCTGGTAAAAAGAAGCGCTACGAATGCCGTGGTACCGAGCCTGCCAGACACTTCGCGAGGCGAGATGGCCTTCGAGGAGAACCAGGGCCAGAGCGATGCGCGCGTACACTACTTGGCACGCGGTGATGGATACAAACTTTTTCTGACTGCGCACGAGGCCGTGATCTCGCTCGCCCCTGATTCCGTCCTGCGCATGCGGATGGCTGGTGCGAATCCCAATCCGCAGGTTAAGGGCGCCGATGTCCTCCCTGGTGTGAGCAACTATTTCATCGGCAGTGATCCGCGGAACTGGCACACGAATGTTCACCAATATGCACGCGTCGGCTACCAGGGCGTCTATCCCGGCGTAGATCTGGCCTTCGATGGTGAACAGCGCCAACTGAAATTTAATTTCGTAGTGGCCGCCGGGGCTGATCCGGCGCCGATAGACCTGAGCTTCGGCGGGGCCAAGGGTCTCGCAACCAATGCCTCTGGAGACTTGATTCTGTCTTCTTCTGCAGGCGATCTGTTTTTGCGCAAGCCAATCGCTTACCAGGAAGAAAATGGCACGCGCCACTCCGTGGAAGCAAGGTTTGTCATGAAGGATGACAAACAAGTTGGTTTTGCACTCGGAGACTATGACCGTACCCGGGAGTTGGTGATTGTTCCCTCTTTGAGCCGATCGGTTACTCCGGATCTCGCGATTTCATCCAGGGCGACGGCTTTGCGTTCGAATTCAGGCACTCGGGAGTTTTATCTGCTCTGCCTGCCGGTCGTTGGGCTGATGCTCGCGGGGGTGGGGATTGCGCCGCGCAGGTACAAGCTTCTCGGCCTGCTGGCCGCTTGTCTCGTGTTCTCCGGTCTGATCTTCCTCCCGGCTTGCGGCAGCAGCAGCAAGGGTGGAGGAGGAGGTGGAGGTGGCGGCGGCGGGGGCGGTGGTGGTGGAAGCACTAGCGTGCTGGTCTACTCCAGCTATCTCGGAGGCAGCAAGGATGACGAGGGTCAGGCCATCGCCGTTGACAGCAGCGGCAACGTGTATGTTGCAGGAGAATCGTCATCAACCGATTTTCCGGGAACACCCACGCTTCACAGTACTAGCGGGCATGATGCTTTTGTGGTGAAGGTTAATGTTTCGGGCACGCGCCAATATTCAACATTTATCGGTGGAAGCGCGGATAACGACGCGTTAGGGATCGCCCTGACTCCGGGAGGAAATCCGGTCATTGTCGGAAATACCCAGGCAGGCACTAGTTTTCCTGGCGGTGGCTCTCCTGCCATCGCTATCGGTCTTGGGGGCGGCCAAGATGCCTTCGTTGCCGAACTCAATGCCAGTGGTACGCTGTCAGGAGGATTCGCCACCGTGATAGGCGGCAGCGGTACCGAATCGGGAAATGCTATCGCAGTCGACGGGTCTGGCAACATCTACATTGCGGGTCAGACCGGCTCGGCTGATTTTCCTGTGCATACCCCCTTCCAAGCTCCGTATGGAGGTAATATCGACGCCTTCGTCCTGAAGTTGGATCCCACGGGAAGCACGTTACTTTATTCGACTTATCTCGGCGGAAGCAATCTTGACCTTGCCACCGGAGTGGCCGTCGCGAACGGCAACGCGTATGTCGGCGGCATAACGCGATCGTTGGGCCTCAGTGGCACCAGCAGTCTAATTGGAACGGAGGACGCCTTCGTGGCGTCGTTCAATTCCAGTGGAACACAACTACAGTACTTCACTTACGTAGGTGGATCGAGTGGTTCGCAAACAACCGATGCGGACGCGATCGCTGTGGACACGACGGGGGTCGCCTATATCACCGGAAAGACCACAGTCAGCGACCTCCCCGCTAAGCAGAATTCGTTACAAAACTCGACCCAGGACGCCTTCATTACAAAAATCAACACGGATGGCACGATAGCTTTCTCAACGTACCTGGGAGGCGTAACTCCGGGGCCTAGTGGACTTGATGCTGATGAAGGCCTAGGCATCGCGGTCAATGCGGGCAACATCTTTGTCACGGGAGTAGCAAGCACCACAGACTTCCCGGTGGTAAATGCGCTCACGGGTTCCAGCACACTGAAGGGCAGAACCGACGCCTTTGTAACTGAGTTTTCCGCGTCCAGTGCCACACCTGCTTTCTCCACGTTTTTTGGTGGAACCTCACGTGAGGATAATCTGCTTGTCCCTGGCCCAGCCCTTGCCGGCGCGATCGCTGTGGACTCCAATGGAAACATTTACATTACGGGTACCACGAACTCAAGCGACTTGCCGTTGCAAAATCCTTTTCAGGGCACCTTCAGCAGCCCGGGAACCTGTAATGGTATTCCCTGTCCCGACGCCTTTGTGGCCAAGATCACGCCGTGAGGCCTGCTAATCTGTCTTAAGGCAGAGCCTCATGTGTTTTCACCGTCATATTGCCCACTTTCTCGCCGCTTTGGCGTTGATCGTCGCGATGACATCCCCAGATTGGGCGGTTCCTCGAAAAGACAAAGCCCCAGTACCCACCCTACGCTGGGCAGAAGGTAATCGGGGGTGCACTTTCGTCCGTGGCGAGGATGGCAAATACCGCTATGGTTTGTGGGCGGATGATCTGGGGATCACGCTTGTGGTCGATTCCCAGGAATTACAGAGAACCAAGCATCGGCTGGATCCGTTCATTGGACTAGTGTTGAGCTTCCGCTATCGCGGCACGGGACAGCAGGAGATTGGGGCCGATCATATTAGCCTCGAATTCGCGACCCACTCTCACGTCGTCCATCGAGCACTCGATCCAGAGGAGTTCTCTACCGAGTACCAGGACAATGTTGATACTTTTGCCGAGGACAATGAGCGCGAGATCGTCAAGCATCCCGAGAAAAAAGACGAGAAGGAGGCGATCGTGCGGGCGTATGAGAAGGAGTTGGTCCAGGTTCAGGAGTTCCTCACCACGCGTGGTCTGCATAGCGCCAAACTCGACTCCAGCAATCCAGAAATCAGCGGGTGGATTTTCTTTCGTGCCAAAGATAAATGGATTGGAGGATGGAAAAAAAAGGAAGAATTCGTGCTGCGAATACCCTTAGGCAACCGTGTAGTCGAGTTTCCTTTCACGCTACCACCCAGCGGCGGCGACCTCATTCTACGCAAGCGGACGGACTGAGCGGAGGTGTACGCGCGGCGCTGCACACGCTTTTCTTACACTGCCATGCGACGGTCGTCGGCCTCTTTCTGGGCAACATACCGCAGCAGGATGTCGCGTAACGACACCAGGCCTTTGAGTTCCTTGCCATCCACAATCGGGACGTGCCGGAAGCCGAATTCCCGCATTAGAAACATGCAGTTTTCTACAGTCTCCTGCACATTCACTGCTTTGGGATTCGCCGTCATCACCTCGGAAATCTTGGTAGTCCCCGGCATGCGCCCGACAGCCACCACGCGGTTCATGATGTCCCGCTCCGAGAAAATACCTGCCAGTTGGCCATTGCGCAGCACAGGCAAAGCGCCAATGTTGTGCTCCATCATGAAGCGCGCGCCTTCCAGTACCGTGCTATCGGCATCGATGGAATAAACCCGGCGGTCCTTCACCAAGTCGTATATTAGCGCCATAAGGGACTCCTTTGGCCGGAGTGCAAGCCGTCCCGCTCATTCCGGGTAAGCTCGATACTCTACCATTTATCCCCACCGATTTCGATCCAGCAACAACCGTAGAGCCAGCCGGGGCGGTTGAGTTACCTGGCTGGCGCCAGGTAGCCCTTTTTGTAGTAGGCCTGCACTCTGTCAGAGTCCTTCGGAGGGGTCACCCGAACCTTGATTTTGCGCCATTTTCCATCTCGCCCGGGATGGCACGGCTTGTACCCCAGCACGTATTGACTCCGCATTTCCCGGCTGAGACTCGCCGCGATTTCCGGAAGTTTTTCAAAGTTGTCCACCGAGACGGTGCGTCCGCTGGTCACATCCGTGATCTCGCGCAGCCAGCGCTTTCCCATAAATTCTTCGAAGCTTCTGAAGAGCATGCTATCGAACACGCCGATGGCGTAGATCCCCACATCTGCCTCCTGGGCCAGACTTTTTACTTCTTTTAGCCCGTAGCGGCTGTGATTGTCCCCGCCATCAGAGATGATCAGGAGAACCCGTCGCGGGTAGCGGGCAGAACGCAGTTTCGCCATGCCCAAATAAACCGCGTCGAACAGGGCAGTGTGGCCGTCGGGGACCTCCGCTGCCAGTCCTTGCTGGATTTCGTCGATTGACTGCGTGGCGGTAGCACGCACCGTAGGGCGATCGCCGAAGGTGACGACAAAATACTCGTCCTGGGAATTAGCGTTGCCAAAGAATGTGTCGACGGCAGCCCGCTCGGTCACGAACTTGTTGCTCATACTCTTGCTTAAGTCCAGGACCAGGCCCACAGAAATCGGCGCGTCCTCCACCGCGAAGTAACGGATTTGCTGCTCCTGGTCGTTTTCGTAAATCCGGAAACTCGGCTGTTCAAGACCCAGCACCATTCGATTCCTCGAGTCCGTGACCGTGACCGGCACGAGGACAAGGTCGACATCCACCCGGAGAGGTTTCATGTGGCGGAGGGCAGGATCACGTTCCAGCGGCGGGAGGCCTTCCCTTCGAACCGCTTCAGTTGCGCCGGCGCGGGGTGCTATGTGGACATCATTCGTGGATTGCGGGTGCGCCCGTGACGGAACCGCAAACAGGAGGACGACCAGGCAAACAAAAGAGCACGGAGAAAAGCGGACACAATTCATGACCCGGCGGAGGCGGGGAGGTATCCCCAAAACGTGGGCGGGATGGTATCACAAAAAAAGAAAAACGGCAGCCGGTTTCGGTTGCCGTTTTCAAGCTGGCGGTTCAGGCGTTTTTAGAACCGGAAATGCGGTCCAAAGGTGACCCGCAAGTTGTTCTGCGGACCGCCGAGAAAATAGAGTTCGTCGCCAACTTCAGCGCGCAGGCCAATCGGCCCCCAGAAACCCTCGACGCCAATGCCGGGATAAGCGGCGAAGCGAGTGCCACTAGTGGTCACGTTACCGATCGCGCCGGCGAAACTGGGAGTGGTGTTGTCGAAGTTCACAAAGCCAACTTTTCCGGTCACGAAGAAATTAGCCTTCGAGGTGCCAAGGTTAAACTTCGGCCCGAAGAGACCGTGTATCGGGCGCACCTTGGTGGTGACAAAGGACGTGTTAAGGCAATTTGAACAGGTGGTGGTGTTATTCCGCGCGAAATCGTAGCCCATTTCCGCTTCGATGCTGGTGAAAGGATTTACATAAAAGCCCACGCGACCACCGACTCCCACAAAATTGACCGCGTTACCTCGATCGAAGCGGTAGTAGTCGGCAAAAGCTCCCACCTCGACATGGTTCTCCATCTGGGCGACAAGCGTGCGTGGCGCAGCGACGCAGAGAGCCAAAATAGCGACTAACGCAATTCGTTTCATGACTGTATTATTTCCTCCCAAATATTTCTCTGATTGGCGATACAACGCCCCTGGTGTCCCCCTGACTTGGCGGAGAAGTGTTTCCCTGGCGGCGCTTTTTCCCACGTTTATGATGCCGGCGGGCTGGGAGGGGTTGGGTTGGTAGGGCGAACGTTTAAGACTTTTAAGAACAATAGCTTAGACGCGCTTCTTCATGCGAATGATGGGGAGCGATTCGCCGTTTGCTAAGCGAACAACGAGCTCCTCCAAAGCGATGTATCCTCGAGCCCGATAGAATGGCAGTCCGCTGAGCGTGGCCCCCATTTCTAGGCGCGTGAAACCTGCATCGGCCGCAGCACGTTCGCAAGCCACGAGAATCATGCTGCCGATCCCGCGCCGCGCCCAATCGGGGTGCACAAAGAACGCACGAATCTTGGCGGCGTCCTGCTCTGGGCTGAGCAGTGAATCTTCGCGGTCCGTCCAGTGGTCGGCACCGAAGAGCGTCTTGCGCCGGCTCCATCCGCCGCAGCCGACGATCAGCAACTCGGACCTATGAGAGATGGCTTGGACTGCCTGGTCTGCCGCGATTGCAACTTCAACCACGAAATAAGTTCCGTCCGCGATCAGTTGGCTGTCGACGCCATAAACTGTTGCTAGCGCGCTTTCGATCTGACTTGGAGAGTAGTCCCGGGCCTGTAATCCGCGGACGGAGACCTCAATTAGCTTCCGAAGCATCGGAATATCCGTGTGGACAGCTTGGCGGATAGTGAAATTCATTTTCAATCAGCGTATCGGGGAAAGCAAAACGTCTGCCCGAAATTCATCCCGCGGCAACTAGGCAAGTTTAATTGAGCCAGACATGGGGCCGACGAATCCAGAAAACTTAGCGAACATCCGCAGCACAGACTGATGAGCAGTTGGCCAAATGCCAGTGCCAACTGCTCTGCCATCTGCTAATCTTCTTGGCTTCGTGCTGCCGATCAATTGAATCTGTCCGCCAGGAACTGCCCTGTGCCTGAGACAACCCGCCCTCAACCCTCGGTTCTGTATCGCTGGATCGTCCTCGTCTTCGTCGCTTTGACGATGTTCGGGAACTACTACATTTATGACAGCATTAACCCGCTGGAGAGGATCTTCATCGAGCAGCTCGGCTACTCCGGCACGCGGTTTGGCTGGCTGAACTCCAGCTATAGCGTAGCTGCGGTGTTGACGTTATTGATCGGTGGAATCGTCATCGACCGGATTGGCACGAAAAAGTCGATGATGATCTTTGCCACTTTGTGTTTGCTGGGGTCCATCTTGACCGCGATCAAGGGAGAATTCGCCACCATGGTGGCTGGCCGGACGGTTTTGGGATTGGGCGCCGAATCCATGATAGTGGCCGTAACCACCGCTTTGGCCAAGTGGTTTAAGGGCAAGGAGCTCAGTTTCGCGTTCGGGATCAATCTGACAATTTCCCGCCTGGCGTCGGTGGCCGCTGACAACTCGCCCACCTGGGCGCACTCGGTCTTTTATCCGCAGGGTCCGGCTGGATCGCCGAGCTGGCGCGGGCCGTTGTTGCTCGCAGTGGGAGCTGGCGGCATCTGCATGGTCGCAGCCCTTGTCTACTGGATGCTGGAGGGGCGCGCCGAGGCCCACTACGAGCTGGGGAAAGCCGGCGAGGTGGACAAGCTCGACCTCAAACAAACCTTCAGTTTCGACACTTCCTACTGGTACGTGGTCGTGCTGTGTTTCACATTCTATTCGGCGATCTTTCCCTTCCGCACATTTGCTATCGATTTTTTCACCAACAAGATCCTGGCCGCCCATGGTGGCCTCGCCGCAGCGGAAGCGGTGAGAGTGGTGGCGCACGAGAGGGCTGGGTTCTTTAACAGCCTGCTTCCCTTTTCCGCCATGATTGCGACGCCGCTATTCGGCCTCCTGGTAGATAAGGTCGGTAAACGGGCGTTGCTCATGATGTTGGGTTCGCTTCTGCTGATGCCCGTTTACCTAATGATGGCGTACAGCAATATTTCGCTGTTCGTGCCCGTTTGTATGATGGGGATCGCTTTCTCATTGATTCCGGCGGTAATGTGGACAGCGGTCGCCTACATCGTTCAACAGAACCGCCTAGGAACCGCCTATGCTTTGATGACCCTAATCCAGCAGATTGGATTTTTCATCATGAATCTGCTGATTGGCAAGGCCAACGACTTCGCCGGAGCGGGCCTCGCAAACCCAGGCGGATATGCCCTTGGCATGTGGATCTTCTCCATACTCGGTTTCGTTGGCATGACTTTCGCGATCCTGCTGCGGCAGAGGGAGATCGGACCTCATGGCCACGGCTTAGAGACGATTACAACGGCTTCGGCTGTCGAAGCCTGAGTAGAACCGGCGCACCCCCAGTTGACGGTCTTAAGCCCAGCCAATTAGCCTTTGAAGAGTACCAACGTAACTCCCGGAATTGAAAGTCGACAAAAGCTCAAGAGAGACAGTAGGTTCCGTTCTAGGGCAGGCCCGAGATAAGCACTCAAGGACTGCAACCAGTACAACGAAAAGATAGTTATGCCGCATCTGACTGAGTGCGGCCGGAAAAGGCGACTTGACGGACGCAAAAAAGCCACAGGATGACCGGCTTTCCGAAGCCGAGGCGATTGAGCGGGCCAAGGGCGGGGACGCTGAAGCCTTCGAAGTCCTGTACAACCTGCATAAGCGGCGTGTCTACTCTCTATGCCTTCGCATGACGGCCAACACGGCCCAGGCCGAGGACCTGACTCAGGAAGCTTTCCTGCAGTTGTTCCGCAAGATCGCCACTTTTCGCGGCGAATCGGCGTTTTCTACCTGGCTTCATCGCATGTCGGTGAATGTCGTCCTGATGCACTTGCGGAAAAAGGGTCTTCCCGTGGTTTCACTGGAAGAGACCATCGAGACCGAGGAAGAGACTCCGCGGAAAGAACTGGGAGCACAAGATCCGGTCCTGGCGGGCTCAATCAACCGATTGCAACTGCAGCGGGCGATCGATGATTTGCCTCCCGGGTATCGAACTATATTCGTCTTGCACGACGTGGAAGGGTACGAACACAACGAGATTGCCGGGATGGTGGGGTGTTCCATCGGCAATAGCAAGTCGCAGTTGCACAAGGCGCGCATGAAGTTGCGCGAGTTCCTTAAAACGAGCAGAGCCGAAAAGGCCGCCAAGCCGTGAGGAACCTAAAGTATCGGGGAGAGGATGTATGAACTGCGCAGAGTTTCAGCGAATTCTACCGGACATTATCGACGAGGGTCACACACCCGAGCAGGAAGCCCATTTGCGTTCCTGTTACATCTGTTCCAACTTGATATCTGATCTGACTGCCATTTCCAAGGAGGCCCAACTACTACAGGCTTCTGAGGAACCAAACCCACGGGTATGGAATTCCATAGAAATTGCCCTACGAAGGGAGGGGTTGATTCGTCAGCCCCTTCGTGATTCGGAGGTCCGACCTCTTTCTCGGCGTTGGAACCTTGCCTGGCTGGTTCCGGTGGCGGCCGCCTTGCTAGTGGCGTTCGGGATGATCACCTACCAGCGTGGCGTCAGTCGGCAAACTGCCCAACAACCGCCAGTTATGCCGGTTTCACAAGGTACTCTGATTCCCTCCGGCGGCGACGATCAACTGCTGCTCGAGGCCGTGGGAACACACTCTCCGACTATGCGAGCGGCTTACGAAACTAACCTACGGAACGTGAACGCTTATATCCATGACGCCGAGGACCAGGCGAGCGCCGATCCCAACGATGAGGAGGCTCGGCAGTCGCTGATGAATGCTTATCAGGAGAAGGCCATGGTTTATGAGATGGCTTTGAACCGTTCTCTGCCATAATGTTGGCACACAGGGTCTCCACCCCAAAAGCCGATTGGGCTCAGGGCTGGATGGGAGTCAGGCGGCACGGCGGTTCACCGCAGGATCTTGGGGAGAGTCACGAATGAAGAGAGCGCGACGAGCGGCATGTCTGGCCGCGGGCGTAGTCTTGGTACTGGCGATTTTTGCTGTCGGCGAAACCCGCAAAGAGTTCCGCTTTACCGTTGGTCCGCGGGCCACGGTCTCGATCATCAACCAGTATGGTCCCGTTTCCGTTAAGCCGGGATCGGGCGGCCAGGTAGTCGTGACAGCGACTCTTTACTCTGACAAGGTCGAGATCGATCAGATTCAAAGTGGCAGTCGAGTTAACGTTCTTTCTCACCTTCTCTCCGGGGCAACTGCCGACACCGGGCGAGTTGACTACGAAGTTTCGGTTCCTTCCGATGCCAGCGTGACCCTCCACTCCATGACTGGGCCGCTACGTGCCGAAAAATTGCACGGTGATGTGACTCTCGAAGGCGCCACTGCCAACATGGATGTGCGCGACATCAGCGACGCTCATGTGCATGTGAAAACCCTCAACGGGCCGGTAACATTGACCAACATTCGGGATGGACACGTAGAAATCACTTCGGTCACAGGTGATGTAATGCTGGTCTCGGTTAGCGGTCCATGGGTGCAAGTCAACTCGTCCAGCGGCAGGATCAGTTACGATGGCGACTTCGGTAACGGGGGTGAATATTTGCTGACCAGCCACACGGGGGACATTGAAGCCAGCGCTCCTCCCGATGCCTCGATCGATGTCACTGCGCGCTCGGTAAAGGGCAAAGTGGAGAATGATTTTCTTCTGGAACCTAAACACACTCCTTTCGTAATTAAGGCGGGGAGTGCCTTCGCAGGTACGCTCAACAAAGCAGCATCTTCGGTTAAGTTGCTTTCCTTCAGTGGTAAAATTCATCTCAAGAAACGCTAAAAAAATCAAGCTGGGTGTCTTAAACAGACGCTGCGGCGCGCGGCATGCATGAGAATCAGACCCGGCAGGCAGCCCGAGGCCAAGTCCTCCGCACCTGCTTGCGGGAGGCGGGCGGTCTTCTTGATCGGTTTTATGGGCGCCGGGAAGAGCAGTGTGGGCCGGGCGTTGAGCCGCCAGTTGGGCTGGCCTTTCGAGGATCTGGACGAGCGCATTCAAGCACGTGAAGGACTCAGCATCGAGCAGATTTTTCAACAGTCTGGAGAAATTGAGTTCCGGCGGGCGGAGCATGCGGCTCTGCGAGCGTTGCTCTCAGAATGTATTTCGTCGCGGGTCGTGGCCTTAGGGGGTGGAACCTTCGTGCAAAGGCACAATGCCGTTCTGCTCGAGGAACCTGGAATGTCAGTTATTTTTCTCGATGCGCCAGTCGAAGAGCTGTTTCGCCGCTGCCAGCAGGAACAGGTGGAACGTCCGTTGCGCGGCGATTTAGAGCAATTTCGCCAGTTGTATGAGGCCCGCAGACCTCACTACGCCACCGCCAAGTTGCGCATCGAAACCGCCGGCAAGGACATTGAGACCATTGCTGCGGAGATAACAACCAGTTTGGGACTTTCGAAAGCGGGATCTCAAGGAGCTGCGAAGTGAGCGTCAGAACCCTACAGGTACTGGGGGTGTTGTGGCTGCTGCTAATTTCAGTAGCCTTGGCGGGGACTGGCAAGGAGAAGGATAAAGAACCAGCAGATCACATCGTCGACTCTGGGTCATTTGGTGTCTTTATGAACGGACACAGAGTGGCAACTGAAACCTTTTCCATACAACAGACCAACAACGGGAGCGTCGCTACTTCGGAGTTCAGAACCGAGGCCGCTGCTGACAAAGCTGTGCAGTCTTCCGAACTGCGACTGAACGCGAGTGGCGATATTGTCAAGTACGAGTGGAAAGAAGTAAGCCCAGGTCAGGCCCAAGCGGTAGTGCTGCCCAATGAAAACTTCTTGATCGAGCGCTCCCACAATAATCCCCAAGACAAGCAGGACGAGCATCCATTCCTGCTCCCCGTTTCGACCAGCATCCTGGACGACTATTTCTTTATCCACCGGGAGATTTTGGCGTGGAAATTCCTGGCTACCGGTTGCCGCCAAGACAAGGGACAGGTCCAGTGCCCGGTGAGCCAACGTACGCAGTTCGGTGCTTTGAATCCGCATCAGCGGTCATCGATGCCGGTGAGTATGGAGTTTTCCGGACGAGAGAAGGTTCCAGTCCACGGAGTGGAGCGTGAACTGAACCGTTTCACTCTAAAAAGTGAGGGCGGCGAGTGGGCACTGTGGCTTGACGAACAGTTCAAGGTAGTGCGGATTCTGGTCACCAGTGATAACACTGAAGTAGTGCGAGACTAGCGCAGGATGATGCGGAAATGAATAGGTTGAATGTCCTTCATTGACATACGCACGACGCGAGTTCTGTTCACTGTCCTGCTATTTGCGCTGGCGCTTGGTTTTGTATATGCAGCGCGTCGTTCGCTGATTGCATTTCTGTTCGCAATTTTCTTCGCTTATCTCATTGATCC
This sequence comes from Terriglobales bacterium, assembly GCA_035512155.1. Classification (GTDB taxonomy): domain Bacteria; phylum Acidobacteriota; class Terriglobia; order Terriglobales; family Acidobacteriaceae; genus JABCYV01. Next base: position 117,113 of record DATKEN010000014.1, on the reverse strand, counting down.
CGCGGTGTCGCGCGTCGAGAAGTGGGTGCGCGGTCGAGGCCGCGCCATTGCGGTGATCTATTTCCTGCTGGTCATTTTATTGGCTACATTTTTCTTCTTCGTCGGTCCACGGATCGGCCATGAAGCCCAGCGCTTGAGCGAGTCGCTGCCGCCGCTGGTGGACAACTTCAGTTCTGGCCGCATCGCCGAGCAGATCGGAGCCCAACGCGGCTGGAGCGCACATACCACTCAACAGATGAAGGCATTTTTGGCTAGTCATCGACAAGACCTCCTAGCCGTCGCTCAGCGGGTGGGGCTGCGGCTAGCCGAAGTGGCGAAGCAATCCTGGCTGTTGATCGTAGTCCCGATTCTGGCCGCATTTTTTCTTCGCGACGGCCGATCGTTCAGCGGGGTGATCCTATCCTTTGTGAATTCACGGCCACAGCGCGAACTCGTGGAAGGAGTTCTGGGGGATCTTAATCAAATGCTGGCGCAGTTCATTCGGGCGCAGTTGACCCTGGCGGCGTTGTCGCTGATTGTATACACGTCGTTTATGGGGTTAATGCGGGTTCCCTATGCGTTAGTGTTGGGAACAGCCGGCGGAATCATGGAGTTCATACCAGTCGTGGGACCGCTGGTTACTGCCGTAGTCATCCTTGGGGTCGCCCTCCTGACTGGCTATCCGCACTGGCTCACGCTGCTGATTTTTCTGGCCACGTGGCGACTGATCCAGGATTACGTCATTTCTCCCCGCATCATGGGAAAAAGCATGGAGTTGCATCCTTTGGGGGCAATCTTTGGCGTGCTGGCAGGCGGTGAGATCGCGGGCATGCTGGGGATTTATCTTTCCATCCCAATCATGGCCAGCCTCCGCATCGTCTGGCGCCGCTGGAGTTTATATGCGGAAAAGAGACGATTCGGACCACTCAATGAATACTCATTTGGTGCCGAAATTGCCCCAAGGCCATGACAGCCTTGTAATCTCAGCAGTGTCTGAGAACCCATCCACCTCAAAAGTCTGAGCGCTCGTGTTGTAAAATCCGAAGCAACTATTATGTCTACCAAACTACCAGTAGGAATTCTGGGCGCCACCGGCATTGTGGGGCAGCGCTTTGTACAAATGTTGGAACACCACCCCTGGTTCGAGGTGGCATGGCTGGCGGCTTCGGACCGTTCTGAGGGACGGCTTTACGGGAACGCGGCTCGGTGGCGGCTCAAAACGACCATTCCCACGCGTGTGGCGGAAATGAAGGTTGCTCCGGCGCGGCCCGAAGGCGCTCCCAAGATCATTTTTGCGGCCCTCGATGCAGCAATTGCCGCCGAACTCGAGCCCAGCTTCGCCGCCGCAGGATGCGCCGTGGTTTCCAATTCCAGCGCGCTGCGCATGCATAAAGATGTTCCGCTGGTCATCCCAGAGGTCAACCCCGACCACATCCAGTTGCTTGAATGTCAGGCATGGCGTAAAAAATCCGGCGGCTTCGTTGTTACCAATCCAAACTGTTCGGCTATTGGTCTGGTGATGGCGCTGGCTCCCTTGGAGCGCCAATTCGGTCTTGATACCGTGATGGCAGTCACGATGCAAGCTGTCAGCGGCGCCGGCTACCCAGGGGTGGCTTCCCTCGACATCCTGGGCAATGTGATTCCCTACATTCCAAAAGAAGAAGAGAAGATGGAGGAGGAGACGCTCAAGCTCCTCGGTCGACTCAATGGCGGGGGCATCGAACCGGGCGGATTCAGGATGAGCGCGCAGTGCAACCGGGTGGCGGTCGAAGATGGTCACACGGAATCAGTTTCCGTAAAGCTCAAGAAGAAAGCCAAGCCGGAAGAGATTATTGCGGCGTGGAACGAATTTCGGAGCGCGCCGCAGGAATTGCATCTGCCCAGCGCCCCGGAGCAGCCCGTCAATTATTCGATCGCCGCCGACCGGCCCCAGCCGCGCTTCGATGTCGATTCTGGAGAAGGAATGACGGCCACAGTTGGCCGCTTGCGCCCGTGCGCGGTTCTCGACTGGAAGTTTACCGTGCTCTCCCACAACACCATTCGTGGCGCTGCTGGCGCCGCTGTGCTGAATGCGGAGTTGCTAAAGGTCCGGGGATATCTGGATTGATCTCCAGCAGAAAGATTGAGGCTGCTGTCCAAATGCCCCAACCCTCCTCTGCGTGTATCGGCGTCGACCTGCGACGGAGGGATCGCCTCCGATGATCGTCATGAAATTCGGAGGCACCTCGGTGGAGAACGCCAAGGCAATCGAGCGTGCTGCCGCGATTGTGAAGGGACGACTGGAGCAGCAGCCACTGGTGGTAGTCAGTGCTATGGCTAAGGTGACCGACCAATTGCTGGCTATGGCTCGCGCGGCCGGGTCCGGCGATCGCAAAACTGCACTCAAACTCTGCCGCGCCTTGCAGGAACGTCATTACAACACTGCGGGCGAACTGCTGGGGACGGCGTTGTTCACCGAATTTCACAGCGACCTGGCAGCGGACTTCGAGAATCTGGAAGAACTCTTACGAGGTATCTCCGCTGTGGGTGAATTGACCCCGCGAACCACCGACTACGTGGCGGCGTTTGGTGAGATGCTCTCCAGCAAGATCGTGACCGCAGCCTTTGCGGCGCTCGGACTAGCTTCCGCGCTGGTCGATTCTCGCGATTGCATTGTCACTGACAGTACGCACATGCGTGCTGCTCCGTTGTTTGAGGAGACCAATGGCCGCCTGCAGGCAACGGTGGCGCCACTTCTGGCCGCAGGCAAGGTACCGGTCATGGGCGGGTTCATCGGGTCTTCAAAGGCAGGGATCACTACCACCATTGGACGTGGCGGATCGGACTATTCTGCTGCCATCATAGGTGCCGGGTTGGACGCAGGGCGAATCGAAATTTGGACTGACGTGGATGGGATGATGACTACAGATCCGAACCTGTGTGCCGACGCGAGGCGGATCAAGGTCATCAGCTTCGATGAGGCGGCGGAGTTGGCATATTTCGGCGCCAAAGTATTGCACCCGGCGACGGTGCTGCCCGCGGTTCAGAAGAACATTCCGGTCTACGTGCTGAATTCGCGGAACCCCGGTTGTGAAGGAACCCGCATCAGCGCACGCGCCCCGCGCTGCCGAAATTCCTTCAAGGCGATCGCGGTGAAGAAGCGCATCACTATCGTCGATGTCGCTGCTCCGCGGATGCAGTTGGCGCACGGCTTCCTGCGGGGAATCTTCGAAGCCTTTGATCGCCACGCCGTGGCGGTGGATGTAGTTTCAACTTCTGAGGTAAGTGTGTCGCTGACGGTGGATTCCACCGAATCGATTCCGGCCTTGGCGGCCGATCTAGCGAAGCTGGCAGATGTGAAATACGAAGGCCGCAAGGCGATCGTGTGTTTAGTTGGAGAGAACCTGCGAGAGACGCCGGGGATTGCGGCTCGTGTTTTCGGGGAATTGGCGGATGTGAAGATCCGTATGATTTCGCAAGGCGCCTCGGAGATCAATTTGACGTTCGTGATCGAGGAGGATGTGGTGCCCGAAGTAGTGCGGCGGCTGCACAAAGCCTTCTTTTCCGACCTGGACGCTGAGGTGTTTGCGTAAGATCGAGATTAAGGTCTCGGACCGCGAAGCTGGCCAAAGAAACCAGATTTTTCTCTGCGTACTTGTTCAGCTTTCTTAGGGGTGCTTCGCGGCTAGAGGATTCTGGTACCGTGCATGGACATTTTGATCCTAGGCCGGGGCAAGACCGGGGCACTGGTGGCAGGCGTCGCCCGAGAACGAAGCCATCGTGTAACGGTATTATGTGCCACCGACAATCAGTATGCTTCGGCCCTAACCGCAGAAAGGCTGAGCAAAGTTGGCGTCGCGATTGATTTCACTACTCCGCAGGCAGTGCTAGGGAACATTGAGGCCTGTGTCCGTGCCGGGAAGAACATAGTGGTGGGCACGACCGGGTGGTACAACGAGGTGACCAGAGTCCAGCAACTGGTCGAACAGAGCGGGATCGGATTCCTGTACGGCGCAAATTTCTCGTTCGGTATAAATCTTTTTTACGACGTCGCGCGCACCGCTGCGGCGGCACTGCAACATCAATATCTGGGACAAGTCTTCGAGCGCCATCATACCCAGAAAAAAGATGCGCCATCGGGAACCGCAATGACTCTTCGAAGAATTATTCAGGATGCCTCCGGCGCCGAGCTTGAAATAACCTCATTCCGCGAGGGAGACGTGGTTGGGATGCACGAGCTGGTTCTCAATTCCGCGAACGACACCATCTACCTATGCCACGACTCAAAGTCGCGCCGGGGATTCGCCGAGGGCGCAGTGCGCGCGGCGGAGTGGCTGGCAGGCAAACAAGGATTCTTTGACTTCAAAGATGTGTGGCGGGAGCTGTAAGGCAGTCTGGCTCGATCGCCTCGCCCGAATGCCATCCCCACCATTCTCGCCGGTATCGGGCTGTCGCCAAATATGGCTATCCCGACCTCTCGTTTTGCACGCCCGCCGGTTAGCGTTATCTTAGTGCTATGCAACTCCGTGGCTGTGGCACGGCTTTAGTAACTCCGTTCGGTCAGGACGGCTCCATCGACGAAGCCGCCTTGCGCAACCTGGTCGCATGGCAAGTCGAGTCCGGTGTTGATTTCCTGGTTCCTTGCGGGACCACCGGCGAGACGCCCACGCTCTCCCATGACGAGTGGCTGTTCGTGATTGATACCACGATTGAGGTCGCGGCTGGGCGCGTGCCTATTGTCGCGGGGGCGACTTCCAACTCAACTCACGATGCCGTCGAAAAAGCCAAAGAAGTGGCGGCACGGCCCGGGGTGAACGCAATCCTCACAGCTTCGCCTTATTACAACAAACCAACGCAAGAAGGACAGTATCGCCATTTCCGTACCATAGCCGAGGCCGTCGACAGGCCACTTATTCTCTACAATGTCCCTGGACGAACCGGGGCCAACATCGAGCCGGCAACTCTGGCGCGGCTGGCGGAGGTGCCGAATATTGCCGGAGTCAAGGAAGCCAGCGGCAACATCAGCCAGATCGCGGAAGTGTGCAATGCCGTGCCGGAACACTTCCTGGTCTTCTCGGGCGATGATGCGATCACACTGCCGGTGATTGCGCTGGGCGGAATTGGAATTATTTCGGTGGCATCGAATGAGGTTCCACGGGAGATGGCGGAGATGACTCGCGCCGCGCTGAACAATGATTGGACGACGGCGCGCCGCATCCATCGCAAATATCTGGCGTTGATGCAAGCCAACTTCATCGAATCCAACCCCCTGCCAGTGAAGGCCGTTCTGGCGATGATGGGGAAGATCGAAGAAGTGTACCGCCTGCCGCTTCTGCCAATGCGACGCGACACTCGCTCCAAATTGCAGAAGATTGCGACGGAAGCTGGCGTCATCGCTGCAGCGGAAGCTTCAGCAGCTCAAATCGCCGATTTCTATATCTATGAAAATTGGCAAGCCGGCCCGCACAAGATCGTGCTGCACCGGTCAAATTGTGGACAATGCAATCACGGCAAGGGACGTCCCGCCGGACACGACGCCAATCATGCGCGCTGGCATGGCCCTTATGCTACCCTTTCGCAAGCCCGTGATACTGCCCAACACATGAGCGGCGTGCTCATCCGGAGCGAGTGCAGGTGCATCTGAGATGTTAGATTTCAATCATGAATTGAAGATTTCCGAAGTGGAACCAGCTTTTGCGATCTGAAAGCTAAACACTGCAATCTTAATTTCCTTCTTCTATACTCTTCCCTGCATGCAATCCCTCAAATCTGCGATCGAGCGGCTGGCCTCGCTCGGCGAGGTAGAGCGCGATCCAGAGGCGCGGCAAACCTTCCTGAACTTCCGCGAAGAGCTCACGCAAGGCAAGATTCGCGCGGCCGAAAACATTGACGGGCGATGGACGGTCAACGTCTGGGTCAAGCAAGGCATCCTGCTGGGGTTTCGCTTGGGGGAACTCAGCGAGTCGGCGCAGGATGCCAGCCTTTCTTTTGTCGACAAAGACACCTTCCCTGCCCGCAAGTTTTCCGTCCGGGATCGAGTGCGCATCGTGCCGGGGGGATCGTCGGTGCGGCTCGGAGCCTACGTCGCTCCCACGGTGATCTGCATGCCGCCGATGTTCATTAACGTCGGTGCGTACGTGGACGAAGGCACTATGATCGATTCGCACGCGCTGGTGGGTTCCTGCGCCCAGATCGGCAAACGCGTGCACCTAAGCGCAGCGGCGCAGATCGGCGGCGTGCTCGAGCCGATTAACTCCGTGCCCGTCGTGATTGAAGACGACGTGCTCATTGGCGGTAACTGCGGAGTCTACGAAGGCACGCTGGTGCGAGCCAGAGCTGTACTCGGAGCTGGGACGATACTCACCGCTTCGACGCCGCTGTATGACATCGTTCGCGGAGAAGTTTATCGGGCTACTGAGGAGAAAACACTCGAGGTTCCCGCTAATGCCGTCGTTGTGCCCGGATCGCGGGCGTTGAAGCAGGGGAAGGCGGCGGAATGGGATCTGTCGCTCTATACACCGGTTATTGTGAAGTATCGGGACGAAAAGACAGATCAGAGGATTGAGTTGGAGGACTGGCTGCGGTAGAGCCTACATTCGGGCTGAAACGTTGCGGAACGCGGTACTCGCCTCTGGCACTTGACCTCCGTAACATGTATCGTTACACTATACAATGTGATTAAGAGTTTCCGGCACCGCGGCATCGAGAAATTCTTCCGCACCGGATCGAAGGCTGGGATACCGGCGAAGCATGCCAGGAAACTGCGCCTGCAACTATTTGCTCTCGACAATGCCAAACATCCCGGCGACATGAACGCTCCAGGATGGCAACTTCATCCGCTGAGCGGTGCTACTCTCAAAGATCACTGGGCAATCAGCGTCAGCGGAAACTGGCGTCTGACATTCAAGTTTGATGGCGAAGACGCGGTTCTGGTTGACTATCAAGACTATCACTAGGAGTCCCTTATGCGCATGCACAACCCACCTCATCCCGGCCTCGTCCTTCGAGAGTACCTGGGGGCGATGGCGGTTTCCAGGGCCGCGGAGCACCTGCGTACCACGCGCGTGACTCTGTCGCGGGTATTGAACGGCAAGGCGGGAATCTCAGCGAAGATGGCCATCCGGCTGGCGGCTGCCCTGGGCACCACCCCGGAACTGTGGATGAACATGCAGGCTCAGTACGACCTCTGGCGGGTCCGGCGTAGCCGCGAACCCAAGGTGCATCGCTTCCCGCGCGGGCCGAAGACGTCAGATAAGAGCGAGGCTTCAGCAGCCTTCTGAAGTCTGCCGGAGGTTGGAGCCGCACAACCCATAGGTCCTAGGTGCCCACCCTTGCGTGAAAACCGCGCGCAAGCGTGGGTACCCTCAGGTGGAGCGCAGACCTACACCTCGACTCGCAGCTTGCCATCCTGAGTTCTCACGCGAATCTGACGAAGAGTGTCCACAACTAGATCGGCCTGTTTCAATTCGGAAGCTGCGTAGGTGCTCGCCAAGGCAATTACTTTCATTCCGCCCGCATGGCCGGAGCGGATGCCGGCAGGTGCGTCCTCGATCACCAGGCAGTCTGCGGGATTCACACCCAGAAGCCTCGCTCCCATGAGGTAAGGCTCCGGATCAGGCTTCCCTTTCTTCACATCTTCGGCCGAAATCAGCACTCCCGGGATGGGCAGATCCGCGAGTCTCAGCCGAGAGGTAGCCAGATCGCGAGTGCCGGAGGTGACCACGCACCAGCGGCCGTCGGGCAAGGACTTCAAAAGTTCGGCAGCCCCGGGCATAACTACAACGCCGTCGGTATCCTTGGCTTCCCGCTGCTCGATTTTTTTAACTTCGGCTTCGGCATCGAGATGCGGCGTGAGCAGACGAACCACCTCAATCGTGCGCACGCCGTGTGCGATTTCCAGGACCCGCTCGGGCGCGATGTTGTGCTCCTCACCCCACGAGCGCCACTGCCGGGTAACTGACCGAGTGGAGTCCACCAGGACGCCGTCGAGGTCGAATAAGATGGCCGAGCAATAAAGGGTTGGCATTTTTCCTGAAAGAATTGTCAGGAAGACAATGTGCGTGGTGGAGAAGAAATTGCAATCGGCGGGTGCTCGGCCGCCATTCGGTTCCGAGCTTCGAGATGTCTGCGCCGGAAATGTGATTGGGCGCGTTCGCCCCAGGCACGAACGAAGTAATAATTCAGCCCGGCGCCGATCAGGGAGCTGGCCAGCGGAATCAGTCGTCCTGACCACTTCTCCACCACTTCCCCGCTGGCCTGCGCTGCGATGCGTTGAATCACCCGCGGCACAAAGCGGTTAACCACTTCTTTTTCCAGCAGCTCGCGACTGATATCAACTCCGGCGGCGCTCGCTGCGGCGATCCAGAGCTCGGCAGTTTCTTCGTCCGTGTTGAATTCGAATCCATAGAGCAGGCTGAGTTTCTGGATGGTTCGCAGAGTGATCCCCGCCAGGATGCTCAGATCGGGAACAATGGTGATGATCCCACCCAGGCCAAATCCCGCGCCCTGGGCGGCAGCAACCTTCATGGCGCCGCGAACGATGCGGCTGGCCGTATCATCCAAGACGCGAATGTCGACGGCGTAAACTCCTTGGAAGCTGGCAATCGGCAGCCCGTACGCCACCCGCAATTGGATGAGGAACTTGGAAGGATCTACTTTGACGGTTTCATAAGCGTGGTGGAAACCGCGCCGCAGACCGTCCTCAAGGCGTTGCCGTATCCAGGATTTGCGAATCTGTTCAGCCATCTGATTAGAAGTTAACGCAAGGCAGGCTGAAAATACCAGTTACCAGTTCCTAGTTCTCAGATGCTAGTTCGCACTGTCGACCTAGCCGATCAGATGTTGTCTTCCTGTGCTAGCATCAAGTCACTCTCAATGCCTACTGGAAAATTGCACATCGTACCCCTGGGCGGTCTGGGCGAGTTCGGAATGAACTGCATGGCCGTGCGCTGGGGTGATGACATCATTGTCATCGACGCCGGGCTGATGTTTCCGGAAGTCGAGCTGCTGGGGGTGGATATTGTTGTTCCTGACATCTCCTATCTCACTGAGAACCGGCAGAAGGTCAAAGCCATTATTTTGACCCACGGGCATGAGGATCACATTGGGGCGCTGCCGTGGATTCTCTCCGAACTGAACGTTCCGGTCTATGGCACGGAGTTCACGCTGGCCTACGTCGAGGACAAGTTGGAAGAGCACGGTCTGCTGGATGACGCAGACCTGCGCGAGATCCGAGCAGGTGAGGGGTTCAAGTTAGGACCCTTCACAGTCCATCCGATCCACGTTACCCACAGTCTGGTGGATTGCGTGTCTTTGGCTATCCACACTCCTCTTGGAGTCATCATTCACACTGGCGACTTCAAAGTCGATCCCACACCCACGGACAACAAGCTGTTTGATCTGCATGCTTTCGCCGAGTACGGCAAGCAAGGTGTTTTGGCCCTCTTCCAGGACTCGACCAACGTCGAACGCAAAGGCTATACGCCCAGCGAACGTGCCGTGCGGCGGAAGTTCGATGAAATATTCGCGCGTACTGAGCGCCGCCTGTTCATTTCGTGCTTTTCATCTTCCATTCATCGCATCAAGCTGGCAGTCGAGTTGGCGGCGCAACACGGGCGCAAGGTCGCATTCTTGGGGCGATCCATGAACAGCTCGGCGGAAATCGCCGAGGACTTGGGATACATCGAAATTCCGGAAGGTCTGCTCGTACACCCCGGCGAGATGAAGAATTACGCGCCGGAAAAGATTTGCGTGTTGATCAGCGGAACGCAAGGCGAGCCGATGTCCGCCCTGTCGCGTGCCGCTGTCGACAATCACAAACATGCCAAAATCGAGAAGGGCGACACGGTGGTGCTGTCGTCGCGCATTATTCCAGGGAACGAGAAGTCGATTTATCGGATGATTGACCACCTGTTCCGGCGCGAGGCGCATGTGATCTATGACGATGGCTCATCCCCGCCGGTACACGTCAGCGGGCACGGCAGCCAGGAAGAACTGAAGCTGATTATCAATCTGGCAAAGCCGACGTATTTCATTCCAGTTCACGGCGAGTACCGGCAGTTGAAGCTGCACGCGGAGATGGCCGGCGCGATGCATGGATCGATTGGCAACGTCATCCTGATTGAAAGTGGCGATGTCCTCGAGTTCGATGAACTGGGTGCGCGCAAAGCGGGAAAGGTCAACGTTGGCCGGGTTTGCATTGATTCCGGCTCACGCACCGATGTGGTTGAAGATTTGATCATCAAGGACCGGCGGCACTTGAGCGAAGACGGCATTGTGCTGCCCATCATCGCCATCCATAAACTCACAGGACGGCTGGAGACTTCGCCGGAAATTGTCACGCGCGGATTTGCGCCCGGCGAAGACGGCTTTGTGGATGGAGCCCGGCAGATCGTGATGCAGACGCTTGAGACCTCGAACGACGAAGAGAAAGCTGACTATGGCGTGATCAAGGAGAAGATCCGCTCGGATCTAAAACGCTATATCTCGAAGCAGACGCAGAAGAGACCGTTGATCATGCCGGTGATTTTGGAGATATAGCTGGTCTACCCTACTTTCAATGGTGCCCGCCCGGACTGTTTGGACGGGCGTGTGCATCCGTCACAGAGTACAAACGGCTTGGAACTAGACACTCTCCCCTTGGTCGTCCTAAGCCAGTGGGTTCGTCCAACGAAGACCCGGAAAACGCGCGAAGTCGCGGTCGGTGGTATTGAGCACGCCACCATATTCCATCGTCAATGCAGCCAGTTGTGCATCGGTGATGAGCCCTCCTGGAGCTTGACCTTCAACGATCATCTGTCGAAAGAGCAGCCAGTGATCGTCGCCTGGCGCTAAGTGGCGGATGTTCGGTTGCTCCAACCAGCTGTTAACGACCTGCACGGCTTCCTCAAGAGTGAACCGTTCCCCGGGCAGCCTGAGATTGGTCATAATCCGCAGAAATGCGGCGATGGTTTGCCAAGGTAATCCTATGGGCGCGCTTCCGGAGAATACGTGCTCGATCCAGGAGCGGGCCTTCGCGTGATGAGGTGAGGCGCTGTCGTAGGCATAGAGAAGAATGTTCGCGTCGAGAACAATCACCGGTGCGCCGGGCCTTCAAGGACATCGAGTAACTGCTCAATGTTGTCGTAAGTGAGTCCGGGAGGCAGTCCCAGTTTTCGGGGAGCGACGGAGAATGGCTTTCGCGCCGGCAGCTTCGATGCGGTGAGTCCAAGGCGAAGAAAGTGGTTGACCACCTCCTTGAAGGAGGCACCGGATCGCCGGCTCTCTTTGTCTAAGAGGCGGGCAACATCGTCATCGAGGGAAAGTGTCGTACGCACATCATGATGCTATATCTTAAGGCATCATTATGTCAAGAGCCGATTCGAAGACAATTAAGACATACCTCAAATGCGACCCTTGCAAAAAACTCGAAGAGGAGGCACCCTCAATGGTTGTCTTGATGCTTTCGTGAAAGCGTGGGGTCGCCGGGAGTTGCAGGTCGAAATAGGGATCCTTCGGCTCCGTGGGAATTTCGCATTGCGAAGTTCCCACTGCGCTCAGGATGACAATTCATACGGAGATGATGCCATCGTTACCTTAGACGACATTCGGGATGCTCAAGCTCGCCTCCGGGGCATTGCCGTGCGCACAAAACCAGTCGAGTCGCACATTCATCAGACGGACGGCGCCGCCGACAACCGCCGGCTCTTCCTCAAGCCCGAGAACCAGCAGCCTATCGGCGCCTTCAAACTCCGAGGGGCATACAACAAGATTGCGTCTCTTACTCAGGAAGAACGCGGGCGCGGCGTGATCTCCTATTCCAGCGGCAATCATGCTCAGGGAGTAGCCTTCGCGGCGCGAGCCTTGGGTGTGAAAGCCATCATCGTAATGCCTGAGAACGCGCCGGTAATCAAGCGTGAAGCGACTACGTCATTAGGGGCGGAGGTCATAGTAGTTGGTCCGGCCAGTTCAGAGCGGCAGCTCAAAGCCGAAGAACTGGCAGTACGACATGGCTATGTCGTCGTGCCTCCCTACAACGATGACGAGATCATTGCTGGACAAGGGACCATCGGTCTGGAAATCCTGGAAGACTTACCCGAAGTGGAAACCGTGATTGTTCCGGTCGGAGGAGGTGGCATGATCAGCGGCGTAGCTACCGCGATAAAACTGAGTAAGCCGACGGTGAAAGTGATTGGAGCAGAGCCGGAACTGGCGGCAGACGCGCAAGCCAGCCTGCGCGCGGGCAAAATCGTGGTGTTCGCCGCTGAGCAAGTCACCAGAACCCTGGCTGATGGGTTGCGCACGCAGAGCCTGGGTCCAATCACTTTCGAGCACATCCGGCGATATGTGGACGATATTGTCACCGTCTCCGAGAATGAGATCCTAGAAGCCATGCGACGGCTGGCGGCGGACCCCAAAACCGTTGCGGAGCCCAGCGGCGCCGTCGCGGTAGCCGCATTTCTCTTCCGGCAAGACCAACTGCCAAAAACCAGAATCAACGTCGCTGTAATCAGCGGAGGAAATATTGAGCCCGGAATGTTGGCGGAGATTCGCGGCACCCGAGATCTGACAGGCAACAAAAGCTCTGCGGAGCCTCGTCTCACTGTGTAGAGAGGCAGCATGCGTCTGCGTCGGAGAACAACCCTGAAAACAACTTTCGTTCTTGTTGCGGCTACCATGTTGCTGATGACCACCGCTGCAACCGCCGCTGACATCCAGCGCGCGGCAATGATGCGTGTAGGCACGCTCTACATTTCTCCGGATAAAGCTTCCGCCAAGCTAGGCGAAGTTGACCGCGGCCGCGAGGTCATCGTGATTGAAACCAGCGGCGGGTGGGTGCGCGTCGAGGCCAATCTGACCGAAGAGCGCACGGTTTCGGGATGGATGCTCGATAAGGGGATAGTGCGCGCGTCGACCCCGAATGGCGACCGAGTGCTGTACGGGGAAGCTGTCGACTCCGAAGATCAGGCCAGCCAGCGCCACGGGCGCCGCGGCGCCGCGCAGGACGCGATGCGCCTCTATTATCGCGTGGGTGAGTACTTCCCCAGCTCGCCGCTGGCGGGCGAGGCTATGTATCGTTCAGCCGATATCCGCTGGCAGATCGAGAAGGCAGATGTGTCTTCCCGCCCTTCGGCCAGGGAACGGGATCCGTATTTGCGCGAAGGTATGGAGGAAAAATACATGAAGGAAGTAATCAAGAAATTTCCTGGCAGCAGGTGGGCCGATCTCGCAGCTTTTCACCTGATCGACAATAAGTTGTGTGGCGATTGGCAGGGTGCGTCGAAGTGTCCTGAAAAGGAGGCTGAGATTTACGAGAAGTACGCGAATGAGCATTCACAGTCTCCTGCGGCGGCAGAGGCGTTGTACGACGCGGCTTCACGTAAGGCAGCGTTGATCGAGATCTACAAAACCGAAGAACAACCGAAGAAGTCCGAGGAGTCCAGAGTTAAGGCCATTGCACTGGCGCAGAAAGTGGTATCTCAATCTCCTCAATCTGACTGGGGAGCGCGCGCCCAGCGATTGCTGTACTTGATAGAGCAAAAAATCCCGACGTATGGCAACGCAACCGAATGAACCCGCGCTCAGGGACTGCGAACCAAACCCGCTAGCCGTTTGATCCGAGATTTCTGCCATACTTTCTCTCGTCTGTTTGTCCGCCCATGGAGGAAGCTTGAACGATTACCTACTTTCCGTTGTCCTCGGAATCATCGAAGGCCTTACGGAATTTTTGCCAGTCAGCTCGACCGCCCATCTGCGCATTGCCGAAAGTTTATTTCACATCAGCCTTTCCGACGGCTACTGGAAGATGTACACAATTGTCATTCAGCTGGGCGCGATCCTGTGTCTGCCGGTGTATTTCCGCAGCCGGATCGCGAAATTTCTTTCGACCTTCCCCAAAGGGGAGAATGGGGATCGCACGGCATTGACCCATCCCCTGGGACTCACGATGGTGGCTTTTGTGGTGACCGCGATCCCAGCATTTCTTTTGACCAAAGTCATCGGCAAGCACCTGGAGAGTCTATACATCATGGGCACGGCTTTGCTGGTGGGTGGATTTGTGATGTGGATTGTGGATGCGGTCAACGCCCCGTCGGAGGCGGCCGGGCCGTCTGCCACCGCCAGCCGAATTCACACCTGGAAAATGGAGGCCATGAGCCTGGGTCAGGCCGTCTGGATTGGCGCCTGTCAGATTCTTTCGGCAGTGTTTCCGGGGACCTCGCGTTCCATGTCTACCATTGCCGCTGGGCAATTGGCCGGAATGTCGCGAGCGTCAGCCTTGGAATTTTCGTTCTTTCTGTCAATTCCCACCATGGTGGTAGCCACTTGCTATGACCTGTTGAAGTCGCTGCGCGGAAAGGCTGCGAACCCGATTGGCGTCTCGCGAATTGACTCGCATGGATGGGTCGTATTGGCGATTGGCTTTGCGGTTTCGTTTCTCGTAGCCTACGCGTCCGTGGCCTGGTTCATGGCGTACGTGCGGAAGCGTGGCTTCGCGCCGTTTGCGATCTACCGCATCGTCGTGGGTGCGTTGGTGCTGGCGTTTTTGGCAAGAGCGACTGGATAGCGGCCGGTATCCTGTGGGCGAAGTTGAAGGAACGGCTGTACTTACGTAACTATCGTACGGGAAACCAGTTCGATACTGCCCGCGAATTCCTCGATTGTCGGTTCGCCCGCTTCTTGGCATAATTATCAGGCTCTGGCCTAGTCGCGGCAGCCCGGCGATGGGGACGTTGCTTGCGAGTCGCCGACTACGCCCAATGACATATATCTCACGGATCTTCGCTCCGACCAACAACCGACGGCTCAACGAGCTGATCGGGTTTTTGTTGTGCGTCTCCGCCCTCCTTCTTTTCCTCGCTCTGGCTTCCTATTCGCCGCTCGATCCCTCGTTCAATAGCGCCTCGGTGCTGACTGGCTCCCGCGCAGCGCGCAACTGGATTGGCGTGGCCGGAGCATTGGTTTCCGACCTGGTGCTGCAGGGCTTCGGTATTGGCGCGTTTCTCCTTCCGATTTTCTTCGCCGGGATGGGTATGCGCTGGTTTCGCTCACGTAAGATCACCTCGCCAGTCGCCAAATCGCTGGGAGGAATCTGGCTGCTGACTTTCATTCCGGCACTTTTGGCGCTCTTGCCCGGGCATGTGCGTTGGATGGGCGTAATCCCGATCGAAGGGCTGGTGGGGCGGATTGTGGGTGATGTCCTCATCCATTACTTTAACTTGGCGGGCGCCTATATCGTGTGCGCCACGATTCTCGCGGTGGCGCTATATCTCTCTACTGCATTTTCCTTCGCTGCGCTGCAGGTCTGGGCCCCGACCCGCTTTGCCTTTGCCATCGCCCTTTGGGATCGCTGGAAAGATTGGCAGGCGGCGCGCGCCAAGAAGAAAATGCAACAGGAATTGGAGAAGTGGCGCGCGGCCCGACCGACGGTCACGGCACAATTGGTCCAAGCCCGTGCGGCAGCCTCGGAGGCCCCGTCAGCCTCACGTATAGTTGAGCCGTCGACGACAGGCATCGAGCGAATGGCGGCACCTGAGCGGAGCCAACCGCAGCCGCAACCGCCGGAGGTTCAGGCTGAGTCCGAGCTACCCGCTCCAGAAGTCAGCGCGCGCGCCGACAGTGCGGTGAAGGCGAAGACCACTCTGCCGCGCATTGCCGGCGGCTACAAGCTACCGCCCAGCAGTTTGCTGCATCGTCCGGACGAGCAGCAGGCGGTCGATGCCGAAGAGTTGAAGTTGCTGGCCCAGGTGCTCACGGGAAAGTACGCAGAGTTTGAAGTGCACGGGCAGGTCACGCAGATCAATCCCGGTCCCGTGGTCACCACGTTCGAGTTCAAGCCCGAGGCCGGCATCAAGTACAGCCGGATCACCAACCTCACCGACGATCTTTGTCTGGCGCTGAAAGCCGAGAGCATTCTGATCGAGCGCATGGCAGGAAAGTCCACCGTGGGCATTCAGGTACCCAATCGCGAGCGCGAAATTATCTGGCTGCGGGAAAACATTGAGTCCTCGGAGTTCATCGGCACCAAGTCGAAACTTACCTTGGCATTGGGCAAGGACATCAATGGCCGCATCGTCACCGCCGATCTCAATGGCATGCCGCACCTTCTAATCGCCGGCTCAACTGGAGCAGGCAAGAGCGTGGCTATCAATGCCATGATCATGTCCATCCTCTACAAGGCGACGCCGGATCAGGTGCGACTCATTCTGGTTGATCCTAAACGGCTGGAGTTAGGCAATTATGAAGGTGTACCGCACCTGTACACGCCCATCATCACCGAGCCAAAGTTGGCGGCGAACGCGCTCCGCAATGCTGTACGCGAGATGGAGCGTCGCCTGAAGCTATTGGCGGAAAAAGGCGTGCGCAACATCGATCAGTACAACAAGTTGTTCGACGAAGACGGTACCCGTAGCTTGTTCGGCGAAGATTCGGAAGACCGGCCGCTGCCCTACATCGTAATCATCATCGACGAATTGGCTGACTTGATGATGCTCGATTCTGGCAATGTGGAGGAGTCGGTCACGCGTCTGGCGCAGATGGCGCGGGCGGTTGGCATTCACCTGGTGCTGGCCACGCAGCGGCCTTCGGTGGATGTCATTACTGGCCTGATCAAAGCCAATTTCCCAGCGCGTATTTCCTTCCGCGTAGCCACCAAGGTAGATTCACGCACGATTCTCGACGCCAACGGCGCTGAGGCCCTGCTGGGGCGCGGTGACATGCTTTATCTGCCGTCCGGGTCAGCCCGCGTGCATCGCCTGCATGCACCTTTCGTGACCGAAAAAGAAATTGCCGCCGTGGTCGAGTTCTGGCGTTCACAGGGCACTGCAGAGTACGAACAGAAATTCCTGGAGGCTCCGAAAGAAGAGCGCCAGGGGGGCGAAGACGGCTCTGGCGAAGGAGATGAAGCCGAGCACGACCCACTCTACGAAGACGGTGTCCGATTGGTGGTCGAGTTCGGGAAAGCGTCCACTTCCCTGCTGCAGCGCCGCCTGCGAATCGGCTACGGCCGCGCGGCGCACCTCATCGATCTGATGGAACGAGACGGCATCGTCGGTGCGGCAGATGGTCCCAAGCCGCGCGAGGTGCTGAAACGCCCCGGCTGGATCTCAGAAGTGGAAGAGTCGATGCGGTAAAGATCCAACGTCTTGCCTGTTTAACAACCCCCCAAACGGCTCAGTGAGCGCACCACGGCTCTGTCGGCTTCGAGTCTAACTTGTCGGGCCAACTTCATCTAGGGCTTGATGTCTGCGCCCGGATCTGCGCTCTTCGCCAAAGCTACGTTCGTAATGAAATACTGAAAGTAGTCGATTGGTGAATCCGGACGGACTGGTCCGGAACTCACGCTGCCTCCCGCCGGCACGTGGAACTTGCTTTCCTCGAAGGGACTCTTAGGGAACTCGATCAAGAAGTCAGCCCCCTCCGCCTCCCAAACAATTTCGTCTCCCACGCACCTTCGCAGGTTGACGACTTCATTGTCGACCTCCCCGTCTTGACGGATGTGCACCGGAAGTTTGGCTGGGCTTGCCTCGATGTGATAGCACTTCTCTTTCTGCAACTGTTCGACATTGCTTTCTGTGTCCATGCATTCCTCCTTTTGTCACGATCAACTGCAAGTAACTTGGCTTACTCCTAGTGCTTGCGGAGCATAGCCTGAAACCGCAGATCCGGGCGCAAGTGATCAAAGTCCGGAGTGTCGCGCACCCACTCTGGCGAGATCCCAGACAGCAATGCCTCTTGCAGCAACTGCAACGCGTGGTCAGTGTCGCCCAAATGGTTGTAGACAAGTGCGCCTCGGAACTGGACATCCGGATCAGCGGGCGAGAGCGACTGCGCCTTCTGCAGTGATGCTAAAGCCTCATCCTTTTTGTCTGTCATCGCCAGATACGTCGCCCGGAAAGCTAACAGGGAGCCGTCGCGCGGGTTGACCCGAAGCTTCTCATCCGCAAGACGGATGGCTTCCTGGTACGCCTTCCCCGCTTGTTGTCGCTTTCCAGGGGCCCAGTAATAGGCATCTCCTAAATTGCCCCAGCTGAGCCATCTGGTCTGGTCAAGCTTTAGGCCTTTTTCGTAATTGTTCGCAGCATCCTCGAACTTCCGCATGGAGAAATATGCTCCACCGAGGTTGTTGTAGGCTTCCACGGTTGGGCGAATGGCGATCGACTTTTCCAGCACCGGAATGGCTTCCTTATAGCGCGCTTGCACGTAGTAGACGCCACCCAGATTGGAGTAGCCGCGAAAGTTGTCCGGGGCCAGCGTAATTACTTCCTGGAACATCTTGGCCGCGTCGTCGTACCGTCCTTGCCGCCAGTAAAACACTCCCAGCCAACTGTATCCGGCCCAGTATTGCGGACGCAGCGCAATCGCTTTCTTATAGGTGGCTTCCGCCTCGGCCGGCTTGTTCAGTTTTTGGTAAGCGTCGGCCAGGCCGCGGAAAGCAGCATCGCTGGTCGGATCTAAGGCGGTGGCCTTCTGAAACTTAGTCACTGCTTTTTCGTATTCGCCGGTCCCGCTGTTTACCCGGCCCAGGCACGCATATCCATCAGCCAACTTGGGCGAGCTGCTCACAGCATGGTCACAGGCGGACCGGGCCTTCTCCATCCAATCCTTGCCACCCTGGCCCTCCTGGTAACCGAGCCAGTAGGCTTCTCCAAGGGCGGCATAAGCTTGCGCATATTTTGAATCGAGAGTTATTGCCCGGTTGAAAGCCGAAATCGCGCTGTCGATGTTTTCGTGTTTGTGATAGTCGAGCAGGTATCCTCGTCCGCGCAGATACTGATCATAGGCCGACGGGTCGCCGGTTCCATGAGACGCCAGGACTACGCGATCGTTGCCACGGATCTCCAAACCAAGCATTCCGATCACGCCATCCACGACGCGGTCTTCAACAGCAAAAGCGTCGGCCACGTCGGCGTCGACCGTATCGGCGTGGAGTTGGCGCATGGTCTTGGCGTCCACCAGGGTGTAGGTCACGCGAACCTGGCTGCCGGAACTGTGCAGGCTGCCTTCCAGAACCATGTTCACTCCAAAATCTTTTCGGGCCTGCTCCACGCTGGTAATGCCCCCCGCGCGTACTTCGCTGGTGGGTACGACCTGCAGCGGGTAGTTTCCGGTCAATTGAGTAAGCTTTGCGGTGAGGGTATCGGTGAGTCCGTCGCCAAAGGCTTTGGCGCTCGGATCATCTCCAGAAGGAGAAAACGGCAAGACCGCGAGTTGAACTGGCGTAGAAGGAACACCAAACCCCAACCAATGCTTTAACTGAGGTTGCCGATAAGCGACCATCACCGCTAGAACAGCAATGACCGCGAGCGTACCCGCAGTCCAACCTTTTCCTCTAGCCTTGCTCTGCGCGTTCCATCGGGGCAACGCTCTCAAAAGCTTGCTGGGAGTGGTTCCAGCCTGCACAGCCCGGAGGTCTTCAAGCAGTTCGCGAGCACTGCCATAGCGCTGGCCCGGTTCCTTGGCCATGGCTTTACTGACGACGGTTTCGAGTTCCTTCGAAACTTCGCGATTGAAGATGTGGATTGGAGCGGGCGTCTCCCTGCGGATGCGGTCCGTAGTCGCCACAAAACTGCTGGCCAGAAACGGGTGCTGGCCGGTCAGGGCTTCGTAGAACACAACGCCCAGAGAGAACATATCCGCGCGGCCATCCGGAAGATTCTCCAGCAAGACTTCTGGCGACATGTACGCGGGCGTGCCGGCCATGGTCCCGGCGCGGTCGACGGTGGAACTCTGGTCCGAGCGCGGCAGGTGCTTAGCTACGCCAAAGTCCAGGATTTTCACTTGGCCGCTTTGGGTAAGCATGATGTTCTCGGGTTTGATGTCACAGTGAACAATGCCGCGCTCGTGGGCCGCTACCAACGCCTCCGCGCATTGGATCGCCATGTCGAAGAACTGGTTCAGCGACATCGGTTCCCGCATGCGTTGGCGCAGAGTCTCGCCTTCCACCAACTCCATGACGAGAAACATCTCGTCGCCTTCTTCGAGAACGTCATATACCGCAGCTATGTGGGAATCGCTGAAGCGGGAGGCCCGCTCGGCCTCTTCAAGGAAGCGACGCCGGTAGATGGAATCGGCGCGTAACCGCGGGGCAAGCCTTTTGAGGGCGACCGTGCGCTTTAGCTTGGTGTCCTCCGCGCGGTAGACTTCGCCCATCCCGCCTTTTCCGAGCCGTTCACCGACACGGAAGCGGCCAACGACGGATCCAGAGAGGGACTCCGACGTATCAGTCGAGTTCGCAAGGACTGGCTGAAACTCCGCCATAGCGGATTTCCTGGGGAAGAAAATCAGGGGGCTAGGACCGAAGCCTCTCGCGCTGCAGTGCTTTCGACCGAGCGCTTGTGCGGCATCTTACTCCAGCGCTGCCTCAGGAGCAATTCCGACGTAATTGCGGTTCCCCGCCTTCAGTCCAAAAATGCCTTCATGCAAAATGCGCTGCCGCCGGATTTCTCGAATTCCGAGGTGTCCACGATCACAGGTGTAAGGCCTTCGCTTGCAAGGATTTTGCCCAGGTTGTCGGACAGATAGGGCGTGATGTAGCGTCCATTGGCAACGATCCCATTGCCCATGAACCGATGGGCTTCTTCACTGCCCATTTCGTGGATTCGCTTCCAGCCTCGGCGCAGATCGTTCAACGATTCTTCGGAGTAGGCACTCGGATTGATCAGCGCGGCATCCTGATTCAGCGGACAGAGAGAAGTATCCAGATGGTAGCAATGTGCATCCACGAGTTGGAGGGGCACTACGGGGATACGTAGCTCCCGCATGGCGGCGGCGAACTTCTCTATGCCTCCGCGGGTAGAGCGGAAGCCATAAGCTGCCCAGATCTTCGAGCGGTCAGGATGCCAGAGCAGATCACCGTGACCCTCCAGAAAGTCTTCGCCAAAGTCCAGTTCGATGATCCTGTAGCCGCGCTGGCGGAACCAGTCCACGTAGAACGGAACTTCCTTCTGGCGCGAAGGATAGCGCATGCGGCTGGGAACGATGAACTTACCGATCTTGTCGTGGTCTCCGACGAAAACCTGGTTGGCGGCAAACACCATGTCGTCGAGGCCTTCCACCGGGGCGATCATTTCCACCTTCACTCCGGCGTCTTCGAGGGAGCGGCGCAGGTTCTGCCATTGCTGCTGCGCCCGAATGCGGTCGATGGGATGACCCATGTATGGATTTTTCGCCTCGCGGACGTCGAAGAAGGTAGGTGGACACATTAAGACCGTTCGAGGCATATAGCTAAGCGATCATACCTTCTGCGTCTCGGTGACCACTACTGCCCTTCACCGTGACGTGACGGTCTATCGGCAGCCCTGACCAAAGCTCGGCATGGCGGGTCTGAAGGTCTAGCGGCTCGATCCCACGTTTTTCCGGCGATTTGCGCACAATTCTTCATGAATAACTTTCGGCCATTCGCGTGCACTTGCCCGAACTTCCGATAGCTTGCGACGCCAGGAGTTTTGGTGCTCAACAAATGCGCGAATTCGATTTGCCCTACTCCCTTCCGTCGCTTGAGCCACGGAAAATTGTTCCGCGTGGAGAGAAAAGGCTTTCGTCGCTGGCTTGGCCGGCTTCACACCACGCCGGCGAAGTCGACCCCGGCGCCACGTCGAACACTACTGGCTGTGCGATCATTGTTCATCGGTGCTCACCCTGATCTTTGAGAAGGAACATGGAATGCTGACAGTTCCCCTCCCCCAAGCGAAGAAAAGGGCGCCCATCGCACAAACGGGAGCAGCGTAAGCGTCAACGGCGACGGACACTCTTCTACATCGAACGGCAAGGCGAGTAATGAAATGAAAGGTACCGTATGGATGTCTCGCAAATGAACGTGTGCGCCATCTGTGGGGGGAGAAGACTGGGCACGGACAGCTGGTTCCTGGTTGCTGAAAACCGCTGGGAAGATAAACTGCAGGTCTTGCAATGGAATGAACGTCTGGCAGCGCACGAGGCATTCAGCGTGCCTGCAGTGCGGCCCACGTTGAGGAATTAGTGGTTCACTGGATGACGACCGGCAGTCTGGGCTATCCCTTTGCTCGAGCCGGGTTCGGGGTGAAAAGCCTGCGCCGAAGTTGCGCCAGATGGGACGCAATTTGGGACGTCGACACGAAAGGCGCACAACTGATCGGCGAATTGGCGGTTCATCGCGAGAGCATGGAGCGCGTGCTCGTCGAGAGTCCCCAATCTCTCCGAGCCATCCTGGATGCCCTGTTGGGCGCTTTGCGACGTGAGACCGCCGGGAGCGATGAGGGATCGCAGCCAGAGGATGAATTGCTCTATGGCATCCCTCAGGGAATTTAAAATCGCTGGTGGACCCAAGGCTCAGGCTTCGGATGATTTTTTCCAAACTCTCCAGTCGTCACTGACAGCCTTCGCCATATCACGCGCGGCGGACAACAGCCAGTTTGGCTTTAGCGTGCTGAGGTGACGGCGGACGTCCTTGGACGCACTCTCACTACCCAGGTGGATATTGGCGGTTTCCCATCCCATGGCGAAGAGTAGGCGGAGCTCGTCGCGATTTGTAGGTAGCACGCTCAGCTCAATACGAGTGCAATAGGGCGCGAGCCGACGAACAAGCCAATGGCCGCGCAGTCGTACGAAGGGATCGGGGCAGCGCACCGCCCGGCTCATAATTACCTGGCACACGATCTCCGCCGGGCCACCACTCTCCCAATAAACAGCGGACGGCCTCATGGCTTTGGCTTCACGTGCGATGTGGCTGCCATGACAGTCTGCTATCGCGACCACGCGAATGTGCCCCAAACTTCCTAGGCCTGCAACCCGCTTCACCGTCCGATAGGAGAGGCCCCGTTCGGGAAGAAGGTGCTCGAGAGCTTCCCGCGCGCCAGGCGGAATGTTTCCGGTCAATTGTGGCAAACTTTCCATTTTTTTCCAGAAATGCACCGGATCACGCAGCACGCCAGTGGCAGCCTCCCGCAGCCATTGGTTCTGTTCCTCAAGGACGAACGGGCGCCCATGTTCCGCGAGCGACTGCCTGTAGCCGTCCAATAGCGCGGCGCATCCTTCTTTTGCCTTCAATGCCAGATGACCCTCTTCGATTGCAAGTACTGCGCTTGTGGCGAGCCGCACCAGGTCAATGGTGTAGGGCAGCATGGCCGCTTCGTCGAAGTCATTAACACCCCAGACTAAGCGACCCTCAATGTCCCTCCAGGTGCCGAAATTTTCCACATGCAGATCGCCTACTGCGAGGACTCTTGGAGCCTTCGACAAGTCAGGACATACCTCCGGCCACAGCTGTATCCAGCGATAGAAGGTTGCCCGCAGGAAAGGAAATGCTGCTTCCGCCATGCGCTGGTGCTTCAAGCGGAGGTCGGGTTTGACCAGCGTAAGATGCCGGCCCAGCCATTCTTCGAAACGCCGGGTTGCTTTGACGATGTTCATGCTGTCCGGTGCGAAACGATAGAGCCGCGTGTACGCGGATGTCAATTCTGGGAGTTGAGATCGAAAGAAGTATGTGTTTCTTCATGACAACTTCCACATGCCGTGTCGGGCCTGACACGCTGTCTGCGGTCGAACACTATGTCCAGCGCTTCCGCCGGTTGTAACTCCTTCTGAATCTGTGACGTCGCACCTGGTTCTTGGCGTGCCATTGGCTTTGTAAGGCTGACATGAAATCAACCAGATTGCAGCCACTGAGACAGGTTCTTAGGAGGACACCATGCGACTCGTAATCACAGCAATGGCAGCCCTAGCGGGAATGGGCTTCTCTCTCGCAGTCGCACTGCTGGTCGAGGAACTGATCTTCGGCAAAGTATTCTGCTTGTTGTTCGCGCAGCAGGCAAGACAGATGAAGTCGGGCCAAGCACGCTGAGGGGTCAAGATCCGAGGAAAGGAAAACGCTATGTTGTTTCTGAAGTATTTACTGATGTGGGGCGGCATTGGGATGATCTCGGCTGCCGCGGGAATTCTCGCTTATGACCTCTATCTGGAAATGAAGTATCGCCAGGCTCTGGTGACTGCTGGAGCTGGACCGCTGCCAGCTGCTCCGCATATCCGCTGGCGGGGAGCCCTCGGGCTAGCCATGCTGGCCTGGGGACCGATACTGCTGGCATTGGGCATCGTCGTGGTTCCCAGCGGCATGGCTGGGGTTCGCATCAGTCAGACCAGCGGGACGTTGGCAGGCACGCTTTATCCCGGAGCACATTTCGTAACCCCTCTGGCGGAGGCGGTTGCACTGTTCGACACCCGCGATCAGCTATTCACAACCGGTGAGCAGGAAGAAAACGCAAGTACGCCTTCCAGCCGAGGTGTGAAATCCGAACCGCTAAAGGTTCAGGCCAAGGAGGGTCTCACGGTCGGATTGGCGATCACGGTTCGCTACCGCCTCGACCCCAAGCGGCTGGACTACATCCAGGGCAACCTGCCACAACCTGTGGAGAAGGAAATCGTACCTCCAGTAGTGGCCAGTGTTTGGCGTGAACTGGTGCCCAATTACACGGTGCGGGACGTGTTTGCTGCCCGGCGAGAGGAAATCCGAAAGCGAGCCGCGGTCGCCATAACGCAGAAGCTCGCCGCAGACGGCATCGTGGTGAAAGAGGTAATGCTCCGCGACATTCAACTTCCCCCTGAATACGCCAAAGGGCTGGAGAGCCTTTTGTTGAAGGAGCAAGAGAACGATCAGATGGGCGTGCAAACCGAGATCCAGCAAAAGCAAGTGAGGCTCTCGGAACTGGAAGCGGAAGCGACCAAAGCTCAGCAAGTGAAGCAGGCGGAAGGACAGGCCCAGGTGCGCGTGCTGCAAGCGAAGGGTGAGGCTGATGCCATGCAATATACCCTGCCGCTGAAAGAGAAACAGATTCAGCAATCTAAGCTGGAAGCCGAAGCTCGCAAAGAAGCCACGGTTAAGAATGCGGAAGCGCTAGCCGAGGCGAAGGTAATCGATAGCAAGGCAGAGATGGAACGCCGCAAGTTACTGGCTGCAGCCGAAGCCGACCGTATACGGGTCACAGCTGCCGCCGACGCGGAACGGATGCAGAGTGAAGGAGCGATGCTGAAGCAGAACCCGCTGCTGATTAACAAAATCGTCGCGGAACGACTGTCGGACAAGCTGCAGATCATGATGGTGCCGGCCGACGGTAAGTTCTTCTTCGCCAATGATGTGTTGCGCAGCATGAACGTCTCGAATCATGCCAGCCAGGCAGAGGACTCAGAATCGCCAGTACAGAAATAAGTCGTGATGGTGCCTGAGGTTGGAGTCTTGCGAACAGTTTGCCACCCGCTGCGGTGTCAATAGTTGTAGGGCCGAGTAGCATTTCGCGCTCGGGTTCGGGATGAGTCCAACCAGTACACATCGCTATGCGAAAAGCCATGCGCAACTCAGTTTATAATCGGCTCATCCGGGACGTGCCTATTCTGCCGCGGCGCTTTCAGTGCTTCACATCTTCCCTGCTCATCCTGCTTCTGTTGGCAGCCGAGGCATTGGCTGATAATTGGACCAGCCCTGCGGCGCAACTAGCCGCAAAGATTGCAGCAGTTACAGGCCCGGGCACTGTTGCCCTCGACTTCAAGAACCACTCTTCGTTGCGGCAGACGGACGTGGACGAAATTCGCCGCGGCGTGCTCATCCAGTTGGCTACATTGGGCCTTCGCTTCGTGAATGCCGAACAGGCTGCCGCCACTGTGCAAGTCTTCCTCTCCGAAGACCTGCGAGATTATGTTTGGATTGCAGAGGTTCATCAGGGCGCGAACGAGTCGTCAGTCGTGATGGTTTCATTCGCACGCCCGGATGCACAACTGGCCGCGCATGAAGCCGCCGCGATGGAGGTACGGAAGACTCTGCTCTGGTCTCAAGCTGACCGCATCATGGATGCTGCGATACTAGACGGCACTCCTTCGCACCTGCTGGTTCTCGATTCAAACGGGGTCATAGTCTACAGGATGCAGGATGGCCGCTGGCAATCGGAGCAGTTCCTGGCCGTCGCTCACTCCCGGCCCTGGCCTCGCGATCTCAGAGGACGATTGATCTTGCGCAAAGACCATCTCTTCGATGCGTTCCTGCCGGGCATCTTCTGCCGAAGCACGAGCAGCGCGCCTGTGACCATGACTTGCTATGAGAGCGACGATCCCTGGCCAATCGGAACCGATCAGTACGGTTTGAGTGCATTCTTCGCGCCGTTGCGGAATTTCTTTACGGGTGTGCTGGTGCCGGGCGTAGGCAAACAGACAACGGCGCCAGCATTTTATTCGGCGGCAGCTCTGCCTCGGGAAAAGTACACGCTTTGGATGCTGGCTTCGGTGAACGGTCCCCTGCATATGCTCGACGGAATTACTGATCGGACTGCAGGAAAGTTAGCTTGGGGTAGCGATATTACCGGCGTACACAGCGGCTGTGGATCAGGCTGGCAGATTCTGGCAACAGAAAGCGGCAACAACAGGGGCGATACGGTGAGAGCCTTCGAGTTTCCCGATCGTGATCCAATCGCAGTAAGCCAGCCTGCGGATTTTGGAGGACCGATCACTGCGCTGTGGGCGGAGTCAAGCGGAAACGGGGCCATTGCGGTTTCGCGAAATTCGGAGACGGGGAGATATGAGGCGTTCCGGCTTACCATTAGTTGTGGTCACTAGTCTGCTCTTCGGCGATGTAACCAGTGCTGCTACGCGCCCGCGCTACGGCGGCACGCTAAAGGTCGCCATGCGCGCCGCGCCCACATCTCTCGATCCAGCGGATTCAAGCCAGCCAGAATCGTTGGCCCGACGTAACCTCTCGGGTCTGATCTTTGACACGCTAGTCGTGCTTGACGACCAGGACAGACCTCATCCCGCACTGGCCAGTTCGTGGCAGTCCGAACCAGGAAGCCAACGCTGGCAGTTTTATATCCGACCGGGAGTTACATTTCATGACGGAACAGCACTCAGCTCCGGCGCCGTGGCAGCGTCGTTACGGGCGGCCAACTCAAAGTGGAAGATATTTTCAGCCGGGCCAGGGATAGTAATCGAATGTGATGTTCCCACTCCAAATCTGCCCGGCGAGTTGGCAATGGCACGCTATGGTATCGCCAAACGGGACGGCGGTAAGTTGACAGGTAGCGGTGCGTTCTCTGTCGCCCATTGGGATCCGGGAAAGAAACTGACGCTAACTGCGCGCGATGACTACTGGGACGGCCGAGCCTTCGTAGATTCTATAGAAATCGAGCTGGGGAAGAGCTTGCATGAGCAGATGATCTCCCTTGATCTCGGTAGAGTTGATTTGATCGAAGTTGCCTCCGACCAAGCTCAGCGCGCTACCACCGAAGGCCGCAGGGTAGACACTTCTTCTCCGACTGAACTAATGGCGCTGGTTTTCACTAATGATCAGCATTCTTCTGGCGATCTACAGCAACGCGAAACTCTCGCGCTTAGCATCGATCGTAGGTCTTTGAGCGTAGTATTGCTCCAAGGTGGCGCTGATCCCGCCGATGGACTGCTTCCGAATTGGATGACAGGATATGCCTTCCTTTTTTCGACTGACATGGACGTATCGCGGATGCAGTCGCAGCACAGAAATCCCCGCCAGATGTCTCCTTGGACCCTCAGTTACGACGCGACTGACCCTGTGGCTCGGTTGGTGGCCGAGAGAATTACGCTGAACGCACGCGACGCCGGCCTTACGCTCCAACCTACTAACTCGGTCAATGCCGACCTGCGCTTGGTCCGCATCCCGCTGGCTTCGCTTGACGCTCGCATCGCACTTACGAACCTGGCGACTTCGCTGAACCTCGCTCAGCCCACTTTTAATGGTGATTCAGCCAACGATCTCTACGTGGCGGAACGGACACTGCTGCAGTCGCGACAGGTTATTCCACTGCTGCACTTGAGGTTTGCGTCAGCTCTGGAAGGAGGCGTGAGAAACTGGAATACCGATCGCGAGGGAGGTTGGCGTCTGCAAGATGTTTGGCTGGGAACGGGGAAGCCATGAGTTTCCGCAGCAGACTGCTAGCGGGGTTCGCGCTCACGGTATTCGTTTCGGTTGCGGCAGTCACCTTGATCGTTTCCGCGGTCACGCGGCGAGCGTTCGAGCGGGCCAATGACGAAAGAACCACCGCCCTAGTGGCTCAATTCCAACACGCCTTTAACCGTCGAGGCGAAGAGGTCGTGCAGCGGGTAGAAGCGGTCGCGGCGACCGACATCAGCACGCGCCTCGCCCTCAACCTCAATAGGAACGCTCCTAACTACGCGGCCTATTTAAGCGAAGCAAAATCCCTGGCGGACAGCCAGAAGTTGGATTTCCTCGAACTGGCGGACAGTGATGGGACAATTATCTCGTCGGCGCAGTGGCCGGCTAAATTTGGCTACCACGAACTGTTTTCGTTGACCGGACCAGTCCCCAAAGACGTGTTCCTCCGCCAAGAAGACCTGCCCACAGGCCCAGCCTTAGGACTATCGGCCATCCGCAAAGTGGATGTTGGCGACAAATCGCTCTATGTGATAGGCGGTCGTCGCATGGATAAGAATTTCATGGCCAGCCTCGAACTTCCGAATGGAATGCGAGCCATGCTTTATCAGAAGCTGAGTGAAGAAAAAGCCGGTGCTGCGGTTTCTCTCCAGTATCTCATTGATCCCTCTGGCACTCTGCAGCAACCCGATCGGGTTGCGCCCCTTATCGAACACGTTCTGAAGACACGCCAAGAAACGACTGCCATCGTTCACTGGTCATCGGACGCTTCCGACGACGAAAGCGTTCACGCCATTCCGCTGGGCGGTCAAGACAATCAGATACTCGCGGTTCTTATACTCGGGAGTTCTCGCCGATCCGTTGTCGAACTACAGCAGCACATCCGCTCAGCGGCGTTGCTGGCTGCGAGTGTTGGAATTGCTCTGGCGATATTGTTTAGTCGATGGACCGCTGCCCGAGTCACACGCCCGGTTGAACAACTCGCTGATGCGGCCCGTGAGATTGCGGCTGGCAACTGGAATACTAAGGTGCCGGTGACATCATCGGACGAACTGGGCGCCCTGGCGAAATCTTTCAATCGCATGACCGGTGAGCTTCTGGAGCGGAAGGAACAACTGGTGAAGACAGAACGCGTGGCGGCGTGGAGGGAGTTGGCGCGACGCCTGGCCCATGAGCTCAAGAATCCCATGTTTCCCTTGCAATTGACGGTGGAAAACCTCATCCGGGCCCGGGAGCAAAGTCCGGAGCAATTCGAGGAAGTTTTTCAGGAAAGCTCGTCCACCCTATTGGCCGAGATCTCCAACCTGAAAACAATCGTCTCCCGCTTCAGCGAATTTTCCAGCATGCCGCAGCCACAATTTCAGAGTGTGCAAATCAACGACATCGTGCGAAATGTAGTCCGGCTACTTCAGGCACAATTGCAGTCAGGCAGCCGTATCCCTATCGAATGCAAATTGGAATTGTCCGGATCTCCACAGCCGATCGCCGCTGATCCCGATCTGCTGTATCGCGCTGTTTCTAACCTCGTGTTCAATGCGCTTGATGCGATGCCCCAAGGCGGCAGACTCACCCTGCGCACGCGAGATGGCCCGAATGGCGTCTTGGTGGAAATCTCGGACACAGGCATAGGCTTGAGTGCGGAAGATCGCGGGCGTTTGTTCACCCCGTACTACACCAGCAAAGCGGATGGTACCGGGCTTGGGCTCGCAATCGTGCAATCTATTGTGAGCGATCATGGAGGCAGAATCAGCGTCCGGAGCCAACCCGGCCAGGGCACAACATTTGTCATCGAACTCCCGCGCAACCTCGATAAGCTGCCAGTGACTGGTCTGATCCAAACTGAGTACGAAGCAAAGATGTGAGGATGTCGCAGAAAGCAAATTTGCTGATTGTTGATGACGAGGCCAACACGTTGGCCTCGCTTTCGCGAGCATTCCGCCTCGCTGGTCACGAAGCGACAATTTGCGACAATGCAGCGAAAGCGCTCGAATTGGCGCGCGCGCAGCACTTTGATGTGATTCTTTGCGATGTGGTCATGCCCGGCAAGGACGGTCTTTCGCTGTTGGGAGATTTCAAAGCGGAGGGTATTGCTGCGCCTGTGGTCATGATGTCGGGCCAGGCGCACATTGATATGGCGGTGCGCGCAACCAAGCTGGGAGCACTCGATTTTCTCGAAAAACCGATTGCCACGGAAAAATTGTTGCTCACGGTAGAGAATGCGCTCAAACTGCAGCGCCTGGAATCGGAAAATCGCCAGCTTCGTCAGCGCCTGGGAAAACACGAGATTATCTGGACTGGCGAAAGCATGCAAAAGATGATGGCGCAGCTGGAACGAGTGGCCGCGAGTGAGACCCGGGTGTGTATCCTCGGGGAAACCGGTACCGGAAAAGAATTGGTCGCCCACACCCTGCATGATCGCAGTCCCCGGGCCTCGGGCCCTTTCATCGCTCTGAATTGTGCGGCTGTTCCCGCGGAACTGATCGAGTCAGAATTGTTCGGGCATGAGAAAGGATCCTTCACAGGCGCCGCGGCACGCCATCTGGGGAAGTTCGAGCAGGCGGAGCACGGCACAATCTTCCTCGACGAGATCGGCGACATGCCGTCGTCCATGCAAGCCAAACTGCTACGAGTGCTGGAGGAAGGCGAAGTCGAACGCATCGGCGGCGACAAACCTATTTCCGTGGATGTGCGCGTCATTGTCGCCACGCACCGCAATCTGGAGACGTTAGTGCGCGATGGCAAGTTTCGCCAGGATCTCTTTCACAGAATTTATGTTTTTCCTCTCGTACTGCCTCCCCTACGCCAACGACGGGAAGACATTCCCGCGCTTATCCAACACTTTTCCCAGCAGGTGTGCAGTCAGAATAATTGGAAACCAATTCCCTTCACCGCTGACGCAATTCAAGAACTGCAAGCTCACTCCTGGCCGGGGAACGTTCGCGAACTACGCAACGCTGTAGAACGCGTGATGCTGCTGGCAACGGACGGCGTAGTCGACCTGGAGACGGTACGACTCGCGGTGCCTCAGTTTGCCGCGGAAACCAGACCGGTTGCTGATTCAGGGCAACTCTCGGAAAGAGTGCAGAACTTCGAACGCGAGGCGATCCTCGCCGAGCTTAGGCGCAACCACTACCACATCACCAACGCCGCTAAAGCGCTCGGGCTGGAGCGCAGTCATTTGTATAAGAAGGCGGAGATGCTGGGCATCGACTTAAGAGCACTGCGGCAGGAGGCGGGTGCCAGCCAGGATGAGTCCTAATTTGCCCGCCCAATCCACCACAAGATCTTGCCGACGATTTGGAAACCTGAGGCAGAAAGAGGAAGTGAATCGTATTCCCGGTTTTCTGGCACCAGAACTTCAGTTCCATCGAAACGTTGCAGTCGAGAGACAATCAGTCCCTGTTCCTTTTGCGACACCACGATGATGTGGCCGTACAACTTGAGACGGTTGGTCTGAGATGTATCCACCACAATGATGTAGCCATCGTGGAGAACCGGCATCATGGAGCGCCCACGGACTCTGAGGCAACTTGTATAAGCCGGATTCGGGCACCACTGACTGGGCGCAGCCAATATGGTCTCGGGACCGACCTGTTCCAGTGCATCCGCTGGGTCCCCTTTACCCCCGTGAGTTGCGGCCACCACGGGCAAGACAGGGATGGCCACGAGTCGATTCTTCCTGCTGCTGGGAGCGCGATGGGCACCCGCCTCCACCAACTGCAAGTTGGGCAAACGGTCTTTGCGAAGGCGGCTGCGAACTGCCGGCAGAACCCGCATCAAGTCCTGACTGTGGAGGCCCGCTCGGCCCCAGAAATACCAACACTCCGGATCCCCGGTGATATTTCCGAGTTGAATGTATACGTTAGCGGGAGGCTCCTGGGTCCCCCGCTCCCAGCGCGATACTGCCATGGCAGAGGCATTGAGCCGCTTTCCCAGATCAGACTGACTAATTCCCAGGTGGCTCCGGAGGGCGGTAATTCGTACCGCCCATTCTGCCTTCGCCGCATTTCTGCTTTTGCTCATGACCTGCTACACTTAACGGGCTTGATAAAACGTCTGGGTTAGTGGCATCGTCTTTGCCAGATTTGTGATAACCGTCATGCTTAATGACAATCGTACCACAAAACGAAACTCCGAAACCCTGTTACCGCAAGCCCTTTATCGCGGCCTGTACATGAGGGTCGCAAAGAACCTGGGCGTCGACCCCTCCTACGTGAGCCGGGTGGCGCGTGGAGAGAGGAATTCCATTCAGGTCGAGAACGCCTTGCGCCAGGAGATCCTGGAAATCAGCCGGAAGCTGGGACGCCGTGGCGCCGCTTCCGCCATCGCGCCAGGAGGTCAGGCCGGTGGCAGACGTCTTAAGTCTTTTGTGAGGCGAAACCGTCCGTGGCTCCGGCAAGAGTGGCTGCGACAGAGCCAGTCTCATCCGACGTTCAGAGCCCTCAAGCTATCCTCGCAGAAGAGGGTGTCTCCGGTGATGCCGCTGTTGGATGAGGCCGTGAAGATGATGCGGCTTAGTCTGAGAGAGATGCCCACGGCGCCAATGAAAGCAGCCGAACAGCATGGCCGTGTCCGGCGAAGGCAAAAATACTCGCCCATCGCCCTGTGCGAAGACTACAACTTGATTCGCCGTTGCATGACGAATTTGGCGGAGAAGCATTTCTACGAATTGGACACCCATCTCCTGTTTCACGATCTTGCCCAGCTCGGTGAAGTGATGGACGTGCAGTTGCAACACGCCCTGAGAAACTTTCTCGGTGCCCCGAACTAAGTAGAGTAATCGGCGTTTATTCGGACGTACTCCGCCGTCAGGTCGGTGGTGAGAAATGCTGCGGAGCGACGGCCACGTTGCAGTCGTATACGAATGTCGCAGCTAGGCTGCGAGAGAGCCTGGTGCGCGTTCGTTTCATCGAATGGATTAGCTACCCCTCTGCGGCACACCAATTGGTTCCCGATCAAAATGTCTATCCGCTTGGGATCGATCGGTAATCCGCACCTCCCGACCGCGGCCAGAATTCTTCCCCAGTTGGGATCAGCTCCTGCCCACGCTGTCTTGACCAGTAACGAGTGAGCGACGGCTCGAGCAATCTGCAATGCTTCTTCACGACTCTTTGCCTGTTCGACGAACAACTGGATGACGTGCTGAACGCCCTCTCCGTCGCAGATAATCTGCTCAGCCAGGGACTGACAGACCTCAAGGAGCGCATTCTCGAATTTCTTGCGCACGGACGGGTCTCTTAACCGAACCCCACTTCGACCACTCGCCAGCAAGAACACGGTGTCGTTGGTCGAGGTGTCACCATCAACCGAGATGCAATTAAAGGTTTGATCGCAAGTCTGATGCAGGAGTCGCTTCAGGTCGGCTGTTCCAGCAGCCATGTCAGTAAACAAGTACACCAGCATGGTAGCGAGTTGCGGGTGAATCATGCCGGAGCCCTTGGCGATTCCGAGTAGCCTAACCTCCGAATTGCCTGATAGGAAGCGCGCCGACGCCAGTTTGGGTCGCGTATCTGTGGTCATGATGGCGCGGGCAAACTGATGAATTCCTTGCTCCGTTGCCTCCCGAGCAGCAATCAACTCAGGCAGCTTTTCCAGGATCTTTCCCACGGGCATGGGGACACCGATGATGCCGGTAGAGGACGGAAACACCTCGTTGTCGCCCACCTGCAAGAGACGCGCTGTCTGATGGCAAATCCGGGTGCAGGCTCTGAGTCCTGCCTTCCCCGTAGCACAATTGGCATTGCCTGAGTTGACGATGAGCGCCCGGACTCTCCCCCGAGTTGTCGCCAGGTGGGCGCGACCGACCGGGATGGGCGCGGCCACAACGCGATTCGTGGTGAAAAGTGCGGCAGCGTTTGTACCGGGAACGGCCTCGACCAAGGCAAGATCCAGCCCACGACTCGCTTTCAAACCAGCGGCCACGGCGGAAAAACTAAATCCCTCAGGCAAATGGATTGTTTTGGAGGAACCCCCAGGTAGGGTCATACCTGAAGCTTTACCAGCCACCTGGTCGGCTCCGGCAGGATCGCGAACTTGGGCAGCTCACCACGTACCATCGCAACTTCATCACAGAAATGAAAGCGCGGGCAAACGCAGCAGTCTTTATGGATCTTGTCTGGCAAGTCTTCACGCTGGGCCACAGCAAAGCCTAACTGGGAGAAAAACTCCGGCTTGCGGGTAAAAAGACATATACAAGTGACGCGATGTTTCTTGGCCTGGTCGAGCAGAGCCTTTACCAGTTGTTTGCCACCCCCGGAGCCTTGCTCGGCGGGATCGACCGTGATGGAGCGTATTTCAGCGAGATGCTGGCCATAGAGGTGAAGCGCGCCGCAGCCGATGATTCGTCGGTCTCGCACCAAAACCACAAAATCGCGGACATTTTCGCAAATCTCGGCAAAGGTCCGAGGCAGGAGGGTGCCGTCTCCGGAATAAACGGAGATAAGATCGTGAATTCGCTCGGCATCCGGCAACTTGGCTTCACGCGTGCGCATGGACGTCCTCGCGCATGGAGCCAATCTTCTGTCTGGCGGCGGCAATCGCCTGCCGCACGCGGGTCGGCGCTGTGCCTCCCAGAACATCATGAATGGCCAGCACGGACTGAAGTTTCAGGCAATCGTAGAAATCCCTGTTGAATAGCGGATTCAATCGTCGCAGGTCTTCCAGCGACAGGTCTTGCAGCTCACAATCTTTTTCCACACATTGCTGCACTGCGTTACCGATTTGCGCATGGGCCAAGCGGAAAGGAACTCCGCGTTGCACCAGATAGGTGGCTGCGGCCCAGGCATTCATGAAACCAGATTGGGCAGCCTCCTGCATGCGCTCGTAATTAAAGTCCACCGCCTTCATCCATCTAGTTACCAGCGGCAGGAGGCCCATGACGGTATCCGCGGCATCGCAGAGCGGCTCTTGGGTTTCCTGGAGGTCTTTGTTGTAAGCCAGGGGCAGTCCCTTCATCGCCACTTGCAAAACCGTAACGTCTCCAATGATCCGGGCGGCTTTGGCGCGCGTCAGCTCCAGCAAATCTGGATTCTTCTTTTGCGGCATGGCGCTGCTGCCGGTGGAATACGCTTCAGGCAGGCGAACGAAACCAAACTCCTGCGAGGAAAACAGAATCATCTCTTCGGCCCAGCGACTCAGGTGCAGGACAAGCAAAGAAAGTGCACTGACGAATTCCAAGGCGAAGTCACGGTCGCTGGTCGCGTCGAGACTGTTGGCAGTGGGACCATCGAAGCCCAGATCAGAGGCGACAGCGCGGCGGTCCAGCGGCAGCGTGGCGCCCGCAACCGCACCTGAACCCAGCGGACAAAGATTGACTCGCTTGCGGCAGTCAGAAAAGCGATCCGCATCACGCAGAAACATTTCCACGTAGGCCAGTAGCCAGTGCGACACCAAAACTGGCTCTGCTCGTTGCAGATGAGTGTACGCGGGCATGGCCGCGTTTCCGGCCTGCTCAGCGCGATCCAGTAGGAGGCCCACCCATTCCGCCAGGTCGGAGTGCAGGTGATCAATCGTGGTTCGAACGTAGAGCCGAAGATCAGTTGCGATCTGCTCGTTGCGACTGCGCCCGCTGTGCAACTTGTATCCGACGTCGCCAATCAAGGTGACCAACTTTTTCTCAACGAAATGATGAACATCTTCTGCCTCATCATCTTCAAGAAATGCTGGAGCCGATGCTTGCTCACCGATCTTTTCCAGCCCCTGCAGAATCGCGATCAGCTCGCCTGAAGACAGGATGCCCACCTCCTTTAGAGCGCGAGCGTGAGCCCGGCTGGCCTCAAGCTCATAACGCAGCAGGCGCTGATCAAACTCAAAGGAGCGCTGCCAGCGCTCGAAACCAGGATCGAGCGGCTGCCGGAAGCGGCCAGACCACATCTTCATCGAGCCACCTCCGATCTTGTGGCTTCCGCGCGGGCGTGCGCGCGCGAGCGGGACGGCAGACCCAGGATGCGGATGAAACCTTCGGCATCTTTCTGGTTGTAGCTGTCACTCATGGTGAACGAAGATAGATCGGTGCGATACAGTGAGTAGTCGGACTCGCGGCGGACGATGGCTACGTTGCCTTTGTAAAGGGAGAGCGTGACCGCTCCCGTCATCTCTTTTTGTGTGGTCTCGACAAACGCGTCTAGCGCTTCGCGCAACGGCGTGAACCACAAACCAAAGTAGACCAGCTCGGCATACTTCAGTCCGACGTGCTGCTTGAAATGCGCGACATCACGTTCCAGGCACAGAGCCTCAAGCTCGCGATGGGCTGTAACAAGCAAAGTTCCGCCGGGAGTTTCGTAACATCCACGGGATTTGATCCCCACAAACCTGTTTTCCACCAGATCGACGCGTCCGATTGCATTGCGCGCTCCGATATCATTCAGAAGCTCAACCAGTGATACAGGATCGAGCTTCATCCCGTTAACCGACACCGGAATTCCCTTTCCAAAACCAACCGTCACCTGCTCCTCTCGGTCCGGGGCTTCCTGCGGCGAGCGAGTGAACTGCCACGTGTCGGGAAATGGCGCATTGGCAGCATCTTCCAGCTCTCCGCCTTCGTGGCTGATGTGCCATAGATTGCGATCACGGCTGTGGATTTTCTCCCGGCTGGCCGCAACCGGAATTCCGTGTTTTTCGGCATAGTCGAGACAGTCTTCTCGCGATTTCAGAGTCCATTCTCTCCATGGCGCGATCACCTTGAGGTCCGGGGCTAGCGCCTGATAGGTCAACTCGAAGCGCACCTGATCATTGCCTTTGCCGGTACAGCCATGGGCCACGGCAGTTGCGGCTTCCCGGAGAGCCACCTCTACTTGGTGTTTGGCGATCACCGGACGCGCCAGCGATGTCCCAAGCAAATATTTATGCTCATATACGGCGCCAGCCTTGAGTGCTCGAAACACGTATCCACTGAGGAATTCTTCACGGAGATCTTCAACTACAACTTTGCTGGCCCCGGTCTTATAAGCTTTCTCGACAACCACTTCAAGGTCGTCCCCCTGCCCCACATCGCCCACCATGGCGATCACGTCGTAGGCATAGTTTTCCTTCAGCCAGGGAATGATGATGGAGGTATCCAAGCCTCCGGAGTAGGCAAGCACTACTTTCTCAGACATGAGCGCTCCTCGCAGGAAAGCGGCCGAACTCGCCGCCAAGCAATAACAGCAAAATCGCCTTCTGTACGTGCAAGCGGCTTTCCGCCTGATCGAAAACAACGGACCGAACCGAGTCCATGACCGGGTCAGTGATTTCCTGGCCACGGTGGGCCGGCAAGCAATGCATGAAAACCGCGTGTGGAGCTGCACCGGCGACAAGCTCCTCGTTTACTTGGTACGGCGGGAAAATCCGGTCGCGTTCTTCGGCCTCCTGCTCCTGGCCCATGCTGGTCCAGGCATCGGTATAGACAGCGTCGACGCCGTCCACGGCGGCGTGTGGATCGGAAAGAATTTCGATCACGGCACCGGTTGTCCGGGCCATGTCCTGTGCATCAGCGACAATCTGCGGGTCAGGTTCGTAGCCCCTCGGCGTTGCGATCCGCATTCTGGAGCCCAAACAGGCGCAGGTAAGCAGCAAAGAGTGCGCCACATTGTTTCCGTCACCGACGTAGGCCAGGCAGATATTCTTGAGATCTCCGAACCGCTCCTGCAATGTGAAGTAGTCCGCCAGAGCCTGGCAGGGATGTTCAAGGTCACTGAGCGCATTGATCACCGGGATGCAGGCATGTTCGGCCATATTCTCCACAGTACTGTGAGCGAAGGTGCGCAGCACGATCCCATCTACCCAACGCTCGACGTTATGCGCGATATCGCTCAGTTTTTCTCGCGCATCGAGGCGGCCCTGGGTCTGGTCGACGAAAGATGTCCAACCGCCCATGCTCGCCATTCCTGCCTCAAAGGTGAGACGCGTCCGCAAAGACGGCTTCTCGAAGAACATCACGATCTGTTTCCCGGCAAGGGATTTCTGGAATTTGACAGGGCGTGCCTTCATCAGTCCAGCTAGATAGAAGATCGCTTCGATGTCCTCGGACGCGAGATCGCGAATCGAGACCAGATCACGGCAAGAAAAAGTTGCCGGAGCGGGCGGATGCGTTATCCGCGTCGCATTGAATGGCTTGCTGCTCAATGTGTTTGCCTCCTTTTCTTAGACTTTCTACTCAAACCTTTGGCCCGGCTTTGCGTCGAGGAGTTGTGGAGCAACGCCGAGTCGAGTGCATGGATTACTTGGTCCACGTGCTTTTCCTGGATGACGTAAGGCGGCAGGAAACGCAGCACGGTTTCCTGTGTGCGGTTGATGAGAATGCCTTTTTGCAGTAATTGTGCGACTACCGCTTTTGCGGTATCGGCAGAATCGAGCTCCACGCCCAGCATCAGGCCCATTCCGCGAATCTCGCTGACGCATTGTTGCCGACTCTTGAGCATTTCCAGTTGCGCACGGAAGTACTCCCCGATTTCCCGCACATGGGCCATCACGCTATCCAAAACTCGCAGAAATTCGATAGCCACCGCGCACGCCAGCGGGCCGCCTCCGAAGGTAGTGCCATGCATTCCGGGATGCATGCCGCTGGCTACGCGATTCGTGGTAAGGATCGCTCCCAACGGCAATCCCGCAGCCAGGGGCTTGGCCACAGTGACGATGTCGGGTGTTACACCGTAATGCTGATAGGCGAAATAGCGGCCGGTGCGGCCCAGACCGCATTGGATTTCATCGAGGATCAACAGAGCTCCGGTACGATCCGTCAGTTGCCGAGCGGTTCGTAGGAATTCCTGGCTCAGCGGGCGAATTCCACCTTCTCCCTGGATGGTCTCCAGGCAGACGGCACATACGCTGCCGTCGAATTGCCGCTTCAGGTCCTCTGCGTCGTTGAATGCAACGAAGCCCACACCTGGAACCAGGGGCGCGAAGGGATGCCGGTATTTCTCCTGTCCGGTGGTGGCCAGAGAACCAAAAGTGCGCCCATGAAAGGAATTCTCCAGAGCTAGAAGCCGCCACTTGGCTTTGTGGCCGTTGCTATTCTGCGTCCGTGCAAAAGCGCGTGCGAGCTTGAGAGCGCCTTCCCAGGCTTCGGTACCGCTGTTACAGAAAAAGGCCTTTTGCAGACCAGAAATCTTGGTCAGTCGCTTAGCTAGTTCAGCTTGATACTCGTGAAAGAAAAGATTGGAAACGTGAATCAGCCGACCCGCTTGCCGCTTCAGGGCAGAGCGGATCGCCGGATGTCCGTGACCGAGAGCATTCACCCCGATTCCACTCAAAAAGTCGAGGTACCGTCTCCCCTCTGAATCCCAGAGATACACTCCACGCCCACGGGCAAACATCACCCGCTGGCGATCGTAGGTGGGAAGCAACAGCTTGGATTCCGAGCGAATAACAGAAGCGAGGTTCATACCCCGATCACCTCCGTGCCGCAGTCGAGCTTGGCAAAATAAAACTGCGGCAGGATTTCGGCTTGCGTCGCGGGAAAAATGCGTACCCTTCCCACTCCCTTTCTGAGCGCATGACTGCATGCTTCGAGCTTAGGAAGCATGCCACCCGCGATCACCGAATCTTCGACCATCGCGGGAACGTCCTTGGTACTCAGCCACGGAATGACGGAACCTTCGGCATTCTTGACGCCTGCTACATCGGTGAGGAAGATCAAACTGTCGGCGTGGCAGGCCACAGCGCAGGCTGCAGCCATTTGATCGGCATTCACGTTGTAGTATTCCCCGTCGGAACCCAACGCCACGGATGACAAAACTGGAATTCCACCTTCAGCCCAGATAGCTTCCAACCAGCGCGGCTCGACGGAACAAATTTCACCCACAAAACCTAGGTCGTAACCGGAAATCTGTTTCTTGCGGGCGCGAAAAGCCATGCCATCTGCACCGCACAGGCCGACCGCGGAGTTGCCGGCGGCAACAATCGCGGCCAACAGGCTCTTGTTCACGATTCCGGCGAGCACCATCAGAGCAACGTCACGGGTTTCCGCATCCGTGACGCGCAAGCCATTTACGAAGTCGCTCGTCTTGCCTAGCAGCTTAAGAGTGCGAGTGAGCGCGGCTCCGCCGCCATGGACCACTGCGATTCGATGGCCGTCCCGCGCCAGTTCGACGATGGCATGGGCGCACTTGTGCATAGTCGACTTGTCTTCAAGCGCGGCGCCCCCGACCTTGATCACAATCTTCACTGCAATCCTTCCTCTTCGTTCCACCCATACATCAGGTTCATGTTCTGCACCGCCTGCCCCGCCGCACCTTTGAGCAGGTTGTCCACACAGGACACCAGCACCAGACGACGTCCGTCGTCCGCCAGACAGAAGCCGAGGTCGCAGTAATTGGTGTGCAGGGAAAATTGAATCTGCGGCAGCTGCGGCGTAGCGAACACGCGCACCCACCGCTTGCCGTGATAGAAATCGCGGAAGCAAACTTCCACCTCGGGCGGCTTCATCTCGCGATTCAGATATACGTAGACGGTCGACAGAATTCCTCGTGGGATAGGCAGCAGGTGCGGAGTAAAGATGAACTGACCAGCATCCAGCTTCAACTGCTCGATGATCTCTCCGACGTGGCGGTGACCGAACACCGAATAGGCGGAGAAATTGTCAGCCACAGAAACAAAGTGAGTGCGCGAGGTCGGCTCCTTCCCTGCCCCGGAAACGCCCGACTTTGAATCCGAGATGATTCCCCGCTCGCGATCAACGACTTCCGCACTCAACAGCGGCGCCAGCGCCAGGATCACCGAGGTCGCATAACATCCAGGATTAGCCACCAGGGTTGCATTTGGGATGCGGTTGCCATTCAACTCGGGAAGACCATAGACCGCTTTCTCCGTCAGTTCGGCGGCGGTGACCGAGTCAGTGTCTTGGAAACCGTATACGGCGCGGTGTTGAGCCTGCTTAATCCGCCACGCACCGCTAAGATCAATCACGCGAATTCCTTGTGCAATCACTTCTGGCACCAGCGCTCGCGACGTCTGGTGAGGAGTCGCCAGAAACAGCAATTCCACGCCCTGCTGTTGCAACGCTGCCCAGGAAAATGGCTGGATCGGGTAACCGCCGTTGCCGGAAAGCGTGGGAAAGACTTCGGCGAGGTCAGTCGAGCCATTATTTGTAAAGCGATTACGTGACGAATCATCGTCTCCGTTCGTGCGCCGCAGCATCAATGGCGTTTCCAGATGAGGATGCCGCAAGAGCAGGCGCGCCAGTTCAAGGCCGGAATAGCCGGTCGCGCCCACGATCGCTGTTTTGAGCTTGGCGCGCATCAGGCGAGCATCTCCTGAGTTCGGGTAGCGAGCCGGTTGGCAGCC
The DNA here is from genome assembly GCA_035512155.1 of Terriglobales bacterium. Taxonomy (GTDB): domain Bacteria; phylum Acidobacteriota; class Terriglobia; order Terriglobales; family Acidobacteriaceae; genus JABCYV01. The sequence continues at coordinate 76,042 of DATKEN010000014.1, read as the reverse complement.
TTCTTGTCAGGGCAAACGATCAAGATGGTGTCATCTCCCGCAATCGTGCCCACGGACTCCGGCCAGTTTTCGTCGTCCAAAGCGGCGGCCACGGGTTGCGCACTACCAACCGTAGTCTTGATCACAAGCAGGTTCTGCGCCGGCCGCACCCCGAGCACGAACTCGCGCACCAGCCGCGAAACTGGAGGCAACGCCGGTTCGGATGAGGCATCACCGTGTGACAGGGCGTAGCCCCTGCCCGTCTTCACCAGACCGAGATCGCGGATGTCGCGCGAGAGCGTCGCCTGTCCGACCTTCAGCCCGCGCTTACGCAGAGCGCGTTGCAGATCCTCCTGGCTGGGGACAGGACCCTGGTACAGCAATTCAAGAATGGCTTTCTGGCGCAAGGGTTTACTCATGATGCATATATATTCAACATACTGAATACTTATGCATCCATGGTAATGGATCGGTGATCGGTGTCAAGCAGAAACTTGATGGGAGAGTTATCAACCGGGGCAGTCAGCTTTTGCCGGAGCCTAAGGCCATGCCTCGCCAGCTTGACACATGGCCTGAGACTGGAAAGCGGCTGCAGGAACCTCGGACGATGGAAATAACAAATGATGCAGCCGACGCACTGACTCGTCGGCGCGCGCTTCATCCACCAGAAAGCTAAGACTGCGCTCGGAGGCGCCCTGGCAAATCATGCGGGTTTCGACGTCGGAGATTGAACGAAATACCTGGCTGGCAATCTCTGGTTGCCGCCGAATCTTTTCTCCAACCAGACAAACCAGCGCCTTATGATTCTCCCAGCGCAGGTTCGCCATTCCCTTGAGTTCGGCGGCAATGGCGGGAAGGGCTCCAGTCGAGGTCACCAGTAGAGACAAGCCGCCGCGCGATGCGGAAAGCAGGTCTAGCGTCTGTTGGTGGCGCTCAAATACGTCGCACACCTCACGCAGCAACTCGGGAGCCAGCCAGCGTACGGGTTCGACGTCAACCACGGCAATCCCGCGTTTGACGGTAATCGCCTTTACCCGACCCTCTCCACCGGAGTAGGCCCGGATTTCCGTGCCTTCGCAGCCCTGATTTCGTGAATTCAGCACCCAGACCGGAATATCGTGGCGCATAGCCGGCAGCAACGTCGCGGGATGGAGCACCTTGGCGCCGAAGTACGCGAGTTCAGCCGCCTCATCGAAGCTCATCCTAGGCACGCGGCGAGCGTCCGAACAAATCACGGGATCCGTGGTCATGACGCCATCCACATCAGTCCAGATTTCAATCCGGGTTGCGCGCAGTGCCGCGCCCGCAATAGCAGCGCTGAAGTCTGATCCGCCACGACCGAGAGTGGTTGGGATGCCGTCCCGGGTTGAGCTTACAAAGCCACCAAGGACGGGGATGCAGCCGGATTCAAGCAGCGGAAGAAGCGCGGCCTTCAGGCGCTGGTTGGTCTCATCCCACAAGGGCGTGGCACAGGTATGCGCAGCATCCGTGATGATGTACTGTTTCGCATCCAACAGGACCGCATCCAATCCGTCTTTCCGCATTACGGCCTGAACAATCCGGCTGGAAAGCGCTTCTCCCCTGCCTAACAAGTTATCTTGTGCACGGGGACTGAATTGTCCTTCGGCCGCGATGCTACATAGAGCCTTGTCCAGCGCCCGGAATTCACCTTCCAAATCATTTCGCAAGCGGTCGTAGTCCTCTCTTTCCAGAAGGTCTGCGGCGATCTGTTCGTGACGTTGCCGGAGACGCTGGACAACCTCGAGGACAACTTCCCGGTGGCCCTCTGCGGCAGCCAGACCAGCGGCGAATAACTGGTCAGTAACTTTGGCCAGAGCGCTCACTACAACGACTGGTTTTTGCCGAAGCCGCTCTTTCACAAGTTGACTCACGCGGCGCATAGCAGGTGCGTCCTCGACCGAGGTCCCACCGAACTTCATCACGATACCGTCAGTCCGTTGCTCGGCGGCGTCACTTCTGTCCCCACACGATAAGGCATCCATCGATTTGCTCCCTTTGGCCCGGAAAATAGAAAACCCACCTGCCAGTTGCTTCTGGCGGTGGGTCTTGTTGGCTGTTAGATCTATGTGTTTCTCAGCTCACCAGACGTCCTCCCCCAGAAGACACATAATTCGTGTCGACATGGCTGTGCCTATCGACGTAATTCGCTTAGCCTTCCGGGAATTTGAGGTCATGGTTGCTCGAGACATAGCCCGTTGAAAGTCGGTTCAGATTTAGAAATGTTAGTTGTGCTGCTCCCGGCCCAATCTCGGTTCTGGGCTCTCTGGTTTCAGTCCGTGCTCGAAGAATTCAACCAGCCGATCAACCAATCTGCGTCGGCCACCGATAACGTGTAGTCCGCTTTCATGCTGGTGTTCTTCGAGGATTTTGTTCAAGCTATTTTCTAATTCGTTCATGCGACACCCCTCAGTCGGTTGAAATTCTGCTCCTAACCGCGGCCACTCACGGGGCGAAAGCGCCCTCTGAGGTCGTACTCCAAGTTACCAATTTCCGAAGCGGAACAGAAGTTTGAAATTGCGATTGGTCGCATCAACAAATCAGATAGACACTAAGCAGTCCTGATTTTCCGGCTGTTCACTTGGAGACCGCCGCCAGTTGCCGGACGGTAGCGATAAACGTATTAGTCGCACGGGTCAGAGTCCGATCCCGGCGGTAAGCAAGCCCCAGCTCACGCCACAATTCTTCTTCCTTTACAGGAATCAGCTTCACACGTCCCGCCAGCACCTGATCGCGGGCGAAGCTGGCGCTTATCAAAGACACTCCAAGTCCGGCGGCCACAAAGCTCTTTATCATGCCCACGCTCGGCAACTCCATCCGGATCTGCAGTTGCGAAGCGTAGGGGCGAAACAATTTGTCCATCACCCGGCGACTAAAACCGGTCTTGGGAAGCAGGAGGGGATGCTTGACAATTTCGCTGACCGGAACAACATCGAGCTTAGCCAAAGGATTCTGCGGACTCACCATCACCATGAGCTGATCACGAAAGATGGGATGCGCCTTCAGGCTGGGGGACTTGACCGGCAGAGTCACGATTCCGACGTCGATGGTGCCGTTCTCCAGTTTCTCCACAATCTTGTAACTGAAATTACGGTAGATGCTGATCTGTACTCCCGGATAGAGATGGCAAAACTTGGCGAAAACATCAGGCAAAACGTACAAGCAGGTTGCTTCGTTGGCGCCGATCACCAGAGTACCGCGAGGAGTGCTGCCCTGATCGGCCACGGCGAGCAGGGATTCGTCCCGCAGCTGCAATAAGCGTTCAGCATAAGCAAATAACACCCTGCCAGCCGGGGTCAGGGACACATCTTTTCCGGAGCGGTCCAGCAACCGGTCTCCGTATTCCTGCTCCATTTGCCGGATCTGCGCGCTTACCGCCGACTGCGAACGGAAAACTTTCTGCCCGGCGCGCGAAAAGCTGCCGAGTTTCGCCACTTCCAGGAACGTTACTAACTGGTCAAAGTCCATAGATTGTGCGTGATTATAGCGGAGAACGGGAACCTATTCCGGCCACAATGAGCATTCTGGCGCCATTGTATTGTTCAGACCACCGCTGAGACGTCGCCATAGACCGAGTGCGGAAGCTGCAGCAAAGAAGTCGCTTGCCGCTTGAACCGGGCTAGAGTCGCAGCCCAGGTTTCGGCGATCGAGCAGGGCGGAACTAAGGGCTCAAGGCGCAGGAATGACAGTGCGAGGTCGGCGTTCAATAAACGCAACGCTCGCGGACTGCCAGTGTGACGAACGTGCCGTCGGAGAACTCGGCGCAGCCATAGATCCTCTCGTACTTCCAAGGGAGCCAGGCGAACCGATTGCTCGTTATATCCGAAACCTCCAATCGAATCGCGGAGAAGATAACACAAGCCACCGGTCATTCCAGCGCCAAGGTTCATTCCAGCCGGTCCAAGAATTACGGTGACGCCCGCGGTCATGTACTCACAAGCGTGCTGGCCAACTCCCTCGACGACGGCGAGAGCACCGCTATTGCGCACGGCAAACCGCTCTCCTGCACGTCCCGCTACGTACAGTTCACCACTGGTCGCGCCGTATAAGACGGTATTGCCGACCAAAACATCGCCGCGCAATGAGGCTGCTTCTCCGGCCGTGATGGCGATCACCCCACCAGACAAGCCTTTTCCAACATAATCATTGGCCTCCCCGAGAAGGCGAAAGGTTAGTCCCGGGATGAGGAATGCGCCAAAACTCTGACCCGCGTTACCGGCAAACACATATGTGTCTGAACTACCAGCCGTGGGCGCATCCCCACGGCGCAGCATCTGTCCACTCAAATGTGCGCCGATAGCACGATCCGCGTTGGTAATCCGAAAGCGGCGTTGCCGCGGTGCCAGCGTGTTTTGTTCGTCCACCATGCGATTCAGTTCGCGATGCAAGGTACTGCTATCTCCGGTTGGATAGGCAGGTTGCGTGGCCACATTGACCGGTTCAAGCAGATTGCACAGAAACCGCTCTGCTTCCTTCGTTCGTGGCCGTAGACGGTCAACCGCGCCGACAACTTCATCGATGGACCGTGCTCCCATACGGGACAACAGTTCACGGACTTCCGCGGCCAGCGCTCGAAAGTACGTCTCTACCATCTCCGGTTTTCCGGCAAAGCGGGCCCGCAACTTCTCATCCTGGGTGGCGATTCCGACTGGACAGGTATTGAGATGACACTGGCGCGCCATCACGCATCCGATCGCGAGCAGCGCGGCGGTGCCGAAGCCAAATTCGTCTGCACCCAGCAGCGCAGCAATGATCACGTCACGCGCAAACTTGAAACCGCCATCGACCCGCAACCGCACCCGCGTCCGCACGCCGGCCTTCAGCAATGCACAATGAGCATCGCGCAGTCCCACTTCCCAGGGCAGCCCCGTGTTCTTGATGGAAGTTATCGGCGACGCCCCCGTGCCGCCGTCATGCCCGCTGATGGTAATCACGCTGGCGCCAGCTTTTGCCACGCCGGTAGCAATAATTCCTACGCCAGAGCTGGAGACTAGTTTCACGCCGATTCGCGCTTGCGGATTCACCGCCCGCAAATCGTAGATCAGTTGCGCCAAGTCTTCGATGCTGTAAATGTCATGATGGGGTGGAGGCGAGATAAGCATCATCCCCGGCACGGCGTGCCGCAATCGCGCGATATATGCCGACACTTTGTTAGCGGGAAGTTGGCCACCTTCGCCGGGCTTAGCCCCTTGCGCGATTTTGATTTCCAGTTCATCCGCGTGCACCAGATATTCAGCCGTCACGCCAAAGCGCGCGGAGGCGACCTGCTTGACCCGATTATTGGCCTCGGAACCGTCCCCATAGATCTCTGGATCTTCGCCGCCCTCGCCGGTATTGCTGCGGCCACCCAGTCGGTTCATCGCGATGGCCAGCGTCCGATGGGTCTCGGGCGAAATCGCTCCTAGCGACATCGCCTGAGTGCTGAAGCGGCTAAGCACGGAAGTTTCTGCTTCAACTTCTTCCACCGGCACCGGATCCTGCGAAACAATCTCTAGAAGGTCTCTAACGGCGACAGCCTCTCGTGCTTCTCCGAGTTCCGTAAATGCTCGGTAGTTTTCCGCCGTAGGCGATTTGATGTAACGATGTATGCGCCGTACCAGTTCGGGCGAGCTGGCGTGACGTTCCCCATTGTGACGGAAGCGATAGAGTCCTTTGTCCTGCAACTCGGCTGCTAGGAGAGAGAACGCTGCAGCGTGGCGGTCTAAGCAATCCTGCAATAGATCGTTAAGCCCTTTACCGCCAAGAGCATGCCCTGCATCTTCAAAGTAATCCTCGCAAATGTCTGGGTCCAGGCCGACGGTCTCAAAGAGTTGGCTATTTCGATAGCTGGCAATGGTGGAGATTCCCATTCGAGCGATTACTTTACGCAGTCCCTTTTCCACGGCAGCACGGTAGCGGTTTGCTCCGTCCGGTCTGAGGTTCACGGCTCGCTCGATCGCCAGGTAGGGAAAGACAGCGGTCGCACCGGTGGCGATAAGCAGGGCCACGTGATGGGTGTCAATGACTTGCCCAGTCTCAATCACCAAGGGGATGTTCCATCCTCCAGCTTCGACCATGGATTTCCAAGCAGCAGCCGCTGCCAGCAGCGCGGGCAGCGCCGTTCGTTGCGCATGGACTCCACGATCGCTGAGCAGGATCAATCCAGGCTTTCTGGCGACGGCAAGTTTCGCCTGCGCTTGCACCCGTGCCAGTGCCGCCCCACCGCCCTCGACCCCATCGGCCACCGAAAAGGTGAAACCGATTTGGTGACAACTTCCTAATTCTTTCTCCAACACCTCCAACTGCCCGCCGTCGAGCAGCGGCGAATTGAGCACTACTCTATCGCCCAAGTAGGTCTTCAACGACATCACGTGACTTTCGCGCAGAGAGTCAATGGGCGGATTCGTAACTTGCGCGAAGCGCTGCTTACAATAATCCCAAAGTGGACGCCGGAAGCTTGATAGCGCAGCCGGAGGCGCATCGTCCCCCATGCTCCACACCGCTTCTTGGCCCTGCTCCACGAGAGGTTGAAACAACAGCCGATATTGATCTTCGCTCCAGCCTAATGCTGCCATGACTTTCGTGGGTTCTGGTGTTGGCGCAACGAAAGGACTATCGCCTGGAGCCACGAAAACAGAAGGCCGTCTTGGACGTTGCGAAGTCTTTGAACGCAGCGGCACCGGGTCGCTGGGCCGGACCAACTCCCCGCTCACCAGATTCACGAGAAGCATCTCGCCTGGCCCAAGACGTTGCCGTTCGATGACGCGCTTGCTGCGCAAGTGCGCGATTCCAACTTCGGAGCCCACAACCAATAGATCGTCAGCAGTAAGGGTGTAGCGCAAAGGCCGTAGTCCGTTGCGGTCTAGCTTGGCGCCTACGGTGAGGCCGTCAGTAAAGACGAGCGCTGCCGGACCGTCCCATGGTTCTTGCTCACGCGCGCGTTCCTCAAGAAAGAAACCCAACTCAGTGGTGGCTTGGGGGCCGTTTTCCCAGGCTGGTGGAACCATCGCTAACAGGGCTTCAGCCGGGCTATGACCCTGGCGAAGCAAAATTTCCACGCCGTTGTCGAAGCTTGCTGAATCGCTCACCCGTTCTTCCAGCAGGCGTATTCGATTGGAGAGCCCAAGACCCTGCCGCACTGCGGATTCTTTGGCCCTCAACCAGCGGCGGTTTCCGCTGATAGTGTTGATCTCGCCGTTGTGCGCCACAAAGCGGAAGGGTTGCGCCAGCGACCAACTGGGTTGAGTGTTGGTGGAATAGCGCTGGTGAAAGATGACAAACGAACTGGTAAATTCCGGGTCGGCCAAGTCAGGGTAGAAAGCGGGCAACTGGGAAGGTGTCAACAACCCCTTGTAAACTACAGTTCGCGAACTGAGCGAACAGAAATAGGTTCCTGGGGGCGCGCCTGCTTCCGCTTCCTTTCGTAACCGAAACAGGAGGTCTTCTAAATCGGCAATTGGTTGCTGAGCTTCGAAGAAGCACTGCCTGATGACAGGGAGAGTGTCGCCCGCGCGCGGCCCGGCGACTTCAGCCATGGTCGGGACCGGTCGCCAGCCCAGGCATTTAAGGTCGTTTTCTACCGCGAGCGTCTCGATGGTTGCGCGTGCTGTCTCTTCGTGGCCACGAGTGAGGAATACCATCCCCATTCCGAACACCGCAGGCAGCTCGATTCCTGACTGACGCGCCTGGAACCGGATAAACCGGTCAGGGATTTGGGTAAGCAGGCCTGCACCGTCGCCGCTGCGTCCGTCCGCGTCAACCCCGCCGCGGTGCCCCAGGCGCTCCAAAGCCTGTAGACCGCGCGTCACTATCTCGTGCGAAGGTTCGCGCCCTAGTTGGGCAATGAAACCCACACCGCAGGCATCGTGGTCGATCGCTGTGAAACTGCGCGCCATCTTTCATTGTGTACCTTCATGGCACCTCGAAAGTACAATCCAGAATTTCGATGACGCTGATGGATTTTTCTATGGCGGATGAAGCTCGGCTATTGAGCCCGATTTACGTTTCTTCGCAACTCACGGGGGCTGCAATGTTCACTAATGGCGTTACAGCAGACCCGACGTGCAACCCGCATTCGGTCTTCTGGAAGCCTGACCAGCGTCCAGCGCGAACGTCTTCCCCGGGCTGAATCGCTCGGGTGCAATGGGTGCATCCTATGCTCGGGTAATTCCGATCGTGCAGCGGGTTATACGGGACGTTGTGCTTGCGGACATAATTCCACACCTTCTCAGTCGTCCAGTCCGCAATGGGGTTGATCTTCACCAGCTTAAACTTCGCGTCCCACTCCACTTTGCGGGCCGAGGATCGTGCGGCGGTCTGATCCCTGCGGATTGCTGTGACCCATGCGCGCAGCTCGGAGAGTTTCTGTTTAAGCGGCTCGATTTTCCTGAGGTTGCAGCATTGGTCCGGATCGCTGGCCCATAGCGCTCGGCCATGCTCGCGCTCCTGCTCCTCCGGCGTCAAGGTTGAGTAGACCCTTTCCACCTTGATTCCGTAGCGCTTTTCAACGCGATCAATCAAATCGTAAGTTTCGGGAAACAGGAACTCAGTGTCCAGCGTAAAGACCTTCAGATCGGGCACTACCCGCGAGGCAATGTCGATCAGCGCCATGCCTTCCACGCCGAAGCCGGAAGCCATAGCCATGTCGTTCCTGAAAGTTGTGGATGCCCATCGCAAAACTTCCTCAGCAGTCCATTGTTCGGCCGGAATTTGTGCTTGCTCCCAGTGCTCTTTCACTCGGATTGCTCCTGAGTCCCACGAAATGGCTCGCCCTCACCTGAAAGGCTGGCCTGCGCCAGCAGCGGAATAACTTGCTCCAGACTCGACCAGGCAAACTCCTCGCGCAAAGAGGCGTGGTCGGCAAAACGTACGACTTCCCCGACCACCAGCAAAGTGGGAGCCGGCAGTCGGGGAGCAAGAGCTAGATCCTTTAGGGTTGTGCGATGAACTTGTTGTTCTGGCGCTGTGGCCTGCGAAATGATGGCGCAGGGAGTTGTTTGCCTTAACCCGGCTTCGATCAAACGGGCAGCGGTGCTCTGGTACTGGTAACCAGGCATGTAAATCACCAGCGTGGCATCGGACGGCAGATGCGCTGGCCATTTGCTCGAGTCAGCGCCATTCGAATGATGGCTGGTAAGAAAAATCAGTGCTGATGAAATCTGGCGGTGAGTCAGGGGAATATTCGTTGCCGCGGCAGCACCTAGAGCGGCGGTCACTCCGGGAACAATCTCGAAATCAACGCCGGCTTGACGTAGAGCTTCGATCTCTTCCCCTGCGCGACCGAAGATGAGCGGGTCTCCACTTTTCAGGCGAACTACCTGCAATCCCACCGAGGCAAATTGGATCAGGAGAGAGTTAATCTCCTCCTGACTGATACTTTTCCATCCGCACCGCTTCCCAACATTTCGGACTTCTGCTGTCGACGGAATAAAAGCAAGAATCTCCGGTCTGATCAGATCGTCATGCAACACCACATCAGCTCTTTTCAAGGCCTTAAGCGCTTTCAGGGTGAGCAGTTCAGGATCGCCCGGTCCAGCGCCTACTAGATGAACTTTTCCCGTCACGAAATTTCCTCCTTGCTGCGAAGACTCGCGCCGGTCGCGGACTCAAAGGCGCTGCGACTGGCGAGTTCGTGCAGCAGATGCCGTCGGTCATCGGGGGCAATGTCGCTGGCAAATAGTTGGCGCCTCATCTCCCTCAACTGCTCCAGCCATCCTGCGTATTCGGATCCGAACTGCGCTTCAAGTTCCCGTCGCAGCCGCTGAGCGAGCGCGGGACTATGGCCAGCAGTCGAGATGGCAACTTGAAGATTTCCTCGACGTACCACCGCCGGGTAATAAAAATCGCAGCGTTCGGGATCGTCCACGGCATTGCAAAGGATGTTCCGCCGTTGCGCTTCCCGGAAGATGATTTCGTTTGCCGCGGTAGAATTCGTCGCGGCAACTACTAGAACGACGCCATCCAGATCGGAGGCTTCAAAGTTTCGCCGCTCCCAGGTAATCACTCCAGCGCGCGCCCACTCACCAACCGTCGCAGTCGCGTGCGGCGCTACAACTCGGACTCTGGCGCCTGCCGTGATCAAGCTGCGAATCTTTCCCTGGCCGATCGTGCCCCCTCCTACAACTAAGCACGGTCGATCGTCGAGTTTTAGAAAGATGGGAAACAAGCTCATCGTTTTGCCTTTTTTCGCATAACTAGCCTTCCACCACATGCGGCGCTTGCCCGGGCGACGGATCCCTCGCTACCGCGGCGACCAACTCACCCGCCACACACTCCCGCAACTCCTCATCGCTGTATCTCGCAAAGAAACGTCGCAGATTCTCTCCTGGCAGGCGTTCATCCAAATAGCGCCGCAGCAGGCGCTCGATCGCGTCCGGAACCTCACTAGCTGGGCAGCGATAGCCAATGGGCCGAGCCACCGACTCATGCAGCCCGACCGCTCCGCCCACACAAAAGTAGTAGGCGTCCACCATGCGATCCCCAACTTTGATCTTCTTGCCCTCGATGCCAACGTCCGCAATCCAATGCTGGCCGCAACTATTCGGACATCCGGTGACATGCAGCTTTAAGTGTTGGTCGAAGCCGGGAAGTCTTTCTTCCAGTTCCTCCACTAGCCAGCGAGAAAAGCTCTTAGTTTCTGTGATCGCGAGTTTGCAAAATTCAGATCCGCTGCAGGCAATCGCGCCGCGCCAGAACGGCGAGCCGGCAACTAGGAGGCCGACGCTGTTCAATTGGCTCGCTAGCGCGTCCACGTTCTGGCGTGGCACATTCACGATTAGCAGGTTTTGCATGTTGGTGGTGCGCAGTTCGCCGTTGGCGAAACGGTCGGACAGATCTGCGGCCGCGTGCATTTGCGGGGCCGTGATCCGGCCACGCAGCACTGCCGCTCCCACATAGCAGTACCCAGGCTGTTTCTGTTGATGGATTCCGACATGATCGCGATAGACATCCTGGGGTGGCCTCTCCTCTGCCGCGGGTTCCAGTCGGAAACCGATTCGCTGTTCCAGTTCGTGCTGAAAACTGTCAGCGGTCCAACCGTGCTTCAGGAAGAGGAATTTGAGACGCGCCCGCTCCCGGTTTTCCCGCAGCTTTTCGCTCTCCCGAAAAATCTCGGCAATTCCCTTGAGAACCGGGATTACCTCATGCTGTCGAACAAAAGCGTTCAAACGTACGGCCAGATGCGGGTCAGTGGACAAGCCCCCGCCCACGCGCAAGGAGTAGCCGATCTCCGAACCGTCGCCAGCACGGCGGATTGCGGTCAGTCCAACGTCATTGATTTCGGGATAGGCGCACCATACCTTGCAGCCGGTGATGCAAATCTTGAATTTGCGGGGGAGGTTGTAAAACTCGGCATTGCCCACGAAAAACTGATTGGCTTCGAGCCCCAGCGGAGAAGCATCGCAGATCTCATCCGCATCCACGCCGGCCAAGGGGCAGCCGGTAATGTTGCGGGTGTCATCACCGCAAGAGCCCATAGTAGTAAGGCCAGCGCGCCAGAGCGCATCCAGGACTTCAGGCAAGCTCTCGATCGTCACCCAGTGCAGCTGAATATTCTGTCTTACGGTCAGGTCCGCCGTGCCTTTGGCATAGCGCTCGGTGACCGCGGCGATGGTGCGAAGTTGGTCGGAACGCAACAGGCCGCCCGGAATCCGGATGCGAACCATGAAGTACGGAAGCGCCTTGCCTTCACCATTCTTTCCCCCAACCACACCGGCGCCGTCGCCTTGGGTGTAAACCCCCCACCAACGAAAATAGGTGCCCAGCCATTCCGGGGTGATGGAGCCAAATCCCTCGCGCGCAAAGCGCCGAATTTCGTCGAGGCCTTCCCACGGGTTCTTTTCCCGTTTGAGCCGTTCGACGCGCTGCGCTTTCGTCTCTGTGCCTGTGTTGGACATAAAAAAACCCACCGCCAGTAGCCTGCACTGGCGGTGGGTATAATTGCCGATTTCTAAAAGAAACTTAGGTCAGCAGCCTCCCTGCGCCAGTGGACGCACCCGTACAACAACAAGAACAACACCGGCAGCGAAGCTGATTAGAGGCCAACATCAAATTTGGATACTAGGCGAACCGCATGGGACTGTCAATACGCTTTTTGGATGAATGAATGAAAAGTTTGGATGCAATCAATGAAAAAAACCGGCACGTTGAAATGCACAAACACGCATAAGTCGTTATGTATAAGTGCGTTTGGCGTTCGCTCATGAGCTCGAAGTCTTGCTCCGATGGCGGCTCATTGCCTCACCAGCAGACTCAATCGAGGGAAAAGAAATTGCCCTGCTGCATCGTCGATGACATTCACCTGGCAGGTGTAGAAACCCGGTTTTAATTGCGTGAGCGGCACGTCGAGTTGGAAGACTGTGGCTCGCCGTTGGGGCGTGTTGAGCTGCGCGCTCTCGACCACCGGCGTCTCATAGACCTTTTTCTTGCCACTGAAGAACGCAACATTGGTCAGCACTCGTATACCGGACTTCGCACCCGCTGGCGACTGCGCAGCCGCGCTGATTGGCTCCCGAGTGGGGTCGTAGACTTCGTAATAGAAATAAAGATGCTGACCTGCCGAGAACACATGAGTGACACTTGGAATCACCTCTGAGCCGTCACGCACTAATGGATTATCGCTCTTTCGCTTCCCTGCTGGCCGAACCTGGCTGGCCAGTACAACTGAACTCATCTTTACCGGAACGCCCTTGAGATCAGGGATGGTGAAATCGGTTTCGAACGAACCCAACCGCCCCGTCTGATTTTCGCGAATCACGAACTTCAAGTGATACTTGCCGGATGGCAAGACAAAGCCGTTGTCATACTGCACATTTTTGCGGCCAACCAGTTCAGTCGTGTTCAGTGACAGTTTTACCGTCTCACGTATCTGGCCAATTGGCCGCTTATCCGGACTCGTCACAACTCCGAGCACGTCCAGTGTGGCGCGGTCCTGTTCATTGCTCCGCGTGAAGGGAATCTGGGAGCCGGGAACTACAACTGATACTGGCACGTAGAATCTTCCATCGCTCATACGAAAGTAGGCAGCCGAGAGATAAACAGGCAGATCGGTACTTGGCAGGTCGGATGCTAATTCCTGATCGAGTTGGAGTTCGCGGTCTTCCTTTGTCGAATGCTGGAAGTCTGCGGGTGCATAGTACCCGCGGCGGAAGTCAATCTTCACGCCCGGGCGATTCACGCGCACTGTGATCTTGCGGAAACGCCCATCGCGGGCAGAATTGTTGCTGTAATAGCCGAGGAGGTAGTAGACCGACGTATCCTGCTGGACGCCGGTGAACACTCGACTGAAGTCATTCGAATCGAGGAAAGCCCGGCCTCCAGTATCGCCGGCAAGGGTGACCAGAGTTTCCTGGGTAGTGAAGTTGGAGTTGAGCGCATTCAGCGAGGCCTGACCGGAGTAGGGAGAAGTTCCGCGCAAGCTCGCGTTTTGGGCTTCCCCTCCGGGCACGATCGCTTGCAACCCACGAATGTCCATAGTGTAAATCGATAGGTTGGCGCGCACGGCTGCGTTAATCGCGGCGTGCAGTTCCGACTGGTTTTCAATCCCGGTGCGGTCCATGCCGCTGGAAAAGTAGATCAAAGACTTTTTCTCGTCTACGTGAGAAAGCCGGTCTGCTACCGACCGCAAAGCCTCGAGCCGGCGATCGGTATTGAAGATGTTGTACTCGGTGTCATCCGCGGTGAAAGACCCTCCGGTATCGGGAGTTCCTTCAGTGGAGCCAGTCGAGCCCTCCTCAAAGCCTTGCCCACCACCCAGGTTGATTTTTTGCAGGGTCTTCTTAATTGCGTTTTTGTCCGACGTGAAGTCCTGATTCACGGTGAGCGAGCTGCCTAAGCAGATCACTGCCACAAGGTCCGCAGGAACCATCTGCTTGTCCACATAGTTCTCTCCTGACGTGGTGGCGCGATCAATTTCATCCGGCTGCATAGAGCTAAGGTCGAAAAACAGGATGATGAGACGACGATCTTTCAATTCAGACGCCGCCATCGGCTGAGGAGCCCCCGACGACACATGCGCCGTTCGCGACAAAGCTTTGCCCAGCAATGGCGCTTCCGACACCGCCGTCGGCAGAATAGCGTCCGTGTTCTCAAGATCGAACGAGCTCACTTGTTGTGGCTTGTTGTCTTCCAACACTGTGAAGTCTTCCTGCTTCAAATCTCGGACGGGATTCCCGCTCTTATCACGTACTGTGACATTTACCAACACCAGCTCAGTCTCCGATTTGAACGTGTACGTGCTGGGCGTCTCCTGTGAGGCCATGGTGGCGCAGACCACAACCACTGCCAGCGTCCATGGAAGCCCTGGTCTCGTCCAATTCACGTTTTTTGAAGTGGAAAACATCGTCTTCTCCCTAAAACCTAAAACGCGCCGTGAACTGGATCGTCCGCATCGCCCCCACCGCGATTACACGGCCGAAAGAAAGCGAATTCAGCGTGGTATCAATCGAAGTGTATTGCGGGGTATTAAATACGTTCGCCATCTGCGCTCGAATTTCCAGGGCCCGCGACTCTCTCAGAGGAACGATTTTAGTAAACGCCATATCAAACAAGAGTGAACCCGGGCCCTCGATGCTGTTTCGCCTGGCGTCGCCAAACTGTCCCGGCGGAGGCGTAACGAAAGCAGCCGTGTTGAACCATTGGTTGAGCGACGGATTGGACACGCTGACCGACTCACCGAGAACGACGTCGGGCCGCAGAGTGCCATTGGTGCCACGGTTAACCTCGGAGAAGTTGCCTAAAATTCGCGGAGTGAAGGGCAATCCTGACGAAATCGTCCAGTCGCCGCTCCAGTTCCAGTCCCCGAACACAGCGGACAGAGCTCGGCTGCCGGTAAGCCAGCGTCGATCACGGCCAAAGGGCAACTCCCACAGATAATCAGCGGTGAACTTGTGACGTTGATCGAAGATCGAGAGGCCGCGCTCGGCTGCCAGGTCGCGAGGGTTTTGGGCCACGACAAAAGCGCTGCCGCCGATGCTCGAAGCGTTGTCAATTGACTTGGAAAATGTGTAGCTGCCTCCAATGGAAATTCCGCGTTGCAAGCGTTTGCGGAGGCGGACGGTACCGGCGTGGGCCACGGAGTCACTCTGCGAAGTCTCCCAATTAAACGGCTGCACGTTGGGGATCAGAATTCCGGTGGCGGTGCGGTTGGGGTCGTCCACGATATCGAGCCGTGTGCCTTTAGTCCCCGTATAGTCGAGATTCAGCAAAAGCGTGGGCTTGATCTCCTGCTGCACATCCAGATTCCATATCTGCACGTATCCCAGCCTGTAATTCGGATCTACGGCGTAATTATTGGTGATCACATCTTTAGCTGGCGCGGGAAATCCGTTTTGCAGAGTCAGGTCTCCAATTGCGGATTGGACATTGGTCTGGGTCAAGGAAAATGGTGGCTGGAAGGCGAGTTGCTGGGCGATCGTTTGGTATGCACCGGTGTTGTAGTTGATGCCATATCCGGCGCGGACAACTATGTTCGACTTCGCTTTCCATGCCAATCCTACGCGGGGAGCGAAGTTGTTGCGGTCGGCATGTATCAAGGTGGAGGGGAATCCTTGCCCCGGCAGAACTGGTGTTGCGGTGGGAGAACCCACTCCCGTTAGAACTCCGGGCGAAAGAATCAGGTTGGCAATGCGATCGTTCAGCTCTGTGAAAGGTGAAACGTACTCGTAGCGCAAGCCGAGGTTGAGCGTAAGGTTGCCGCGCAGCTTCCACTCATCCTGCACAAAAAGATCCCAGGAATTTCCCCGGAAGTGATAATTGTTGTCGCCCGGCTGCGCTGTCCTTTGCAAAAGAGTCTGCTGCGGCAAGCCAAGCAGAAAATCAGCTAAGTCAAAACCCGTATTTGGTAGCACACTCCGGTTAATGATTTGGGCGGTATTGTTTCCTGTGAACACGAAGGTCCCGCGCGCATCATTGCTGGCTTCGGTATTCAGTTGGATGCGCCGGAAATCGCCGCCCCATCGCCAGGTGTGTTTGCCGTGATTCCAGATCATGTTGTCGGTGAAAGTGATTGTCTGATTGCGCAGCAGTTGCGGGTTCGTATCGGTGAGACTGCCAAAATCTTTAAACGAAAGGTTGGGCAAACCCCAATCGAACGGGTCTTGCGAAACTCCGCCAATTCCAAGGTTTCCAGCAATATTCTGGTTGAACGCGTACAGATTTCGCGTGGAGGTACGGCTGCGGTTGTAGTCGACACGGGCAACATTGGTCAGCTTACCGATGCTGCGAATGTACCCGATAGGGATGTCGAAGCTGCGCACCGAAGTAGTGCCACCAACGCTGGGAAATGCATTGGTCAGATCTGTCCTCACCGAATGGTAGTGCAACCCAAACGTCAAATTGTTTTGCGGGCCGCGGCGGCGTGGACCGATGGTCGAACTACCAAAGGCATGCATCAGGCGGATGTTTAGGTCGTCGCTGTTGCTGGTTGCGGCAGTGCTGAAATGAAAATTCTGCACATCTCCCGGTAGATTGGGCAGGGGAATGAACTTCAACAGCCCTTGCGCAATAGGGCTGACCTTCAAATTGGGATCGTTCGCGACATTGTTGTTGGGAATCGGTCGGTGGGTAAAGGGATCGAAGAGTTGCACCGGCGTGGAGCTGCTCTGGGTTCTAATTGTGGATTGAGAGAAGTCTCCGGCGCGTTCGAGAAGTGTCGGGACAGTTGAAAACTGATCAAAGGGATTTTCACCGCGATATCCGTTGTAGTTCACGAAAAAAAAAGTCTTGTTGCCGCCTTTGTAGATCTTGGGAATATTCAGTGGGCCGCCGAGTGAAACCCCAACCCGATTTTGCAGATAACCGGGTTTGATTGAAGGTCGACCCGTAAGCGAGTACGGCGCGGCGTTCAACGCCGAGTCTCCCACCGTGTAATAAATCGAACCGTGTGGGCGGTTAATGTCGAAGCGGCCACGACCGCCTCCGAAAATCATAGGTCCCCCGCCGCTACCACCACCAGGCCCGCCTCCAGGTCCACCGCCGAGGAATAAGCCACCACCGCCGCCCCCCGGGCCTCCCGCCTGCCCTCCGCCCAATCCTCCTCCGCCTTGTTGCTCGCGGGCTTCACGCATTCTCTGCTGCATTTCATCGCTGTTCATTCCGAACAGACCAGCGCCGGGAGCATTTCCTGACACGGCAATTGACTCCGTAGCCGCATCGGGCGCAATTCCAGGAATGGGCATCCCCTGAGGCACCACTTGGTCGCCTGGGTTGTTGATACTGGAGCCCGCAGCCGCTTCACCCTGAAGTACGGCAAGACTCTGAAATCCGCGGCTACCTGATGCCATGGTCTGCCTTTGTATGGAACGCGCGGCCTGTTGAGCGCGGGAGGCCAAAACCACCGTAAGATCCGTCCGCGCGGGAGAATCGCTGACTTCGACTTCGCGCGTGCTGGGCGCGAACGCTGCCATCTCGGCGCTCACCGTGTAACGGCCTGCCGCAGAGACCTGCACGGCGTAGCTTCCATCGATATCCGACCACGTTACTACCTTCTCGCCTGTGGATTGGTTCAATGCGGTCACGGTGGCGCCCGGAACCTGCGTGTTGCCTGATTTCACCGTTCCCGCGATGACGAAATTCGCTGCCACGGCCGACCCTGACTGTGCCAGCAAGCCAGTGCCGATGAGCAACAGCGGTGCGAGTCCCCAAAGGCAAGTTACAAACACCCTGCACCCGGAGCGCCGCTGGCCTGGTCTGACTTCAGAAAAACTCAATCGCATGAACACTGTTCCAATGAATGATTCGATGCGGGAAACCACGCCGCTCCATCCCCATCCACAATACTCAGCGAGATACTGTGAGTCACCGCGATTGCTCACGGGTAATCATCCATCCATTCAACACTGCGCATCTTGGGGAACGCGGTAAAGATTCGGTCAATGACCGTAAAGTTTCGTAAATATGCAATTCTGAAGCATGAGCGAGGGGCGCTTCAATATCGAGGTTGGCGACTCAATCAGGGAGATTGCCACCAGGGCGCGACCAAAAAAGGTAGCCGTAAGATAAGATCTAGTTGTGGATCGGGGCCGGTATGCGGTCGTCAAAGTGACGGCTCTTCCACCAACTTCACCTCCGACTGTCTCGGCTAGTAGTGAGTAATAATGAACCGAACCAAGGGCCCTTAAAGTCTAACCAAAACAGTGAGTGCCGCTCCGAAACCAACTCCCCGCCCGCCGCTAAACGCCCAAAGGCTGAAAGCAGTTCTTCCGCTCGTCTGGGAGCTCATGCGCCCGCGCCGCGGATTGCTGGCATTGGGATTCCTGCTGATGATCGTAAACCGGGTATCGGCATTGGTGCTTCCCTACTCCACAAAATTCCTCATCGATGGTGTTATCGCGAAACATCATATCGAGCTCTTACGGCGACTCGTTCTGACCGTCTTGGGTGCCACGGTGATTCAGGGAATCACTTCTTTCTCTCTCACACAGTTGCTGTCAAAGGCTGCGCAGCGCCTGATTGCCGAGCTCCGGCGAAAGGTTCAGACGCACATTTCGCGCCTCCCGGTGGCGTTTTACGATTCCAATAAAACTGGCATGCTGGTGGCGCGCATCATGAGCGATGTGGAAGGTGTTCGGAACCTGTTAGGCACCGGCCTGGTCGATTTTGTGGGCGGATTGCTTACTTCATGCATCGCATTGATCGTCCTGTTTCGGATTAGTTCACTAATGACTGTGCTGGCATTCGGTTTTCTGTTGTGCTTTGGGCTTACGCTCAAGAAAGCGTTTGGCACGATCCGTCCGATTCTCCGCGAGCGCAGCAAGATCAACGCCGAAGTCACTGGCCGGCTGACGGAATCGTTGGGCGGCGTCCGTGTGATCAAGGGATATCACGCGGAAGAGCGCGAAGAGGCGGTTTTTGCCGGAGGCGTGCGGCGCCTCTTGGACAACGTAATGCGCACACTTACCGCTACCTCTGTCATGAGCCTTGCGGCGAGCCTGCTACTCGGCGTGGTGGGAGCTGTGATTATGTACGTGGGCGCCCGCCAGATTATGGCGGGGACTTTGACGGTGGGTGGTTTTTTCTCCTACACGCTGTTTCTCGGTTTTCTGGTCGCGCCCATGACTCAGATCGTCGGCATCGGCACGCAGCTCACCGAGGCCCTCGCCGGGTTGGAGCGCACCCAGGAAATTCTGGGCGAGCGTCCTGAAGATCGGGATCCAAGGCGCACAGTAGCCTTGAACGACGTGCATGGCAGGCTGGAGTTCGAGCACGTCAGCTTCAGTTACGACGGCAACCGTACCGTCTTGCGTGATGTTTCATTTCGCGCGGAACCAGGCACAGTCACAGCGCTGGTCGGATCCTCAGGTTCAGGCAAGTCCACAATCATCGGATTGATCTCAGCTTTTTATGTGCCTACTGAAGGCCAGGCACTGGTCGACGGCATCGATCTGAGCACGGTTCGTCTAGATTCTTACCGTACGCGTTTGGGCGTAGTCCTGCAGGAATCGTTTCTGTTCGACGGAACCATCCGGGAGAATGTTGCTTTCTCACGGCCTGATGCGAGTGACGAACAAATCCTGCGTGCGTGTCGAATCGCTCGCGTCGAGGAGTTTGCGGAGAGTTTCCCCGACAAATACGAGACCGTAGTAGGCGAACGAGGCGTGAAGCTCTCGGGCGGTCAGAGACAGCGGATTTCGATTGCTCGCGCCATTCTGGCGGAGCCGCGCATCCTCATTCTCGATGAAGCCACATCGAGTCTCGATTCAGAGTCGGAAGCCATGATCCAGCAAGGGCTTTCCTACCTCATGCAAGGACGAACCACATTTGTGATCGCCCACCGGCTCTCTACT
Organism: Terriglobales bacterium; assembly: GCA_035512155.1. Taxonomy (GTDB): domain Bacteria; phylum Acidobacteriota; class Terriglobia; order Terriglobales; family Acidobacteriaceae; genus JABCYV01. The sequence continues at coordinate 56,285 of DATKEN010000014.1, read as the reverse complement.
ATCCGTCGGGCTGACCAGATTCTCGTTGTCGAGCATGGTGAGATCGTAGAGCGGGGCACACACGAACAGCTCTACGCTATGCAAGGGCGCTATTTCGATCTGTACACGAAGCAGCAAGGGCTAGAGAGGAATCTGTTTTTGGCGCCGGGCGAGGGAGATGCAGCGCTAGTCCCCAGTGAAAGTGGCGATGGAGATCGAAGTGACGACGCCGATGTGACCCCGTCGGATGCGCTGCGTCTAATAAGAGGGGAGATCCGCTAGGTGTTCCATGACCCCAGGGCCCGAACCATCCTCAGCAAATAACGCGTGCGCCGTACGCACGGACTCCCTCTGTCGTCACTACCAGATGGGGCAAACTCTTATACGCGCCGTGGACGGGGTCTCGCTGCAGGTGCGCGCCGGAGAGTTCGTTGCGCTGCTGGGCAGTTCTGGCTCCGGCAAGTCTTCCCTCCTAAACCTCATCGCTGGGCTCGATCACCCGAGCTCGGGAACGGTCATTGTTGAGGGAAAGAATCTGGCTCAGCTCTCACGTCCAGAATTGGCTAAGTATCGTCTGCGCACGGTCGGCATGGTCTTCCAATCCTTCAATCTGGTTTCCAGTATGACCTTGGCCGAGAACGTGGAACTGCCTATGAGGTTTGCGGAGGTTGACCGCAGTCAGCGTCCACAGTTAGTGCGCGAAGCATTGGATCGCGTCGGTTTGAGTGCACGAATGACTCACCGTCCGAGCGAACTCTCGGGTGGAGAGCAGCAGCGGGCTGCGCTCGCCCGCGCTCTCATCAACCGCCCCAAACTGCTCTTGGCCGACGAACCTACGGGCAATCTGGACAGCCGCACCGGTACTGAGATCATGGACTTCATCCGCGAGTTCAACCAATCGCTCGGCATGACAATCGTAATGGTCACGCACGAGCGCGCTCTAGCGGAGCGATACGCCCAACGAATGCTCTTCCTGGCCGATGGCAAATTGATCGGTGACCACGCTAATCCAAGCACAACCGCAGTCGCGACACCTGGGGAACATGTATGAAAGCCTACGATCTCTCCGAGCTCGCCTTCCGCAATTTGCGGGAATCTTTGCTGCGAAATTCGCTAACCACCGTCGGTATCTCGGTGGGAGTGGCATCGCTGGTAGCGATGCTTTCGCTAGGTATCGGCCTGCAACAGTTGGCAAGCCGGAGGCTGGTTCGATCGGGACTCTTCGATACCGTGGTGGTCAGTTCACGCCGAGATTTCCGTGGTTTCGGTCACGACAACGAACGAACTGCTACATCCGCCGCCGAGAGCCGAGTCCTGGATGAATCGGCGCGCGGAGAAATTGAGCACCTTCCTAATGTTGTGGAAGCCTATCCTGACATTCGGTTCTTCACTGAACTTCGGTATCAAGACAAGCCACAAATGGCGACTGTGGCCGGACTGCCTGCCTCCGCCAAGATCAACGACGCCTTCGAAAATATGCAGGGTAGCTTCTTCTCCTCGGAAACAGCGGCTGAAGCGATTCTGCAGAAATCTTTCGCAGCGGAGCTGTTGGGCAAAACAGCCAAACCGGGTGCTGAGGAGGTCCGCGTCTCCGAGCTAGCGAAACCATTGCTTGGCAAAGACCTGATCATGCGTTACGCCGAACGAGTTGCGCCCATCGGGTCACTTCCCACGATGTCCGACATTGAAAGTCCGTCGGATCTGGAGGAAATCGCAAACCCGGAAGACAACGCGTATTCAGTAGTCTCCCGGGAACAGAAACTGACAATCGTCGGCATCTGCGATCTTGACCCCGATAGCATGCATGGGGCGGCCCGGGCGCGAGTTTTTCTGCCTCTGAAGCTGACCCAGAACTTGCATGTTATGCAGCCAACAGATTTGCGCGACACCATGCGCTCCTTCAGCAATCAGCCCATCTATTCGTCGTTAAGCGTGCGAGTGAAGAATCCCAAACAAGTACTGTCCGTTGAAGAGGCGGTCAAGAAGATGGGATTCAATACTTTCTCGATTCTGGACGCTACCCGCAGCCTGCGGCAATTTTTTGCGGTGCTGGATCTTTTCCTGGGGATCTTCGGTAGTCTCGCGCTTGCAGTGGCTTCGATCGGCATTGTGAACACGCTGGTCATGGCTATTTTGGAACGCCGCCGCGAAATCGGGATCATGAAAGCCATCGGTGCCAGTGATGGAGACGTCAAAAAGCTTTTCTTCGCCGAAGCCGGAGCGATGGGCGTGCTCGGCGGTATTGTAGGGGTGGCATTGGGCTGGGCAATCGGGCATGCGATCAACCTTGGAACCAACGTCTATCTCAAACGTCAGGCTCTTCCGCCAGAAAACTTCTGGTCCGTACCATGGTGGCTGGTGGCTGCGGCCGTTGCCTTTGCCTTCATCGTCAGTCTCCTTTCCGGTCTATATCCGGCAGCCCGGGCGGCTCGCCTTGATCCGGTGCAAGCCTTGCGCTACGAGTAAACTGAATTCATGCGCCGGCTTTCCCGGTTCCTTTCTGTTTTCCTGGTTTTTGTTTCTTGGGTAGTTTCTCTATCGGCACAAGTGCGCGGCCGGATCGATTGCAACGCGCTAAACAGTCGCATCCTGAAACAAGTCGTGCGCTACTGCGTAGAACTGCCACCGGGTTACGACACGAATAACTCGCAACTCTCGCTGCGGAGTTACCCGGTGCTGTATTTCCTGCATGGCCTCGGAGAGAATGAGCAGACGCTATTCAATAGCGGCGGCTGGAATCTGATCGAAGATCTGCGCCAGCAAAGCAAGATTGTCGACTTTCTTATCGTCGTGCCGGATGGAAGACGCAGCTTCTTCATTAACTCGGCCGATGGCTCCGTACGCTACAGCGATTTCTTCATCGGCGAATTCATGCCTTACATCGAGAAGAAATACAGAATCCGCTCTGAGCGCGCAAACCGAGCCATTGCTGGGATTTCCATGGGAGGCTACGGCGCGCTCCGTTTCGCCCTTGCACATCCGGATTTGTTTTCTTCGGTGAGCGCGCAAAGCGCGGCGCTGATAACGGAGTCACCTGAAAACCTCAGTGTTGCTGAGCGTGCCGGTACATCTCTAGGCGGCCTGCTGGGTCCTGTCTTTGGCCAGCCGATTGGCGTGCAACACTGGAAAGAGAATAGTCCTTTTGAGCTGGCCAGGAAAAACCAAGCCGGCCTCCGGAAACTCGCTATCTACATCAACTGCGGCCAGGAAGACGACCTCGGCTTCGACAAAGGTGCGGTGGCGTTGCATCAGGAACTTCAGACTGAGGGTATTCCACACGAATATCATCTCTATCCGGGCGACCACAGCATCAACTATTTTCTGACCCACCTCGGAGAGACCCTGGAATTTCACTCTCGAGCCTTTGGTCGCCGATAGGTCTATGGCGTCCATCTGGCATGGGTGCCGAAGAAGCCTGCTGCCCAAGCCAATCCAATCCGCTGCGCCCTGCGTACTAGGGAAAGTAGACGTCATCCAGAGGTAACTGCCGGGGAGTGGCGCCAACCTGGCAGCATTACTCGCTGGAGCGACGTCCATCTTCTACTCCCAGAGGCAACATCCATGAACAAGATCAAGATAATAGTAGCCTTCGTCCTGGCGATGTGCGTGCTGGTCCCCGCCAGCCTGTTTGCGTCGAGCCATCGCGAAGCGCCAATCACAGCACTCGACCGTACCGCGGACATCACCGACTGGTACGCCTTTGTCAGCTTCGATCATCCCGACCGAGTCACGATGATCCTGAACGTCGACCCTTTTGTCGAACCGTCGAATGGTCCCAACTATTTCCCTTTCGATCCTAACCTGCTGTACGAGATGAAAATTGACAACAACCAGGACGGCGTGGAAGACGTTACTTTTCAGTTCCGTTTTACCAGCGAAATTCGGCAGCGCAACTTGTTCACGGGTTTCGTAGGGGGTATCGCTGGCATCCCCCCGATCACTTCCCTCGATGGTCCAGGTTCTGTTGGCCTGAGTGAGCGCCAAACCTATACCGTGACCATGCTCAAGGGTGGGGTTTCCACGGACTTGACCGAAGGAAAGACGTTGTTTGCGGTTCCCTCGAACGTTGGTCCGCGGACTATGCCCAACTACCGTGCGCTGTTCAACCAGGGAACCTATCGCCTGGGTAATGATGTACGCGTTTTCGCGGGAACAGTAGACGATCCCTTCTTTATTGACTTAGGCGCGGCCTTCGATTCTCTGAACTTCCGCATGGGAGTTGGCGGAGTTCTACCCGCCGCAGAGGATGCCGACGATACTCACAACTACGCGCCCGATGCCGTGGCTGGTTTCAACGTCAACTCCATAGTGCTGGAAGTCCCCATCGCCATGCTCACGGTGGACGGCAGGATTCATGGCCCAGGAGAAAAAGAGGCGGTCATCGGAACCTACGGCACCACCTCGCGTCCCAGGGTTACGATCCGTCGCTCTCCCTTCCGAGTCCAAAACTCAGGCCCGTTCCGGCAGGTTCAGCGCGAAGGCAATTCGCTGATCAACGAATTGATCATCGGCACCGGCTTCAAAGATCGGTTCAGCATGGACGATCCCAAGAACGACGCGCAGTTTGCCAACTTCTTCCTGAATCCAGTGTTGGCGACTGTTTTCAGTTCAATCGGCATTCCTGTGGCTTCACCGCCACGCACGGATTTGCTGATCCTCGGACAATATATGCCGCCGATCTGTCCGGGATGCGGCCCGGGAGATGCTGGCCCGGTAGCTGACCTGATGCGATTGAATACCGGCATTCCACCGACGCCGGTCGGCAAGCAAAAACGGCTCGGCTTCCTGGCTGGTGACCTTGCGGGATACCCCAATGGACGCAGGCCGATCGATGACGTGGTGGACATTTCCTCACGCGCGGTGGCCGGCATCCTGGTGGATCCGGTGAAGTTTGGCACTCGCATCGGGGATGGGGTGAACACCAATCCTGAAGGCTTGAACAACTTCTTCCCCTACGTGATGCCAGCCAACAGTGGACGCAATAGCCATCACATTGGGCCCGGTCAGGCCGGATGTACCGGACAACCCTCCGGCATCTGCCCGGTTAAGTAACTTCAACTCTCGCGGCCGCTGTTTTCTGGTGGCGGCCGCGATTTTCTCTCTCAATGAATGTCGAGGAATGTCATGAAAAGCATGATCGCCAAAAAAATATCCGCTTTCATCTTGATGATCACGGTTGCCACCTGGGTCGTAGCTCAGGACAACAATACGAGCGCAAACGCCGTGCTCTCTCCGGCGGAGCGCAGCATTGCCGAAGCCCGAAAGGTAATTGATAAGAAGCCAACCCAATACGCTGGCTACAATTTGCTGGCGATGGCGCTGTCGCGGCGTGCGCGGGAAACATCTGACGTCAACTTCTATGCTCAGGCCGAAGACGCCCTCAAGAAATCTTTCGAACTGGCGCCGCTGAATCTGGATGGCGAAAAGATTCGCGTCTGGCTGCTGCTGGGCCGCCACGAATTCGCGACTGCTCGGGACGCCGCCACAGCCCTCAACCAGAGAGTGGCCGACGATGTGCTCATCTATGGCTTCCTGACCGACGCCAATGCGGAACTCGGCAACTATGATGAAGCGGAGAAGGCAGGTCAGTGGATGCTTGATCTTCGTCCCGGCAACCTTCCCGGCATCACTCGGGCCGCGTATCTGCGCGAGCTATTTGGCGATGTTGACGGAGCACTCGAATTAATGGGCATGGCCTACCAGTCAACTCCGCCCACTGAGGTTGAAGATCGCGCGTGGATCCTTACTCAGATGGGCCACCTTCAACTATCCTCCGGCAAAACTGCGGCGGCCGAGTCCCTGCTGCAGGAAGCGCTGGCAAAGTTTCCGGGTTATCACTATGCCTTGGGAAATCTAGCCAAAGCCCGAATCTCGCAAGGTCGTTATGACGAGGCCGTTGGACTCCTACAGCAGCGTTATCAGGCGGCTCCTCATGCTGAGAATCTTTATGACCTGGCGGAAGCACTCGAGCTAGTTGGGCGCAGGGATCAAGCCAAGAAAGCCTTTGGGGAGTTTGAAACTAAGTCTGTGCAGGAGTCTATCAGGGCAGACAATTCCAACCGCGAACTGATTTTCTACTACGCCGATCACGCTCATCAACCTGCTAAAGCGCTGGACGTCGCCCGACAGGAATTTGCCCGCCGTCACGATGTGTACACCCTGGACGCTTACGCCTGGGCATTGCACGTAAACGGACAGAATGCCGAAGCACGCAAGCAGATCGAGGCTGCATTAAGCGTGGGCATCAAAGATGCGAGGATGCTGCGCCATGCCGGCGAAATTGCTTTGCAACTCGGCGATCGAGGTGCCGCGCAGCACTACCTGCAGGAGTCCGCGTCGCTGAATGCTCCCGGGTCGAACCGGGGGCGAGTTATCTTGACGAGTCTCACGCAACTGCAGCCAAAGTAGACGACGGAAACGCAGCAGCCGATGAAACGTAATGTTAGTTCGGTGAGAATTCCACGAATTTGCCTATTGATGTTTCTTCTGCTGCCAATCCCGCTGCTTTCCCAGCAGGCCATAGTGAGAGGTCGTGTCATCGACCCTCAGGGTAACGTCTTGCCAAATGCGTCGGTGCAGCTCGTCAGTCACGACCAGGTTGTTGGTCAAACCTCTTCCGGCCCGGACGGACTATTCGAACTGAAAGTGGTTTCAGCCGGGAAGTTTGATCTCAAGGTGGAAGCCACCGGATTTCGTTCGGTCCACCGTTCAATTACCGTTCATCCCAGTAAGACTCCGGACCTCGAGATTGCCGTATCTCAACTCGCATCCCGGATTGACAGCGTTACCGTGACTGCCGACGTGAATGAATCAGACGTGTTCTCGCCCGATCCTGGAGAAAAAGTCTTTGTCCGTCAGGATCTGCTTGATGCCAACCCCGGCCGACCCGGCGCGCCGGTTTCGATTCCCGGATACCCGAACGAAACGGCGTCCGGCGGGATCAAAGCACCGCAATATTTTGCCCCGGGCGTGGCTGGAGATCACGGCGAGCCTATCGCCCAGTACATTGCGCTCGGAACTTATCTCGTGCCGAATAATCTCTCCGCCAACGCTCACGGCAATGGCTACGCCGATCCGAATATCTTGATTCCTGAGATTATTGAGAGCGCTCAGGTTGACGGCGGAGCGTATAACGCTCGTAAGGGAAATCATTCAGTCAATCTGGCCGCCACCTACGGCCTTCGCTCCCGTCTCGATCCCTTCGTCACTCTCACCGGAGACTACAGGGACATCGACGTCACCGCCGGGCTGAGTCCGACGCCTGACTCGTGGACGGCGTTTTCGGCGTCATATGGAAACGGATTCCTCGACCGCCTGGAACATCGGCAGCAATACAAGTTCAACTGCCAGCGAATGTTCCATTGGAATCAGCATCGACTCACTCTGTTTGGCATCGGGTATTATGGCTCTTCCTATATACCTGGGCTGGTTCCACTGTCGTCCAGCGCTGTGAATGTCAGGTTTCCAAATTTCGGCGACACCATCGATCCCCGGCAAAAAGATCACACACATACCGCGCTCGTAGCCGCAAACGACGTCTGGAAGCTTACCGGAAGCCAGCAACTGCAGCTCTCCGGTTTCTTTCGTACCTACAACCTTGCTTTGTTTTCCGATTTCGGACAGGGCCTCATCCGCCAGAGTGAATTTCGTACCGTGACGGGTGGCAGCGTGAACTACGTGAATAATCTCGCTGAGCACTTCTCAATGCTCGGCGGATTTGACTATCAGCGGGATGCGCCCCGACGCGATGATCTTGACCACTACGGATTCTTTGATCCGAGTAAGCCGAACTACTATGGACCTTTTACTTCGGTTGCTTCGAACAACTTAACCATAACCCCGGTCAGTCCCTACGTTGCTGCACAAGGAGCTATCGGTCGTCACGTTCGCTATTATCTCGGCTGGCGTCGGGATGAAATCAATTTCAACAACGATGATCTTCTCAATTCCCAGAATTCTTTTCAAAGATGGGTGGGTGTGAACTCGCCCAAGGCTACTGTCTCTTTTCTTCCCAAAGACTCCCGGTTCGCTCCTCTCATTTCTCTCAGTTTTGGTCAATCCTTCTTTACTGACGACCCTCGGATCGGTACCGGAACAACGGTCGGCACCCCAATAAGCACGGCGCATTCCTATCAACTCGTCGCCAGCAAGACCGTCCACAAAACAGACCTAAGAATTACTCTTGGGCACGTTACCCAGAGCCAGACCCTCGCGAAGATCGACCCAGATACTGGCCTGCAATTTGATGAAGGGCCAAGCCGCCTTCGATTCATCACCATCGCAGTGCGTCACAACTTTCAGTTCGGCTCGATACTGGCAACGTTTTCTAAAGCCGATGGTCGTGATCTCTACTCGGGAGAACCGACTCCAGAAGCTCCCCGGACGCTTTTCGACCTCTTGGGATCAATTCAGAAGCTTCCGTTCCATCTGCAAGCGCGCGGGGAATTCGAATACGTAGGTGCGAAGCCGCTGGGCACTGGATGTGCGCCGATCAATGCCTGCGTCGGAGTTCCAGTGAAGGAGTTTCGAGGCGCGATGGTTAGGCCTCTTCTGAATGGCCGCATGGATGCCGGCGTGAATTTTCTTATTGCCAGGGGCTATACGGGCCAGACCACGGAAACTTTTTTCCCTTCCAACATATCGGAGATTGTGGGGATCCGCATGCATTCATACGCCGCCGTTACTCTCAGCTACAGGTTCGGACGATCCGCCACACCTGGTTATTGAGCTCCGATCCTGCCCCGAATTACAACAATGGACGCTGCCGGCAGATCGTATGAAGCATCCGGTCCTGCAGTTTGCTTCGTGTGCACAATTGGACCGTCGGGATCGGCCGTGCCTTGGGTGTTAGCAACAACGGCGCTCTCACCCGAATGTTCGGCATGCGGTACAAAGCGCGTGGCCGCCGGATGCCATTGATATTGGGCCTGGCCAAAAATAGAGAGATCGACCGAGCTGAGGAAAGCGTTTATAGCGCCGTGTGTTTGATCTGTACCTCTGTCACCTTGAAACACTATCCGCACTCGATGCGCGTTCTGCTGATCTCGATTCACAAGCATGAGAGACCACTGCCCATCCGGACGTTTCAGCGCGTAGGCCGTCACTAGAGCGTGCCCCGCCCCATCGTCGATATCACCTTTTGCCGGAAACATTTGATGCACTCCCGCACCCGGCTGCACCCACTCAATATTGATAAGTTGTGAGGCGAAGAACTGCGAAAGCGGCTGCCGAATCTGGTAGTCGTCGGCGAGCGTAAACATCCCGAAGGTTCCCGGAGAGTCGTTACAGCCGTGTTCCATTTGCAGGGGCAAATAATGGAAGAAGTAAACTCCGTTTCCGCCGGCGTTCAGGAATGAACCGATATAGTCACCTAACCAGAGTCCCGCGAACAGGTCCGACGAGGTCTCACTAGCCGCCGAAGAAAGATTCGATTCCGTGATAAATATCGGAATGTTGGGGGTAATACCATCTTCCCGCCAGACTTGCATGATGTGGCTGACCAGTTCGGGCTCGTCATAGAGGCTGCCCCAGGGAATCTTGCAGGGATCGTACGGATAGTGCTCGAAGGAAAAGAAAGCCAGTTCGCTCATCTTGTCGTGTTGCTTCAGATAGTCGACAAAACGTTCCAGCCAGGAAACCTTGCCGTTCGCGTCTGGCCATACTTCAATATCTTTATTCACGCCTTGGAATGATGGTCCTCCCAGCTTCAGGGCAGGATCGACGCGGTGGAGCGCCGCGGCCCACTGAACGTAAAGCGCTGCATAATCCTCCGGTACCATGTATTGGCCGTCGGCTTCCTCGCCCATTTCGACGTAGGAGATTGGATACTTACGCTTCTTCAAATATGCGATCTCGGAGGCGGCATTGTCCGGCGTGTCGTAAAGCAGCGCCACCGGGACCATGGCTGGTAGGCCACGCGTAACCCCGCTGGTGAAGAAGAGATCGAATCCCACTTGCGCGTCTTTCGTTGTGCCGAGATCAGAAGGCGCATGCCAGGGATCAACTGAAGAACAGTAAGTGGTGGTCTGCTCCTGGTCGCGAGTGTGCCGGACAATATCGTGGAATGCGCCGTCGGCCGAAGTCGTGCCCACATAGAGCTCGCTGATGGCGTAGCCCACGCAGTTTCTGGGATCGGCTGATCCGTGCGAGTCGCAGGTATTCGACGATTCGGTCATCTGAATGCGCAGAAAGCGAACCGGCAGAGGATCGTCGCTCAGACGAATCGTTTCTGATCCTCCTTTCCCGTTTGTAACCGCGCCGTGCGGAAATGTTTGCCACACGCCACTTGTCTGCTTCTTAATAGGATCCTCTCCGGTCCAGTGCTGAACCACAAAGCGAGAGGCATAGGGATCTGCCCAGGCAATACGGATACTGTTCAGCAGTTGAGTTTGAGCCAGGTCAATAACAATCCATTGCGGATGCAGCGAATCACTTTCACCGGTGAAGCGCTGCGTAAGATATGGATTGCTCTTCCAATAGCTGGCGGGATCGCCATCGGTCAGCCGGGAAAAGCCAGCGTTATCGGTCCCGTCATTGCGCGTGAATCCGCGATGCGGCAGCGAATAGCCGTAGGAGTAGCGAATCATCTCGCTCGGAGTCGCGGACCCGGTGAAATAGCCCTTGCCGGCCGGATCGCTCCATGTTCCTTTCGGATTCCAATGCCAGGCCTCGACCGCCAGTTCAGTGTTCTGGCGGTAACTGACAGGCTGCCAACCGGATTCAAGCGCGCGCCCCAGATTGGGCTCGACCAGGTCTTTGTCGATAGCTTCCACCGGAATACGGTCGATACCTGCCCCCAGCGTTTCATTGGGCACGAAGTGGTTGGTGGCGTGAGCCGGTGTCGTATCTATCCGAATCGTCTGCGCCGCACTCGCGGTGGCGAACAGAAAGCATTCAACCAGCAAGGCAAGAATGACGGTCATTAGGTTCAAGAAGCACTCCTCCGGCGGTTGAGTTTTAGACATCCCAGGATTCGGGTCGTGGAACCGCAGCTACAATGGTGATGCGATGATGGGCAGCCAACAACAAAGTGTACATCACTGTCTCGAGTGGAGACGGTGCCTTGGAATGTTGATAGTAACTGCCCTCGACTTTCCATTCTGCCAGCTAAATCAGTTGCGGCCGTCGTGATAAGATGCCAGCCCAAAATCGGGCAGGTTAGAAAAATTTGCCGATGAGTAGAAAGTCACGCGCGGTCGCGTCCCCTCGGGTCGTCAGTGTCATGGACCTCCGGCCTTTGGCTCGCCGCAGACTGCCGAAAGCAGTTTTCGATTATCTCGACGGCGGCGCCGAGGGTGAAGTCACACTGCGAGAGAACTGCCGTGTCTTTGATGACGTTACCTTTCGACCGCGTCACGCGGTAGCCGTGCCTGATTGCGATTTACGAACACGCGTCCTGGGTTTCGACGTTTCTTTCCCCGCGTTGCTCGCTCCGGTGGGCTACAGTCGCCTGATGCATCCTGATGGTGAAGCGGGTGCGGCGCGGGCGGCTGGCGCAGCAGGCACGGCTTACATCCTTTCCACTCTTTCCGGGCACCGGTTGGAAGATGTCAAAGCAGCTTCCTCCGGACCGGTCTGCTATCAGCTCTATTTGATGGGTGGTCGAGAGGCGTCTGAAGCGGTGATCGAGCGGGCTCGAGTCGCGGGATGCGCCGCCTTGGTGGTTACTATCGACACCGCGGTTGCGGGAATGCGCGAGCGCGACTTCCGTAACGGCATGAAAGAACTCATGGGTGACAGCGTGCTGGCCAAGATTCCATTCCTTCCCCAGGTGCTGTCACGTCCGGCTTGGCTTGCCGGTTTCCTGCTCGACGGTGGTTTGTCGAAGCTCTCTAATGTCGTTATTCCCGGTAAAGGGCCCATGGAACTTATCGATGTGAGTGCGGCTCTCGCCGCCGCAGCCGTGACCTGGAACGACCTGCGATGGATCCGCAATCTCTGGCCTGGCCTGATCGTCATCAAGGGTGTTCTCACTGCTGACGATGCTCGGCGCGCGATCGATGAGGGAGCAGCCGCTATCGTTGTCTCGAATCATGGCGGACGCCAGCTCGACGGGGTCCCGGCTTCATTGCGAGTTCTGCCAGAGATTGTGGCGGCAGTGAACGGCCGCGTGGAGGTATTGATGGACGGGGGCATTCGTCGCGGCGCCGACATCATCAAAGCCATCTGCCTGGGAGCGCGGGCGGTCTTGTGTGGACGCGCTTACGCGTACGGCCTGGCGGCCGCGGGCCAAGCGGGGGTTGCCCGTGCCATTCAGATTCTGCGAACTGACGTCGAGCGTACGCTAAAGCTGCTCGGGTGCCCGGCGGTCGCTATGCTGGATCGCTCATATGTTGATGTACCGGCGACATGGGGATGAGCTAACGAACTGTAGGCGTGCGTAGCTCCTATTACTGCTAAGCAAGGAGAAGGTCATGCACTGGATGCAGGTATATGACCCTTTCGGTCACTGGTGGCTGTCCACGCTGGTTGCCATGCTACCCATCCTGGTTTTGTTTGGACTCCTCGCAGGATTAAAGATAAAGCCACACTGGTGCGCGATCGCCGGTGCGACAACTGCCGTGTTGGTGGCAATCTTGTTTTTCAAGATGCCGTTGATATTGGCGGGGATGAGTTTCGGCTACGGCGTTGCTTTCGGGTTGCTGAAGATAGCCTGGATTGTCCTGGCAGCCGTCTACCTTTATGACATTTCGGTTGAAACCGGCCAGTTTGAAATCATGAAGGAATCGGTCGCTGGAATCACTCCCGATCGTCGTCTGCAAGTTTTACTTGTTGCATTCTGCTTTGGTGCGTTCATTGAGGGCGCAGCTGGATTTGGCGCACCCGTCGCGATTGCTGGAGCTTTCATGATCGGGCTTGGCTTCAGGCCGTTTCACGCCGCTGCGCTGAATCTGATTGCAAACACGGCGCCAGTGGCGTGGGGTGCCATCGGCACGCCAGTCCACACGCTCGCAGCCGTCTCGGGGCTGCCAGAATCTGATCTGAATGCGACTATCGGCCGCATTCTTCCCATTACCGCAATCATCGTTCCGTTCTGGTTAGTGCGGACCATGGTGAGTTGGAGCGAAACCTTTGAGGTGTTCCCAGCGATATTAGTAGTGGGGTTCTCCTTCGCTCTAACCCAGTTTTTCTGGTCAAACCATGTGGACAGCAACCTCGTCGATATCATGGGAGGAGTGGTTTCGATTATTGCGACGGTAGCCTTCCTGCGGTTCTGGAAGCCTAAGAAAATTTGGCGCTTCGACTACGACGATCAGAGAAAGCCTGATCTGTCACCCACGGAAGAAATTGCCGATGACGTCGGCGGACAATGGTCCGCTGCGAATTTCGATGGAAGTGTGACAGCCCGGTCCTACCCGCCAGGAAAAGTTCTGAAGGCTTGGACGCCCTTTGCCATCCTGTCCGTTTTTGTGCTGGTCTGGGGGCTCCCTTCCGTGAAGTTAGCTATAAACAAGGCCACTACTCCGGCTTTCAGGGTGGTCCTGCCAGACGGCAAACCTCGGCCGGGTCCGCCAGGTTGGGATGTGCCTTATTTGCACAACGCGGTTTATCGGGCTGCGCCCGTGGCAACCAAGCCAACGCCCGAAGCCGCAAGATACGACTTCAATTGGCTGTCGGCCACTGGCACGGGCTGCTTTTTGGCAGCCATTGTTTCGGGGCTGCTACTTGGTCTGTCGCCATTCCGGCTTATGAAGACGTTCTGGCGCACACTAGTTCGGATGCGACTGGCAATGATCGCCATTTCATTCATGCTCGGACTGGGATACGTCACACGCTATTCAGGACTGGACGCCGTGCTCGGACTCGCCTTCACGCGCACCGGGTGGGCTTATCCATTCTTCGGCACATTTCTTGGCTGGCTCGGAGTGGCGCTCACCGGGAGTGACACTTCATCAAATGCTCTGTTCGGGAGCCTGCAGCGAATTACGTCGCAGCAGCTCGGCATTGATCCGGTTCTGATGTGCGCGGCCAACAGCGCCGGCGGTGTGATGGGAAAAATGGTGGATGCGCAATCTATCACAATAGCCACCGCGGCGACCGAACAGGTCGGCAATGAAGGCACCATTTTCCGCTTCGTGGTGTGGCACTCGGTCGCACTGGGGGCCATCGTCGGAATCATCGTCATGCTATACGCGTATGTCTTTCCCCACGCCGTTCCGCATGGACTGACGTTTGTGAAGTGATCAGTACAATGAGCAGCGCTTTCATCGTCACCGGACTATAATTTCCAGTTCTTCTTTCATCAGCGACAAAATACGCGAATCTATCTACCGGAGAAATCATGGCCTCAGTTGGGGACGCTCGGTTGGGGAGCGCAGCAGAGCAGCAGGCGTGGTGGCCGCAAGTTGTTCCCGTGATTTTGGGGCTGGGCGCGTTCGCTGTATACGCCACCTTGCGGGCATTCGAGGGAGCTTACTTCCAGTGGGGCCCCTATCTCTCTCCCTTTTATTCTCCGCTGATCGATGTGCATCACAAGTACTGGCCCTTTTCTCCGGCGCTGTTGATCCTGGGCGGTCCACTTGGCTTTCGGGTTACCTGCTACTACTACCGGAAAGCTTATTACCGCGCCTTCTTTCTCGATCCACCGGCCTGTGCCGCGCCTGAGAAACCTGGACGCCGCTACGGCGGCGAAACTCGGTTTCCCTTCATTCTTCAGAACGCACATCGCTATTTTCTGTATCTAGCCGTGATTTTCATGGCGTTTCTCTGGCATGACGCAGTACGCGGCTTTTTCTTTGAAGATGGAATCGGAGTGGGTGTTGGTTCCATCGTGCTGCTGGTAAACGTCTCGTTGCTGAGCCTGTATCTGCTCTCCTGTCACTCCCTGCGTCACCTTGTGGGAGGCAATCTCGATTGCTTCTCTTGCACGACTTTTGGTCGCCCTCGCTACAAAAGTTGGCGCTCTCTGTCCGCGCTGAACGAACACCACATGCTGTTTGCCTGGATCAGTCTGTTCGGAGTTGGCTTCGCCGATTTCTACGTGCGACTCGTTTCCTCGGGCGCAATAAGGGACCTCAGATTACTGTGAACGGAAAATACGAGACGCACGAACATGATGTCCTAATCATCGGAGCCGGGGGAGCCGGTCTTCGCGCTGCGATTGAAGCTCTGGCCCAAGGAGCAACCGTGGCAGTGGTCTGCAAGTCTCTGCTGGGCAAAGCTCACACCGTGATGGCAGAAGGCGGAATCGCCGCTGCCATGGCGAACGTGGACGAGGCTGACGACTGGCGGGTGCACTTCGGCGATACCATGCGGGGCGGAAAAATGCTCAACAACTGGCGCATGGCACAGATTCACGCCCAAGAGGCCAGCGAGCGCGTACGTGAACTGGAGCAGTGGGGCGCGCTGTTCGATCGCACCAGGGATGGCCGTATTCTGCAGCGCGCCTTCGGAGGACACACTTTCAAGCGCCTCTGTCACGTCGGCGACCGCACCGGCTTGGAAATGATTCGCACCCTCCAGGATCGCGGGGTTCAGATGGGTTTCGACGTATACATGGAGTGCGCGGTTACGCGGCTGCTGAAGGACAGTGATCGAGTCGCCGGAGCTTTCGGCTACTGGCGCGAAAACGGCCGGTTCGTTGTCTTCAGGGCAAAGTCTGTCGTGCTGGCCACGGGAGGCATCGGGAAAGCCTGGCCGATCACCTCGAATTCGTGGGAATACACCGGCGACGGAATGGCGCTCGCCTACGATGCGGGCGCTGATCTGATGGATATGGAGTTCGTGCAGTTTCATCCTACCGGGATGGTGTGGCCGCCTGGAGTTCAGGGAATTCTGGTCACAGAGGCGGTACGCGGTGAAGGTGGCATTCTCCGTAATAACTCGGGCGAGCGCTTCATGGAGCGCTACGATCCCATGCGCATGGAACTCTCTACCCGCGACGTGGTGGCTCGCGCGATATATACCGAGGTGCGCGAAGGCCGGGGAACCGAACACGGAGGTGCATATCTCGACATTTCGCAAAAGCCCGCTGAATACGTGAAGCGAAAGTTACCCAGCATGTATCACCAGTTTCTGGAACTCGCAGACGTTGACATAACCAAAGGACCAATGGAGGTGGGGCCGACCTGTCATTACATGATGGGCGGCGTTAAAGTCGAAGCTGACACCGCAGCATCGTCAGTCCCTGGACTGTTCGCCGCGGGAGAAGCCGCGGCTGGCTTGCACGGCGCCAACCGGTTGGGCGGAAACTCTCTCTCAGATCTTTTGGTCTTCGGGCGGCGCGCTGGGCTGGCGGCCGCAGAACACGCGAAGAGAACCGGCACGCCTCCACTCGACGCAAGACAGATCGAGGAGGCCGAGCGCGCAATGCTTGCGCCTTTTGAACGCACCGATGGGGAGAGCCCGTACGCTCTGCACGCTGACCTGCAGGAGAACATGCAGAAACTGGTCGGCATCTTTCGTACCGAAGAAGACCTGCGGCTGGCCCTGACCAAAATAGAAGAACTCAAGCAACGCAGTACCCGCATGAGCGTGAGCGGCTCCCGCATGTTTAACCCAGGATGGCACCTGAGCCGCGATTTAGAATCGATGCTGACGGTAGTAGAAGCAGTAACCCGCAGTGCGCTGGCGCGCCGCGAGAGTCGCGGAGCCCACAGTCGAATTGATTATCCCAAGCTCGATCCCGCCTGGGGGAAACAAAATAATGTTATCTCGCGACGAGGTGAAAGCATGGAACTTCGACAGGTTCCTGTCCCGGATATGCCCGAGGATTTGCAATCGCTGGTTATCGAAGAGAAAAAAGGAAGCGCGGCTTAATCATGGCGGAAGCAATTCTTAAAATCTTCCGAGGCACTCGAGAGGGCGGCGCGCCCGCGGAATACCGCGTGCCCGTGGCTCCTGGGATGGTGGTGCTCGACGCGTTGCATTACGTCCAGCAGCATCAGGCGCCTGATCTAGCGGTGCGTTGGAACTGCAAAGCTGGCAAGTGCGGTTCGTGCTCAGCGGAGGTGAATGGTCGACCCCGCCTCACCTGCAAAACTCGCATGGACACTCTGCCGCAGGACAAGCCGATCTCTATCCTGCCCATGAAGTCGTTTCCGATCATCAAAGATTTGGTGACGGACGTTTCCTGGAATTACAGGGTGAATAAGAAAATCCCGCCGTTTCAGGCTCGCGCCGGCGTGGAATGGAAGATATATCAGGAGGACGTGGATCGGGTTCAGGAATTCCGGAAGTGCATTGAATGCTTTTTGTGCCAGAACGTCTGCCACGTCCTCCGCGAGCACGACAAACAGGAACAATTCGGGGGTCCGCGTTTCTTTGTACGGGTGGCCGGATTAGAGATGCATCCGCTCGACGGGCTCAACCGTACGCGTCTGCTCAAGAACGAACTTGGCATCGGCTTCTGCAACATCACCAAGTGCTGCACCGAAGTCTGCCCAGAGGACATCCACATTACCGACAATGCCATCATTCCGCTCAAGGAACGGGTCGTTGATGATTTTTACGATCCCCTGCTGGGTTTGGTGCGGAACATCAGAAATGCAGTGAGCCCAAGCAAACGCCAGCCAAAATGAATGAGGGAGGGCCTATGGAACTCAAGCTGAAGTCGATTTCACCAGAAGGGGTGGACTCAGCCCTGTCCAAAGTGGAGCTGTATCGTTTCCTGAACGAGCCGGAAGAGGCTGAATCCATCTGCCAGGATGTGCTCGCGGTAGAGCCGACACATCAATTGGCGCTGCGGCAATTGGGCCTCGCGATCACGGACCAGTTTACTGGGAATCCCTCCGATCGCCATTCGGAAGCCGAGGGAATCTTTCAGCAGCTTACCGATCGGTATGAACGCCTCTATTACTTGGGACTACTGCATGAACGGCGCGCTAAAGCACAGCTTCGCGCCGGGCGGCCACCGCACACGCTTCTGGTTCTCCTGGAGGAGGCCATGCGCTGCTACGAAGAGGCCGAAAGAATTCGTCCGACGGGGAATGACGAAGCTATCCTGCGCTGGAATCGCTGCGTTCGTCTGATTCATCACCATGCCGAATCGGACTGGCACCGCGAAGTCGAACTCTTTGAAATGGGGGATAGCACTCCCTGATCGCGCGCCTATTCGTAGCGGAGGCTCTCGATTGGATCCAGACGGGCGGCCCGGATCGCGGGCAACATGCCACTCACAATCCCTACCAGGCTCAGAATGAGTGTCGCCACCATAAGGCTGCTTACGTTGATGTGAAGGTGGATGTCACCGGCATTAGTGCTGTCGCCGAGGGCGCTCATCATGGTGAGAGATCCTACGCTCCAGGAGATGAGATAGGCGATCGCGACGCCAACCAGCCCTCCGGTAAACGTGATGGTCAGCGCTTCAGCCAGAAACTGGAAAAGAATGTGGCTCTTGTTCGCGCCCAGGGCCTTCTCCACGCCGATTTCCCGAGTGCGCTGCTGCACCGAGACCAGCATGATGTTCATCAGCCCGATGCCACCGATGCCAAGAGTCAGCGCGCCGATGAAGGCAAGCAGGATCTTCAAAGCGGCAGTCACGACCCTGAAGTCGTCGTAATCCTCCTTGAAATCAGCCAGGAAAACCGCGCGGCGGTCGTCGGGACGGAAGTTGTGGTGTCCAGCCAAGACGGAGCGCACCACTCGCGCCAGTTGGCGATGGTCCTCGCCCTCGTAGTCCATGAACATACCGGTAATGTACCGCGTGTCAAAGAGATCACCCATGGTGCTGAAGGGGATGACGACCATGCTGTTGTCGTTGTTGTCGCCGCCCTGCACCTTGTGCTGGTAGATTCCTACGACCTGAAAGCTCATGCCGTTGATGCGGATGCTCTGTCCCAGAGCCGATTGCCCAGAAAACAGCCTTCGTTTGGCTTCATCGCCAATCACTGCAACGCGGGCCCTCTCCAGCTCGTCTTCTTCGCTCAGACCCCTCCCTGTATCCACCCGGAAGCCACGGATGCGCTCGTACACGGGATACACACCGGTGAAGAAGAGATTGGTAAAAGTGCGTGTGTCGTGCTGAATGTTCACACCGTTCTGTTTGTCAAAGATAGGAGTTACACCCTTGACCATGGGCACTTCGTTGCGGATGTAGTCCACATCCGCGAGCTTTAGTCGCACTTCGCTGCCGGCTTTTGCGCCTCCCGCTTGCAGCGAGGTGCGTCCTGGGAACACCCCGATGACATCGGTGCCAAAGGAACTGAAGACTAGATTGATGCCGCGCTCGAATCCTGAACCAAAAGCCAGAAGGACAATAACGGTAGCAAGTCCCCAAGCCATCCCGAGGATGGTGAGAGTCGTGCGGCGGCGGTTGTGCAACATGGCGCCGTAGGCTTCCTTCAGCAGATCCCGGGTCATGACTTACTCCTGGCGCAAAGCCTCAACCGGCTCCAACATCGCGGCTTTGCGGGCGGGGTAGAGGCCAGAAACAATGCCCGCAAGTGCGAGCGATAGCACCGCGCTGATCGCCGACAC
This sequence comes from Terriglobales bacterium, assembly GCA_035512155.1. Classification (GTDB taxonomy): domain Bacteria; phylum Acidobacteriota; class Terriglobia; order Terriglobales; family Acidobacteriaceae; genus JABCYV01. Next base: position 36,890 of record DATKEN010000014.1, on the reverse strand, counting down.
GGGTACGATCTTCGGAGTGTCAAAGCCCTGCGGCAGTTGCACGCCCGAAAGCAGGCGGACAACCAACATCGCACCGCCGACCCCGATTGCGCCACTCAACAGCGTCAGGAACGCGCCCTCGAGAAAGAATTGAAACATGATGTTTCGATTGGTCGCTCCCAGAGCTTTGCGCAGGCCGATCTCGCGGGTGCGCTCGGTCACTGCCACCAGCATAATGTTGATGATTCCGATCGCGCCCAGCGCCAGCGTCACTAGGCCGACGCCGCCTAGAAACCAATCCATGGCAGTGAAAATCTTGCCCATGGTTTTCTGATTCTTCACCGTGTCCCATTCTTCCCAGGTGTCCTTACCGCTGGGATCGAAGCCGCCGTGGTTGCGGGCCACGATTCTGTGCAGCTCATCCTTCGCGTCCTCGTTCTCTTCGAAGGTGCGGGGCTGATAGTTGATGAACGAGATTGCATTGCCTTCCTTCGAGTTGTCGCCCTTGAGGGGGAAAAGCTCACGCATGACGTTAAACGGCACGAAAATGCGGACATTGGTCGCGTTGTGCTCTTCGTGGCCGATCATCGATAACACACCGATCACTTCGAAGCGAACCCCGTTGAGCAGGATGGAGCTGCCCACCGCGGGACGCCCGGGGAACATATTGCGGGTCATCTCCCGGCCCAGCACGCACACGCGGCGGCGTTCAGCGTTGTCGTCATCGTTGATCCAACGCCCAACCTGCAAGGGGATCGTCCGAACCTGGTTGTAAATGGGCGGCACGCCGGAAACCTGGCCGTTGGTGCTGGTGTACTCGCTGACGGCGCGAATGTCATCGCGCGCAATCAGCGGCGAAATGTTTTGCGCCAGCTTAGATTCGTTCTTGATCGCCAGATAATCATCGTAGGTCAGGTTGAACCACTTCATGGAAGTGAAGCTGCCCTCGACTGCCGGCATGCGACCGCCGAAAAAGAAAATGATGTTCTTTCCGAAGGTTTCCAGTTGCTTGCGGTTGCCGTTGCGGAAGCCCTCTCCCACACCGGCAAGCAGGAGCAATGAGCCAACTCCCCAGGCGATCCCGAACATGGTGAGGAAGGAGCGCAGCTTGTGTGCCCATAGGGTCCGCACCGTCTGGGCGCATATGTCCAGCAGGATACGCATGTTGAAACCCAGCTTGACTCCAAGCGACACTGAGTTGGACTATCAGCTGCGGAAAGGGTTAGCGACTTCGGGGCAGAACGGCAGGCGCGACAATTTCGCTGATGCGCGGCATCCACCCTCCACAATTGTGCAAACAATTGCGTCGCGACCTTGCATCTTTTCGAAAGTTGAACACCTTAGCCTGACAGGTTTGGTATTGGGTTTGCTTACATTCTTCTTGGTGCCAGACCAGGCTGGAGGATCTCACACGTTCCAATCCCCCACCACTGGAAGTCTCCCTGGCAGATTTCTCTAATGTTGGAGAAGAATTGATGATCACGATAAAGACTTCACTACTTGTGTTGTTCTTTCTATGTGCCACCGCAGCCTTTGGACAGTCTGTTTCGTTCTTAAACGCCGAACCCCAGCCGCTTGCGTTTCCTAGCCATCCCCAACATGCTTCTCGTCAACCCATGGGCCTGGAGCAGAATTTGCTGGGAGATGGAGCCTACGGCTATACCTATGCTCGGGGAGAGCGGCCTCTCTGGGATGTGGTATCAGAATCGAATGCCGTGCCTCTTGGCGACGTGGCACGTGTCTTCAAGAAAGAGCACGCTACCGCAAAGAAAGCCGATATCGTTTGGACAAACTAGGTCTGTGGCCGAAGGGCCTGGTTTGATTACTAGACACTGCTGAAATCGGTTGTCTCCTCTATAGCTTCCCGAGCACGATGTCTTCGATGTCTTGTATGTGCCGGCGCATGGCATCCTCGGCAGCTGACGCGTTGCGCCGCTTAATCGCCGCGAGGATCCGTCGATGACCAGCCAGCGACTTCTGCGGCCTGCCCCCCACTTGCAAAGAACGTTCCCGCGTCTCGAGCAGTAGATCCATCACAATGTCCAGCACTTTCAAGACAACGCTATTGTCCGATGCCATGGCGATGCCATAATGGAATTCGGCGTCCTGGTCGGTGGCAATTTCTCCCCGGCGAACCTTCTCCTCTTGTCGAACCAGAATCTGTTCCATCTCGGCGATCTCCACCGGGGAGGCGCGCTTTGCCGCTCGCGACGCCAGCGAAGGTTCAAGCATTTTGCGGAAATCTAAAAGCTCGATCACCCATTGCCGCCGGTGCACCAAGGAGTTAGCCAGGGGATTGACCACGCGATCGGTAGAGATTTCACAAACCAGCGTTCCAGAACCTGAACGGGGATCGACCAGGCCCAGCAGTTCTAAGCTTCGAATAGCATCTCTTACCGAACTACGGCTGACACTGAGTGTCTCCGCGAGTTCGCGTTCCGGGGGGAGCTTGTCACCCGGTCGCAGCTTCTCCAGAATGCGGCATCGGATCTGTCTGGCGACTTCTTCGTAGACTCTGCTTCTCCGAATTTGTCCAAGGTCGGATTTTAGAATCTCTTGCACCCGCGCCCTTCGAGCGGACCGGCACATTGTACTCGGACGGTCAAGGCCACGAGCTCTGGGGAGGGCGGGTCGTTTTACGTGGTTGGCCGGTTGGTGTTAGGGCTAATTCCTTGGTCGGCCGGCTCACCATCACCACCGCAATACGGGTGGCGGATACCGGGGAACTGTAGGCCTTCGCCTCCCGAAGTCCCATTCTGACCGGCTCAGTCAGAGTTTTCTTGACAGCACCTTTTAGATTGTGATAAACAACCGCCCCGGACCAAGAGGTCCGCTTTTCATATCACTTACATGTTGTGGCGATTCAGACGCAGACGTCTCATTCCACTCGTCCGTTGCCCTGAACCACAGGTGAGCGCGTTCCTCGGTTCCGCCACCCGCAGGGCAGGCCCCGTTTTGCAAAACCATCCCGGGAGAGGAAACCATGCGCTCGCTACCAACGTTTTTCCTGCTTGTGATAATTTTCGCCGCGCTAGGTTCGCCGGCTCATGCTCAGAGCACTGGACCCGCTGACCAGACTGCGACGTCGGCTTCCTCGGGCGCAACCAAAGAAGAAGTCCAGCAGTTGCGCAGCGAAGTCGCCGCGCAGCAACAAACCATCGAAGAACTGAAGACGATGGTTCAGCGACTGGTCGAGGCCAACTCGCAGGCGTCCAACGCTGGGTTGGTTGATTCGCAGGCGGCAAACGGTCCTCGCCTGATAAATGCCACGCTGGTGCAGCCTGTGCTCGCGGAACCGGCTCTCCTGGAGCAACAGCCGGCTGCGGCGAAAAAGGAACCGACCCCCATTGCGGGATGGAACGGAGAGCACTTCTTCATTCGTAGTCCCGACGGTCAATTCCAACTCCAGCCGTATGGTTATTTTCAAAGCGATTTCCGCGCCTACAGCGGCGACGGCGCCCCGCCTAATACGTTTCTTATCCGGCGGGCGCGTTTCGGCTTTCAGGGGAACTACGGCTCCCATTACAACTTTGCGTTGCTGGCTGATGCTGCCGCCACGAACGGTTTGATTCTTCGTGATCTCTACGTCAACGCCATGGTGATCCCCCAGTTCCACGTTCAAGTAGGTCAGTACAAGGAGCCTTTTGCCCAAGAAACGTTGACCGCGGTCACTAACATTGATTTCGTGGAACGGTCGCTGGCCTCTCTTCTCTATCCATCAGCGTCGACAGCCTTCCGCAGTCCCGGCGTTACTATCCACGGCGACATTTACGGAGGCGCTATTCAGTACTGGCTGGGAGCATTCAATGGTAAGGGAATTTTGGCCAATAACACTACGAGCGAGCCAGAAGTGATCGGCAGGCTGCGCTTCTACCCCTGGCGCAAAAAGAAAAATAGCCTATTTCAAGGATTTGCCTTCGGGGGATCAATCGGCCACGGGCGCAGCAGGGGTCTTTCAGGTGAGCAAAGCTTTAACGCCGCCATACCCGATGCCGCTTACACTTTCTTCCCTTCGTTTCGAATCAACGGTCCGATCGAGCGCTATAACGGCGAAATTACGTGGGTACATGGTCCCTGGGCCGTGCGCGCCGAATACGATCAGCTGAACCAATTCCGCCGCGCGGTTGGCTCCGAGCAGTCCGACGGGCTCGGGTTCACCAACCTGCAGGGAATCGTCGCCAAGGCTGGCTACGCGCAATTCACTTACTTGCTGACTGGCGAAACCCGTCCAGAAAACGGAACGCCAAAGGTGAAGCATCCCTATCTTGGTCCTGAAGGTCCAACTGGGGGACACGGACTCGGAGCCTTTGAAGCCGCATTCCGCTACGACCGCATACAGGCGAAGGAACCGGGAATTGATCAACTCAACTCCTTCACCCCAGGGTTCGTCGCCACTTTCAACGATCACACCGACCAGTTCACCTTTGGCCTCAACTGGTACCTCAATTATTGGGTTAAGTACCAGGCTAACTTTTCCGTGGATCGGCTGAAGGATCCTAGCGTTACCGGTCAAGTGCCGCAGAATTTCTTTGTCTTCCTGAACCGGCTACAGTTCAGGTTCTAGCGAGGGCTCACCACCATGGAAGGGCGGTTGGGCCAGGCAGGAAAAATCGCAGGAGGAGATCCGATGAAATACAGAATTCTGCTTTCTTTTCTTCTCACGGTGTTGTTTGTCCTCGCAAGTGGTTGCGGCGCGACCAAGAACTGCCCAGTGTGCGGCACCACGCAGAATGATGGTTATGCCAACATCGTCATCATCCCGGTGCCGGAACATAATCCCACGGGCGAGCCGGGCGGCCCGTTCAATTCGTTTGACATCAGCGTGGTGGATCCGGTCAATCACCGTTTCTTCGTATCGGACCGTATTGGCCTGGACGTGGTTGTGGTTGATACCCTGCAAAACGTAGCGGTCAACTTCTTTTCTGGCGCCAACGGTGTGGCAGGCGGCGGCGTCAACGCAAGCGCCTGCGCTACGGATGCTGCTGGGGACCAAATTCCTCCTATTGTTTCAGGCTTTGGTAACTGGACTCGGTTCGGTTGCAGAACCGGCTTGTTCCATATTCCTCTGTTTGGTCCCAACGGCCTTTTTGGAGGCTTTCCCGGCGCACAATGCTGCGCCGCCCGGGCCAATGGCCTGAACCCGCTATCAGCGCCTGATGGCGAGGTCCTGAGTCCGGATAACAAGACTCTTTTCGTCGGTAACGGCAGCGCCAGTGTGGCGGCCTTCGACCTCACCTCAACAACTTACAGCACCACTGCCACTAAGCTTCCCCCCGGGCCAACCATGATCGCTGAGTTTTCTACCGGTGTGTCTCCTGATTACGACGGCCCAAGCGGCATCGGCCCCTGCGCCGCCTCAGCCAACGGGCGAGCATTTTCCGATGCCACATGTGGAGACCTGAGATCGGACGAAATGAGCATCGGAGTGATCAATGGTACAACCATTCTGTTAGTGGCAAACGGCGATCCTGGATTTCCCTTCGTGACACTAGTTGACGTTACCAACATCGTGAGCCCAACCGGTGTCTTTGCCACCGATCATTGTTTGCCCTTCGCTGCTACTATGCCCTATGGCCCGCCCTTGGTCGGAGCCGGACAAGGCAACGCCACCCCTGCCAGCGGGCCCATTAACCCTCCTACATGCGTCCTCGGGCAGATTTATTACGATGGCGCAGCCGCTAACAACACCGGCGTCGTAATCGACGATATGGGTCTGAACGGAGGCGGCGCGTTCCCTTGTCCGGATCCTTCGACAACGGCTCTGTCGGGCGTTAGCGGTCACGGAGGGGGTGTAAATATCCTTGGTCCAGACAGGTCTTGCCACCACGGTCCGATGCTGAATCCTGATGGATCGTACTGCGCGGTGCAGGGTCCTACGCCGTCTTCCGGTTGCACCGGTGCAGTCGCCATAGCTGGAATAGGCGGATCGGCTTTCAATCCCAACACTGGCCGTTTTCTGGTTACCAATTCGAGTGCCAGCGCAAGTAATTTGACCGTCGGTACGGTGGACGTCATTAATCCAAACCTCGGAAGTCCCAATGGGCCTTTTGTCGAGAACTCGTTCCCTATGCCCAACTGCATGCCTACTAGCGTCGTTCAAGGGCCGGGTAACAATTTCCTTGTGGGTTGCGCGGACCATGATGGAGAAGCGTTCCCCCCAAACATGTACGTTATTGACGGCACCTCGGGCGGGATTCTCGCTACCATTAACAATGTCGGTGGCGTGGACGAGATCTGGTACAACCCGGGCGACAACCGATACTACCTGGCCGCCAGAGACATGCCGACCGGGCCGGTGCTCGGCATCATTGATGCCCGGACCAATCTCTGGCTGCAAAATGTCGTCACCAACTCCAATTCCCACAGCGTGGCCGTTGATCCCACTAACAATCATGTGTTCGTGCCACTGCAGGCGGGCGCAGGGTGTACCACCCAAAGCGCGAACGGTTGTATTGGGGTCTACGCTCAGCAATAATCAGAGAGGCGCGAAGGGGGTTAGCCGATTGAAAATGATCAACACAGCGTTGCGGAAGGGTGTCGGAGTGGCGGTAGCGCTGCTCGTCTTGATGATGCCGTCGGCGATGGCAAAAGGTAAAGACAAAGAAGCGCCCGCGCAGTCGGCAACGGTCATTGCCCATCTGCCGCTGCCGGGACCTGCGGTAAATCAGATGTTCCTGCAGCAGGAAGACAGCAAGCAATACCTGTACATCCAGCAGACTTCCAAGCCAGCTTACACGGTCATTGACGTCACCAAACCGTATCGGCCGAATGTTACGAACCGCATGGTCCTGCCGAACAAGGGCTCTGGCGCGAGATTGCAAATGCTGGGAGGAGGGATCGCCCTCGCCGAAGCTCCGGCGAGCTCGGGTACGGCGGGCTCCCGCCACGAACTGGTGCAGGCAAGACCACAAGGAACTGCGGATGCTGTGCGTCCCACCGAGTCGGTGAGAGTGCTGGACTTAAGTGATCCGAAGAATCCGCGGACACTGCAGACATTCGAGGGAGTCACCAGTGTTCTCGCAGACGACGCGCGCAAATTGATCTACATCACCAACGGCGACGGATTATGGGTACTCAAGCATAAAGAAACGCATGTGCTGCCACCATGCGACTCAGGATCGGCCTTTAACCCGATCGCAGACTGTCAATAGACCTATCGTGAGCGCACCGCCTCTCGACTATCTTGAAAGCCGGCGGAAGGACTCTATCCTTTATATCCCCACAGTCTCGTAGCGCAAAACAGCCAAAGCCAGGCGGTAGTCAGACCCGGCTTGTACGTTGCTGATCTGGGCCTGAGTCTGCTGAAGCTGTGCCTGACTCAACTCCACAATGGAACTCAGCCCCAGTTTGTAGCGCGTTTGAGCGAGATCGAGTGCCAGGTTGGCTTGATCGAGCAATTGCTGAGTAACACTGAGCCGCTGATAGGCCGTATTGGCGTTCAACCAACTGGTTCGCACATCACGTGAAATGCGGTCGCGCAGATCGCGTAGGCGGTCCTGCGTGGCCTGCGCCCTTAGACTTGCCTCTCGTGATCTCGCCGCATAGAGAAAACCGTTGAACACCGGTATTTCGACATTTACGCCCACCGCGCCATACCAATTAGAAAGAACCGGATTGCGCACTGGCGTGTCGCCTATCGCGCCTAGCGCCCGGATATTCGGCAGCATCAAATCGCGCTCCGCGATTTGGAACTTGGTAGCGGATTGGTACTGAAAACCGAGCGACAGAATTTCTGGACGATTCACAAAAGCCTGTGAAACTAGTTCATCCACATTGCCCGGTGGCGCCGTTACCGGAGTTGTGTCCTCAACTAATTGAAAGTTCCGCGCGGTTGCATACCCCAGAATCGCGGAAAGAGTCGCCAGCGCGGCGTTCTCATTGTTTTCCGCGTCCAAAAGAAGCAGCTTAGCCTGCGCCAGATTGACGTTGGCGAAACTGAAGTCAAGTTGAGACTTCAACTTGCTCTGATAAAGAGCCCCTACCTGATCAGCAACCGTTTGCCGGGCACTCACCGTTTGCTGCGCGACGCTCAAAACAGCATGCGCCTGCAAGGCATTGTAGAAAGCCTGATTCACCGCCAGAAGCACTTGTTCCTTAGTGGCCACCGCATTCTGATCTTCAGCTTTGGCGGCAAAACTGGCACTTGCTCCCAGGTTTCTCGTCCGTCCGAAGTCAGTGATCAACTGACTGACAACGACGCCGGCCGCGGCGCGCTGATAGATGATGGGATTGTTGAGCCCACCGGCTGTGATGCGACTGTTGTCGCGAGAATCTACGGCTGTCAGGTCGGCCGTCGCGGTTGGCCATAAATTAGAACGCGCTTCTCGCATTACCTGTTGCGAGGCGAGAGCAATCAGCCGAGCAGCAGAGATTTGTGGATTGTTCTTTAAAGCCAGAGCTTCGGCTTCTTTCAACGACAATGACGTTGGCTGGTTGGAATTACCCGAGGAAGGAGATACCTGTTCACTGCTCCCGGATAGGCCACTCTGACTCGAATCCAACTGCGGCACCGGCGCCGACGGCAAGCTCGAGCGGGTCTGCAGATTTAGAGCAGTCTGCGCGGGACAATAGACTCGCAGCAGCAGAGCCGTGAGAACGAGCAGCGGCGCATTCTTGATCATGCGGGCAGGGCTCCAGTAGCGGTTTCTTTTTCACCATGGAACCAGACATAGGCAGCTGGCACCAGGTAAACCGTGACCACGACCGAAACCAGCAACCCGCCAATAATTGCCCGCGCCAGCGGCGCATAAGCTTCCGCGCCGGTCCCCAGCTTCATAGCCATGGGGACCAATCCCAGGAGAGTCGCCAGAGAGGTCATCAGAATAGGACGCAGTCGTAGACGCGAGGCCAGGGCCACCGCTTCCTTCAGAGGCGTGCCTCGGACGCGAAGATTTCTGGCGAACTCCACGATCAAAATACTGTTCGAAACCACGATGCCCACCATCATTACGAGTCCCATCAGCGACATGACATTCAACGTAGTTCCCGTGATCAGCAGCAGAAGCAGAACTCCAGCCAGACCAGGAAGAACCGCCAACAAGATGATGAAAGGATCAAGGAAAGAAGCAAACTGAGCCACCAGCACCAGATAAACCAGCACCGTCGCCAGCACCAGCCCAACCCCAAAACTCTTAAATGAAGAGCGCATTCCCTGCACCGAACCACGCACATTGATACGCACGCCTTCTGGAAGTTTGGTTTTCTGAATGATTTGTTCGATTTGTGAGGATACCCGCCCCAAGTCTTCGCCCTTCGGAGACACGTACAAATCAATGACGCGGAATAACTGATAGTGATCTACTTCGGTGGGGGACGGAATCATGTGCACATTCACCACGGTGTCCAGCGTAGTCGGCGCGTTGCTCCTGGCGCCCCGCAGCGGAATCTGTTTCAAGTCAGTCAGTGTTTTGACCTGGTCCTCCGCGTACTGCACTGTCAGCATGTAGGGATTTCCGGTCTTGGGATCAATCCAATAGTCGGGGGCAATCATACCGTTTGAAGTTAGCGCCGTAATAATGTTATCGACAACTTCCTTCTGTGAAAGTCCCACTAAGCTGGCCTTCTCGCGGTCAATGTCCAGACGCAGCGCAGGATAATCGATGTCCTGAGGAATGAGGACGGCACTTACCGCGGAAAGCTTCCGCACCTGCGCGGCAATAATGCTCGCCACCGCGTAAGTTTGGTCCAGGTTGTTGCCACTCACCTGAACATCAATGGGGGCCGGCATGCCCATATTCAATACCGAATCCACTAACCCGCCCGACTGAAAATATGTACTGATCTGAGGCAGGTCCTCGGCCAATTTTTTACGAACTCTTCTCATGTACTCGTAGCTGCCAACTTTGTGATCTTGCTTGAGGCTGACCTGCACAAAACCCGTATGGGGCGCCGAGTTTGGCGTGTAGATCGCAGAGAAATCAGTAGTCAGACCTATATTGGAGACAATCATGCTGAGTTCATTGGCAGGCACGACCTCACGGATTTCATCCTCCACTTGCTTCACATATTTTTCGCTGAGCTCAATTCGTGTGCCCGAGGGGGCCTTGACGTTGATCACGAACTGGCCTGGGTCGGTCCGAGGAAAGAAGGCCACGCCCAGGAGCGGATATAACGAGAGACTCAGCAGCGAAATGCCTGCCAGCCCGATCGTGGTAGCAACGGGCCGCAACAAGGAACGGTTTAGCGTGTGGTCGTAGTAGCGCACCAACTTTTCGAAATAACGGTTGAAGCCGGCTACAATCCTTCCAAAGCCACCCGTGGAAACCTCGTGCTCGTGAGTCAAGTGTGGACGACGAATCAGCTTGGCGCAGAACAACGGAACCACCGCCATCGCCACCGCATAGGAAGCCAATAGGGAAAGAACGACCGCGACGGCGAGGGCGATGAATAAGAACCGGCTCACGCCATACAGAAAAATCACGGGGAAGAAGACAATGGCAGTAGCTAACGTAGCCGCGAGCACTGCCAATGAGACCTCCTGGCCTCCTTTCTCCGCCGCCACCTCGGGAGTTTCGCCCATCTCCAAATGTCGAAAAATGTTTTCCAGCACGACCACCGAGTTGTCGATTAGACGCGAGAAAGCGAGCGCCAGCCCACCCAGCACCATAGTGTTGACTGTGCCACCGAACGCGCCGATGGCCAGGAATGCCGCCAGCGCGGAGAGTGGGATAGACAGAAATACCGCAGCCGTGGCTCGCATGCTGCCGAGGAAGAGCAGGATCATCAATCCCGTAAGCAGCAGCCCGATGGCGCCTTCGTGGAGCAAGTTCTCGATGGCCATTCTGACGAAGACCGATTGGTCGAACACAACCCTGGCTACCAGCTGCTTGGGAACATCTACCAACTTCGCGATTGCTTCCTTAACACCGTCAACCACCGCAATGGTGTTGGTATCACCACCTTGCTTCAGGATCGGCAGATACACCGAGCGCTGACCGTCCACGCGCACGATGTTGGTCTGAATCTGCTGTGCGTCTACGGCGTGTCCCACGTCCTGCACCAGCACGGAAGACTGCCCAACAGTCTTAAGCGGCATCTCGTTAATGTCGGTTGCTTTTGGAACTTGGCTGTTGGTGTAAAGGTTGTAGTCGACGGGCCCGATTTTCACATCGCCGGCCGGCAGAATCAGGTTGCTATCGTTGACGGTGCGGACGACATCCATCACCGAAAGCTGGTGCGCCTCCAGCTTCAGCGGATCGACGTAGACCATGATCTGCCGGTAGCGACCGCCGAAGGGCTGCGGCACAGAAGATCCAGGCACACCGGCGAATTGATTGCGCACGTTGTATTGGCCAAGATCGCGCAATTGCGTCTCATTCAGGCCTTGTCCTTTCAAAGTAATAAGACAGACGGGAAGACTCGATGCGTCGAATTTAAGGACGACCGGCGGGAGCGTGCCGGGGGGCAAGCGCCGCAGGTCGGCCATCGCGAGATTAGAAATTGTGCTGAGATCTGCATTGGCATCGCTTCCCGGCTGGAAGTAAATCTTAATCAGACTGACCCCGGGAAGCGAACGTGACTCGATGTGGTCAATTCCACTACCTAATGTGAAAAAGCGCTCGAAGGGATTGGTGATGTCCCTTTCGATCTGCTCCGGCGGCATGCCGGAATAAAAAGTTGCCACCACGACTACAGGAATGTTGATGGGCGGAAACAGATCGACTGGCATCCGCACCAGAGTGACGGCTCCCACGATCGCGACCATCAGACACACTACGATAATGAAGAACGGATAGCGGATGGCGAAGCCCGACATCAGTATTGCGCCTCGTTGTTATCCGCGATTACCTTTGGATCCACCCGCTCTCCAGGCCGAAAATCACTCCGCGAGCCCATTACCACACGATCGTTTGGCTTGAGGCCAGCAACGACTTCAACCTGATTTGCTCCCTCGATCCCCAAGTGGACTTCGCGCTCTTCGATCTGATCGTTCGAATTCACTACCAGCACCGTCGTGTGCGAACCCTCCCGGCTTACCGCCTGGATCGGCACGGCGAGCGCATGATCGCTTTTGGCCAGGGTGAGTTTGACCACCGCGTACATGCCTTCGACGATGCTTCGGCTGGGATTTCGTACGTCGACTTCCGTGTGCATGGTGCGTGTTTCCTGATTCACCGCGTTAGCAAAGCGAGCCACCTTGCCTTCGAAATCGCGGTTGAGAGCTTGCACGTGGACCGTCACCGTCGTCCCTAAGCGGATCATGGGAACGGCGGACTCCGGCACGGCAAGCGTCAGCCGGAAGAGATCAGTTTGTGCCACACTTACTACCGGCACTGCCTGGGTATTCGAGCTGGTGCCCGCCTGGACCAACGCGCCCGTGTCCACATAGCGTTTGGTTATAACTCCGTCAAACGGAGCAACGATCTGCGCGTACCCGCTCATTGCGCTTAATTGCTTCTGTTCCGCAGAGGCAACGTCCAACTGATTCCGCGCTTCGGAAAATGCGGCTTCATCTGCGGAAATCTGTGCCTCGCCTTCCCTGTCCTTAGCTTGCGCATTGTCCAGTTCCTGTTCTGCGATGAGTCCGGGGCGTGCTTCTGATGCCTGCTTGAGGCGGGTGTAATCCAAGTGGGTCGCCTGATGCAGAGACTCGGCGCGCTTCAGATCTCCTTGCGCTCGACGAATCGCATCCTGGCTGCGCCGGATCGCTGCTTCGGCGCCCTGAAGTTGCGCGTCCAACTCCGGGACTTCGAGAATCGCAAGCGTCTGTCCCGTCTTTACGTGATCTCCGACATCGACATAAATCTTGCGAATGTAGCCTGCGACCTTGGCGTGTACATCTACTTCCTGAAAGGGGCGGAATTCTCCGGACAGAGTAATCATGTCGGAGATAGGACTCTCCCGTGCCAGCGCCACTGCGACAGGTCGAAGCGAAGCCTCGCTTTTTTCCGCGTTTGCACTCTTGCCCGAGAAGCGCAAGACCAGAACCACCCCGATTGCGAGTGCTCCAACAAGAATTAGGGTAGATCGCTTACTCATTCTTGCATTCACTCATGTTTGAACCTCACTACCGCAGATTAGCGGCACCATTACAAGAATCCCCTGGCTCGCCGCGACGCTCGACAATACCCATTTTGACATCGCGACTGCCGGGAACCTTGACGTACATCACTTGCTTTTCCAGGCTGACTTCCACCGGTTGATTCGGCGAAAACACAGCGGGTAAATACTCAATTGCTGATTGGTAGCGTCCTACATACACTGAGCAGTTCAAACGAATCGCAACATCATAGTCGTATTCCGTTCCAGGCGGCGGAGCGTCGGTATGCTTACCCCGCCGGGGAGTAATCGGCTCATACTTCTGTGCGCTCACTACCACAGCTTTCTGATACTGGCGGGTTGAAGCACTTAGCTGCGCTGTAAAAGTACCTACGCTGAGAAAGAAACAAATCAGCAAACCCAAGATTCTTGTCACGATTGCCTCCAAATTCATTCGGGAGCACGACCGATAGCCGCGCCCCCGACAAGTTAGTTGTTAGTCAAACAGGACGCGTCTCTTTCCCTGCTTCGACGGGCAATGCCCATCTTCACATCGCGAGAGCCCGATAGCCTCACATACAGGACGTGCTTCTGCCGATTCACTTGTACGGTGTTGTTAGGAGCGAAGACGGATGGTAAGTAATCGAATGCTGACAGGTATCGGCCTATGTAGTCGACGCAATTCAACCGTATGCCGATATCGTAGGCGTACGCCGTCGACTGCAGAGACGCATCCGACGGGTTGTCTCCCACGTAATTGGACTCGGTCTGGTGGTTTTCCACGCTGACGACGGTTGCGGGTTGATACACTCTTTTTGTCGCCGCCTGCAGATGCATCGACAAGACTCCGAGAACGAGCACGAACCGTATCAAAGTCTTTTTCATAATTTCCTCTCGCAAGAGCCGTTGTTTCAAGCGGACCGGCGACGAATGGTCGCCCTTCGCTGTTTTATTGGCAGTCCGCGATTGGAGAAAAGACCGATTCCGAATCGCACAATGGCAAAGCCGGGCGCACCTTTTTGTGAGTCAATATCCACAACCCCTCACCATTCGTGATGTAGATCAACCGGCGCCCATCGTCAGCCAGGACGCTGGTAACTCCGTCGAAGGTCTGCAGCGTTTTGGGGTTGGCCGGATCACTTAGATCAAGCACCCTAACTGACTCGGTGCGTGGGCTGGTGCCTGACCCAGCAACTTTCGCAGGCACAAGTTCATGGCGAGTGTTTGCCGTTCCCGAACTTTTGTCTGGAGCTTCAGCCAAAGCCAACCCGCCACCAATCATCTCTAATTGCCCTTCCGAGGCTGTGTTCAGCCGAGCTTCGTGCTTGATGATGTTTGGCCGGGCAGGTTTGCTGACGTCGACAACCGTGTAACCCTCACTGGAGGCTTGTTGGATGTACAGGTATTGCTTGCTACCTTGCTGCTGCACGAACATCTGTTGTACCGCAGCACCGGGCAGGGCCAGGTGCGCGACCACTGCCACCTGTTCGGCGGGTTCGTGTGGTTGGTCCTTCGCGTTTGCGATGGCTGCCAGCGCGACGATGAGCACGAATAGTGCTAACCCAACGCCCGGACAGCTTAGGACGGATCTTCTACTACATAACTTCATGACTCTCTCCTTAATGCTTAACTGCTTAGCAGGGGCCGCGCCGGATGTATCAATGCCGGTTTTATGAACTTAGTTCCGCAGCTAAATCTGCAGCCAGTGGAAAAGGTGTGGTCCCGTGTGGGGTACCAACCTTAGAACTTACGGCTCAATGGCAAGGAAAGGTCAGCAGGAGGGAGGAGGCCGGTTGTAGAGCCAGCTCTCTGAGGAAAGATTGGTAGCCAGGAAGACCGCCGAGACTACGTGAACATGGGACCGTACTGCGGGAACCAGAGTGAATTTGGGAGTGGGCGCCGTCCATTTCAGGGCGTCCCGAACCAGGTGTTGCTTCTTAACATCCGGCGACTGGGATTTTACGATCTTTACGCTGCCGCTCTCGGAGTTCAGTCGGGTGTAGCGAGTGGCAAGGCTGACGGATAGACAACAAATGGCGACCAGAACCAGCATTGCCCGCCAGTTCCGACATCGCCGAACATCCCGGCATGACGCTAGAAACATCGCGAGACCATCTCTAAACCGTAACTCGTTTGGATTATACACCGTAAGCCTTCTGGGCCATGAAAATCGGGGATAACCTTAGGAAGTCTCATTCTATTTGACACTTCCCCGGGGCTTTGTAGTTGTCCCGGGGCTTAAGCACCGAGGCATCTTCGTCGCAAAACAAACTGTCCGAGGGCTCAAAACGGAAACCGAATAGATAAGATGGCATTGTGATTCGTAGTATGGAAATGGGTGGTAGCGATCTGATATCCTCCACCAATCGTAAACCCGACTCTCCGCCAAAGGCGGAAGCGTCCCATGATCAGGCCAGGAGTAACAAAGTTCTGCTTCTGCCCATCATTCTTTCCGTCCTGAAAGAATGTCGAGTTGAGCTCAACTTCAGGCCAGAACTTCCGAAGCACCCGGTATTGGAAAGCGTTATTCCAGACGTAGGTTCGTCCTACAATGTCGGTATCAGCAACCGGAAGCCCGATCCCGAAGGTGCCCTGGAGGTCGAAGTCCCCCAGCCCTTTTCCGTAGGCGATCGTCGGCGTAATCACCGCGTGCGGCGCTCCATTTTTGTGGTCCCCCGTCGGCAGACTCCAACCCAGGAACGCTGTAAGAATGTAGTTACCGTGCTCCTCGTTTTCTGAGAACAACCGATATTTCACCAGAAATGCAACGTCGCCGAATCCATCGCGGACCTTGGGATCGTTGTGCATGAGATAAGGAGGCACATTGAAAATCACCTCCACTTTCTCGAACGGGATCAATTCCAACCCTTTGCCGCCGTCGTAGTTATTGGTGGTGACGCCCTTCGCGTTTTCCTGCCACAACTGGTCGTAGCGGTATTCTTCCTCCAGTCGCGGAGTGGTTGTAGCCAGCGGCGTGACCCAGTGAGGCTGCTCATCTTTGGTTTTGTCCACTCGGGCAAACCAGTTCGAGAAGTATCCGTCCTGCGCAAACGTCAAGGTTGATGAAAGACAAAGAACGACGGTGACGACTAACAGAGGAACTTTACTCATTGGGCCTCCAATAAATGGTGGGTAAAAAGACTTAGAAGTGTACACTAAATACGTTTTCACAGTCTAATGCCATATAGTTGTATACTCATTCTACCGACTCAGGGCCGGACAGTGCTGGAGCCGTTCTTGTTGACCATACCGTGTCGTGACGGTAGGATTTCGTTCCAATGCAGAGGAACGGAAAATCCGGACAGAAGAACGAAGAGTTACTGAAGCTGCGTGACGCGGCTTTGCAACTAGGGATCAGCTTCCCGACGATTAAGCAGTGGATTTACAAGAAGAAGATTCGCAGCATCCGCACCGCCGGCGGACATCACCGCATCCCGCAAAGTGAGCTGGATCGGCTTCTCTTCAGAACGCGAGGCAAAACGGAGAAGGAGCGCAAGCAACTGGTGCGCCACGTCAGTGGACGGAATCAGCTCGTGGGGCGGATCGATGCCGTCCAGATTAGCGGTCTGATGGCAGAGGTTAGAATTTCGATTGGCGACCAGCAAATCACCTCGATTATCACCGCACGTTCCGCGCGGGAAATGCAGCTAAAGCCAGGACAGACTGCCGCCGCCCTGATAAAAGCCACCGAAGTGATGATTCTGCGTATTTGACATGAAAAAACGTCTCTTCTTTTTCCTACTAATTGCTGTGATGTGGGATGCTGCACTGGGTCAGTGTCAGCAGCTAGTTATTCAAACAGATCCTGGAAAACAGACGGTGCTGACCCGGGTAGACATCGAAGCCCTGCCGCATAGGAAGGTCTCGACTAGCGGTTCGGATTCTCCCATCACGTTTGAGGGTGTTGCGCTCGGGACTGTGCTGGAAAAGGCGGGAATTGGGTTGGGGGAATCTCTACGGGGCAAGCGACTTGCTTCCTGTTTACTCGTAGAAGCTGCCGATGGCTATCGTGCCGTGATTGCCCTGCCTGAAATAGATCCGGCATTCACTGATAAACAGATCGTGCTGGCTTTCTTGCGAAACAGGAAGCCACTGGATGAGAAGGAAGGGCCATATCGCATCGTCATACCCGACGAGAAGAGGATGGCCCGCTGGGTCAGGCAAGTTACGACGCTAAAGATTGTGAACGTGGAGTGAGGCGAATCAATCCTTCTGGATCATTACCTCGGTGGCTTTGACAACAGCGGTAACCATGTCGCCTTTTTTTAGCTTTAGATCGTCGGCGCTGCGCCGGGTGATAGCACTCTCAATCAGATTGTCACCCACGCGCACGACCACGTGGGCCATGATGTCACCCAACTGAATTTCTTCGATCTTCCCACGCAACTTGTTTCTGGCTGAGATTGGCATGTCCTCGATTATAAACCCGTAGGGAGCTTGCGCATGATAGTCCGAAAACTGGGACTAATAGCGTTTCTAGCGGTCGGATCCATTCTTCCTCCGCGGTTCTGTGCCGCCCAAGAGATAACTGTGGCCGCCGCGGCCGACCTTCAGTTTGCCATGCAAGATATCGCCGCCCGATTCCAAAAAGAAACGGGAAAGAGCGTGAAGCTTATCTACGGTTCGTCAGGGAACTTCTTCCAGCAAATTCAGAATGGTGCGCCTTTTGACATGTTTTTCTCTGCCAATTTGGATTACGCGAAGAAGCTGGAAGAGGCCGGTTTGACCCAGCTGGGGAGCTACTACCAGTACGCAAAAGGCAAAATTGTTATTTGGGTGCCGAACGACTCAAAGCTCGACCTGAGTTCTGGTCTCCAGGCTCTGTTGAACCCTTCAATCAAGAAAATCGCCATTGCAAACCCACAGCACGCGCCTTACGGGCAAGCTGCGGTCGCCGCGATGCAAAAGAAGAACATCTATGACGAAGTCAAAGATAAGCTCGTGCTTGGAGAGAACATTTCACAAACCGCGGCGTTCGTTGTCTCGGGCTCGGCTGATGTAGCCATCGTGGCGTTGTCGCTCGCTTTATCTCCGAACATGAAGGACAAAGGCCGTTACGCTGAGGTTCCTGCTGTTGAATATCCGCCCATCGAACAGGCATGCGTGATTCTTAGGTCATCAACAAACAAGCATACGGCACTGCAATTTTTATCGTTCATCAAGACGCCGGCCATTGATCAGCTGTTGAGGACGTACGGTTTCGATGTGCCCGATCGTTCTCCAACTGAGTAAAGAAGCCGGATCGAACTCTCCACATCCGAAGCCTGTCACGGAACTGAAGCCTTCACGCCGTTGCCAGCATTTTCAAAAGCGCCTGGCGGATCCAGAGAGCATTTCTTCAGGAAGGCTGTGTGGCTAAGGTTTCCGGCCGCCCAGTGCGCGATGTCTTCTAGGGTTGCCGCCGCGACACCGCCACGCTTATCCAGAAAGATGACCACAACGCCGTCTACCGGATTCTGTGAGCTATGGGTTACTTCGCGGTAGCGCTCTTTGAATATCCGTTCCACGAACTTCAGTTTCTGTCCTACTGCCACGTCACGAATCGAACCCTCAGGCCGTGCCCACAAATAAAGGGCTTGCTTGCCGTTCAGCCGCGTCCAGTCACCGGAAAAAGGAGAAACCATCTCGCGAATCACGGCGAAAGCATCGGCCTCCGCTTTGTCGCTGGTCGGCAAGTCACCGGATCCTGCTCCAAGATTCGCCTGCACCTGCGCGCGTTTCAACCAGCCGCTGCCGGTCTCGCCCAACTTCACTCGCAGCCACGCCCCGCGATGTTCGAGCACCTCGAACTCATCCTCGGACTGCGCCCGCAACAGCACTGAGGCATGTTCTTCCGGAGCGTTGAAGATGGGAACCGGTACTTTGACCACAGAGACAATTTCGGTTGGGCTATTTTGACCGACTGGAACCTGCGGCGCCTGCAACTGCGTTTCTAGTTCCGATACGCGTTGCTCCGCCTCCAGGCGCTTCTGTCGCACGTCCGCTATCTGCTGGGCCACAAGACCTGGATCGGTCGCGATTTTAGATTTATTCTTGGTTAGAAGTTCATTCAGGCGGTCCAGAAGATCGTTTTCCAGTCGGCCGTTCGATTCGAAAGCGATATATCCTGATTCCCCGCTCTGAGCATCAGAATACCAAGCCGAAACATTGGCCTTCAATCGAACTGTAGTTCGATCCGCGGCGCTGGGCATCAGTTCTATCTTGTATTCATAGTACGGGCGCTCGTAGTGACCCAGATCGGCGCGGACGGTTGTGATGAATCCGTCTAGGGTGGGCAATCGGCTGCCCGTGTAGGCACTGAGTTGCTGCAGCGCTTGTCTTACAGCCGGTAGCGGAAACGGATACTCGCGTTCTTGCCTCCTACCGGAGTTTTCCGCAGCGAAAGCGATGCTGGAGATAACGACCAGGATTCCGACGAACGTACTGGAAACCCCCATCCTCATCGTGTCGCTTCCAGCATCAGCCGATAGACCCACCCTTGGGCTCCGTCAGCCGCCCGAACTCGATACCAACTACTGGTTCGCAGAAGCACCGTGACGATTTCTCCCTGCGAAAGTACCCGCACCGTTTTGGATTCGTTATACGGTTCAGCCTTCAAGTCCGCGCTGACCGTCCTCACCGGTACTCCAGCAGCACTCTGCCGACCTTCCACCTGCTTCCGAAGTTCTTGCTCCTTGGCGGTTGCCGCATTCAGTTTGTCGTTCTCCTGATCAAGATCCGCTTGCAGCTGCTCCAATTTTTCTTGCTGCTGTTCCAGCACGGCTTCCTGTTGCTGCTTTTTGTGTTGTTCCTCAAGATCTTCGATCTTGCCTGAAATAACTTCGAACTCCTTATTCTCCACTTGACCATTCGAAGGATGAGGGCCGTGATGCGTGTCAGCGTCGAAAAGCGCGTCAATTCTCAGCCGGGTGCTGTTCGGCCCGATGGGTTGTACCACGTAACGCACCACCACAGTGCCGCTATCCTCGGTGGCATAGAAGTTTTCGGGGGCCAACGTATTGGGCCGTTGCTTATACAGAACTCTTCCCCCTCCGGTCCAAGTTGGAAAAGCGCGTGTGCTCTTCACCGCCTGCGCCCCATCAAGATCGCGAGTTCCCTTGTATTCAAATGTTCCCTGGATCGTTCCATTATTCGCTACTTCCTGGACTACCTTCTCCACCTCGTCGTAAGGGTGGTTCAGGTCAATGGAGAATCCGTCCCCGAAGTGCTCGTGCTTGCGCGCATAGCCAGAATGCAGCAAGACCAGCATGCTTGCCAAAAGCAAGATCGCGCTTCTCTGCCGCATAAACATAAAGATTTCTTTTCCCGATTCTACAATGAAAGAAACATAATCTATCGTTTCAGCGTGAGCTAGATCGGCGTGTTTCGCTGAAACAGCACAGCGGTTTCGTTCTCATGGATCACTGTCCACTGCCCCGTTAACTTCAACATGTTGGCTAGCGAAGACTCCGACGGAACCAGCACCCGGTTGACCCGTCTGTTATTCAACATTGCGTCCCAGTCAGGCGCGACTCCAATTGTCTTCAAGTAATCCTTTAAGAATTCGGACCCATAGAAGTCGTGGCGGTCGTCTACGAAGACCTTGGTTTCCGGATAGAGGCGATAGATCAAATACCCGCCCCAGGTATCCGGACAGAAAATCGGATCCCGAATGCCTCGCTGGACGATCAGGTCCGCAGCTTGTACCGGAAAGTGGTGATCGTCGAAATGCGCGTTCATTAGCGTGCGCGATCCCAGTTTGCCTTGCTGCCAACATACCAAGAGCCCGAGGACGACCGCGGCTGTGGGCCAAATGTGGCCGCGGAATTGGCATTCGATTGAACCCATGCGTGCCGCAAAAGACTCACAGCGGGCAAAGAGGTTTCGCACCCGCGCGGGGAGTTCAAGATTTGTGCCGGCTGCTGCGGCCGTGTCCGAGAGTAGGGGCGCCACGATCAAGGTCAGAAGAATGGATGACACTGGCAAATTGCGCGACGCGTAGAGACCGCTGTAAGTGGCGAAGATAACCACGAACAAATGCGAGAGCCGCAGCTTTTGTCGCGCACTGGCCAAGGCCACAATCGTAACCAACAATAGTATTGCGAAGCACTCCTGTGCCACCCCGTGAAAGTTCGGCGAGTGGAACTCGTCGATATGACTCATCAGCCACGGGTCGGAGAGATATTGATAAATGTGAACGTGCAAGTGGTAGCCGTAGGGATTCACGAAGCTAGCCAGTGCCGAGATCAAGCTAACAACACTCAGCTTCTTGAGTGATTTTCCAATTCTTTGCCGGTTCGGGCCGCGGCTTCGCGCGTACTCAATGAGGCCGCTCACGAGATAGATGCCGAGCAAAGTGAATCCCAGGAGAAATCCGCCGTGTACATTGACCCACACCAGTGAGAGGATCGGCAACCAGAACAAGTGATTGGATCGCGCGTTTTCGCCGTCTCCCTCTTCCGCGCCATCCAAGATCTGAAAGCAGATCACAGCTAGCAGCCAGCTCAACACATGCGGGCGTGCCAAGCAATGAATAGTCGAAGCCCCTATTGAAAGAATAAGAAACACAACGGCAACTGGCAGACGGGCTCCACGAGCAAAAGACACGCGAAAGGTCAACGCGAACGTGCTAGCGATCACGAGCGCTGTGAAGAACACGACGCCGTCCAGTCCCATTCGGTTGTGGATGCCCGCAATTACTACGTCATAGAGCCATTCCCAGGCATACCAGCGCTGTCCGCTCTTGGTGACTGAGAATGAGTCGGCGCGAGTAATAGAATGGGTGAGCAACATCTGCTGCCCGTTGCGGATGTGCCACCCGATGCTGGCATCTCCCAGCAAACGCGGAGCCATCGCGCCATAGGTCATCGCCGTCAACAGAAGTATGAAAATCAGGTCTGCGACCGAGGGGACTGAGAGGCGGAGCCAGACGGGGAGAGGCGCCGCGACTTTCGATGGATTAGTTTCCAAATGGGAGATTCCTGATCCGCTGCCATGGTACTCGATTTCACCAGAAAAGCAGCCGACCGATCTCGCGCCTTCGTCAAAACTTTCCGAGGCCGTAGGCGCGCAGCCGAATCTTATAGAGTAGGAGCTTATGGACAGCAAGACTGTACCTCGGGTGGTCATCGTCGGCGCCGGTTTCGGCGGGTTAATTGCCGCGCGGAAGCTGGCAACAAGCGCGGTGCAAGTCACACTCATCGACCGGCGGAATTATCACACATTTCAGCCCCTGCTCTATCAAGTCGCCACCGCTGGACTGTCTCCCGGAGAAATCGCTGCCCCCATTCGCTGGATTCTCCGCGGACAGAGCAACGTTCGAATCCTGATGGGTGAAGTGGAGGACGTCGACGTGTCGCGGCGAGTGGTAAGACTGGTCGACGCAAACATTCCCTACGACTACTTAATCGTGGCGGCAGGCGCGAGTCATGCCTACTTTGGGCACGATGAGTGGGAGCCCTTCGCTACGGGCTTGAAGACTATTGAGGACGCGCTGGAAATCCGGCGGCGGGTCCTGCTGGCCTTTGAACTGGCCGAGCGCCAGGCTGCTGAGAGCGGCGAGCAGGTGCAACTAAATTTCGTGGTCGTCGGAGGTGGGCCCACCGGAGTGGAGCTGGCAGGAACATTGGCGGAAATAGCGCGTCGTGCGCTGGTAAACGAATTCCATTCCATCGATCCGGAACGCACGCGAATCTTGTTGCTCGAGGGCGGTCCCCGGGTTCTGCCTGCCTATCCCGAGGACCTTTCGCGGAGCGCTGAAGAGCAGCTTCGTCATCTAGGAGTAGAAGTACACACCTCCGCAATGGTTACGGGGATTGAGCCCGCCGCAGTGATTACCAGCCAAACCCGCCTGCCCGCAGCGGTTATTCTCTGGGCCGCGGGCGTGGCCGCTTCACCTCTCGGGAAGAAACTGGGCGCTCCCGTCGATCGCGCGGGACGGGTCTTGGTCAATCCTGACTTGAGTCTGCCGGGGCATCCCGAGGTCTTCGTCATCGGTGACCTCGCCAGCTTGAAGGACAAAAATGGCAATCCGTTACCCGGTTTGGCGCCAGTCGCCATGCAGCAAGGTAAAGCAACTGCAGAGAACATCGCACGCGAATTGCAGGGAAATCCGCGACAGGATTTTCACTACCTGGACAAGGGTAGTCTGGCCACGATTGGACGAGCCGCAGCAGTGGCGCAGTTCGGCAAAGTTCATATTTCCGGATTCCTGGCGTGGCTTTCCTGGCTGTTCGTCCACATCTTCTTCCTGATCGGTTTCCGGAACCGGATCATTGTTCTGATCCAATGGGCATGGGCATATTTCACCTACGAACGCGGCGCTCGTCTGATCACCGGCAGTACTCAACTGCCGAGTTGGAATGATCTGCAGTCGGAAGAGCATAATCAGACGGTTGGGCGGAAAAGCGCATAGCAGCCCGTCACTGCGTGGCCCCATCGTGCTTAGAAAGATCCAGGCAGCATGATCGTCACCATTCAGCGCTGCACGCGCAATAGCATTCCGCTGCCGCTTGGCACATGCAGCCTGGTCTGATTGGTGCTGAGCACGATTTCGCCGGCAGGTTCGGTTCGCCCCGCGTGAGCAACGGTAAGATCTGCAAACCCGTATACGCCGCACGCATCTGAGGAGAACACCCAGAGAG
Organism: Terriglobales bacterium; assembly: GCA_035512155.1. Taxonomy (GTDB): domain Bacteria; phylum Acidobacteriota; class Terriglobia; order Terriglobales; family Acidobacteriaceae; genus JABCYV01. The sequence continues at coordinate 13,311 of DATKEN010000014.1, read as the reverse complement.
CTTGCGGTTGATCGTTTCCCTCAACCGCCCCCCTGCACCTTGTACCCGGTCGGGAATTCACTTTAACCAATACTCCGTCAAACACTGGCTTTCCGACGATGTTCGCGCCATGCATAACCGGCCCGCCTCCCCGGTAGACAACGTCGCCCCCAACTTGAACCGTGGTCCAAGCATTCGAAGAAGTTCCGCGATCAGGCCCCGATGTTGGCACTTCGGCGTCGTGCACCTCCATGATGGATGCCAAGGCCCTCAGATCTGTCCTCAGCGGGATTGTCCGATGCGAAAACGCCAGCGTATCGAAGCGGAACACGATCCTGGCCCCGCGTCCACCCTGAGAGTGGACGACATCGATGACACGACCGAACACCTTCGCCCCAGCGGGGATTTTTGCCCCTCCTCCCAACGGGACGTCCTGCATGGTCTTTGCACTGATGATTTGTCCAGGCGTGCTGTGCTGGGAATCCAACGAACAACTCAAGCGAACCGGAAGGACAGTTCCGGCAGGAATAATATTCTGGGCTAACATTCCTGCCGAAAGCGCCACGAAACTAGCCAGTAACGCTCTCTTCATCGGAATGACCTCCGCCCATGAAAAATACATTGTCGAACGCCTCACATTTGAATGTAGGAAAGCCTCACTTCTAAGTCAACTCGTTCGCTCAAGTAGAATCATGCGATGAGCCTTGCTGACCTGCTCCTGGGACGCCCTCTAGCCACTGAGGAGGAGAAAGCCGAGCGGATTGGTCCTGGCAAGGGCATTCCGATCTTCGGCCTTGATGCGCTAAGTTCGGCGGCTTATGGCCCAGAGGCCGCACTCACATTGTTAATACCGCTGGGCATGGCCGGGGTCGCGTATATCTGGCCGATTAGCCTTAGCATCGTGGCGCTGTTGGCGATCGTATATTTCTCCTACCGCCAGACTATCGTCGCCTATCCTCAGGGCGGTGGCTCGTACACCGTGGCGAGTGAGAACCTCGGCGAGTGGGCAGGACTGCTTGCGGCGGCTGCGCTCATGGTCGATTACATACTTACAGCCGCGGTCGGAATCTCGGCTGGAGTCGGAGCGCTGGTCTCAGCTGTGCCTTCACTGCAATCCCATACGCTGGTCATTTGCTTGGGGATCCTGGCAACCCTTACGCTGGTCAATCTGCGAGGAATCCGCGAGACTGGGGCACTATTTCTGGTCCCTACCTATCTTTTCGTCATCTGTCTTCTGGGAATGATTGCAATTGGTCTGGTCAAGACAATTGCCGCGAGCGGCCATCCAGTGCCAGTCGTAGCGCCGCCGAAATTAATGTCTGCCTCTGCCGGCGTCGGTGTCTGGCTTCTGCTTCGGGCATTCGCGAGTGGTTGTACCGCTATGACAGGCGTCGAGGCGGTCAGCAACGGGGTAATGGCCTTTAAAGAGCCGACCGATAAATATGCGCGATTGACTCTCACCATCATCATCGGCATCCTCATGGTCATGCTGGCGGGCGTCGCCTACCTTGCGCCGGTTTATGGAGTTGGCGCCACGGCTCCTGGGGAGCCGGGTTATCAAAGCGTGCTTTCTCAATTATTGGCGGCAATCACGGGCAAGGGCGCATTTTATTGGGTTGGCATCGGATCGATTCTGGTCGTTCTGTCACTCTCGGCTAACACCGCGTTTGCCGACTTCCCACGCCTTTCCCGGGCCATTGCTCTTAATGCCTTTCTGCCTCACCCTCTCACTTTGCGAGGACGGCGCCTGGTCTTTGCTGAGGGGGTCTATGCTCTCGCCATCCTCACCGCGATTTTGTTGACGATTTTCGGTGGAGTCACCGACCGGCTGATCCCGCTCTACGCAGTTGGCGCATTCCTCGCCTTTACGTTGTCCCAAGCAGGCATGGTGGTTCATTGGAGAAGAACAGGTGGAGCAGGCGCGGCAAAGAGCATGTTCGTGAATGGCCTGGGCGCGATCGCTACAGCGATCACCGTCGCGGTGGTGCTGGTGGCCAAGTTCACCCAAGGCGCCTGGATCACTTTAGTCATGATCCCTGCCCTGATCCTGCTGATGCGGAGCGTAAAGCGGCATTACAAGAAAGTAGAGCGTCAGACACGCAAGGATACCGGCGTCAGTACTCACGATCTGTCTTCGCCCATTGTGTTGCTTCCGATTGAGCATTGGAGCGTTGTGTCGGAGAAGGCGCTCCGATTCGCCTGGAACATGTCCGATGAAATCCAGATCTTGCACGTCGAGTGCGGAGAAGAAGCCGAGAGCCTATGCCAACAATGGGCGCAACTAGTGGAAATGCCAGCTAAAAATGCGGGCCTTCCCGTGCCTGAGCTGGTGCTGCTCAAGTCACCCTACCGGTTTGTGGTGAGGCCCATTGTCGATTATGCTTTGCGTTTGGAGAGAGAGAACCCCGGACGGCATGTGGCTGTGCTTGTGCCCGAATTAGTGGAAAAGCGCTGGTACTATATTTTGCTGCACAACAATCGCTCCTCTGCGTTGAAGGCGCTGTTGTTGGTCCGCGGTAATGAGCGAATTACCGTGATTAATATTCCATGGTACTTGCGTCGCTAACAATCCGGCACAGCGACATCGGCACTGTCCGGAAGTTAGCAAAGTTGTTTCGAGAGCCAATACCCCGCCTAATACAGAGGCGCTTTTCATGCTGCTTCCGGTCGATTTGAGAGACAATAGAGATTAAGCGGGCACAGAAAGCGCGCTGCTGCGCTCAACTCATGAGACAGAAAATCATTTTGCTAACGTTTTACGGCTTGCTGGCTGGACTGCTGCTGTGCGTCTTCTCTGCCCCGTCTTCCGCTGAAGTGCTGAAGATCGTGGTGAAGGACACCATCCATCCCATCACCGATGAATACATCGGTCGCGCCCTCGATGAAGCGGCCCGCAATAAAGACCAGGCAGTGCTGATCGAATTAAGCACGCCGGGCGGGCTGCTGGATGCCACTCGCGACATCATCGAGAAAATTCTCGCGTCACCGGTTCCGGTGATCATCTTCGTCACACCGAGCGGCAGCCGTGCCGCGTCTGCAGGATTTTTCATCCTTGAAAGCGCCGATGTGGCGGCGATGACGCCGGGAACAAATGCCGGGGCGGCCCACCCGGTTACTCTGGGCGGCGGCAAGATGGACGACGTAATGAAGGAAAAGTTGGAGAACGACACCGCGGCCCTGTTGCGCTCTGTGGTCTCCAAGCGCGGCCGCAACATCGAAGTGGCCGAGAGCGCGGTACGGCAGTCCAAGTCTTTCACTGACCAGGAGGCGCTCTCCCAGCACCTCATTGACTACGTCGCCTCCAGCGAGCAAGACCTGTTCCAACAAATGCAGGGCAAAACGCTGAAGCGCTTCAACGGTCAGACGGCGACCCTTAATCTCGTGGGCCAGCCCATTCTGGACTATAACCTGACTCTCAAAGAGAAAATTCTCGGCTTCATCATGGATCCGAACATCGCATTCATACTGCTCGCCATCGGCGCGTTGGCGCTCTACGCCGAATTCAATCATCCGGGGGCAGTCGTACCAGGAACCGTAGGAGTCGTTTTCATCCTGCTGGCGATCTTCGCCCTCAATCTTCTTCCCGTCCGCTTTGCTGCCGTGGTTCTTATACTTTCCTCATTCGCTCTCTTTGCACTGGAAGCGAAGTTCGCCGCTCACGGCGTGTTGGCCATCGGCGGAATTGTCACCATGGTTCTGGGCGCGTTGCTTCTGGTGGACGCGCCCATTCCGGAGATGCGGGTCCACCTGCTTACCGCGCTCGCGGTCAGTATTCCGCTGGGACTCGTCACGGTTTTCCTGATGAGCATCGCGCTGAAGGCGCGGGCTAATAAGGTAGTGACTGGCGCGCAGGGATTGGTTGGAGAAATCGGAACAGCGCAGACGGCGCTGTCGCCTCAGGGAAAAGTGTTTGTCCATGGCGAGCTTTGGGACGCCGTCGCCTCGACTGATCTGGCGGCCGGCCAAACGATCGTGGTTCGGAGAGTGGACGGACTGCAATTACAGGTTGATCCGGTTCCGTCCATGCAACGTAGTCCCGCAGCGACCCTCGTCTGATCGCACATGCCTGATACATGCCGCATCTGGCGAGACAACCCCAGGCAACCGTGAAATGGCTCACCAGCGCAAGGAATTGCGATAGAATCCGCAGCAGCGTTCCTGACGACCGGGCGCGGAGGCCTAGATGGAGCTTGGATTCGGATTTACTACCGTCGCCATCATCATCGCAGTTCTGTATCTCCTGAGTTCAATTAAGATTCTGGCGGAGTACGAACGCGGTGTGATATTTCGTCTCGGGCGTTTGCTACCGGAGGCCAAGGGACCTGGCCTCATCTTTGTCTTCGCCCCCATCGATCGCATGGTTCGCGTCTCGCTCCGTCAGGAAGCACTGGAAGTCCCCCCGCAGGACATCATCACTCGCGACAATGTCACGCTGAAGGTTAACGCCGTCATTTTCCTGCGCGTGATTGAGCCTCGCAAGGCTGTGGTTGAGGTTTCCAACTACGTTTACCAGACTTCGCAATTCGCGCAGACTACTCTGCGCTCCGTTCTCGGCGAACAAGAGCTTGATGAATTGCTTGCTCACCGTGACAAGATCAATTTGCGTCTGCAGAGCATTCTGGACACCCACACCGCGCCGTGGGGCGTGAAAGTAGCCAACGTTGAGGTCAAGCAAGTGGATATGCCGGAATCCATGTTGCGTGCTATGGCGAAACAAGCCGAGGCGGAGCGCGAAAAGCGTTCCAAGATCATCCACGCGGAAGGTGAGTTTTCGGCGGCGCAGCGTCTGGTCGACGCGGCCAAGCTGTTGGCCACCGAACCAGTCAGCGTGCAGTTGCGTTATTTACAAACTTTGACGGAAATCGGCGTGGAGAAGAACACCACCGTGGTCTTTCCCGTTCCAGTTGATTTCTTCTCTGGCCTTCAGAAGTTGATGGGTAAGTCTGATGGAGACGGCCCCAGGGGTTGATATCTCTCCCCCAATCGGAATCGAAACGAGGTCGAAATAAGCGATGGCTGCTTCTCAAGACACGGAAATCACGCTAGGTACGGGGAAGATGCTGGCCTTCTTTTTCGGACTGGTGGCTCTCTGTGCCGTATTTTTTGGGATGGGATTCTCGCTCGGTAAGAATTCCGTAAAGGTAAGCGGCGATCTTTCGCCGGCTCCCGCTCCTGCGGCTAGTGGGCGTCCTTCGGCAGTCAAATCAACCGGCAGCAACGCTTCTCCCGACGTGGCGTACTTCAAGTCAGTTGGACAGAAGCAGAAGGATAGCGGCGCCCAATCGGCAAGCAACGATGCTGTTGGGAAAGACTCGGGCGCTGACAACTCTCCCGACGGCAAGACGGCATCCGACTCCGCGGTTGCTCCGCCGCTGAATGGGTATTACGTCCAGGTTGCCGCCGTGCGCAAACAGGAAGATGCGGAAGCGCTGGTGGGCGCTTTGAAGAAAAAGCAATATGCTGCATTCGCGAACAACACGCCGGCGGACAAATTATTCCACGTACAGGTTGGTCCTTTTGCCGACGTTAAGGACGCCGAGACGACCCGAGCCAAGTTGGTAGGTGACGGCTATAACCCGATCTTGAAGAAGTGAGGTCCGAGGTCTGGCGTCACACCTCCTTCAGGCGATAAGCGCGTTCCTCTTGGTTCCAGTCGGTTGGAAGACGCTTCGACAACCTGAATCTGGAGGGCCAAGGGAGCAGTCTGAAGTCCGAGGTCTGAAGTCGGACGTCTGAAGCCTGCCTTGCTCTCAATCCTGACTGAACCTCTGTTCCTTCCAAGGATCGCCGTACATGTTGTAGCCGTTCTGCTCCCAGAATCCGGGCACATCGTGATCCAGGAACTCCAGGCCGCGAACCCACTTGACTGACTTCCAGGAGTAGAGATGGGGAACGATCAAGCGCAGAGGGTAGCCATGATCAGGCTCCAGCGGTTGTCCGTCGTGATGCGTGGCCAGCAGTACTCCATCGCGGTCCAGGTCCGCCAAAGGAACGTTGGCAGTGTATCCCTGCTCGGCGTGCACCAGGACGTAAGCAGCTTCCTTGGTGGGACGAACTCGTTTCAGCACCTCTCGAAACGCGACACCTTCCCAGCGGTTGTCAAACCGGCTCCAGCGCGTGACGCAATGAAAATCGCTGGTGCGCTGCACCTTGGGCAAGGCATTGAATTCGTCCCATGTAAGCGTCAGGGGAGACTGCACCAAGCCGTAGACCCGGAAATCCCAGGTTTTGGGATCGAAGCTTGGCACTGAACCATAGTGCAGGACAGGCCACTTCAGCGTGACTGACTGGCCGGGAGGCAGTCGGCCCTCCTGCTTCACCAGCTTCTCAAGTTCCCTGCGATCTTTGCCTTCAAAGAGCACCGAATTCTTACCTCCGAATTCTTACCTCCCTACTCAGAACTAGCTGACGTCCGAGGTCCGACGCCCGACGTTCGCATATTGACATTCATCAATTTTCTGCTCATTCTAGCCAGCTATGAACAACCCCGAGCCCGAACTAAACCGTATGTTACACGCTGTCGCTGACCCTACCCGCAGGCGAATTCTAGCGGCGCTAAAGGAACGCGGAGGATGCTCCCTCGACAAAGACATCGGGCTGTGCGCTTCTGACATCGAACAGAGGATTCGGCTGTCTCAGCCCACCATTTCTCACCATATGTCGATCCTGAAAAAAGCGGGGCTGGTGGAAGCCAGGAAGCTCGGCCAATGGATGTGGTATCGGAGGAATGAAAGCGCACTTCGCGAATTTGCGCGGACGCTGAAGGAAAGTCTGTAAGTTTCAGATCCTAGCCAGCGGCGGTTGCACGACTCTTTTGCAAGAGACGCCGTGCCTGGGAAATGAGGTCGGCGACTTCGAACGGCTTCACCAAATAGGGAAGGTTGTTCCGATGCAGAAACGCGCGGGTCTCCGGTTCGGCGACGGCAGAAAAGGTGAACAGCAGATGTTTCTCCAATCCAGGGCATTTCTCAGCAATCCAGCGATACACCTCAGGGGCATTCCAACCGCCGGGCATCTTGCCATCAATAATGAGCGCATCGAAGGTCTCGCTTAGGAGCCGCGCCTTCACTTGTTCTCCATTCATTAACGTGACCACTTGCGCGCCGGCACCAGCTAGCACGTCGCGCTCAAACTCCAATACCGCCTCCTCATCCTCGACCAGGAGAATGCGGCCCTCGATCGCAAAGTCGGCGCGGGGCGCAGGGAGAGCTGTCTCAGGAGATACGCTGCATCCGGCAGACGGCAAGGATACTTCGATGATCGCTCCTCCTTCTTTGCGGTTGCGAGCGGAAATTTCACCACCGTGCTCCTTGATGATGCCATAGCAGATACTCAGGCCCAGTCCGGTGCCTTTGCCCACGCTCTTGGTGGTGTAGAAGGGATCAAAGATGCGGTTCGGCTCTTTAATGCCTGGCCCCGAGTCCGCGAATTCAATGTGCACTTTGCCTTCACGCAAGTAAACCCGCACTTTCAGCACGCCACCTTGACCCGCTTCCAGCATGGCGTCCACGGCGTTGTTAATGAGATTGAGAAATACCTGCTCCAGTTGGTGCGAATCGGCGGTTACGGCAGGGACGTCGGACGCAATTTCGCGTTCCAACTTAATATCATTCACCTTCAAGTCGTAGTCGCGCAGCGTCAGCGTCTCTTCCAATACCCTGCACACGTCGATTTCCTGCCGATGCGGCTTCCGCTGGCGGGCGAAGGAAAGCAGGTTCTGCACCACTCGATGCGTACGCTGGGCTTGCTTGAAAAGTTTGCTCACGAAATCTGCGGCGCGCTCTCCCAGCCCTTCGCTCTCCAGGAGTTGCGCATAGCCCAGGATGGCCGTGAGGGGATTATTGAGTTCATGAGCAACACCAGCAATCAGCTGCCCCACCGCCGACATTTTTTCGCTCTGCAACAACTGTTCCTGAGTGCGGCGCAGGTCTTCATAGGCGCGGCAGGTTTCTTCATAAAGCCGAACTTTCTCAATTGTGGTCGACAACTGGCGGCCGATGGCCACCAGCAGATTCTCGTCATTGCTGGTGTACTCGCGGCTCTCGCGGCTGCTGATGCCCATAATGCCCATGGGCTTGTCTTTGCCCCACAACAGCACCCAGATCCAGGAAGCCAGGCCGTCGGCGCGAATAAAGTCGGCTACAAGAGCAGGTAGATGCGGGAGATATTCCGCCGTGATCACCTCGGTCCGCGAGCGCGTGACCAGATCGCCAAAGTCAACGATCTTGATCTCGAAAAAGCGCGCCCGATCAACGCTGCGCTGACCCCACCCGGCGCGGCGGCGGAACGTAGTTTCGTCAGAGTCGGAAAGATATATGGATCCAGTCTCTGCGCCCAGTAGCGAGATGACCTGTCGCAGCGTGAGGTTCAGAATCTCATCCAAGTCGAAGGACTGGGTCGCGATCACGGCCATGGCATTCAGCGCGTTCAGTTCGCGATTACGGCGGCGAATCTCGTCTTCGGCGCGCTTCTTCTCTGTCATGTCCAGCAGGAAACCCTGATAGCGTTCGATTTTGCCGGCGCTATCCCGGCTGGCGAAGCTACTCTCCACAGCCGTGAGGAGCGTGCCGTCTTTCTTCCGCAGGGTGACTTCAAAGTTGCGTACATAATTGTGAAGCTCTACTTCCCTCCGAAATGTGTCACGCTGATCAATCGAGGCATACAGTTCGGAATCGATGTTGAGGGCCGCGAGTTCTTCCTGGGTATAGCCCAGCATGCGAATGAAGGCATCGTTGCAATCCAGCAGTTTGCCGTCCGGCGTCGCGACGAAAACGCCTTCCTGAACCTGTTCAAACAGGAGCCGATACTTTTCCTCTGCCATCCGCCGGTCGGTGGTATCGCGGATTACATGGATAGTTCCTTTCTGCTTGGCTCCCTGGTCGGTGTACGAAGAGGTCGAAATCATGGAGAAACCACCGAAACAGGGATCGTCGCCCTCGTAAAAGCCCTCTTCCGCGCCGTGGCAGTAGGGACATCCCTTCCACTCGCTACGCACACGGGGAAGCACCTGTTCGCAAAGTTGTCCCACGACATCTGCGGGCGCCTGGCCCAAACGCTGCAACAGGGCGTGGTTCGCCTTCATCACCCGGAATTCGGAGTCGTGCAGCAGGACAAAGTCATGAATGGAATCAAAAGTATTTGTCCATTGGCGATGGGAGCGCAGAATCTGTTCCACTAGACGCAGGTTCTCAAAGGCCAGCCCCAATTGGTGGGCACTTGTGGTGAGAAACTCCATGTCCTCTGGGGCATAGGAGAGACGGTGGCGGCTGCCCAGCGACAGAGTTCCGATCACCGATTTTTTGCCCAGCACGGGCACTATAACCACGTGGTGAAAACGCTCTTTCTTGAGATACGGCCTGATCGCGTCACCCGCAGCGCTGGTTTTGACCACGGTCGGTTCGCCTTCTTTTAAGGCCCGCCCCAGAGTCTCGTCTTTGGGAACCGAACTGCGATCGCGCAGAAAGTCCTGGGAAAGTCCGATCTGCTGCGCCATTACCATCCTGTCGCCCTCGAGCAGACGGAACCAGGCCGCCTTGGCACACATCAACCCCTTAAGCTCTTCCAGAGCAGTGACCATCATGGGGCCATGCTGTTGCGCGCGCGTAATGCTAGTGGTTAGCGCGTTGATGACTCCCAGACGCCGGGTGCGCATCTTGTAGTCGTCGAACACCACCAACAGCATGCTCAGTCCCAGTAGAAGATTTGTGATCAGCGCGGAACCTGGCGGGAAGTGCACGCTAACCGGTTCCCATTTGAGATGGAGCAACAGCAGGCTCGCACTCAGCAGCCAGGGTCCGATTTCCCATCTCGCCCAGCGAAAGCGAATCAACTGGAAGGCCGCACTAAACGCGATAAGCCGATAGGAAACCTCCAGAGCTGCGCGCAGGGTGATTGAGTCGGGCCACAACAGGGCGCGGGAGACGGCGAGGCCAATGATCGTGAACGAAATCAGCACCAATGGCAACAGCAACTTGCGGGCGTGGGTATAGATAAACACTGCTGCCGCGAACAGGCAGACCGCCAGAACAAACTCGGCGTGCGAAATCGCCGTCAGATAGTGCGGCGGAGTGCTGGTGTCTTGTCCGCGCAGAGTCCAGCGGGACACGAAGCTGGCCAGCCAGCCCAAGATCCACAGCAAAAGGTAGCGCTCGCGAAAAGTCCGGAAGACCAGCAGGCTAGCCGCCAGCATGATCAAGGCAGCCGACTCCTGTGCCATCAACCGGGGGACAGTGATGTCCCCGACCGCGTGCCAGGCACACAAAATCGAAATATTCATAGCAAACAGGGCCAAGCGCTCGTTTCCTTTAATAGCACGCCTGGCCCCGTTACCAATGGGCTTTCCCGCCCCTTATGGTTACTTTCGGAATCTCTGAACTGCGATAGAATTGGCCGTACACTTAAGCATCCGATGCCTGCCGACCGCATCCTGGTTGTCGATGACGAAGAGACCATTCGCGAGATTGTGTCCTCCATGCTTACCATCGCCAACTACCAGTGCCGTCAGGCAGCTTCCGGCCTGGAGGCGTTGGCTTTGCTCGAGTCAGGCGAAGAATTCGAGCTCATGCTGTCCGACTTGATGATGGCTGATCTCGATGGGATCGCCCTCTTGGAACGCACCAAGGAAAAGTTCCCCGATATGCCCGTGGTCATGGTGACCGCGGTTCACGACATATCGGTTGCTCTGGATGCCTTGCGAAATGGCGCTTACGATTATCTGCTGAAGCCCTTCGAGCGCGAGCAGCTCCTGGCCACGGTGCGCCGGGCGCTCGAGAACCGGCGCCTCAAGCTGGAGAATCGGGCCTATCAGACGAATCTCGAATCACTGGTCGACGCCCGCACTCAACAGTTGAAGCAAACCATGGCTGATCTGGAGCGCTCCTATGACATCACTCTGGAAGCACTGGGGGGCGCCCTCGACCTGAGAGACAGGGAGACGGAAGGCCACTGCCAGCGAGTTACGGCGTTCACCATCGCCATCGCTCGCGCCATGGGTTTGCCCAAGAATCAAATCGACGTGATCGCGCGCGGGGCATTTCTGCACGACATCGGCAAGATGGCAATTCCCGATAAAATCCTGAACAAGCCGGCGGCATTGACACCGGATGAGATCACCATCATGCGCGAGCACTGTTATCACGGCTACCAGATCCTCAAGAGAATTCCATTCTTAACCGAGGCGGCGGAGATTGTTTATTCCCACCAGGAACGCTACGATGGATCCGGCTATCCGCGCGGTCTGAAGGGAAATCAGATTCCTCTCGGAGCCCGCATGTTCTCGGTGGCCGACACCCTCGATGCCATCACCTCCGATCGCCCTTATCGTCCTGCGCAAACCCTCCAAGCCGCCCGCAAAGAGATCGAGACCTGGTCGGGCCGGCAGTTCGATCCCGAGGTGGTCAAGGTTTTCCTGACTATGTCGGAAAACATCTGGGCAGACCTGCGCAAAGACATCGAAGCCCAGATTCCTCGCTTTTCCTACTCTACGGCGGCGAAAAACTCTTCTTAACCTCGCGCGCCAATCTCAGAACGCTAATTCAGGCCCATTCGCCAGGCAGCACTTTGCTGGCGGCACACATCCAACCAATTCAGAAGCGGTCACGACTTCAACTTCCCTACTTGAGGTTCCTGCGATGATTCGTCCTCGCGCTTACTTGCTGTGTGCTTTGGCTTTGATGTCGGCCACTCTGTCTTTGCGGTCCCAGGAGGCGAGTTCGCTCCCACCGCGGCGCACGATTGCTGACGGAACTACGTTTTTGATCCGTCTCGACGACAAGCTAGACACCAGCCGGCTGCAACCCGCCCAGCGCTTTAAAGCAAAATTAGCGGAGGACCTGCTTGCTCCCGATGGCACCATGATTTCGCGGGGTAAGAAGGTCAAAGGTCATGTGAGTGCTGTGGAAAACGGCCTGCACACTCGCCTGCTACTGAGTTTCGACGAGATCCAAACTGATCATGGCTGGGCGCCGCTGATTGCGACCGTGATCGGCGTGCCGGGGGAGCATGGGCTTAAGCCTCCCGATGAAGAGGGCGATATCGAACGCCAAAGCTCGAGCAAGCGCCGCGCGGCCGAAGACGCCGCAGTCGGCGCCGGTGTAGGCGCGGCGGGCGGCGCAGTAGGCGGGGGCGGTCGCGGTGCAGCAATAGGCGCCGGCATAGGAGCAAGTGCCGGCGCACTGGCGGGGTTCTTCGCTAATCGCAACATCGTTCTCGATAAAGGAACCATGCTCGAAGTGCGGCTGGATCGTCCGCTGCAGGTGCCTTGGCACTGAGTTTGTGGAAGCTATTTTTTAGTGATCGGCACCGTCGTCGCAGCGCCGATTCTAGCGGGGGAAAGAGCACGGATTCATGAATCCGTGCTCTTTCTTTTTTTAGTAGCAAACCCATACAAGTTCGGGCTGCGACTACGTTCTTGGTTGTAGCCTCACTCAGGGCGTATAAATTCGGTTGATTCTATTGAGGAGAGACACTATGAGAGCTAGCGTCGGATTGTTTACCGCGATTCTGCTGGCGGGAACATTGGCCGTGACGCAAGATCGTCCCACAATCACCGCGCAGCCCAATTCTGTTTTTGTCGGTGCCGACGGCCGCTTCGAAGCTAACCCGGACACAGCGCTGGTGCAATTCAATATCTCGGCCCAGGAAGATAGCTCTCGCGCCGCTTATGATCGCGCCTCCAAATCGGCGGAGCAAATTCGCCAGATTCTGCGCTCCAATGGCATCGAGCCTAAAAGTGCAGAGATTGGATTCTTCTCCATTCAGCCGGTCTACGACTACAAAAATCCGAAGCGTAAGCTGGTCGGATATCGGGTGAATGCCAATGTCTCCCTCAAGCTGAAGGATTTTTCGAAGATAGCGCCCATCGTGCAGCAACTGGCCGATACCGATGTCACCGAGAACCAGTCGATTAACTACACACTGGAAGACATAGAGGCAGCCAAGACTCGGGCGGTAGAAGATGCTTACCGACGGGCGCACGAGTCTGCAACCGCCGTGGCCCGCGCCGGCGGACGCACGCTGGGAGAACTGTCCTATGCATCCGTTGATACGTTCGAAAACATGCGCGTCATTTCACCCATGGCTCCTCGCGCCATGGCAATGAAAATGGAAGCTGGCACACCGGCGCCAACCGAAGAATTCAGTCCACAGAGCATCGTAGTCACCGCGCACGTGAATGCCATGTTTTCGTTGAGATAGCCAATATAGACAAAGACTTGAGAAGATACTGGAACGGCCACCCGGCCCGCCCAAAGCTAGCTCCTTTGGTCGCCAGACCCGCGGAGACACCGACCGTGACTAAGTGACATCCTTGCCGCGGAATGCCACGCACCATCT
>DATKEN010000013.1:0-13169 GCA_035512155.1 Terriglobales bacterium | reverse complement strand
CTCTGGAAAACGGTCGGCCTTCTCAGGCGGAATCGCTGGCGCGAGATGCGGCTAAGGAGTTCGAAACAGAAAATGATGCGGATCAGCGTACCGCTGCGGAGGACGTCCTGGCACAATCCCTAATCGCGCAGGGAGACTATGACGGGGCGGCGAAAGAAATTGATCTCGCTCGAAAGCTTGGAGCACGCGATCTGCCCACCACTCTCTCTCTCACCATTACGAGAGCCAAGTTGCTCGCCAAGACCGCGAAGAGCGCCGAGGCGGAGCGCGAACTGCAGCAGGTCGGAAGCCATGCTGCGGAGAAAGGTCTCCTTGGGCTGGAGTGTCAGGCGCGCTTGGCTCTGGCAGATGCCCAGATTGTCAGCGGAAATCTGGCTTCTGCGCGAGCCAACCTACAACTTGTAAAACGAGAGGCTGCGGCTAGAGGCTTTCATCTCTTGGCGCGCAAAGCTGCCGAGGCGGAAGCCTCTCTTCGGAACCGCAGCTAGGCCTAGCTGGACGGCTCCTCTAGTGCGGCCTCACCGGACCGTCAGCGAATCCCAACCGAAGGCAGACTTATTGGCAAGGAAGCCGCTTGCTTGGTGATTACGAAAAACGTCAGTCCCTGGCCCTGTTGGGCAGTCCCCGCAGGATAGGCGGGAAAAGTACCTGGCACCGCAAACGTGACTGAGGTCTTTGTCGTACTGGTGGTAAAGCTTGGGATGTTCGCGCCGGTGGGGTCGTTGGTGCACATCTCGATCGTATTGGTGGGGCTGTCGCAGATCATCACCCCATAATTGTTTACGTTGGCAGGATTATTGAACCCTACCAATTTCCCGATGGCTACGCCCACGTTCGCCGAAGTGGACTGAAACTGGAAGAGATACATGTAGTCGCCTGTATCGCAACTTCCGCTTAGGGTAAGTGTGGGGCTGGGGAAGGCATTCTCCACGTCTTGATTGAGGCAAATAATCTCTCGCGTCATAGTGGCTTTCTTGCCATTGGCTGTGAGGGTCATGATCTGGCTTCGCCCCAGCAATAACCAGTTCGGTGCGTTGCTGTCCTCTCCGTTTCCAGAAGACCCGCGGATCGTGCCAGCGGATGCCATCGTGGCAGCGCAGAGCACAGCTAATGCGACCAGGGCAAACATAGGGGCGGTCCGATTTAGCGTCATGGTTTCTCTCCTCACACGATCACGATGTTGACCTGTGCGTCCCGGCTCCTTCACTGATGGATGTTCAGCGGATTGCTCACGAAGAGGACTACACAAGCCGAGGAAGATCTTATGCCTTTTGCCGTCTGGTCGCAACCTTCCCCGGCTTTTGGTACTGACTCAGTTTGAATCCACGACCTACTTGGAATCGCGTTCAGTAGTATTGAGCTGGAACCAAGAGGTGGCTCCTCCGAATGGACTGTGGCTGGCAAAATCCGGAACGGGAGGCAAATAACCGCTCTGAACTTCTGAAGTCTCTTCCATCCAACGCGGATTGTACTGAATGCGCTGTCCCGCCTCAGACCAGCGGCATGCGAGGTGTCCTGTCTCTGTTTGCCATGATCTCATTGCAACCAACCTTCCAACGTTCTTCCTAACTATACTTTCCCACAGGTCAGATTCCGAGGCTACTCCTATAGAGATTTAAATGCTATCTCTTCCCTTGAAAACAATCGGAAAAACGCTGTATTTGTACCTCAGGGAGACGCTGTATTCAAGGACGCGGGGTCTTGAGTTAAGGTGTTAGCCGCGGCCCTGTGGCATTGTTGAATGGCGGGTGCCCGTCATCTTATAGTTAGCCATTGTTATGGCTGACTTTGGGGAGAAGAGCATGGGTTCGGTGCGCATCCTTATCGTTGATGACCATGAAACGGTCAGGCGGGGAGTTCGCATTCTCCTGTCGTCACACCGAGACTGGGTGGTGTGTGGAGAAGCCGCGGACGGCTTCGAGGCAGTGGAAAAGGCGAAGAGCCTGCGACCGGACGTCGTTCTCATGGACATATCCATGCCCAGAATGGACGGAGTCGAGGCAACTAAAATCATCCGGCGAGAAGTGCCCGAATCCAAAGTCATCATCGTCAGTCAGAACGATCTCACGGTGGTCTCCACTCAGGGCGCAGAAATAAATGCCGGCGGCTATGTGAACAAGGCCGATCTGGCACGAGATTTGATCCCGGCGGTTGAAAGCCTGATTGCAGATCCAAGCGGAGAACGGACGGCGACCGATGCACCAAGTGATGTCTCCGAACGAACGATCGTTCGAAGAGCAGTCGATTTGCTGGCTGCTATTGTGGATTCCTCCGACGACGCCATCATCAGCAAGACACTCGACGGCGTCATCACTAGTTGGAATAAGAGCGCGGAGCGATTCTTCGGCTACACCCGTGAAGAAGCCGTGGGCCAGCACATCACTCTGATCATTCCCGAGGATCGGAGGGACGAAGAAGTGAGGATTATTGAGCGGCTCAGACGAGGTGAACGAGTGGATCATTTCGAGACCGTCCGCCGGCGCAAGGATGGAACTATGCTCGACCTCTCTCTTACGATTTCTCCGGTCAAGGACGCCGCTGGCCGCGTGGTTGGCGCATCGAAAGTGGCGAGGGATATCACGGAACGAAAGCAGATTCAGCAAGCGCTGGCTGAACGAGCGCGGCTGCTCGACTTGAGCAATGACGCAATCTTGGTTCGGGACGGGGCTGACCGTATCATGTATTGGAATCAAAGCGCGTCCGAACTGTATGGCTACAGTCGCGAGGAAGCAGTGGGTCGCGTGAGTCATGAGTTGTTGCGCACCGAATTTCCCGAGCCGCTGGGGCGCATCACCGAACAACTGCACCACGATAGTCGTTGGACCGGCGAACTCATTCACAGACACAAAGACGGCAGCAAAATCGTAGTTGCCAGCCGCTGGGCGCTTGATCGGGATGACGGCGGGAATCGGAAGCGCGTTCTCGAAACGAACAATGACATCACCCAACAGAAGCGAAGCGACAAAGCGTTGCGTGAAAGCGAGGAGCGACTCCGCACGCTGTCCGCTGGCCTTGAAGTCCAAGTACGCGCCCGGACCCAAGAGTTGGAGGAGCGAAACGCGGAAATCCTCCAGCAGTCGGAACAGCTCCGCGAGCTATCGAACCGTTTGCTGAAAACACAAGACGATGAACGACGACGCATTGCGCGCGAGTTGCACGACAGCGCCGGCCAACTCATCACCGTGCTGGGAATGAACGTTGCCGGCATCGCCCAACGCGTAGGACAAAACCCCTCGCTTAGTGAAACTGTAGAAGACACCCAGAACCTGGTTCAGCAGCTTAGCCGGGAGATCCGCACGACGTCCTACTTATTGCATCCTCCCTTATTGGATGAAAATGGCCTATCGCAGGCGATTCATTGGTACATGCAGGGGTTGAAGGAACGTACTGATCTGGACATTGAGCTTAGCATTCCTGAGAACTTCGGCCGCCTCCCCGCCGACCTTGAATTGACGATTTTTCGCATCGTACAGGAGGGCCTGACTAACATTCATCGCCATTCCGGCAGCAAAACTGCGACCATACGCCTCTCTCGTAACGCCGACAGCGTATTGCTGAGGATTGACGATCACGGCAAAGGAATCTCTGCCGAAAAGCTGGCTGCGATTCGAGCGCAGCGCACGGGAGTAGGGATCACAGGGATGCGTGAGCGTGTCCGCCATCTTAAGGGCGCGATGGATATTCAGTCGAGCGGAACGGGTGCCACAATCTCGGTCACGTTCCCAGTACCGACGATTCCGACGTCCCGATCAGACGGTATACTTGAGCCATTGGAGGCTACAGGATAGGCTCTGCGCAAATCCGCGCAAGACGAAGATGCGCATTCTCATAGCAGACGATAACGAAGCGGTTCGCCTTGGAGTCGCGCGACTCTTGACGTCTGAGACGGGCTTGACAGTCTGCGGGGAGGCCAGAGATGGTGCAGAAGCACTTCAAAAAGCACGGGAACTCCTGCCCGACGTGATCCTGCTCGATTTCAGTATGCCGGGCATGAACGGGTTGGAGGCAGCTCGTGTTCTCCGGCGAGAACTGCCTGAAGCGAAGATTCTGGTGATTAGCCAGCATGATCCGATCCACTTGTTGCCGAGCGTCGTTGAGGCAGGCGGGGACGCATGCTTGGACAAAAGTCGCCTCAGTACAGATTTGTTGGCGAGTATCAAGAGCCTAGAGGTTCGTCCGGCGCTATCCCGCGAAACCTGTTGAAGATCCGGTCGTATGATCGCACTCCGCCATTAACTTATGTGGCGGCCCACTTCTCGAAAGCGCGAGACGGGGGGCACCCTCTTTTCCTTACCCTCTAGAATCGTGGTTTATACTGACTCCATGTCGGAGACCGCTGACAAGACGTTTTACCTTGAAACCTTTGGCTGCCAGATGAATGCCCACGACTCCGAGAAGGTGGTCGGGACGCTTTTGCAGCAGGGGTATCGGCAGGTTCCGACGGTCGAAGAAGCGGGGTTGGTGCTGTATAACACCTGCTCGATTCGCGACAAGGCGGAGCAGAAGGTCTTTAACCGGTTGGCGGATTATAAGAAGTATCGGGCGCAGGGGAAACAGTTTGGCGTCCTGGGGTGCGTGGCGCAGCAGGAGGGGGAAAAGATTTTTGAGCGCGCTCCTTATGTGTCGCTGGTGTGCGGGTCGGCTTCTTATCGCAAGCTTCCGCAGATGCTGGTGCAGTTGGAGGCTGGCGGGCAGCGGGTTACGGGGCTTGACGATCGCTTGACTGACGAGTGTTTCGAGACTGAGTTTACAGCTCGCACGAATCCGCATCGCGGGTACATCACGATTATTGAGGGATGCGACAAGTTCTGCGCGTACTGTGTGGTGCCTTATACGCGTGGGAAGGAGCGGAGCCGGACCTCATCATCAGTTCTCGGAGAAGCGCGGCAGCTGGCGGACCTGGGCTATACGGAGATTCAGCTGCTTGGGCAGAACGTGAACTCTTACCGCGATCCTGATGGAAAGAAGAGCTTTGCTGAGCTGCTGGCGGCTCTGGCTTCGGTCTCTGGGATCCGGCGAGTACGGTTTACTACTTCGCATCCTCGCGATTTTGGACGCGATATTGTTGAGGTGATCGATGCCGTGCCGACGCTCTGCGACCATGTGCATCTGCCTGTCCAGAGCGGATCTACACGCGTGCTTGATGCCATGCAGCGCCTTTATACTCGGGACCAGTATCTGGAGCGTGTCTCCTGGATTCAGGGGGCTCGGCGGGATATATCTCTCACTAGCGATCTGATTGTTGGATTTCCAGGCGAGACGGAAGCGGAGTTTGAAGAGACGCTTAGCTTGATGGATGTGGTGGGATATGACAGTGTGTTTACGTTTAAGTATTCGCCGCGGCCGAACACTCCGGCGTTGCGGTTGGAAGATGCGATTCCGGTTGCGGAGAAGGCGCGGCGGCTGGCGGTGCTCAACGATAAGCAGAAACAGATTGGCGCTCGGCGCAATCAACGGCACGTGGGGCAGGTGCTCGAGGTGATGGTGGAAGGGAAGAATCCGGCGCGCGGGCAGTGGATTGGGCGGACGTCGCAGATTAAGGTGATGAACTTTACGGTTCCTGACGGCGTTGAACTTGCGACCGGGAGCTATGTGCCGGTGCGGGTTACGGGGAGTTTCCCAAACAGTTTGGTGGGAGAGATGGCTGTCGCATAGCGGCATCCGCCCCTAAAAGGGCTTCTGATATCGAGACGTTGCGGTATCGCTAAAGCGATACCCTCATACGAAGCCTGAGTTTTTCGGCGCCTTGTGCGACTGGCGAGTGTTGGGTTGAGGTTCCTATGGAAGTCGAAATGAAAATTCGCGGGCTGATGATGGATCCGGTTTCGAACATGCCGATTGTGCTGCTTAAGGACGTCGGCAGCGACACCGTTCTTCCGATCTGGGTGGGCGTGTACGAGGCCAATGCCATCGTGCTTGAAATTGAAAAAGTCAACACGCCGCGCCCAATGACCCACGACTTGATCAAAAATGTTCTGACCGGCCTCGACGTGATGGTTCATAAAGTGGTGGTCACGGAACTGAAAGAGGATACCTTTTACGCCGTGATCTGGCTGGAAAGGGAAGGCCAAGTAGTCAGCATCGACTCGCGCCCGTCGGACGCACTGGCGCTGGCGCTGCGTGTGGATTGCCCCATCTTCGTGGAGGATGAAGTTCTGAAGAACTCGAAGCAGGCCGCCAATCCGGTGCCCGCGGTTAGTAGTGAGGAACTCCGCAAGTGGCTCGAAGACCTCAATGATGATGATTTGGGCAAGTACAAGATGTAGGCCAGGCGGACGTGAACTTTCAGACGTCAACTCTCAGCTTGTTTCTGGGCTTTGTGGGAAATTTAGGCGCTCGATGGGATCGTTCTCCGGTGGGTTATTCGCGTTCTGGACCCTCTTCTTTTTCTTTGCTGCACTTTCGGTTGCGCAAGGAAATTCGGCTTCGCCCTCTGCTGTCCCTAACATTCCGCCGTCGGGTTCGACTATCGCGCTGCGCGCTTCCTCCACCATGAATGTGGTTTCGGAGATGGGCGGAGCGTTCATGAGTCCCTCGAAGTGTGACGCCGACGGCAATCTCTATATTCGTAAGTATGCAATGGACAGGCCACTGCTCGGCCCGGTGGTGAAGATCGATCCAGATGGAAAGCGCGTCGCGCTCTTTGACCCAGCCGTATTTTCGCAGTTGGCGCTGGACCGCGCCGACGCTTTTTCGCCCGCATCCGATGGCGGCATGTATCAAGTTGCGCAGAGTGGCGTCTCGAAGCCGCGCATTTACGTGCTGCATTTTTCTTCCGACGGATCGCCGGCATCTCCGACGCTTCTAGAGGCTGACTTTGAGGTATATACGTTCGCAGCGTTTGCCAATGGAAATTACCTGGTGTCGGGCGTGAAGCGCGATGTGCAGGATAGAAACGATCGCGGCCGCAACTTTACCGCGGTGTTTTCCGCCGACGGAAGGGAAGTGGCGCAACTGTCGTTTCCGGAAGCCGATGGAACTGCGAAAGTGAGAGCAAAATCGAATGCAGGCGGGCGTCAGAACGCCCGGAAAAACGCTGAGAAGGATCCCGAGAAGCCGGCGCCGACGCTCGATCTGGCGGATGCTGAAGCCGGAAGCGACGGCAACCTCTATGTTATGCGCGGCTCTTCGCCGGCACTCATCTACGTGATCGCAGCGACCGGCACGATTGTACAGGCGCTCAAAATCGCCGCTCCGGTGCCAGGCGGCGTGCCGAGCGCGTTTCATCTCTCCGGAAATCGGCTGGCGATTTCATTCTGGAATGAAGAAAAACAGAGCCAGACGGTGATAATCGCGGACGCGCAGACTGGTCGGAAGATCGGCAGCTACGCTGATGCCACTGGTGTAGGTACATCATTTGCCTGCTATTCGGCCAACGATGGCGTTTTCACGTTTCTGAAGCTGGGAGAGGGAAATGCGCTGGAAGTGATTCGCGCCGAAGCGCAATAGGGAGAATTGGCAATTTTGTAATTTGTAATTTGAACAGGCTCCCCCAACATGCCTGATTCCGCCGAACAGCTCCAGCGTATCTACCTTGCGGGATTCGAGCTTCAGACCTTTGAACGCTATCCCAAATGCATTGGCGTGATGCGAGACAACTGCGTTGCACTGCTTGTACCGGGCGTGGACGGCTTCCAGGTCCTGGGCACGCCCGGCTGGCGCATGGGCGAAGTGATGGGGGTACTTACCGAAAGGGAAGGGCGCAAAGTCTTTCAAGCGAAGACCGAAGTTGTGGAGGCTACGCCGGAGCGGCTCGAGGCGTTGCAGAAATTCCGCCAGGATCTTTCACAACTGCTGCACGCGCCTAGGTAGTGCAAACGGTCATTTGTCAGTTCCCAGCCGCTCTTTCTTTCATCCAGGTCAGGATGGTAGGGATCAGTTCCTCGCAGAATTTGTCACGTACGGTGAAGCCGTGAGTCATGTCATCCACCTCCAGATAGCGGGCATGCCCGGGATGGACCCGGTTGACAATTTGCCCGAGGGCTTCGCTGTCGGCGCGGCTCATGATATTGTCGGCAGCGCCGTGGATGATGAGTACGGGCTCGTTCACCTTCTGCCAGATTTCGCCGAGATTCAGGGCTTGCAACTGCTGATAAAACGCTGCCGGACGGCCGTACTGGCCGTCCGGGGAGTCGTACCAGAGACTTTTCCATTTGGGATGCTGGGCGATGACCTGGCCTGGCGTCATGCCTTTTATGAGGTATAGGGTGTAGAACTCAACAAAGGCATTGATCGCGGCGTTGACTTCGGCCGGGGATTTGCCGTCTTTCGTCAGGCGGCGGCGTTCCAGCTCCAGCATATGTTCGTACCAGGTGCGGCCCCAAGAGCTGGCTGCAATGTAGCCGCGAACCGGATGCTGGCGAGGAACTAGCGCTGATGTGCCGCCCCCATTGCTCAGGCCGATCAAGAAGATTTTCGCAGGGTCAATAAAGTCATACTTGAGCATTTCCTCGAAAGCTGATTGATATCCTGAGAGTTCTTCGGCGAAATCAGCCTTACCGCAGTCGCCCTCGCTATCGCCCACGCCGGGCTTATCCATTCGCAGGGTCGCGTAGCCGGATTGCTCGATCAGGCGGCGCAAAAGAATGCCGAAACCGTCTTTCGTGTCAGCGTCGGGATATTCCATGCTGTCACAGCTCAGCCAGCCCACGAAAAAGATTGCAGGAACCTTGCCGGTGGCGTTGTTCGGACGGGTGATGAAGGTTCGGAGGCGTTCGCCGCGGCTGTCTTGTGCCCATCCGTAGAGGACCTTCGCATTCTGAAAGTGCTCGCGCTTGGGCCCGGGGCGTGCCGTTTGGGCCGCCAGAGAAGGAGTGACAGCGGCGATGGCCATCAAGGCGATGGCCATCAAGAGGAGAGTAGGAGCGCTATTTCGGAGCATGGTAGAACCCGGAAGGCATTCTATTTAAGAGACGTCGAAGGGAGCGTGCTGTTATCGGAAGCAGATTGAATATAGTCGAAGATCCAGAGGGATCGGTGGTCATCGTTCCTTGTCAACTCGACGGTGGGAGCCGCGGCAAGCAGCGTCTCTAGGGGAAAGGCGCAATTCGACGTGTCTTTACATAATACCTGTTATCGGACATTACATAGGATGGGCTCTGTGTAGCCAAAGAAAATGCCGGCGACAAAGACCCACGCCCCGGCACGTCCCACTCGTTCTTCCCTACGGTCTTGCGGCCCTGATTCGCGCATGCGATCTGGCTGCGGTTTTGTTGGGCAATCCCGGCGGAGGCGTGCAGGTGTTACTGCCCGTCTCCTGCAGAGTGACAGCGTTGTAAAAGGTGTTGGAAGTAATCGTCCCAGTGGCTGCCGGGCCGCTCAGGATGCCTGCGCAGGCCGAGTTGATTTTGTTTGAGGTTACGGTATTGCCGGTTGAAGCTCCCGTACAGGTGTCGTCGAGGTGGATGGCGGACTCGTCCGAGCCATTAATCGTGTTGCCAGTCGCCGTATTGGTGTTGCTGCAGAGGTCGATTCCATCGTAGAGGTGAGTCAGCGAAACCGTGTTGCTGGTCACTGTCGCACCGTCGGCCGCTCCTGATGTGGGATCGCTCACAATCGCGATTCCGTACTGGGTGTTGCTGACGTTATTGCTTTTGACAGCCACATTCGGCGACGCGTAGACGAGTATGCCCGCAGCTGCGTCTCCGGTGTCTCCGAACACATCCGGAGCCCACACATCCGATCCCACCGTGTTGCTCGTGATACTTCCGGTTGCACCGAACCCGATCTGGATCGAATTCTCCGCCGCGCCGTTTGTTGCCCCTTGTCCGACTACATCGTTTGCGGTGATGGTCACGGATGTGCCGACTTCATTGCCCGTGATTCCGTTCTTCTGATAGTTTGCCACGTGGTTGTTTGTGACGGTCACGGTTGAGCTCCCCCCGTTACCGCTCTGCGCGAAGATGCCAAGGCCCGCCTGACAGCTGGTAAGGCCTGCACCGAGAACCTCATTGAGAATGGTGTCGTGCGAGATGGTCCCTGACGAATTCTGATAATAGATTCCGATCGGATCGGGACCGCACCCGTTGATGCGGTTATTGGCACCATCAACCGTGATATTGGTAATCGTGACGCAACTAGCCCCTTGCACCAATACCTGAGCAGCAATTGGGTTACCTGTAGCCAGACTCGTCGCGTTCTGCTGTAAACCTCCACTCGGAACGGTAATAATCGCCGCACCCTGATTTCCGGATGCGATTCCCTTCAGGGTCACAGCCTGGTAAACCAATATCTGTTCTGGGTGAGGTCCGGGACAGACATCAATGGTAGCCCCGGGCGGAGTAGCGTTCAAAGCTTGTTGAATGGTCGGAAACGAAGTCTTTTTCGGTTGGCAATTACCAACCGCGACAGTCTGTGCGAACAACGGCGAGGCGGCCACTATGAGCCCGGACGCGAGGATCCATCTCGCTACATGCATACCCACTCCTCCTGAGGACAAACATTGCGGTGCAGTGCCCGACAAAAGCGAGCGCCTGAAGAACGGCAGAGAAAAGTGTATGGCAACACAGCGGGCGCAGTGTTAAGGCAATAAAAATAAAGTGTGCAAACCGGTGCCGCAGACTGCGTGTTCACTCAGTCCGCGGAGCCCGTAAAAACGATGCTGGGATGGAAAAGCGTGCCCGCAATTCGGGTTGCGATCGCAATCAGGTCGCTTTGGCCGCAGAAGACCTTTACCTGCGGAGCGCGAGACATTTCCGGAAGATTCACGGCGCGACCACTGCGGATGAGGGCCGCGCTTTCTTCACTGGCGGTGACGCTTGGCAAGTGCGGCACCAACTTTCTGGGATGGACAAATAACGACTCAGCACTTCCCTGTTGCATCGCGGCTTCCAACGCTGGCAACGAGTGGGCATCTTCGATTGCGAACTCGGCGACGGAGGTGCGGCGCAGGGAGGCCAGATGAGCGCCGCAGCCGAGCTTCTGGCCCATTTCGTGGGCCACCGACCTTATGTATGTGCCCGAGGCGACGCGAGCGCGAAAGGTGGCTTGATCGGCCGTGGTCGCCAGAATCTCGAATTCTTTGATTTCTACTTGTACCGGCTTGAGCACGACTTCCTGCTTCTTGCGGGCAAGTTTGTAGGCGGGCACTCCGGCAATTTTCTTGGCGGAAAACGGTGGCGGCATTTGCTCGATTGTGCCTTGAAATTGGGCAGCCAGGGTGCGCACTTCATCCCCATTCAGGTCCACGTCTTGCAGCGGCGTGGTGGGCTCGCCATCGGCGTCATAAGTGTCGGTGGCGAAGCCAAAGCGAATCAGGCCTTCGTAAGTCTTCTCCGAATGGACGTAGAACTGCGCCAGGCGCGTGAGGTTGCCGAGGACAATCAGCAGGACTCCGGTGGCCGAGGGGTCAAGGGTTCCGAGGTGACCGACCGAGCGTTGACCGAGAATTCGGCGCACGCGATTGACCACATCGTGCGACGTTAGCCCTGCCGGTTTGTCGATGACTATGACACCGTTCATAAAGATTTGTAATCTGGTAGTTTGTAATTGGTAATTTGAATCCCTAATCGTTACGGTATCAGCGATATTGCTCCAAATTACCTATTGCGAATTACAAATTGCCAATTAAATGATCCCTCTTCGTGACGATCAGCCCACGTTCTCAACACCGTTCGTCAACTATTTTCTGATCGTCCTGAATGTGCTGGTCTTTCTTTGGGAGCTTTCTGTCAGCCATCGGGCGCTGAATTCGGTGATGTTCGAGTTTGGTGTAGTCCCTCACCACACGCTGGCCGTGCTCGCCGGACAATCCCCAGACGGGCTGGCGACGGCGGTTTTGCCGTTGTTTACCTCGCTCTTTCTGCACGCTTCATTCTTACATGTGGCCGGAAACATGCTGTTTCTGTGGATCTTCGGCGACAACGTCGAAGATTACATCGGACATTTCCAGTATCTCGTGTTCTACCTGGTCAGCGGAGTGGCGGCCGGCGCTACCCACATCCTGCTCAACCAGGCCTCGCGCGTGCCCAGTGTGGGCGCGAGCGGCGCGATTGCGGGCGTGATGGGAGCGTACTTCATTTTGTATCCGCGGGCCCGAGTGCTGGTTTGGTTTCCGCCGATATTTCTGTTTCACGTTCCGGCGTGGCTGATGCTCGGCTACTGGTTCCTGGGAAACTTCCTGAGCGGCTTCGCTACTGCAATCGCCGAAACCAGTCAGACTTCAGGCGGGATTGCTTTCTGGGCGCATGTTGGAGGTTTTGTCGCGGGCGTGATCATGATTAACTTGTTCGGCGAACGGCCGCAACGATACCGCTACGGGACGTGGTAGGGAGTTCAGCCATCAGCTATCAGCCGTCAGCCCTCAGTAAAGGCCTTCTGTGCTTACGGCTAGAGTGATCGCCGCGAGTCGGCGGACTTCTTAGCGGCGCGGGGCTGGCGCGGGGCCGGGAGGCAGAATCTCTGGGTCGTTGGAACTAGGACTGGAGTTGGAACTCGAATTGTTATTGGCCTTCACCTGCTGGCGGGTGACGAACCATACGGCGGCGGTCCAGGTGGGAAAGAGATCTGCGCCGGGAACGAGCTCGGCTGCGAGGGTCGGCAAGAAGGCCCAGTGCCATCCGAGCAGACGAATCAGAACGAAGGCGACAATCAGGTCGAGCAGCGAGTCTGCGGGAGAGATGCCTCCCTCGACGAAGAGCGGAAACGCGGCGATCTGCAGGGCGTCGGCGGCGATGGCCACGGCCCATGCCAGGCGGTGCTCGGGCTCTTTCAGCGATTGGAAGTAAGTCAGGAATGACATAGGCTATTTCTCGGGTGTTGAGCTTCAGTCGTTGGTCGATAGCGAACCGCTGACCACGGCATCCACTTCTCATTGGATGCTCACCCAAGCGTTCGCGTCAACAATCACCTTCCCTAAAGCGTGCCGCTGGAGGGCATCACCACGATTTTTTCTACGGTCGCGTTTTCGGGCAACCGCAGTGCGTCGACCACCGTACGGGCGACGGTTTCGGCGGACATCATTTTGCGCCTTGGCGCTTTCGGCCACAGCGCGTTCCAGATCTCAGTATCGGTTGCGCCGGGCATGAGGGCGATCACGCGAATGCCCTTCGGCCTCAACTCTTCGCGCAATGTGTTGGTAAACCCGAGCGCGCCATGCTTCGACGCGTTGTAGGCTGCCGACCCCGGGAAGACGCGCTCGGCGGCGATCGAGAGATTGTTCACGATCGTGC
>DATKEN010000012.1:0-6509 GCA_035512155.1 Terriglobales bacterium | reverse complement strand
GAATATGGCCGGGCATGGTTCTTTCTCCGTTCCGGGAGTAACCAGCGTAACGTATGGGTTTTTCACCGAGCCATTCGCAACGTCGATTGTGCTTGCCACATCTTGAAAAGTTAGATTTGGGTCCGCTTTGACCAACAGAATGTGTTTGGTCTGAAGGCTGTAAATGTCGGTCAGTCGTGCGGCAACCGTTTCTCTTGAGACGGGTTTGGAATCAATCGTTAACACGTTCTTTTTAGAGACCTCTAGGGTGGCGACGTCGAAATCTCCGCAGTCGGGTCGAGATATAGGAGCGGGCAATTCGACGTAGAAGCCCGTTGGCTTGTGAAAGGAACCGAATGTCATAAGCCCGGTTATGGCAATAGCCAGCGCAGGCACCGCGAGCAACCCGAATGCAGGAAGTTCCGAGAATCGTCTCACTGGCGGAAACCTGCGTGTCCCCCGAAAATTTCGGTCGCTTTGCCGCCCGTCGTTAGATATTTCTGACTCAAGTAGGTCGATGCGTCTGTAGAGATAGTTATGGAAACATGTTGCCAGAAGAGCCACGGGAATCCCCGCTGCTGTCGGGATAATTGCTACAGTGCTTCTTGTCACAGTCAAGAGCATGGCAGCGTACTTCGCCATCGCGATGCCCGAGAATACGTTCAGAAGGCCGACGCATGTGCCCGCAAGTCCGAGGTATTGGGCGGTAATGGCAATTGACCTGAGGCTGCGCATCTCGCTGCTCAGGAAGACGGCTAACTTCCTCCTGCTGGCGCTATCGTTCGCTCCGCTCTGCCTAGCCAAGTAGCAGCGGCAGCAAACGTGGATGATGACGGCAAGGACATAGATGAACATGAGCGCGAGCAGAAGGACGTCGTAGCGCCCAAACGAGCTCATCCAGCGCCATGAGTATTGGACAGTCCACTCACACCCATCTCGTTGCCACGGATAACAGTCATCGAGGGTTAACACCAAGACGCTCCTGCCAACTCTGTCTTTATGCTAATAGACACCGCTTTGACTGTGAGGGTTCCGTCTTCGTAATTCAACGTGCCTGATTTGTCGGGTTACCGGACAAGTTCCGTACCAGGACTTCACTTTTCCGATTACCGCGTTTACCAGGACTTAGGCAGAACGTTGCCAAGCGAAGGGAAGTTTCTCGATTGTAGCCCGGTCCGTTAGAAGTCCAATGCTGCTGTTTCATCAACCGCTCATGGCGGCAGGCCCACGCGGCGCACTAAGTCGGCAAATCGTGGGTCCCCGTGCAAGGAACGCAAGCCTGGCGCTACTTTGATGTTTGGCATTGTGGGAAGCCGCTCTTGATAAGCTTTTTCCAACCACTGAAAAGCTGCATCCGTATCGCCGAGTTCAGCGGACAGCAAAGCAATACGGTGATAGTTCGCTTTGCCACTGCTTGCTCGCTGCTTCTCCCATTCCAGTCTTTTCCGTCTATAGCCGTTGATACCAGAGCGCCTATATGCCAGCTTGAAGCCGGCAACAGCCGATGGGTCAATGCCTTCGAGCGTATCTGTTTCCAGATGCTCGACAATGGCCTCGTCATACCGGCCCAACTGGTCATAAGCCCTGGCCAGTACCAAATGTGGCTCAGGAAAAAATGGATCTAAGGCAATTGCTTTGCGCTCTTGCTCTGCCGCCTGATCTTCATGCCCAGACCATTGCAGAACTACGCCTAATGAACTGTTCACTGGCGCGGAAAGCGGGTCCAATTCGATAGCGCGCTTGACGGCGGCGATCGCTTCGCCGTGGCGACACAAAACCCCCAAGTACATTGCGTAGTGCGAATAGGAGGAAGAGGCATTGGGGTTCAATTCTATACCCCGCTTAAATTCCTTCTCAGCTTCGGCCCAATTCCAATCGTAGCGGAAGAGCACGTTTGCCATGGCGATATGGGCATCCGCCGAGCCATCATCCAATTGCAATGCCTTGGCTGCCAGCTCCCGCGCCCTCTCCATAGCTTCCCGGTTAGGAAGCGGCTGACCCGTGAATCGACCTAGAGTGTAATAGTCGGCCAACCCAGCATAGGCTGGAGCGTAATGAGGATCTTTTGCGATGGCCTCTTCAAAGTAGTGGCTAGCGGCGACGAAGCCTTCTTTCGTCCAGCGGTCGAAGAAATGGTAGCGACCCCTAAGATAAGCCTCGTACGCGGCGGGATTGACTGAAGGACTTTTGCCCAGACGCGCCTTTTCCTCAGGTTCTAGCTTGATGCGGATTTCAGCGACGATCGCCCGGGCGACCGCATCCTGCAGGCGGAGCACGTCTTCCGTGTTGCCTTCATAAGTTTCTGCCCATAAGTGCTGGTCGGTGGCCGCCCGGATCAATTGCGCGGTGATGCGCACGCGGTTTCCTGAGCGCAATACTGTGCCTTCAATTATGCCGTCCACGTTCAGCTCCCGGGCCATTTGGGGTAATGTTTTATTCGTCCCCTTGTAGCGCATCACCGAACTGCGCGAAATCACCTTGAGCGTTTGGAGCTTCGCGAGGCTGGTAATGAGCTCGTCTGTCATTCCGTCGGCGAAATAGTCTTGCGCCGGATCCCGGGAGAGATTTTCTAACGGGAGCACCGCCAAAGAACGAATGTTTCTCTCAGCGCTGCGCCCTCGCCAATATCTGGAGACGGAAAAGAAGACTACCGCTAATGAGAAAACGAGAAGAGTGGACAATAGCGCTCGCCGCCGCGTACTTGATCCTGACCGATCGCGCTCAGCCGTGGAGCTGGCTACGTGGGTTGGAGGCGCGCCACCCCTTGATGTCTTTGGCGCACTTACGGGAGCAATGAACCGGTAGCCGCGACGCGGGATGGTCTCAATAAACTGGGGTTTATCGGGTGAATCGCCCAGGGCATCGCGTAGCTTGTTGATGGCGATGTTCACGCCGTGATCGAAATCCACGACGGTATCGTTTGCCCAAAGCTTTTTTCGCAACTCTTCTCGCGAGACGAGTTCACCCGCGTGCTCGATCAGCAGCGCGAGCACCTGACATGGCTGCTCCTGCAGTTTGATCCGCTTGCCCTCTTTGTAAATCTCCGCGGTGCGCAGATCTAACTCAAACTGGCCAAAGCGCAACAAGCGAGGCGAATCGGCGAGCGTTGACAACGAGGCATCCTTTGCTCAGAGCATAACACACTCAGCGAGCCGTTAATGTGAAGGAACTGCCCCCAATCCGATGAAAGCACACAGTTTCCGGGTAGATACAGAATTGACCCAGTGTAGATGCGCAGTGAATTGACCCATCGGGCTCACCTAGTCAACACTGCGCCATAAGGCGAACGAAAGTCGGTGTTATGAACAGTCGAACGGTTCCAGCGCGAGTGCTCGTGCTTTTCGGAATCACGAGCATTTTGTTCCTCGTCGGATGTGGAGGTGGCGCGAGTCTGTCCGGCGCGGCTCAATCAGATCCATCCCCGATGCCAACTGCATCGAATGCCACTCCAACTATCAATTCTCTCAGTCCAAGCTGCGCCCCCAAAGGAGGACAGGTCCTCAATCCCTTCGTAAATGGGCAGCTGCTGGTAAATGGCCAGAATTTTTTCGCCAGCTCGATCGTGCGCTGGAACGGCAGCGACCGGCCCACCACTCTTTCTGGCAGCGGCCAGCTCACCGCCCAGATTTCGGCGAGTGACATTGCCGCAGTGGGGACAGCCGCCGTCACCGTCTTCAATTCTGGACCCGGTGGAGGTAGCTCTAACACCTCGACCTTCACCATCACCGCAGGCGGAGTAGGTCCGCAGTCCATCGCTGTGGATGCCGGAAAGTTCGCCTATGTGGCCAACGAGGGCTGCGGTGACTCCGCTTTTGGCAACGTGACCGTGTACACGATCGACTCCACTACCGGGGTCTTAACGTCCATTGGACCACCGGTCGTCTCAAATGATGAAGGTGCGCACTCCGTGAGCGTGGATCACTTTGGAAAGTTCGTCTATGTGGCGAATTGGGGCGAAGGTGATACTGCTGGCAGCGTCTCTGCATACACCGTCAACGCGACGACCGGGGCTTTAACATCCGTACAAATCGTAAACGGAACGTGTCCGGGATTGTGCGCTCCATGGTCGGTGGTCGTGGATCCTTCCGGCAAGTTCGCTTATGTGGCGGATGAGGGCGGTTTTGCTCCAACCGGCGTCTCGATGTTCATGATCGACGCCATGACCGGGACCCTGACAAGCACTGGGACGATCCCCACAGGAGGCCGTGCCGTTTCGCTGGCCGCGGCTCCTCAGGGCAACTTTACATATGTGACGACTCGGAGCGAGCCTCCTGGATCGACTGGCGCAGTATCTATGTACAGCATCAACGCCGTGAACGGGGACTTAACGCCCATAGGAACGATACCCGCAGGA
Organism: Terriglobales bacterium; assembly: GCA_035512155.1. Taxonomy (GTDB): domain Bacteria; phylum Acidobacteriota; class Terriglobia; order Terriglobales; family Acidobacteriaceae; genus JABCYV01. Next base: position 2,176 of record DATKEN010000012.1, on the reverse strand, counting down.
ACAAACCCTGCCTCTGTGGCCGTGGACCCTATGGGCAAGTTTGCCTATGTGGCGAATACGGGCTCAAACGACGTTTCGATGTACAACATCCACGCCACCACCGGGGCCCTAACGTCCATGGGGCCAATAGCTGCGGGAACCGGCCCGGTTTCCGTGGCCGTGGACCAGGATTCGGGGAAGTTTGTGTATGTGGTGAATTCCGGCTCGAACGACGTTTCGACGTACAGCATCAACGCCACGACCGGAGTCCTGACGCTCGTAGGAAGGACGGCTGCGGGACTGTCTCCTACCTCGATAGCCATCCATCCGTCCGGCAAGTTCGCCTATGTGACGAATTCCGGCTCAAACGATGTCTCCATGTATAGCATCGATCTTGCCACCGGAGCCCTGACACTCATCGGGACGGTAGGCACATGAAGCGACCCAGATCTGTGGGCTGTCCATCCTGCGAGCCTCCTATGGATTGATGATCCTGCTCCACATTCCTGGTAAGTTTGAATGCATAGGTCGGCCTACCGGACATCTGGAATCATGGTCGGGTCTCGCATAGGTGAGTCCGAAGAAAACATCTGCGGTGATAGAATTAGCGCATGAACTGGATGCGGGTTTTGACTTTATGTTCAGGACCAAAATTCCGGCGTAATCCATTCACCCTCTTACACTTACAAGTTTACTCTTGACACACGTCCAGTTTCGTGGTATGGTTGCGCGTGTTATCTCGAAGAAACCTCTCTTACCCCTCCCGTCGCTCCACCCCTAACCCCCGTCGTTTGATACTCTTACCAACTCTTTGTCGTTCACAGAAAAGTCAACCCCTTTGGAATCAAGCAAATCCGAACTCTTTGTGTAAAACACCGGGAGTGTGGGTGTCCCCTAGCTCCGTGCCTCTGTGCCTGCCCGTCCGGGAGGCGGGTCTCTGTGGCGATCCCGACATGTCGCGCCTTGCGAAGGCTTCCAAAGACGCCGAGTCAGCGATTGTAACTACCTTTAGAATCAACACTTGCAAAAGTGTATCAAAACAAACGACTTTAACTACGTTTAGAATCAACACTTATGAAAAACCGGGGGAGGGGGTCCCCCCGGCCACACACTCGCTCCTTGGTGCCAGAGTGATTGGCAGACGGTTGCGCGCTCGGGGGGAAGCGACATAGTATGCGTCGCAAATGTCGGATGCGCACACAGTCGTCGTCGGACAAGAACCCTTTGTTCGACGGCACTCGGTCTTCAGCTATTTTGCGCTAGCGTACGCGATCTCGTGGACCGGGGCGCTGTTGGTGGTGTCGCCGCACTTGATGCGCGGCGAGGCTGTACCGAAACTCGCTGGCGTGTTGATGTTTCCGGTGATGTTGCTGGGGCCGGGCGTGGCGGGCATTGTCTTGACGAGGCTGCTCGACGGGCGAGCAGGGTTGAGTGAGCTGTTTGCCCGCATGCGCGAAATTTCCTTCGGGCTGCGGTGGTACGCGATGCTGCTTATTCCGCCTGCCTTGGTTTTCGCGGTGCTCGTGTGCCTGAAAACTTTCGTGTCTCCGGCTTATGCGCCAAATCGCTTTCTGCCGGGATTGGGATTTGGGTTGCTGGCCGGATTTTTCGAGGAGATCGGCTGGATGGGCTATGCGTTCCCGAGAATGCGCCAGCATTGGGGACCGCTTGCGTCGGCCGCGCTACTGGGTGTGTTGTGGGGAACCTGGCATTTGCCGGTTATCGATTATCTGGGCGCGGCGACTCCGCATGGGGCGTACTGGTTTCCGTTTTTTCTGGCCTTCACGGTGGCGATAGCCGCGATGCGCGTATTGATCGCGTTTGTCTACACGCGAACGAACAGCGTGCTGCTGGCGCAACTGATGCACGCGAGCTCGACCAGCGCACTGGCGGTGTTCAGCCCAGGGGGTGTATCTGCGGCGCAGGAGGTGGTGTGGTACTTGGCGTACGGGGTGGCTTTGTGGGCGGCGATCGCAGTCTTCCTAAGGCGAGGATTTGGAAAATAGGATCCAGCGAAAAGAAAGACCCGCCCTAGCCGAGACTCGACAAGGACGGGCCGGGTTTTAACACCGAGGACGCGGAGAATCAGTGGCTGGCGTCGCTGGCGACCATTTCATCCAGCGGCTTGAGCTTTGCGACTTTCTGCTGCGCTTCCTTGGGATCGACGGCGAGCAGGCGTCCACCGCCGCGCCAATTG
>DATKEN010000011.1:0-141319 GCA_035512155.1 Terriglobales bacterium | reverse complement strand
ACTTCCACAGAATCAGGAGGGCAGGGATTATTGGCCCTTAGGAGGGAAGGCAAAGAAGATGAATAGGCAGGGAGAGGCCGCTAAAAAGATAACTAACTCCAAGCCGATCCCTCATATTCCACTACCGTTCAAGGAAGTGATGCGGGACGTGCTCAAAGTGAAGCCGCCGGAGAAACCGAAAAAGGTAAAGCCTGAACGCCACAAGTCGAAGTAAATGATCTGGCCAGCCACATATTCGCATCGGACTGTGTGTCCTGAGTGTCACGCTAGGATCAGGTTAGAGGATGTCAAATTCACACCCGAGTTCCCCTGCCCGCATTGTGGGAACGCGATTAGAGTGTCAGAGAGCTACGAGCGTGCCGTGCATTGGCTTCCGTGGCTTCCAGGATTACTGATTCCTTACCTATTCGGTAGCAGGTTGTGGTTTCTATTGCTCTGGTGGATTCCCTGCACCTGGGTCATCGGCTTTTTGTGGGTATATGCCGGGAAGTACCTAGTCCCGCCCAAATTGAGGCGATGTGCTACTGGCCCCATATATCCTTCAATTCTTGGGCTCGGCCCGCGATAGTTCCAGTGTTGGGTTTGTCAAAGGCATAATCCCGCAATAAATACTTGACCTCCCACCACTTCCCGAGTATTGTAGGCAGTTCCACGGGTCATTTTGGCTGGCTATCCGTCTGGCGCACCTCCGCCATTAACCGGGCTAAATCCAGAAACTGAGAAACTTTCGGCCCCGGCGGAGCATCTATACGAGTAACCAGAGCTTTCCCGCACAACCCATCTGAATTGAGTTACTTAGGTTCTCTGGCCGGGAAGAGCCCTGCCGGGAAAGATGCAATTTGGGCGGCTTGCTCAGGGTTAGGAGAAAGTCTAATGAAGCGTTCTGATCGGGTTTTTGATGCTTTACATACTTTGCGAAACCGTTATATGCTCTGTCAGCTTGCGTCCAAGGCTACCCGGAAGTTTCACAAGCCCAACACCAGAATCCAAGAGACAATGAACGAGGTCTTGGAGCGGATTGCAAGCTCGGAGCGGCAATCGGTTCTGTCCGAACCGGAGAATGTGAACGAGGCACAACGGCGGGCTGCTTAACACCAGCCCCGCCGCCTAGCCCCGCAGATGGATTCTTCTCTTTAGCGTAACCCCCCTTTTGAAAATCTCCTCGCAGGTGAATAGATGACCATTGCAGAACTCAAAGAAAAGAACATAACCGAGCTGACTAAGATCGCCCGATCTTTGGATCTGCCCGGAGCCAGCGGACTGCGCAAGCAAGACCTGATCTTCAAGATTCTTCAGGCGCAGAGCGAAAAAGAAGGCCACATTTTTGCCGAGGGCGTGCTGGAAATCCTGCCCGACGGCTACGGCTTTCTGCGCTCGCCCGATTACAACTATTTGCCGGGCCCGGACGACATTTACGTCTCGCCCTCGCAGATTCGCAAGTTCGACCTCAAGACCGGTGACACCATTAGCGGGCAGGTGCGTCCTCCCCATGAAGGGGAAAAATATTTCGCCTTGGTCAAGATTGAAGCCGTCAACTTCGAATCGCCCGATGAAGCACGCAACAAGATTCTGTTCGACAACCTGACACCTCTGTATCCGCAGGAACGTCTTAAGCTTGAGACCGTCCGGGAAAACGTCAGTGCCCGCGTAATGGATCTGTTGACACCGATCGGAAAAGGGCAGCGCGGTTTGATCGTTTCGCCCCCACGCGCCGGCAAGACCATGTTGTTGCAGAACGTCGCCAATTCCATCACCACCAATCATCCGGAAGTGGTGTTGATTGTCCTGTTGATCGATGAGCGCCCTGAAGAAGTTACCGACATGCAGCGCTCGGTGAAAGGTGAGGTTATTTCCTCTACTTTCGACGAGCCCGCCGCCCGCCACGTGCAAGTGGCGGAAATGGTGATCGAAAAAGCTAAGCGCCTGGTTGAACATAAGCGGGATGTAGTTATTTTGCTCGACTCCATTACCCGGCTGGCTCGCGCTTACAACACGATCGTGCCACCCAGCGGCAAGGTACTTTCTGGCGGCGTGGATTCCAATGCGTTGCAACGTCCGAAGCGATTTTTTGGCGCAGCCCGGAATATCGAAGAGGGCGGTTCGCTCACCATCATCGCCACCGCACTGATCGATACCGGCTCCCGCATGGATGACGTGATCTTTGAAGAATTCAAAGGCACGGGCAATATGGAAATTATTCTTGATCGCAAGCTGGTCGATAAGCGTACTTTCCCGGCCATCGACATCCAACGCTCCGGCACGCGTAAGGAAGAGTTGCTGATTCCGAAAGAAGACCTGACGCGCATCTGGGTGCTACGCCGAGTGTTGAATCCGCTCTCTCCCGTAGAAGCGATGGAACTATTGATCGACAAGCTGAGCAAAGCCAAATCGAACGGGGAGTTCCTGGCCAATATGAGTTCGCTGTAGCTCGCGAAGCTGCGAGCGGGCTTGCTTGCCTCGCCCGGCGCTGTGCTTTCGACACCTTGCCCTTCGGTCCATTGCTACGATCTTCCCTGTGCACAGCATGACGACGATTTCTACTAGATCACTACCGCACGTATAATAGTGGGCTTCATTTTCCCAGTCTCCCGAGGTTATCGTGCGATTTAAGACTCTTGGTCTGATCATTCTGTTGTTCGTGCTCGCGGCGGTTCAATCAATGCCTTGCCAGGCGCAACAGCAACCCCCGCGCCCGCCTGACTATCCACCCAATCGACCGCCAACTATGGAGGAAGAGCAACACGCCAAGATAGAGAAGGAGATGGCCAAAAAGGCGAACCAACAGCGCCAGGCTGAGCTCAAACGCGATACAGACAAGTTGCTTAAGCTGGCCACCGAGCTGAAGCAATACGTAGATAAAACCAATGAAAACACGCTCTCACTCGAAGTACTCAAGAAGGCAGAGGAGATTGAGAAGCTCGCCCACAGTGTGAAAGACAAGATGAAAGGCGGTTATTGAGCACTCTTCCCGGTCGGTTCGCGGTTTCCCGTAGGCTTTCAACCAAAATTTCCCGATTCGCCGGGACTTCCGCCTATAATGTTGCAACTCAGTATCAAAAAGGGGAAAAAATCCCATGCCTCTACCTCAGACCGAAGCTCCTGGACGGCTGCAAGCGGAGCTGATGTCCCGCGGCTTGCGTATGACTCATCAGCGCCGCACTATCCTCAGCGTGGTGGAGACCGCCAAGCAACACCTCGATGCAAGCCAGCTTCTTCGTCGCGCCCGCCGGCTCGATCCCAGGATTGACCGGGTCACCGTATACCGCACACTAGCTCTGTTGAAGCGTCATGGCCTGGTGGACGAACTCGATCTAATGCATATGCAGGGGGAGAAGCATTATTACGAACGCCGCCCACAGAGAGATCATATTCACATGGCTTGTTTGCGCTGTGGCAAGATCATGGAATTCGAAAGTGACCTATTCGACCGGCTGAAAGGGCAGATCCAACGCGATTGCCAGTTCCACATCGTGGTCACTCGTCTGGAAGTCGGTGGTTACTGCGCGCAGTGTCGCACCTCCTCATCTTCCTGAAGCGCTCGGTGTTGCAACTGGTTGCAACAATCCTGAAACAATAAACGCCAGACGATCTTGACCGGAGAAGTTCTGATCTCTACGATGGACTTCGTTGCCAATGTACATGCAACTGAGTTGCAATAATGATTAAATTTGGCCGCCTGATTCTGTTTACGCTCCCCACCGTAGTCTGCTCCATGGCACAGGAAAGCCCTTATTTTGTTACCTACAACCATCACATGGAGGAACCCGGCAATCTGGACATTGAAGTATCGAGCACAACCAACGTTCCACGCTCCGGTCAAAAGTATTATTTTGCTCCGTACACCGAGTTTGAATACGGAGTGACGGCAAGATGGACTACGGAACTTTATCTGGAAGGCCAGTCTACGTACGGCGACAGTACAATCTTCACCGGGTGGAGAATCGAAAACCGGTTCCGCCCCCTAAAGCGCGAACACTGGATCAACCCTGTTCTCTATCTGGAATACGAAAACCTTAGCGAAGCGAGCCGTATCCAGAAGGAAATCGAAGGCGGGGCACCTGATGTCAGTTCCCCAAATGCGGAACTGCGCCAGATGAAGGTCCACGAACTGGAAACTAAGCTTATCGTTTCGCGCGATGTGCATGATTGGAATCTGGCAGGTAACTTCATCGTGGCAAAAAACTTTTCGCAGAGTGCAGGTTTTGAGTTCGGCTATGCGCTCGGCTTCTCCCGGCCATTAGCGACGCTGGCTTCAGGAACGAATTGCCGATTCTGTCGGGAAAACTTTTCGGCCGGGATGGAGCTGTACGGCGGCCTGGGGAGCACGCTTGGCTTTGGCCTCCATGACACAGCACACTACGCAGCGCCGGTTGTCGCCTGGCTGGTCAGCGACAACACCACCCTTCGTTTCTCCACTGGCGTCGGTCTGACTCACGAGAGTAGTCCTGTGCTTTTTCGATTCGGGTACAGCTACGAAATCCAGGGAATTGGCAATAAGCTGTCGCGACTATTCGGAGCTAAGAGATGACCCGCCCCGTGTTGATGGGTTTAGGGTGTTTTCTCGGTCTGTTCGCAGCGATGATGGGGCAGAATCCGGCGTACCAACCTGATCCGGACTGGCGCGCGCCAGAAGAGGCTGCATCCAAGCCCAATCCGCTCGCCAACCGACCCGCGGCCGCCGCGGGAGGGAAGAAGCTGTTTCTGCGCAACTGCGCGGAATGCCACGGGGAGGATGGCAGTGGAATTCTAAAGAAGCACTCGGCCGATCTGCAGCTTGCTGTGGTGCAGGAGGAGAAAGACGGTGTGCTCTATTGGAAGATTACCAATGGTAATCCAGACCGCGGGATGCCGTCGTTCAGCAAACTGCCAGAGCTGGAACGCTGGCAGTTGGTGCTTTTTCTGCGTACGTTGAAACCCGCGGAGAAGCAGCCGTGATCTTAAGTTCCTAGTCAGCCGCTGCATGGACCCTGGCGATGCTTTCTTCCTTAACAATGCGCATGCCATAGAACGAGCGATAGACAAAGAAGAACGATACCAGGAAGAAGCCCAGCGCCAGCACGTCGGTGAGAGTCGAGCCCTGCGTTGCAGTCAGAGTCACCGCCAGCTCAACCGCCAGCAGTCCAAAAAGGGTAGTGAACTTGATAACCGGGTTCAAGGCGACGGAAGAAGTGTCCTTGAACGGATCGCCGACAGTGTCGCCGACGACCGTGGCGTCGTGCAGCGCAGTACCTTTCTGCTTCATTACGACTTCGACAATCTTCTTGGCATTGTCCCAGGCGGCCCCGGCATTGGCCATGAAGATCGCCTGGTAGAGGCCAAAAACAGCGATCGAGATCAGATAGCCAATAAAGAAAAACGGATCGACGAAGGCGAAGCACAGGGTGCCGAAGAAAACCGCCAGAAAGATGTTCAACATCCCTTTCTGCGCGTACCTGGTGCAGATTTCCACCACCTTTTTGCTATCGGCGACGGAGGCTTTCTCCACTCCTTCGAGCTTTATATTGGCCTTGATGAACTCGACCGCGCGATAAGCGCCGGTGGTCACTGCCTGGGTGGAGGCGCCCGTGAACCAGTAAATCATGGCGCCACCGGTGATCAGGCCCAGGAAAAAAGGCGCATGCAGCAAGGATAATTTTTCAACATTCTGCGTAAGCCCGCTGGTGAGCGCCATGATGATGGAGAAGATCATGGTAGTGGCGCCAACCACCGCCGTCCCAATCAGCACCGGCTTGGCAGTTGCTTTAAAGGTGTTCCCCGCGCCGTCATTGGCTTCGAGCAGATCCTTGGCGCGGTCGAAGTTGACGTCGAACTTGTACTCTCCCTTAATCTGCTGTCGAACATTGGGGACCTGCTCGATCAGCGATAGTTCATAGACGGATTGTGCATTGTCCGTGACCGGACCATAGGAGTCGACCGCAATCGTCACCGGGCCCATGCCGAGGAATCCGAAAGCCACCAGACCAAAAGCGAATACCGGCGCCGCGATCATCAGCGCGCCCAGGCCCATGGTGCTGAAGTAGTAAGCGACAGACATGAGAATGACCATCGAGAGTCCGAGGTAGTACGCGGAAAAATTTCCCGCCACGAATCCCGAAAGAATGTCCAGCGAGGCCCCGCCTTCTTGAGCCGAGGTTACTACTTCCTTCACATGCCGCGATTCGGTCGAAGTGAAAACCTTAACCAACTCTGGAATGACCGCGCCCGCCAGAGTGCCACAGGAAATGATGCTAGCCAACTTCCACCATTGGGAGCTGTCACCGCCAAGTTCGGGAACAATGATCGAAGAAATAATGTAGGTCATGGCGATCGAAACGATCGACGTAATCCATACCAGCGAAGTGAGCGGCGCCTCGAAGTTCATTTCAGTGGCGTTGCCGAACCGGGCCTTGGCGATGGCGCCGTTCAAGAAGTAGGAGACGGCGCTGGCCACCAGCATCATGACGCGCATGACAAAAATCCAGACCAGCAATTGCACCTGCACCGTCGGATTTTTGACTCCAAGCAGAATAAAAGTGATGAGGGCTACGCCGGTAACGCCGTAGGTTTCGAAGCCATCCGCCGACGGTCCGACCGAATCGCCGGCGTTGTCGCCGGTGCAGTCCGCGATCACGCCCGGGTTGCGCGCGTCGTCTTCCTTGATCTTGAAGACGATCTTCATCAGGTCTGAGCCTATGTCGGCAATTTTGGTGAAGATGCCACCGGCAATGCGCAATGCCGCAGCTCCAAGCGATTCGCCGATGGCGAAGCCGATGAAACATGGCCCCGCGTAGTCCCCCGGAATGAATAGCAGAATGAAGAGCATGATCAGCAGTTCGACGCTGATCAGCATCATGCCAATGCTCATGCCGGCTTCGAGCGGAATTTGGTAGATAGAAAACGGTTTGCCGCGAAGGCTGGCGAACGCAGTGCGCGAGTTGGCGAATGTGTTTACCCGAATCCCAAACCAGGCCACCCCGTAGCTGCCCGCAATGCCGACCACGCTGAACAGCAGAATGATGGCCACACGCATCGCCTCAAATTTCAGCAGTACACCGAAGTAGAGCAGGATGATGACCGCGATGAACACCCACAGCAGCATCAGGAATTTGCCCTGAGTGATCAGGTAAGTCTTGCAGGTCTCGTAAATCAGTTCGGAAATCTCGAGCATGGCGCGATGTACCGGCAGATTCTTCAGCCGAGTGTAGATCGCCAGGCCGAATCCCAGACCGAACAAACAGAAAAGAATGCCAATCGTCAGCAAGCGATGACCGTCCATGCCGAGAAAGGTCACCTGCGAGAGGTCTGGAAGCTTCAGGCTGGCTTCGCCGCCGGCTTCCTGAGTTTGTTGGGCGAGCGCGGCAGAAGCGCCAACTGTCACCGCAGCGAGGGTGACGACTACCGTCTTAGCAGAAGCCTGGACGAATCGGCATCCTTGGGACGCAATACCAGCGAGCCAGGTGCGCATCGGGATCCTCCGGAATCAGAACTAGTAAGGATGACTACGTGTTTGAGCCTCACTGTCCGGCACACAACACCAGCCAGACGCTCTTACTCAGAGCGCCGGGGAGCGTTTGCCGGAGTTCCGAACACGCTTCCACCGCAAGACTTGAACAGGAGTGCTAAGCTTGGCCGCGTCGGATATTCTGCGCCAAAAAGCCCGCGTTCAGGGAGTGCAGCCTCCCTCGGGCGGGCTCGACACAAAACCAGTTTTTATAACATGTTAGGGGAACAAGGTCAAACGGGGCGGGCAGCAGCTTCGACCTTCCACAGCGTCATCCCAAGCTCCGCCAGGGATCTGGCGCGCGCTTCATCACCGCGTCAAACGTCCCTTGAAGCGGTCGTAACCTTGACCCGGCTCGGCGGCGTTCTATACTGAGGATGTAGCTGGACAGGTTACGCCACGGTTTTTGAAGCCCCGGGCCACGTTGAGGGCTTTTGTCTGAAAGACGCCCGCCGCAGGTAACAACCAACAACCGCTCTTACGGCTTCACTCCCAACTGCCAAAACAAGAACGAATAAACGTCGGTCTGATCCTCAATCTGCTTGGTGATGGGCTTGCCTTGGCCGTGGCCGGCTTTGGTGTCGATGCGCAAAAGGATCGGACGCTCACGGCTCTGACCATTGGCAGCCTGGGCCTGCATCAGTGCGGCCATCTTCTTGGCGTGCATGGGATCGACGCGGCTATCGCTGTCTGCCGTCATGAACATGATCGCCGGATATTGCGTGCCCGGTTTCACGTGATGGTACGGCGAGTAGGCGTAGAGCCAATTGAACTGTTTTGGGTCCTCAGCGGAGCCGTACTCTGGAACCCAGAACTTGGCGATCAGAAAATTCTGATAGCGAAGCATGTCCAGCAGCGGAACCTGGCAGACTACGGCGCGAAACAGGTCAGGACGTTGGGTCAACGCCGCGCCCACCAGCAACCCGCCATTCGAGCCGCCCTGAATCGCGAGATGGTCTTTGTCGGTAAACTTTTCGGAGATCAGAAACTCGGCGGCGGCAATGAAGTCGTCAAACACATTTTGCTTTTTGTCCAGCATCCCGGCGCGGTGCCAGTCTTCTCCAAACTCGGCCCCGCCACGCAGGTTGGCTACCGCGAAGACACCGCCATGCTCCAGCCAGAGATACCGTGCCCCCACAAAGCTGGGAGTAAGGCTCACGTTGAACCCACCGTAGCCAGTAAGCAATGTCGGGTTCTTGCCATTTAACTCCAGACCTTTCTTATGAAAGACGAACATCGGAACCTTGGTGCCGTCCTTCGAGATGTACCAGAGCTGACGCACTTCATAGGCGGAAGGATCGATACCCGGGGTGTCTACCTTGTCCCAGAGCGAAGTCTTGCGCGAGACAAGGTCAATCTGGTAGACGGAGGGTGGGACTGTAAATGACTGGAATCCGAAGAAAGCTTCTTTTCGGTCCCACTTACCTCCGAGCCCGGCAATCGTGCCAATGCCCGGAAGCTCAACCTCGCCCAGCGGTTTGCCATCGAGCTCAAACAGTTTCAGCTGTGAGCTGGCATTTTTTTCGTACTGTGCGAGGATTTTCCCGTCAACAATCGATGTACCTTGCAGGATTGCGCCTGTCGCCGGGATGATTTCTTTCCAATTCGCGCGGTTAGGGTTCGCTGCGTCCACGACAAAGAGGTGGAAATGAGGCGCATCCTCATTGGTCGTGATGTAGAGCTTTCCCCGGAAAATCTCACCGTTATATATAAAATCCTTGCCGCTGGTTAGTTCGACCGGCGGCGTGGCTGCTTTCAAGTTCTGCAGGAAAAGTTCGGACCTACCGGACGAGCCTTCAAAAGCGGTCAACAGCAGCCATCGATCGTCATCATCGGGAAGCTGCGAGACGAGAATCTGCTCTTTGCTGCGGCCCTCACCCCAAATCAGGGGGTCCTTGAGCGGATCCGTGCCTAGCGAGTGGTAAAAGATGTGTAAATAATAAGCCTCGTCGCCTTTAGGCACATCTCCCTTCTTGGGGTTGCGTCCATAGTAGAAGCCGGAGTTGTCTTTTTTCCAGGCGACCTGGGCAATGCGTGTGTTTTCCATGGTGTCAGACAACAGCTTGCCGGATGCGGTCTCAATCACGCGCAGCGTGCTGATTTCGGATCCGCTTGGTGAAGTGCCATACGCGACGTATTTGCCGTCATCAGAGGGGAACCACCAGTCCAGAGCGACCGTGCCATCCGCGGCCATCTGGTTCGCGTCCACCAGCGTCCGGTCCTTCCCATGAATGCCTTCGCGCACCAGGAGAACGGGCTGGTTCTGCGTACCTTCGCGACGGGTATAAAAGAAGAACGGCCCGGCGACCTGCGGCGTCTCGATGGTGCCAATAGAGAGAAGCTGCGTTAGTCGCTGATGGATTTGGTCGCGTCCTGGTAGCGGATCGAGGAGGCTGCGCGTATAAGCGAGCTCTTGCCGCACATATTCCTGAGATTCAGCGCTGCTGGCATCCTCCAACCACCGGTAAGGATCGGCAATCTTGTGGCCGTTGATAGTCTCCTCGACGGCATTCACTTTGGCCTTGGGCGGTTCCGTGAGCGGAGTGGTACTGGACGCAACGCTATCGCTGGCCCAAACCACGGCCGCAGTCACGGACAGGAAAATAACGATCCAGAGCAAACGGAAACCTCCTGGCATTAAGCACCTCGTAAGTATGTGGGAGAGCAGACACAGACCACTAAGCCTAGGGTATCAAACTGGGGCGTGAAACCACCCCAGCTTGGACGCGAAACTCAAGTAACAGTTATCAAATGTTTCCAGCGGACCGACCCGGATGCTAATATGAATTGTCGAGAATTCAGGATGCGTCTCTCCGGCGCATCTGTCTACACTCCTCAGTAGCTCAATGGCAGAGCATCCGGCTGTTAACCGGAGGGTTGTAGGTTCGAGTCCTACCTGAGGAGCCATTCTATTTATTTGGCCAAGTTGATAGCTTGAGTCCCTCGGCTACGCTCGGGATTTCGGCAGGAGGCTCCCGCTGCGCGCTCACGCCTCCTGATCGCCTCAAGTTCGAGTCCTACCTGAGGAGCCATTCTATTTATTTGGCCAAGTTGATAGCTTGAGGTCCCTCGGCTACGCTCGGGATTTCGGCAGGAGGCTTCCGCTGCGCTCACGCCTCCTGATCGCCTCAGGTTCGAGTCCTACCTGAGGAGCCATTTCTATTTACTTGGCCAAGTTGATTGCTTGAGGTCCCTCGGCTACGCTCGAGATTTCGGCAGGAGGCTCCCGCTGCGCTCACGCCTCCTGATCGCCTCAAGTTCGAGTCCTACCTGAGGAGCCATTCTATTTATTGGAGTTAGGCAACTCTAGCCGCTTCAACCCCCGCGCCTCAGGCGGATTCTAGGGGACCCGGTCGTTGCTGGGTAGTGGCTCAATTTGGAATTTCTGCCGATTTCGATTTCGATGGCGTCATCCTGAGCGCAGCCGTTTTTCAGGCGGAGCGAAGGATCTCGCGCGCAGCGGCACAGGCATGTGTGTTCACTCCGCCGCGAGATCCCTCGCCCGGCTGAACTGCGCCGGGCTTCGGGATGACGCACGAGAAAAACACACTGAGATTCAAATTGAGCCACTACCCGTTGCTGAGATGTCTTGACTAATCGGCCAAAATACGAGAGGCTGTCGCCGACTTGGGTGCGCCATGGATCCAACGATTTCGTCACTGATTGGCGCTGCCGAACGAGGTGACCGTTCCGCCTCAGAAACGCTCTTCGCGGCGCTCTACTCCGAACTGCATCGGATGGCCAAGCGCGAACTGGCGCGAAACGGCGTCCCTGTAAGCCTCGGCGCGACTACGCTCCTGCACCAGGCATACCTTGATATCGCCGCGTGAGACGGCCCGTCGTTCCCCGACCGCGCGCGATTCATGGGATATGCCTCGCACGTGATGCGCGGGTTGATCATCGACCACGCCCGGAGCCGGCACGCCCAGAAGCGTGGCGGCTTGTTCGAGATCACTTCGATCCGCACCGACGCGGGGGAGAATGCCGTCGATGACCACGAGCTCACTCAAATCAGCGAGGCCTTGGACGAGCTAGCCAAGATGGATCGCTCACTGGCGGAAGTAGTCGACCTGAAATTCTTCTGCGGATTCTCGTTCGCTGAAATCGCCGCGATGCGGGGCGTATCGGAATTTGGCTGGTGAGTGCCAGATGCTAAACTGGCCACTAGTCACGCCCTTGGAGTTGTATATGCGCGAAGTCATTATTGCATCGTCTGTCCGCACCCCTGTAGGGCGTGCTTCTAAAGGCGCGCTTCGTAACACTCGTCCCGATGAATTGGCCGCGGTTGCGATTAAAGGCGCGCTCGAACGCGTTCCCGCGGTCGATCCGAAAGAGATCGAAGACGTTATTCTGGGCTGCGCCACGCCCGAAGCTGAGCAAGGCATGAACGTCGCGCGGATCGCGGCGCTCAGGGCAGGACTGCCGGTGGAAGTCTCGGCGCTCACCATCAATCGCTTCTGTTCTTCCGGCCTGCAGGCGATTGCCATGGCAGCGGAACGCATCATGAGCGGAGGCGCAGAGATCATCGTGGCTGGGGGCACCGAATCAATGTCCATGATCCCGATGGGCGGCCACAAAATTTCACCCAATCCCTGGCTCGTCGACCACTACCCCGACGCGTACCTCACCATGGGCCTCACTGCCGAGCGTCTCGCGCAGCGCTTCGGCATCACGCGTCAGGCCGCGGACGAGTTCTCCCTACGCAGCCACCAGAAAGCGCTGGCGGCAATCCAGGCTGGCAAATTTGCGGATGAAACCGTCCCTGTGCCGGTCAGCTTTACCACACCCAATGGCTCGAAACCAAAGCGGCAGGAAATTGTCTTCAAAGTAGATGAGGGCCCGCGTCCCGACACCTCGCTTGAAGCCCTGCTCTCCCTCAAGCCGGCCTTCCATGCCAAGGGCACTGTGACAGCAGGGAATTCGTCGCAGACTTCGGATGGCGCGGCTGCCTCGGTGGTCATGTCCGCCGAACGCGCTAAGGCGCTTGGCATCAAGCCCCTCGTACGCTACGTATCTTTCGCTACGGCCGGGTACAAGCCAGAGGAAATGGGTATTGGCCCCGTGTTCGCAATCCCCAAAGCGCTGAAGTTGGCCGGACTCAATCTGTCCGATATCGACGTGATCGAGCTGAACGAAGCTTTCGCGGCGCAGTCGCTGGCGGTGATCAAAGAAGCGGGTCTCGATCCCGAGCGGGTGAATCCGAACGGCGGAGCTATTGCTCTCGGACATCCGTTGGGCTGCACGGGCGCTAAATTGACAGCGACGATCATTCGCGAGCTCAAGCGTCGCAATGCACGGTACGGCTTGGTGACGATGTGCGTGGGCGGCGGCATGGGTGCGGCCGGGATATTCGAAAATCTGAATTGAGGTCAAAATCTTTAACCACGGAGGATCACAGAGGATCACAGAGAAACTTTCGGATTTGTGATAGGGTGCAATCGTCCAAGATGTAGAGGGCAAGATGGCTAGCCACGCGATCGTTCACGCGCACCGCGTCAACCAAGTCACGGGAATCATCGTGACTTCGGCACTGAAAGTGCACTCGAAACTCGGCCCTGGACTTCTTGAGAGTGCTTACGAAGCCTGCATGATCTACGAACTCAGGAAACAAGGGCTCAAAGCGCTCCGCCAGGTCGCTTTGCCAGTGGTATACGATGGCGAAATTATCGACTTAGGCTACCGCATCGACCTGCTCGTGGAGGACCTGGTCATCGTCGAATTGAAGTGCGTCGAATGCATCAGTCCGGTACATCAGGCTCAATTACTCTCTTACATCCGACTGAGCGGCAAGAATGTAGGCCTTCTAATTAACTTTCACGTTGCTCACCTTCGTAACGGAATCAAGCGGATGGTCGATGGCAAAAACTGGGAAAAGTGAAATAATTCCCCTGTGACCCTCTGTGCCCTCTGTGGTTAAGAAAGGTTTTCAATGGCCACCACTGCAGTTCCCAGCACCAGAATCTCTGGCGGCAGCTTCCTCCTCGAAGAGCGCCGCACTGACGAAGTCTTCACGCCCGAAGACTTCACCGAGCAGCACCAGCTTATCGGCCAGACGGCGGAAGAGTTTGCGGTCAATGAGATCCTTCCCAACGTCGAGAAGATGGAGCATAAAGACTTCTCCATCACGCGCAACTTGCTGAAGAAAGCAGGCGAGCTCGGCCTCAGCTCGGCCGAGATTCCCGAGGCCTACGGTGGCCTGGAAATGGACAAAGTCACCGCGGCCGTGATCGCCGACCACATCGCCAAGTATGCCGGCTTTGCCACCACTTGGGGCGGACACACAGGCATCGGCACCCTGCCCATCGTTTATTTCGGCACCGAGGAGCAGAAGAAGAAATATCTACCTCGACTGGCCGCGGGAGAAATTGTCGGGGCCTATGCGCTGTCGGAAGCCTCATCCGGCTCGGACGCTCTGAACTGCCGCGCCCGTGCCGTGCTCTCGCCGGACGGCAAGCACTACGTCCTCAATGGCGAGAAGATGTGGATCACGAACGCCGGTTTTGCTGACCTGTACACCGTCTTCGCTAAGGTTGATGGCGAAAAATTCACCGCCTTTCTGGTCGAAAGAACGTTTCCGGGATTTTCCGTCGGCGCCGAAGAGCACAAGATGGGGATTCGCGGATCATCTACTTGTCCGATCATTCTTAACGACTGTAAAGTTCCCGCCGAAAACGTTCTCGGCGAAATCGGCAAGGGACACGTCATCGCCTTCAACATCCTGAACGTTGGCCGGTTTAAGCTGGGCGCAATGTGTGTGGGCGGAGCGCGGGTGTCGCTTGAAAACGCCATCGGTTACGCCAAGCAGCGCAAAGCGTTCGGGAAAGTCATCGCTGACTTCGGTCTGGTGCGCGAGAAGCTGGCTAACATGGCCGTCGGCGTCTACACCGGCGAGGCTCTGGTCTATCGCACCGTCGGCATGATGGACGTTGCGCTCGCTGAAGTCGACAAGGCCGGGGCTGATGCAGCGAAAGAAACCCGCAAAGCCATCGAGGAATATGCCGTCGAGTGCTCGATCATCAAGGTCTGGGGCTCAGAGATGGTCGACTATGTCGTCGACGAGACTGTGCAGATTTACGGTGGCTACGGCTTCGTTGAGGAGTATCCCGCCGAGCGTTCTTACCGCGATGCCCGCATCAACCGCATCTTTGAGGGCACGAACGAAATCAACCGGCTCATTATCACTGGCTTCCTGCTGAAGCGCGCGATGTCGGGACAATTGCCGCTAATGCCCGCAATCAAGAAGCTGATGGATGAAGTTCTGTCCGGTCCGTCGCTCAGCGAGGACCTTGAAGGCCCGCTCGCGGAGGAACGACGGCTAGTCATGCAAGCCAAGAAGCTCGGCCTCTTCGCTGCTGGAGCGGCGACACAGAAATACATGCAGGCGATCCAAGACCAGCAGGAGATCATGGGCGCCATTGCAGACATGGTGATCGAAACCTACGCTATGGAGTCCGCAGTACTGCGAGCGCAGAAAATCGAGGAACGTAGTGGCGAAGGCGCAGCTGAGCTGCCGATTGCCATGACCCGCGTTTACCTCTCGCAGGCCATGGAGAAGATCGAGGCGGCGGCCAAGAAAGTAATCGCAGCGGTAGCTGACGGTGACATGCTGCGTACCCAGCTGGCGATCTTGCGTCGCTTGGCGAAGCATGAGCCGTTCAATGTGATTGAACTGCGGCAGCAGATCGCCCAGAAGGTGATTGAGAGAGGCAAATACACGCTAGCGTAGGATTGTTGGACGGGCCGGATTTGCGATACTGAACTGCGGTTGTGTTTTTGTCCTTCAGTCGCGGGCTGGTGATGATGCGGGAAAACCCAGGGGCACTTCGACTCCGCAAGGCCGTTCGCTTCGCGGACGATCCCGCTCCGCTCAGGATGACATGGTTTAGGAAAGTGTCGGCTTTTTTAACTCTTCCATCACACTTTGGACCAATTCCTTCGCATCGGTCAGACTCTTCATTATCATCTGAATATCCATGACCGGCTTACCCGGCCAGCGCTGGCTCTGGCAATAGACCCCGTGTTGCCCGACCAACGCCATGGCGTCGGTGATCATGTCCATGGTGACAGCCAGACGCCCCCGAGGTACTCCCATCATGGTCTCGTAGTGCTCCAGTTCCGCTTGTTTTTCATGAAATACCGGCATGGCTTGATTGTACTGTCCGTCCGCTCAGGCGCATAATTTACCGGACTTGCTGTCTTGCTCCGCATTCTTGCGTCAAAGCAACTAGCAACTAGCCGCTGCTGGACGTCGTAAGATTTCTGTTCACGGACCAAGCTAAGGGCTAAATGCCTTCGAGGAGAGATTCATGAAAAGATGGGTCGCATTGGTAACTCTGCTGCTATTCAGTCTAATGCTGTTCTGTTCTGCTCAGGAGCAGCGTCCCAGCCCGGCCGCTACGGCTTCCTGCCAGTTCAGTGACGGCAAAACCATCAAGACCGCTTACTCCAGCCCGCGCGCAAAAGGCCGCAAGATTTTCGGCGGTCTTGTCGGCTACGGCGAGGTTTGGCGTACGGGAGCGAATGAAGCGACTACCTTCGTCACCGATACAAATGTGACAGTCGCCGGCAAAGACATACCCGCGGGTAGCTATACGCTGTTCACTATTCCCACCGCCGATAAATGGACCCTGATCATCAACAAGAAGACGGCCGAGTGGGGTATTCCGTACAAGTATCAGGCCGACGAACTGGCGCGAGTGGATATGAAGGTTTCGAAAACGCCGGCTGCGGTGGAGAATTTCACCATCGCCTACGACCCGAGGGGTACGAGCTGCGTTCTGAGTTTGAGTTGGGAGAACACGCAGGCGTCCGTGGAGATCAAAGAGAAGATGTAGGGTTTCGAACCGGCGACCTTAGCAGGCCGCCGGGTTTCATCGGCTTCTCACTGAATTTCCACAGCGGGTTTCCATCTGAGCACAGGCTTGCGGGCAGCGCCTGTTTCATCAAGCCGTGATACCCGCGTCGTGTGCGGTGCATTGAGCACCATTTGCGGATCTTCTTCCGCCTCTTCCGCAATCGACTTCATCGCTTCAATAAACAAATCCATCTCTTCCTTGGACTCGCTCTCCGTGGGCTCGATCATCAGCGCGCCTGGAACGATCAGCGGAAATGCGGTCGTATAAGGATGGAAGCCGTAATCGATCAGCCGCTTCGCGATGTCCATGGTCTTCACGCCCTTCTTCGCTTGCAGCCTGTCACTGAAGACCACTTCGTGCATGGTTGGCGTCGAGTAAGGAAGATCGTAAATCCCTTCTAATCCTTTGCGGATGTAATTGGCGTTGAGGACGGCATCTTCGGTGGTTTCGCGTAGTCCGTCCGGGCCGTTTGCCAAGGTATACGCCAAGGCTCTCACGAACATTCCAAAGTTTCCGTAAAACGCACGCACCCGGCCAACCGAGTGCGGACGGTCGTAGTCGAACGCCAGTGTGCCGTCTGCCTTTGTCACGACCACTGGCTTGGGAAGAAACGGCTCGAGGAAGCGTTTGATAGCTACCGGGCCAGAACCCGGTCCGCCTCCGCCGTGAGGAGTGGAGAACGTCTTGTGCAGGTTGAGATGCATCAGGTCCACGCCGAAATCGCCTGGGCGCACCTTGCTCACCAACGCATTCATGTTGGCGCCGTCCATATAAAGCAGGCCACCCTTGGCATGCATGATGTCGGCGATCTTGTGGATCTCCTGCTCGAAGACTCCCAGCGTGTTGGGATTGGTCAGCATCAGTGCGGCGACGTCCTCGTTCATCTGGCCTTGGAGCGCCGCGATATCCACCATGCCCTGCGCGTTTGACTTCAGATTCTCCACGCCGTAGTTGACCATGGCGGCGGTTGCCGGATTGGTGCCGTGGGCTGAGTCAGGAATGAGAATCTTTTTTCGGGGAGTGCCCTTCGACTGGTGATATGCGCGCACCATCAGCAAGCCCGTAAGTTCGCCGTGTGCGCCAGCCGCAGGCTGTAGGGTGATGGCATCCATGCCAGTGATTTCTGTCAGGCAGTCGCTAAGCGTCTTCATGATGCGCAAGGCACCCTGCGAAACCCGCTCCGGTTGATAAGGATGACCATTTGCCAGGCCATCAAAGCGCGCGACGACTTCGTTCACTCGCGGGTTGTACTTCATGGTGCAGGAGCCGAGCGGGTACATCCCAAGATCAATGGCGTAGTTCCAGGTGGAAAGGCGCGTGAAGTGGCGAATGATTTCGATCTCGCTCACTTCAGGCATATTGCCCAGATCTTTTCTTTCGGCTGACCCTAGAAGCTTCTTCGTGTCTACTTCGGGAACATCGAGCGGTGGCAACCTCCAGGCCGCTTTCCCCGGCGATGACTTCTCGAAGATCAAGCCTTCATTCTGGTTGACGTGACGGGTGGCTTTTCGAGTGGCGTGCTTCATCGCGCCACCTCCTGGACATCGACTTCCTTGGCGGTCTTTACCGAGCCGTCCCCCTCAGCAATCACGCCGGCGGCAGTGTCGATCGCGGTTCGGGTGGTCATTTCCGTGCAGCACCATAACGAAGCGTTGCCGAGCTCAGGATAGAACTTGTTCAGCGGAAGTCCGCCAAGAGTCTTGTGTCCCAAGAGACGTGCGTTGATGGCGTAAGGATCTTCGCTGGTCTGCACTACGAATTCGTTGAAACGAGGCGTGCCGGAAAACAGCAATTTGGCATACTTGCTGAACTGTCCGACGGCATAAGCGGTCTTGGCCAGATTCTGCTTCGCCAATTCGCGCAAGCCGACCTTGCCATAAATCGTCATGAAGATATTGACCATCAGGGCAACCAGCGCCTGGTTGGTGCAGATGTTCGACGTGGCCTTCTCGCGCCGGATGTGCTGTTCCCGTGTGGCCAGCGTGAGCACGAATCCGCGCTTGCCGTTTCGGTCGGTCGTTTGGCCGACGAGACGGCCCGGCATCTGGCGGACGAACTGCTCGCGAGTCGCGATCACACCGCAGTAAGGACCTCCGAAACCGAGGGGGACACCGAACGATTGAGCCTCCATGGCGATGACGTCCGCCTGCCTTGGCGGCTCAACAATGCCGAGCGAGACCGCTTCCGCGATCGACACTACCAGCAAGGCTCCTCGCTTGTGCGCGATATCGGCTATGCTGGCAACGTCTTCAATCGTTCCGAAGAAGTTGGGTGATTGAATGAGGACGCAAGCTGTTTCCTGGGTGATGGACTTATCCAAGGTTTTCAGGTCGATCCTGCCGCTTTCGGTGAACGGCAGAGTGTTCAATGGCAGATGCTGATGATGCGCATAGGTCTCCAACACCTCGCGATATTCGGGATGCACGCTCCGCGCAATCACCACCGAACGCCGTCCGGTGAGACGGACGCCCATCATCACCGCTTCAGCAGCCGCGGTGGAACCGTCATACATCGAGGCGTTGGCGACCTCCATGCCGGTCAGTTCGCAGATCATGCTCTGAAATTCGAAAATCGACTGCAGCGTGCCCTGCGAGATCTCCGCCTGATACGGCGTGTAGGCAGTGAGAAATTCGCCGCGCGAGATGAGCGAATCAATGATCACGGGTCGGTAGTGATAGTAGGCGCCGGCCCCAAGGAAGTTGGCATATCCATCGCCATTTTCCTGGGCGCGCTCACGAAACCACTCCACAATCTCCGATTCCGCCATCTGGCGCGGTACTCTGAGATCACGCTTCAGCCGGTATTCCGCAGGGATGGCGGCGAACAGGTCATCAATCGAGCGCGCGCCGATCGCTTTCAAGATGGCTTCACGGTCGGCAGGAGATTTTGGTAAGTAACGCATAAAGATTTTAGATGTCGTGGACGGTCAGTTTGATTGCGATGGACAGACTTAGTGTCCCGCCTCCTCCGCGACAAATTTCTCGTAGTCGGCAGCCGAGAGCAGGGAATTCAATTCATTCGGATCTCTCATCGAGATCTTGATCAGCCATGCACTGTGAGCGTCCTTGTTGATTTTTTCTGGCGCCGTAGCCAACTCGCTGTTGACCTCGGTTACTGTCCCCGAGGCAGGCGCATAAAGGTCGGAAACAGCTTTGACCGACTCGATGGTGCCGAAAGTCTTGCCCGCCGTGGTTTCCGAGCCGACTTTGGGCAGTTCGGCAAACACGATGTCACCCAGCGACTCTTGTGCATAGTTTGTGATGCCGATAGTCGCATTCTTGCCGTCGGCTTTGATCCACTCGTGCTCTTTGGTGTACTTGAAGTCGCTCGGATAAGGCATGCTCTTCCTTTGTGTCCCTTGTGTCCTTAGCGGTTTATAGCCTTGGTTTCCCTTTGTGTACTTTCGTGTCCTCTGTGGTTCAAGCCTTTTTCGGTCGCTTGTAGAACGGTGTTGGAACCACCTGGGCCTTTACACCTTGACCGCGGATCTCAACCTTGACTGTCGATCCCGCATCCGAGGATCGCGGGGGGACATAGGCCAGCGCAATATTTTTCTTCAAGAACGGTGCGGGAGAACCGCTGGTGACGTAGCCAATTTCGCTTCCACTGTCATCCAGAACTTTGTATTCATCGCGGGCGATGCCGCGCTCGATCATCTCCAGACCAACCAGCGTGCGCTGCAAACCGGTGGCCTTCGCCTTCTCCAAAGCGACCCGGCCAATAAAATCCTGCTTTTCCATCTTGCAAAACCGATCGAGGCCAGCTTCCCAGACGTTGATTGTGTCAGAGATCTCGTGGCCGTAGAGCGGCAGTTTGGCTTCCAGGCGGAGCGTATTGCGAGCTCCCAAACCGCAAGGCAAGACCCCAAATTCTTTGCCGGCCTCCAGGATTTCGTTCCACACACGAGCGCTGGTAGCTTCGTCCGCAGGAACATAGATTTCGAATCCGTCTTCGCCCGTGTAACCGGTGCGAGCGATGAGAACATTCCTGAGCCCACAAACCGTCCCTCTAGTGACCCAGTAAAACTTGACGGCGCTGAGATCGGCGTCGGTGAGCTTCTGCAGCAGGTTAACTCCCTTAGGCCCCTGGATCGCGATCTGGGTAAATTCATCCGACAGATTCTCGACCTTGCAGTTGAAGTTCCGAGTATTGTCACGAACCCAGCTGAAGTCTTTCTCCCGGGTTCCGGCATTGATCACCAGTAGATACTCATCCTCGGTGAGGCGGTGCACGATCACATCGTCCACAAAAGTGCCCTGCGGGTAGAGCAAGGCTGAATACTGCGCCTGGCCCACAGCCAGGCGCGAGGCGTCATTCATGGAAATGTGTTGCACCGCAGCCAGCGCCCCGTGTCCCGCCAGACGGATATCGCCCATGTGGCTGACGTCGAAGATCCCAACGCCGGTGCGAACTGTCATGTGCTCGGCGATGATGCCGCCAGAGGAGGGATATTCTACCGGCATGTCCCAGCCGTTGAATTCGACCATCCTCGCGCCCATCTGGCGATGGACAGCATTAAGCGCGGTTTTGCGAGTGGTCGGCGTGGTCGCCTCAACAGCGGGCAATGACAAAGAAAACCTCGATCAGGGCAGTAGCTCGAGCTGCCGGGGATGGTGAGACTAGTTACCGTAACATGTGAACGGCGGACGCTTCAACCGCAGCACCAACGGTTACCAACGGAACTTTCCCTGCTCCGGAAGGCGCGCTAAAGTTCGCTCATGGCAACCACTACCAAGACCAAATACCGTTGCATGCAGTGCGAGATGCCGGAAGACAAGTGCGACTGCGAAAAGTATTGTTGCTTGTGCCAGGGACAAATCGCCATCCGGCTTTGCCATGATGGCCTCTACTATTGCCCACCCTGCCGCGAGGCTTGCGACTACAGGGTGTCAGACTAGCCGTATTTGTGAACCTCCTGATCCACTGTCAATCGAACCTTCTAATCCACTGTCATCCCGAGTGACGCTTGAACCGCGCTTGCGCGGCGAAAGCAGGTCGAGAGCCTGCCCTGAGCTCGTCGAAGGGGATCTCGGGTTTCATCCCGCTACCACGCATTTCTTGTCAATAGGGTCACAAGTGCATAAACCGCTCATGACACTGGAAACAGGGTAGATAAATCTCCGCCGGAGATGTCCCCAACGCCCCTTCATTCTTGAGATAATAAATATAGGGACAAAAGTGGTGCGGCCCGTCAGGGCCGCATTTTTATTGCGCTTACATTGAGACAATTAAAATGACCAGCCGTGGCGCTGACATCAAGAATCATAAAATGCGCGGAGAATGGGCCGAGTTGCGCTTTATGGCCCGCGCAGCCGAGTTCGGCCTGCGCGTTACAAAGCCCTGGGGCGACTCCGCCCATTACGATTTTGCCGTCGAGCACAAGGGACACTTTCTCCGCGTCCAGGTGAAATCCACTACTTGCAAGCTGGGCAAGTCCTACGTCTGCAATATTCGCGACAGCAGTGGCCAGACTTACGCTCCTAACCAGCTTGATTTCCTTGCCGCCTACGTGGTCGTTCCTGATGTCTGGTACATCATTCCCGCTGCGGTCGCGCTACAGGGCTATGGTGGCCTGTGCTTGTCACCCCATCGCAAAGGCCACAAGTACGAACGTTACATGGAGGCCTGGGGATTGCTGAAGGACAAGCCATCCGCCCACAAGCGGTCGCCTTCGCCCGTCCCAGCGGGAACAGACTCAGATCCGGTTCCTGAAAAAAACGCAGAAACGAGCCGGCTGGACGATCTTGACCCAATTGAAAGCCAGGACGATGACCCGCCCAGCCTTATCGAGTCAAGACTCCGCGCCATCAAGTGGAACCCCATCCTGACTCACTGGAAGCCCCGGAGATGACGGTGTGGCGCGGACCTGCCGCGCATCCCTTATCGCCACCCTAACCACTTGTCATCCTGAGGCAGTGGAGTCCGCCGCTGAGCAGCGGACTCCCAACGAGGGACCTATGCATTCTGCCAGCGGCACACGCGCTGCCGACAAGTCCATGGATCCTTCGTCTCGCAAAAAGCGCTCGTCTCAGGATGACAAGGAGGTGTTTAGGTCTCTTGTTGCTGCAGGCCAGAGGCTCTCCGAAATCCACGTCCACTGAGTCGAATCCTAATGGCTGCACACTTGTCATCCTGAGGCAGTGGAGTCCACCGCGAAACGGGGGAATCCCAACGAAGGATCTATGTACTTTGCCGAAGCCAGCGGTGGCGTCGACAAATCCATAGGTCCCTTCGACAGGCTCAGGGCAGGCTCTTCGGCCCGCAAAAACGTGGGCCGCAGGATGACAAGGTGGTTGGTTTGATTGAAAAGACGACCACCGACGCTACTCAAATCACCACTGCTTCTTTGTACTCCCCGAACACTTTGCGCAAGGTGTCGGAGATTTCGCCGACGGTGGCGTAGGCCTCGACCGCGGCCACGATGCGGGGCATGAGATTTGCGCCGGAGCGGGCCGCTTCCTCGATTTGGCGTAGGGAGTCTTTCCAGGGTCGAGGATCACGGCGTACGCGCAGAGCTTGCAGGCGTTCGACCTGTTTGCGTTCCAGAGATTCGTCGATGCGCTGAATCGGAATCGGTTTCTCGTCTTCCACTGTGAAGCGGTTCACGCCCACGACTACAGCCTCCTCGCGGTCTACCTGCTGTTGGAATTCATAGGCAGCATTCTGGATTTCCTGCTGTACATAGCCGCGCTCGATCGCTTTCAGCATGCCGCCGAGCGCGTCAGTCTTCTCCAGATAGGCGGTAGCACGCTTCTCGATTTCGTTGGTGAGGGTCTCGATGTAGTACGACCCGCCTAGCGGATCGACGGCGTTCGGCACCCCCGATTCATACGCGACGATCTGTTGGGTGCGCAGCGCGATGCGTGCCGCCTGCTCGGTAGGAAGCGCCAGCGCTTCGTCGTATGAGTTGGTGTGCAACGACTGGGTGCCGCCGAGAACTGCAGCTAGCGCCTGAATCGCCGTGCGGACAATATTGTTTTCCGGTTGCTGCGCGGTCAGTGTGGATCCGGCGGTTTGAGCGTGGAAGCGCAGCATCCAGGAGCGCGGATTCTTGGCCTTAAAATGGTCCCGCATGATGCGCGCCCACATACGTCGCGCAGCACGAAATTTCGCGACCTCTTCGAGAAAATTATTGTGCGCATTGAAGAAGAATGAAATCCGCGGAGCGAAGTTGTCCACATCGAGCCCGGCATTGATCGCGGCCTGGACGTAGGCGATGCCATTGCCCAGGGTGAACGCGACTTCCTGCACCGCCGTAGACCCGGCCTCGCGCATGTGATAGCCCGAGATGGAGATCGTGTTCCATTCAGGGACGTTTTCGTTCGTCCAGGCGAACATATCCGTGATGATGCGCATGGCCTCACGAATGGGATAGATATACGTACCTCTCGCGATGTATTCCTTTAGGACGTCGTTCTGAACCGTGCCAGAGAGCTGGCGAATATCCGCACCCTGGCGGCGGGCGACCGCCACGTAAAGCGCCAGCAGGATGGACGCGGTGGCGTTGATGGTCATCGAGGTCGAAATCTTGGTCAGGTCAATTCCCTCGAAGAGACGCTGCATGTCTTCGATGAAGTCGATGGCCACGCCGACTTTGCCAACCTCGCCCATGGCCAACGGGTTGTCTGAGTCGAGACCGATTTGCGTGGGCAAGTCGAACGCGACCGACAGGCCAGTTGTGCCGTGGGCCAGCAAATATTTGTAGCGCTTGTTGGATTCCTCGGCATCGCCCATCCCGGCATACTGACGCATGGTCCAGAGCCGACCTCGATACATGGTGGTCTGTACGCCGCGGGTATAAGGATATTGCCCGGGGTAGCCGACTGTGCCTTCTAAATCCGTGCCCTCGAGGTCTGCAGCTTCGTACAGCGAATGCACTGGAATGTGGGAGGAAGTCTGCGGGTCAGCCGGCTTGGGATTTGCGGTTTTGAGCTTGTCGGTCATGACGAAAAGCTTGAACCACTAAGGTCACAAAGGTACACGAAGGAATTCTCATAATTGCTTAGTCTCTTCACCGCATGGCCGGGTATCAAGGATTTCCCTCGTGTAACTTCGTGCTCTTCGTGGTTCAAGCCTCTAGCTTTTTCTCCGCACTCTCCAGAATGAACTCACGCCGAACCAGGCGAACGTGAGTGTGAAAATAATTGCCACCAGCACACGGCCTGAGGTGGCCTGGCCCACTTGGTATTTGTTGTACTCACGAACCAACGCCCCCGCTCCGATGGCTGCTAAGAATAGGAAAACAAGGCCCGTGACCTCAAGCCAGAGTTGGCCCAGGATGCGTCCCCAGCTGCCGGTGATAGCTCGCGCCCCCTGCAGGATGGCACCCACCGTCCGGTTGCGTCCGGCCTGCTGAGCTGCGATCCGGGCCATGATGCTGATTTTGCGGGCGGTAGAGATGTTGACCATCGCCATCGATTTTAACAGTGTTCGGGGTTACAATAGCCGGCTGGCATAACAGCGTGTCATAAAACGCTGAACTGCATCTAAAGAACTAAGAAATTGATCGGAGTTCGGGAGAGGACGCCTCAAGGCTGTCGGCAGACGCCGGCGCTGCAATTGGCAAGGGGGCCACGTGGACCAGCAACTGAAGCAGTTGATGAAGGAACTAGGCGAAGCGATCAACGAGTCCTTGGCGGACTCCGAGCAGATTGCTGAGGTCGTTTCCAAAATCAAAGATGGCGGCTACGACATTTTCCTGGTGCTCGAGGCGACGATCGGAGTCAGCAAGCCGGGTGAAAAATCCAGTGACAAGACGTCCATGGTGACCACGCTTACCAGTAATCCAGAGTTTAAAATCAGCGATCAGGACCTCAAGTTCCTGAAATCGTTGCGCATCAAGATCGACAGCGACGCGGCCTAGATCGCCTCAAAAACACCTGTTTCTCAGGACTTTTTTCGTATTTCTCGTCCGCTGCTCATTCGTCAGTTCGCGGTTCCCACCCGCGAGGAATCATCAGCCAGGCTACCGCCGAGCTGGCCGCCGACAGTCCGGCACAAATCAACATCACTAGGCGGAATCCAAACAGAAATGCCTTGGAAATCGCCGCTCGAATCATAGCTGAGGTGCTGGCATCGAGGTTGAAAGGCGGTTCAAGGGCGCCGAGCCTGATCGTGTTCGAGCGAATCTCGTGGAGAACGTCGGCTGAGAGGCCAACCCCTGTCAGCGCGCGTTGCAAGCTGAAAGTAAACGCACTTACCATGACGATTCCAAGAATTGCAATGGCCAGAACGCCCGCGACCCGAGCTAACGCATTATTGATGCCAGAGGCAGTGCCGGCATGATCCTGATTTACTGAATTCATCACGACCGTGGTCAAAGGAGCGACGCTGACCGCCAAACCAAGACCGAGAACAACAAACGCGGGAAAAAATGTTGCCCAGTAACTGCCGCCGATTCCGGGCGCGGCGAAGAGATCGAAGCCGGCGGCCGCTATGAGAGGGCCAATTATCAGCGGATTCCTGGGGCCGTAACGCGTCACCAACCCACCGGACCAACGCGACAGAAGGAACAGGAGCAGAATGAGTGGCAAGGCAGCTGCACCGGTTGCCGTCGCCGAGTATTTTTGTACCTGGATCAAATTCATTGAAAACAGGAAGAAAAAAATCCCCAGCGCGGAATAGAGAAGCAAGGTCAGCAGATTGGCTCCGCTGAAAGCGTGGGATTTGAAGAGCGTCAGCGGAACCATCGGGGAATGGGTCCGGGTCTCGACGAACACAAAGACCACGAGAGCGGCGGCTCCGGCGCCCAGGCTCCCAAAAACCAGGGGATGGCTCCAACCGAAAGTTGACGACTCGAGGAATCCATTGACTAAGCCGCCGAGGCCAATAGTGGCGAGCAAAGCTCCCGTCCAATCCAGGCGTCCGGCAGCGCGGTTTCGGGTTTCCGGAATGCGCCACAGTGAAATTGCGATCACTGCGGCGGCGAGGGGAAGATTAAGGAAGAAAACCCAGTGCCAGGACGCATTCTGGACAAGCCATCCACCAAGAACCGGGCCCAGCGCTGTGGTAATCGCGGTAAAACCGGACCAGGTTCCAATTGCCTGACCTCGCGATTTTTCATCGAAGCTGGCACTGATAATCGCGAGGCTCCCGGGCACCAGAAACGCCGCCCCGATACCCTGTATGCTGCGGGCGATGATTAGCTGTTCGATGCTTGAGGAGAAGCCGCAAGCCGCCGAGGCGACCGCAAAAATTCCCACACCCACCAGGAAGATCAAACGTCGGCCGTAGCGATCGCCCAGCGCGCCGCCGACGAGAATCAGGGCAGCAAGGAAT
This sequence comes from Terriglobales bacterium, assembly GCA_035512155.1. GTDB lineage: Bacteria > Acidobacteriota > Terriglobia > Terriglobales > Acidobacteriaceae > JABCYV01. Next base: position 114,706 of record DATKEN010000011.1, on the reverse strand, counting down.
AGTCCATACGATTCGACAACCCACTGCACACCGACGACGGTCGCATGGAAGCTCGATTGCAGCGCAGGCAGAGCGACATTGACGACCGTGCCATCGATGAAAGCCATGCTTGAGCCGACAATGGTGGCCGCCAGGACCCAAGGTCCAGCCTTGGCACTGCAGGGATCATCAGCACTCCGCGATTGGACCACAACTTCATCGCATGGCGTCTTCATGGAGATTATGGATGCCTTTATGTGTCAATGCGCTCCAAGGTGACTTTCGCCACCCCACGCCCTATGTGTGGGGATGCGGAACGTAAATGGCGCGACCAAACACCAATTTTTGCATCCAATAGGTCTATTCAAGCGGCACAAGTCTAGAATTATCCATTAACTTAACTGTTGTATCTATCTGAGACTGGATCATGGCGAAACCCATTTTGCTGAGCGTCGATGACGACACTGATGTTTTGCGGTCGATTGAGCGCGATTTGCGGTCGCGGTACGGGGCTGACTATCGGGTGCTGGGAAGTGACTCTCCCGAGGGTGCACTCGACCTATTGAGGCAATTGAAGGTGCGGAATGACAGCGTCGCCCTTTTGCTTGCGGACCAGCGCATGCCCCGCATGGATGGCATCGGATTTCTGCAGGAAGGAATGCGGATATTTCCCGATGCGAAGCGGGCATTGCTCACAGCTTACGCCGACATGAATGCCGCCATCAGTGCTATCAATCAGGTTAATATCAACTACTTTTTCCTGAAGCCTTGGGATCCTCCCGCGGAGCACCTGTATCCGCAATTAGATGACCTGCTCGATGATTGGCGGGCTTCGTATCGTCCAAGCTTTGAAGGCATCCGGGTGCTAGGCACGCGCTGGTCTCCTCGGTCGTATGAGTTGCGCGACTTCCTGGCACGCAACCATGTTCCTTACCAGTGGATTGACGTTGAGCTTTCCGCCAATGATCCAGACACCAAGCGTCTTCTAGAGGCGCTGGGCCCAGAGGGCGCCGATCTCCCGGTCGTACTGTTCCAGGACGGAACGAAACTTCTGGAGAGCGTTCCCGCAGAAGTCGCGAAAAAGATAGGCTTACGGACGCGCGCGCAAACTAACTTCTACGATCTGGCAATCGTAGGAGGAGGGCCGGCCGGTCTGGCAGCCGCGGTCTATGGCGCGTCGGAAGGACTGCACACAGTCATGGTCGAGCGCGAAGCGCCGGGTGGTCAGGCAGGAATGAGTTCGCGTATTGAGAACTACCTTGGATTTCCCGCTGGACTCAGCGGCAATGATCTGGCGCGGCGCGCGGTCGTGCAGGCGCAGCGTTTTGGAGTGGAAATTTTGTCACCGGTCGAAGCTGTGGGAGTCCGCACAGAAGGCTCTTATCGCATCATCAAGCTGGCGGACGGCAACGAGATCTCCTGTCACGCGTTAATGGTTGCAACTGGAGTACAGTGGCGGCGCCTGGAGGCTCCAGGAATCGATCAGTTGCAGGGAGCGGGCCTCTACTACGGCGGTGGCGCCACGGAAGCCCTGTCCTGCAAGGGCGAAGTCGTGTACGTCGTGGGCGGCGCTAATTCAGCAGGTCAGGCGGCCATGAATTTTGCCAAGTACGCGGAGCGAGTGGTTATCCTGGTGCGCGGAGCTTCTCTCGCCAGTACCATGTCGCAATATTTGATTGACCAGATCAAGGAGACGCCCAACATTCAGATCTGGGCGCATGCCAGCGTGGCGGAAGCGCACGGTACGACGCACCTGGAGGAGATTTCTGTTCTGTGTTCTGATACCAACAAAATCGAGCGCGTCCCGGCCAGCGCAATGTTCATCTTTATTGGGGCATTGCCACGCACCGATTGGCTGGCCGATATCGTCGAGCGAGATGAACGTGGTTTCATCCTGACCGGGCCAGATCTCATACGCGATGGGCAACATCCCAAAGGTTGGACTCTCGACCGGGATCCATTCTTGCTCGAGACCAATATTCCCGGTCTTTTTGCGGTGGGTGATGTGCGGCATGGTTCGGTGAAACGGGTAGCGTCTGGAGTCGGTGAAGGATCCGTCGCTGTACAGTTCATCCATCAGTACTTGAGCAAGGTGTAATGATCGAAAAGTCAGAATTAGTGCGTGTGCCGGCATTCGCCGGTCTTCCTGACGATCAGGTCGAGTGGTTTCTCGGCCAGTCGCAAGAGATCCATCTCAGCGCAGGTGAAACGTACTTGCGTCAGGGCGATCCGGCGGACGCAATGATTGTGGTCCTTGAAGGGCAACTCCAGCTGCGCGGCGAGCTGGGTGGCGAAACCATTGTAATTTCGATAAAGCCGGGTGACGTCACTGGCGTGCTGCCGTTCTCACGGATGAAGCAGGTTGTAGTGACTGGCCGGGCCATCACGGATGGCCGCATCCTGAGATTCCCGGCGAGCCTGTTTCCAGACCTTATTCAGAAGATGCCGGAGTTGACCCAGCGTCTGGTAAACCTGATGTCCGATAGGATCCGTGAAACCACCCGCATGGAGCAACAGCGAGACCGGTTAGCGGGCTTAGGAAAGCTTTCCGCAGGCCTGGCTCATGAACTTAATAATCCCGCCTCTGCGGCCAAACGGGCCACCAGCCTGCTACGCGACGCGCTAAAACGGATCAAGGACGCGAGTCACGAGTTGGGAAGACGCGACCTTACCGCTGCCCAGAAATCAGAAATAGAGAAGCTGGAAGCTTCCTTCATGCAGCAGGACACACCTCCCCTCGACACACTGGCGGTCAGCGACCTGGAAGACCAAATTGATTCCTTATTGCGCAGTCACGGACAGAACGACCTGTGGCAGTTGGCCGCTGATCTTGCGCGTAGGAATGTGAAACCGGAAGGGCTGGAATCGTTGTTTGCCAACCTCGATCCGAGTGTCGCCCGTGCCGCGCTGGTGAGAATTGCGGCCTCGGTGGAGATTGCGAACTTGCTGAACGAAATCGAGAGCAGTACCGCGCGAATCTCGGACCTAGTGCGTGCGATCAAGGAATACACCTACATGGACCAGGCGCCAGTGCAAAACGTCGATATCGCAAAGGGCTTGGAAACTACCCTCACTATCTTGCATCACAAGCTCAAGCGCGGGGTCACCGTGGAGCGGGACTACGAGCCTGTTCCTCTCCTGGTGAATTCCTTCGGGAGCGAACTCAATCAGATCTGGACCAATATCATCGACAATGCGATCGACGCCATGGGCGGAAAGGGCGAGCTTCGAGTGCGAAGTTACCGCGAAGACAATTGCGTTGTGGTTGAGATTGGGGATAACGGTCCAGGAATTTCACCTGAGGTAAAGCCGCACATTTTTGAGCCTTTTTTCACCACTAAGGGAGTCGGAGAGGGGACCGGGCTGGGGTTGGATACGGTTCAGAGAATTGTGAAAAAACACCGGGGCAGCGTTCAAGTCACTTCGAAACCCGGGGACACTCGCTTTCAAATCTGGCTCCCGCTGGCGGAACCGCTACCCTAGTGCTAGTATCGACTGTTTTTTACCTAAAGGGGCCCTGTTCAGAAGTGGTTGAGCAATGATGCGCCCCGGGGTTTCCCCGGGCGCGTTATTAGCATCAAACCGGACGCGAAATGAAAGACACGCTGGGAGTCCTGTTAGCGGGGGGGGCCGGCGAACGGCTTTATCCTCTCACTCGCGACCGCGCCAAGCCCGCCGTCACGTTCGGCGGCATTTACCGCATCATTGACGTCACACTTTCCAACTGCGTCAACTCTGATCTGCGCAAGGTCTACATCCTCACTCAATACAAGGCCCTGTCCCTGAACCGTCACGTCCGCGAAGGTTGGAACATAATGGGCAGCGAAATGGGAGAGTTTATCGAAGTGTTGCCGCCCATGAAGCGGGTAAGCGAACAGTGGTACCAGGGGACGGCCGATGCGGTTTATCAGAACATCTATTCCATCGGCTCCGAGCAGCCCAAGCATGTCCTGATTCTCTCCGGCGACCACATCTACAAGATGAATTACCGGCTGATGCTGCGGCAACACAATGAATCCGGCGCTGATGTGACACTGGCGACCATCCAGATTGGTCCAGAGGAGGTCTACCGCTTTGGCGTGGTTGATGTGGACCGTGACAGTCGCGTGATCGGCTTTCAAGAGAAGCCGTCGAAAACCGACCTGCGCTCACCCTACAATCCGGAAAAAGTCTGCGCGTCCATGGGGATTTACTTGTTCAACACCGACGTACTCATACCAGTATTGCTGAAGAACGCAGAAGACCCAAATTCCAGCCACGATTTCGGCAAGGATATTCTGCCAAAAATGATCGACGACTACCGCGTCTACGCCTACGACTTCGTGGACGAGAACAAGAAAGAGGCGCTCTATTGGCGTGATGTGGGAACACTCGAAGCCTATTACGAAGCCAATATGGACATCGTCTCAGTTTCCCCTGTCTTCAATCTGTATGACTCGGATTGGCCGATCCGCACCCATCAGCGGCAATATCCGCCGGCGAAGTTCGTATTCGCCGAAGCCGGGCGCACCGGCACTGCGCTGGATTCGATCGTTTCCGCAGGCTGCATCATCTCTGGTAGCTTCGTGAAAAATAGCGTGGTCTCTCCCGACGTGCGCGTGAATTCCTACAGCGAAGTGGATTCCAGCATTCTTTTCTCGCACGTAAATGTCGGGCGTCACTGCCGCATCCGCAAGGCCATCATCGACCGCGACGTACACATCCCTGAGGGCACCAGCATCGGCTACGACGCCGAGGCTGACCGCCAGCGCTACTTTGTCACTGAGAGTGGAATTACTGTGGTGACGCGCGATTATTCGTTGTTTGAAAATCCGGTCACGGTGGATTATTTCACCAGCGAGTAGAGACCGCCTACGGCTGCCTTTACGCACTACTCGAAGTAACCTTCGGTTCTGACTCATTGCCGCTGATCAGTTCATCTTCCTGGTAGTAGGCGTGACCATACTTACCCTGATATTCGTAATAGTAATAGTAGTCGGGCGAGGCCAGATCGACCGCGTTGAGCAACACCCCTGACACCCGCGCGTTCACTTGCGCGAGGATATCGCGTGCGCGCCGCAACGCCTGCTTGGTGGTCTGTCCGCAGCGGATGACCAGCACCACGGCATCCGCCCGGGTCGACATGACCACTGCATCCGTCACCGAGAGCGTTGGCGGCGTGTCCACCACGATGTGGTCGTACTGTTCCCGCAATTCCGCCAGCACGTCCCGCATGTTGGTCGATGCCAGGAGTTCCGCCGGATTGGGCGGCGGAGTTCCTGCCGGAAGAACCCAGAGAGACGGCAGAATCGTGGAGCGAACCATCGTTTGCTGCAGGGTCGCGTTCCCCGTCAATACATTGCTCAGTCCAGTCTTCGGGCCCATGCCAAGAGTCTTGTGAATAGTCGGTCGGCGCAGATCCGCGTCGATCAATAGCACGCGAGTTCCTTTCTGAGCCAAGACAATCGCGGTGTTGATGCTGGTGGTGGTCTTGCCCTCCTGTGGGAGAGCGCTAGTGACGAGGATTACCTTGGGCGGGGCCCCAAGCGACGTCAGCAAGAGGGAAGTTCGCAGGGCGCGATACGCCTCGGCCATCTGAGACTGGGGTCGCCATTGCGTGACCAGCTCGACCACTTCCCTGGAAGAGGCGACCAGGAGACTTCGTTTTGTAGAACTGTCTGTTCCGGTTCTTGAGCCCAGCGGGATCATACCCAGCGATGGCAACGCCGATATGACCTGTGCCTGCTCCGGAGTTCGCACCGTGTTGTCGACGCCCTCCAACAGGAAGGCCAGACCGATACCAGTGGTGAGGCCAAGCGCCAGAGCAAAGGTAAGATTTCGGGGAACGTTGGGTTCGGCCGGTGCAGTGGGGACGCGAGCTTCATCTACCGGCCGGATATTTGTCGACCTAAGACCTGCGGTCACCCCCGCTTCTTTCAGCTTTTCCAATAACCCTTCGTACAACGTGCGGTTAGTTTCCAGATCGCGCCTCAGAAGGCTGTACTCGATGGCACTCTCATTCAAGCGGTTCGCTTCCTGCTTTTGCTTGTCCATGGCGGCATGCAGCATGTTCTCACGCTGTAGGGAAGCGAGGTAGTCGCTGCGCACTCGAGAAACCACCTTGGTCATTTCAATTTGAATCTGTGCTTCCACTTCCTTCAATTGACTATTCAACTGCGCCACTTTTGGATAGGAAGGTCCGAACTGGGTGCCAAGCTGCGCTACCTGGATCTTGAGGTCGGCTTGCTGTTCGCGCAGCTTTTCCAGCAAGCCTGAGGTGGAAGATGTCCTTCCGGCACCGGCATTTGAGCCCACGGCTGCCGCCGCAGCGGTGTCAGGATCTCCGGATTGCACGAGGCGATAAATGGATTCCTTGTCCATTCGCTCCGATTCTGCTGCAGTCAGCTCCTTGTTCAGTTCGTCGAGTTTGGAGGTGATAATGTTCTGCTTTTCGTCGATGCCCAGAATCTCGTGTTCTTTTTGATATTGGACAAGCTTCTCCTGCGAAGTCTCGACTTTCATCTGCAGATCGACCAGTTGCTTGGACAGCCAGTCCGAGGCCTGCATCGTGGACTCAAAGCGTGTCTTGAAGTTTTGCTCGATGTAGGTGCGGATCAAGCTATTGACTACGCGGGCAGCCAGATCCGGGTCGGAACTCCTGTAGTGGATATCGATGACCCGAGTATTGGGTCGCAGCGTAACCCGAAGATTTCCCTTGAAGGCGTCAAGCAATTCCGTGGTTTTGGCCGAATCGGGTTGGATGGCATCGGTGGTTAGCTGCAGGCTCTGGGACGGCGCCTCTCCGCTACCCCCAAACTCGGGCTGCTTATCCAGATTCAATTGCTTGATCACCTGGAGAGCTAACAGGTCGCTCCTGAGGATGCTTACCTCCGTATCCAGGTCAGTAGGATCGGAGTAGTCGGCGCCCCCGCCGTTCGACGGACTATTCAAGTTGAGCATCGCAGGGTCGGTCTTGCTGATGGCAATGCTCCCGGCGGCATCGTAGATTCGGGTGGCCCTGAGGGTGGCGATTGCAACTACTCCGAAAATCAGCGCCAGGCTTGCTATGACCACCCACTTGCGCTTGATCAGGACGCGAAGATATTCGCGCAATACGGAATCTTGCGCGGGCAACAAGGGATAAATGCCCGGGGACAGCGGACGATTCAATTCAATAGGGACGGCGGCCTGAAGCTCACGCAAACTTTGGCCACTTGCGGGAACAAGGGGTCCCGGATCCATCAATTCTCCTCGAGAAAAAGACTGGTGGCTGCGGTGGAAAAGATTGTCCTCCAAGCGCGCCTTTCGTGGACAAAGGTCGCCGCGCCGCTACAACAGCTTGGTACATCATTCGCTGGACTATTGCGCACATTCTAGCACCGCACCGGAAGCTTGCTGACCCAAATTTCGCCGCTCGGGGTAGAAGTATGATTCTCCGAACAGCATCAGCGACCGGTATCTTCGATATACTACCGATTGCAAATTCACCTCTTGGGACGATAGAAGGCTGGCCCCGGTCGCTGGCCTGTGGCTGGACGCAATCTCAAATCCTCGAGCGTTGTAAGGGGCATCGATGAACTGGTCGGAACAGGTGGTGCTGGTCACGGGTGGAACCGGATCCTTCGGCAGAAAATTTGCTGACCTGATGTTGCACGAATACCACCCGCAGAAGCTTATTATCTTCAGCCGCGACGAGCTCAAGCAGCACGATATGCGGGCAGCCGGTTTCGATCATCCCAGCCTTCGCTACTTCATCGGAGATGTACGCGATCCGCAACGCCTGGAGCGTGCCTTTTCTGGAGTGACAGTGGTTATCCACGGCGCCGCGCTCAAGCAAGTGCCGGCCTGCGAATACAATCCGTTCGAGGCTATTCAGACGAATATTATGGGGGGTCGCAATGTGATCGATGCCGCCATCAACCAAGGCGTGCGTCGGATTCTCGCGCTGAGTACTGACAAGGCGGTAAACCCGATCAATCTCTATGGCGCCACCAAGCTTTGCGCAGAAAAAATGTTCGTGCAGGCCAATTCATACTCTGGCGCCCAGGACACGCGCTTCAGTTGTGCCCGCTATGGCAATGTTGTAGGTAGCCGCGGCAGCGTAATTCCCATGTTCATGGACCAGCGCCGCCGCGGGAAGATCACCATCACCGATCCACGGATGACGCGGTTCTGGCTGACACTCGAGCGCGGAGTCAGATTTGTAGTCGGCTGCATTGAGCTTATGCACGGCGGTGAGATCTTCGTTCCCAAAATTCCCAGCATGAAGCTGGCGGAAATAGCGCAGGCCGTCGCCCCTGGTTGCGAAGTGGAGTACATCGGCATTCGCGCTGGCGAAAAGCTGCACGAAGTGCTGGTCTCGGAAGACGAGGCGCGACACACGCTGGAAGTTGACGACATGTACGTGATCCAACCGGCGCACTCCTGGTGGCGCCGGGAAAACTGGGAAGGTGCCCGCCCGCTGGCGGATGGATTCCGCTATACCAGCGATTCCAATCCGCACTGGCTCACCGCTGACGAGCTTCACGAACTCATTGCGGCGGGATCTACGCCCTCAGAGAAGCTACGGATCGTCGAATCGCAGCGCGCTTGGGCATAAATTCATGACCGTGGCGTCGACAAGCCGGGAAGTGCTGGCAATCCACGGCGGATCTCCGGTGCGGAATACCCTGCTGCCTTATGGTCATCACAGCATCAGCGAAGATGACATTCAGGCCGTGGTGGAAACGCTACGCTCGGACTGGCTGACCACCGGACCCAAAGTCGCCGAGTTTGAGGAAGCCATGGCGGCGTGGGTGGGAGCGAAACACGCGGTCAGTTTCAGCTCTGGCACTGCCGCACTGCATGCTGCCGCGTTCACGGCAGGATTGAAACCGGGAGACGAGGTGATCACCTCACCCATGACTTTCGCTGCCACGGCTAACTGCGTGCTATATCAAGGAGCGACACCTGTTTTTGCGGATGTATCCTCGGATACGTTAAATCTCGATTCCGACCTCGCGAGTGCTCGACTCACCTCCCGGACAAAAGCAATTCTCCCGGTTGACTATGCCGGCCATCCCGCCGATTTGGATTCCATTCTGCAGCTCGCGGAGCGCCACGGTCTGGCCGTGATCGAAGATGCCTGTCATGCCTTGGGCGCCGAATATCGAGGTCGCCGCGTGGGCAGCATTGCCCACATGACTGTTTTCAGTTTTCATCCGGTGAAACATCTGACCACCGGTGAAGGCGGTATGGTGACGACCGACAACCCAGAATTTGCTGAAACCTTACGCCGCTTTCGCAATCACGGCATCAGCGGCGATGCCCGGCAGAGGCAAATGTTGGGTCAGTGGCATTACGAAATGGTTTTGCTAGGCTTCAATTACCGCCTCACAGACATCGCGTGCGCCTTGGGGCTTCAGCAACTGGCCAGACTGGAAGTGAATCTGGCCCGGCGCAGACAAATCGCAGCTCGATATGCTGCCGCCTTCCAGAATCTGCCCGGTGTGCTTCCGCCCCAAGTCCGCAGCGACGTGAGTCCCGCCTGGCACCTTTATCCCATTCGGCTAGAGTTGAAGAAATTTTCTGCTGGCAGGAGCGACGTCTTTCGGGCGCTGCGCGCCGAAAACATTGGTGTGAACGTGCACTACATTCCAGTTCATCTCCATCCTTATTATCGTGACCGATTTGGTTACCGCGGTGGAGAATATCCAGTAGCCGAGGCGGCTTACGAGTGCCTCGTCAGCTTGCCGATGTTTCACGGGATGAGCGATCAGGATGTCGAAGATGTGATCGCAGCAGTGAAGAAAGTATGTTCGGCTTACTCCGATGATTGTGAACTACCAGGAGACTGATTGTCGATCAAGACCGCATTTGTCCTAGGGTCCAAAATCTATCTTCGGCCACTTTGCCGCAAAGATGTGAACGAAAGCTACCTTAGCTGGCTGAACGATGCGCAGGTTACCCGTTATATGGAAACGGGAGTGTTTCCCACAACAATGGAAGAGTTGGAGAAGTATTACGAAGAAGTGACGAACTCCCAGAACCAGGTGATGTTTGGGGTGATTGATAAAAAGTCCGGCCAGCATATTGGGAATGTGAAGCTTGGCCCCATACGTTGGGTTCACCGTAAGGCGACTTTGGGCATCATGATTGGGGTAAAGAAGTTTTGGGGCAGCGGGATTGGCACCGAGGCCACTCGCCTGGCAGTGGAATACGGTTTTTACCGGCTCAACCTGCAACGAATTGACTTGGGCGTCTTCGCGGAACATGAGTCCGCAGTGCGCTGCTACCAGAGAGTCGGATTCAAAGTCGAGGGTCGTTTTCGCCACGATCTGTTTCAGGACGGCGAGTATAAGGACCGCCTCTGGATGGGGCTTCTTCGCTCCGACTACGCGCGTCTCAACCCAGGAAAAGACAAATGAAAGCGCTGGTGGTGGGCGGTGGCTCCATTGGAAAACGCCACCTGCAAAACCTGAGGGATCTGGAAGTCAAAGACATTGCATTGGTCGAGGCGGATGCCCAGCGGCGTCGAACTGTGACAGGCGAGCTGGGGATTTCCTGCTTCGCCCAGTTGAACGAGGGTCTCGATTGGACGCCTGACTTTGTGGTCATTGCCACTCCCACACACCTGCACGTCGAACAGGCGCTCCACATCGCTCGTAACGGCTTTGATCTGTTTGTAGAGAAACCGCTTGGCCACACCCCCTCCGGTCTGGACGAACTTCTTGCAGTCGTGGAGCAGAAGCAACTGATTTCCTTGGTTGGCTGCAATATGCGGTTTCATCCCGGGCCTGCCCAGGTCAAGGAGTTGTTGCTGCAACACCGATTGGGAAAGGTTCTTTTTGCCCGGCTTCATGTCGGTTCATATCTTCCGAGTTGGCGACCGGAGGCGGATTACCGGGTTAATTATGCTGCCGCCGATGAGACCGGCGGCGGTTGTATTCTGGATTGCATACATGAGATTGACTTAGCTCGCTGGTATTTGGGTGAGGTTTTAGAAGTCTTCTGCATAGCAGGTCACATGAGTTCCCTGGAAATAAGCACAGAGGACGTTGCGATCCTGGTCTGCCGGCACATTGGTGGTGCGATATCTGAAATCCATCTGGACTATGTGCAGAGAACCTACGAACGCGGGTGTCAAATCGTAGGAGAGTCAGGTTCACTCTTTTGGGATTTCAACCAACGGCAGGTCCGTTGGTTTGACGCTACCACCTCCCAATGGACATTCTTCGACGAGCCACGAGAATGGCAGTTCAATCAGATGTACATGGACGAAATGCGGCACTTCCTGGATTGTGTTCGCAACCGTGAGCAGACTGTGCTACCGATCTCGGATGCGGTTGCGGACATGCAAATAGTCTTTGCGGCAAAGGAGTCTTCACGCCAGCGGGCGCTGGTCTCAACGGGAAGGGAAGTTCCAGTGTGATCGTCGCAGTCGTTCAGGCCCGGATGGGCTCATCCCGATTCCCGGGTAAGAGCCTGGCAGACATTTGTGGCCGCCCCATGCTCTGGCACGTTATCAGCCGAGTGCGTTCCTCGCCTCTGGTGGAGAGAGTAGTAGTAGCCACGACGGAAAAGCCACCCGATGATTCCATCGCCGAATTATGTAAGCGAGAAGGAATTCCTTGTTTTCGCGGCAGCGAGGATGACGTTCTGGACCGCTTTTATCGTGCCGCTAAAGCGAATTCGGCTGAAATTGTTGTTCGCGTAACCGCCGATTGTCCGCTCATCGATCCAGCCGTCGTCGATAGAGTTGTCACTCGATTTAGAGAAGGGGAATACGACTATGTCTCTAATACTCTTCGATACACCTATCCCGATGGCCTGGATACCGAAGTGTTTTCTTTCCGTGCGCTGGAGCAGGCATGGCGTGAAGCAACTAAGGCTTCGGATCGCGAGCATGTGACACCGTACCTTCGTGGAGGCAGTTTTCGCGTCGCCAACGTCGAAAGTGACTTCTTGTTCAAAGCCAGCGACTACCGCTGGACTGTAGACTATCCGACTGATCTGGAATTCGTGCGTGCGGTGTACCGAGAGCTTTCCGGAAACGGACGCTTTGGATTTGCAGAAGTAATGGACCTATTGAAAAAGAGGCCGGATTTGGCATCGATGCAAACTGAAGTGGTCAGCAACGAGGGCTACTACACCAGCTTGTATCGTAAAGCGACTGCAGGTGCGGCACCAAGACGCCCAATCGCCCAATCGCAGGCTTGGCTGGCCCGCTCTCGAAAGGTCATCCCGGGAGCCGCTCAGACCTTCAGCAAAGGTTACACGCAGTACGTTCAAGGTGTGGGGCCGGTCTTTCTGCAGTGGGGCGGCGGTTGTCGAGTGTGGGACGTGGACGGCAACGAGTACATCGACTACGTGCAAGGTCTCTTGCCCAACATCCTTGGTTATGCCAACCCGGAGGTAAATGCGGCGGTCATGGCGCAACTCGCGGAGGGGCACAGTTTTTCCCTGCCACATCCGCTTGAAGTGGAGTTGGCCGAGCGGCTTACGCGGCTCATCCCCTGCGCTCAGATGGTGCGTTTCGGGAAGAACGGTTCCGATGCTACATCTGGCGCGGTGCGGGCGGCGCGGGCCTTCACCAAACGCGACCGAATTGCTTGCTGCGGGTATCACGGCTGGCAGGACTGGTATATCGGCAGCACCACGCGCAATGCCGGCGTTCCGGCCGCGGTACGCGGTCTGACTCATACGTTCCGATACAACGATGCAGCCAGCCTTGAGACGTTGTTGCAGGAACATCCCGGAGAATTTGCTGCGGTGGTCCTGGAACCGATGAACTTTCAGGAGCCGGCACCAGGCTTTCTGCAAACCGTCAGCGATCTGGCTCACAGCAACGGCGCTCTCCTGATCTTCGATGAGATCTGCAGCGGATTTCACTTCGGTCTAGGCGGCGCCCAAAAGCTTTTCGGCGTCATTCCAGACCTTGCCTGTTTTGGCAAGGCGATGGGCAATGGCTTTCCCATCGCGTGCGTCGTGGGACGTAGCGAAGTGATGCGCGTCTTTGAGGAAATTTTCTTTAGCTTTACCTTTGCGGGCGAGGTTTCCTCGATGGCGGCAGCCATGAAAGTCTTGGACATTTTGGAAAAGACGGACGCACTTGAGCGTATTGAAGCAAACGGTCGCATACTTCAGGACGGCGTCAATACCATGGCTAGGGAAGCTGGCTTAGCCGCCCGCGTCAAGTGCATTGGCCGTCCACAATGGTCACTCCTGAGGTTTCAGGAGGCAGATGGCAGCGAAAGCCCGCTGTTGAAGAACCTTTTTCAGCAAGAGACGGTTAAGCGCGGCGTGCTGCTGCTGGCGACACACAATCTGACGGCAGCGCATGACACTTCCTCGATTCAACGGACGCTGGAGGTTTATGCGGATGTACTTAAGACGCTGGCGAAATGGATGCAACACTCCAATCCAGCTAGCTTTCTTGAGGGTGACATGAGTCAACCCGTATTTCGAGTACGCTGATCAGTTTCTACTTGACGATTTGTGAAAATTCTTCTTGTTCACCCCGAAGATTCTCTTGATTCCGGTCCCTGGACCAATCACGCCTGGGCACGAGTCTACGACTTGGGGAAGGGCGGCGCCGGCTCCTACGAGCGATGGACAAAGCAATTTCGATGCCCAGTCGCGCCGATTGACTTGTTTCGGCTGGGAGCGGAGGAATTTCGCCATGTGCGGGATGTGTTAGCAGCGGGAAGCGGCCGGCTACAGGATCGAGAGAACCTGGATTGGTGGGAATTGACAGCAATCCTGTTTCACCAGCAGGTGGAGACTTTTGGGATTCTATGCCGATTTGTCCAAAGCCTCGGAGCAGCTGACGAAGTCTATGTCACCCAGCCGGGCTTTTATTCAGACGCGTTGCGATTGCTGGTGGGGAATCGCTTGCACTGCTTTCCCATTAGGTACTCCCAAAAGCGTGGGCCGCGTCACTACTTCCGTGTTGCTTCCAAATTTCCGCTGGGGCAATTGGCAGAGATCGCGGGAGACAAATTCGACGCCGCATATTCCCTCCGCCGCTGGCTGTCTCCACGGCGAGAGCCGTCTCGCAAGCAGGTCGTGCTTTTGCCTAGCGCCTACGTGAATGTTTCGCGTACCGGAATCGCCTATGCAGAAACTATTCCAGAAACCGATTTCTTGCTGGTCGCAACCCGCCGCAGCGGCTGGATGGCGGCACTGCCAGCCAATGTCACTATGGCGGGACTTGCGTCGTACGCACGGAGAAACCAGGCGGCCCAGGATGAATACCCGGAACTCCTTGCCCAGTGGCGTGCTCTCCGCCGCGATCTTGAATCCGTTCCTGAGATAGTGATGCTTGACCGCGTGGGACTCCTCGATTCCTTTCCCAAACTGCTTCGCCAGGGCCTCGGCATCCGGGACGCGTGGAGCAGTGTGCTAAACACTGAGCCGGTGCAAGCAGTGTTGTGCGCTGACGACAGCAATCCTTATAGCCATATTCCTCTACTGCTGGCCGCCAGGCGCGGACTTCCTGCCATCGCGTGCCACCATGGCGCGCTCGATGGACGCCATTTGATCAAGCGAAGTCATGCCGACGTCATTCTTGCCAAGGGGAAGATGGAAGAGGATTATCTCGTGAGGATATGCGGATTGCCAGCGGAGAAAGTTGAGATTGGCGCTCCAGTTCGCCAGCCACGCCCGCATCGCCGAGCGCTGGATTCTGTTCTTCCGGCATGGATCGTGTTTTTCTCGGAAGCTTATGAAGGCGAGTCCGGAAGAGGCGAAGAATTTTACCGTGATTTGCTTCCTCCGCTGGCGGATCTAGCGCTGCAAACCGGCCGCAAGCTGGTTGTGAAGCTGCATCCTTTTGAGGGCAAACGGGAGCGTACGAGTCTGCTGGCACGATTGCTGACGTCCAGTCAACTGGCCGTTACGACTGTCATGAGCGGTACTCTAACGCCCGATCTGCTCCATCAGACCTGGTTCGGCATCACTGTGCTTTCCACTGTGGCGGTGGAGTGCGCGATGCATGAAATACCATGTTTCTTGTGCCCCTGGCTGGAATATTCGCCGTATGGCTACATTCAGCAATTCAGCCGGTTCGGGGTTGGCTACGTATTACAAAGCCCAGCGGAGATACCCGCAATCCCGCGCATTCTGGAAACTCATTTATTCCAGCCGGATTTGGGGCGGGATTTGTGGCAACCGATTGCTCCCAACCGTCTTGAGGAATTACTTTCCGGGACGCGGAAACGCGATCGTGCGATGGCCGTTTGAGGACGGCTTAGATCGAAGCGAAAACGTCAATGACGAACTCGCAGACACTTGTTTTCAGGGTTGATGCTAGCGTCGCCATGGGAACCGGTCACGTGATGCGCTGCCTCGCGTTGGCCCAGGTCTGGCAAGACGCAGGCGGAGATGTTGTCTTCGCCCTGGCACGCACCATTCCAGCGGTCGAGGAACGTCTTCGGTCGGAGAGGGTCGAGATCGTCCATTTGAAGACGTCGGCCAGCGCGCAGGATGCCGCTCAAGTCGCGGACCTCGCACATGCTCGTCAGGCGAGTTGGGTGGTCGTGGATGGATACGAGTTCGATGCTGAGTATCAGCGCCATTTGAAGAATAGTGGACTGAAGGTGCTCTTCGTGGACGACAACGGCCATGCTGCTCACTATTTTGCCGACATTGTCCTCAACCAGAATGCGCACGCCAGTAAAGATCTCTATGCTTCACGCGAAACCTCTACTCGACTCCTTCTGGGCCCGTCCTATGCGATGCTACGTCGCGAATTCCGGCCCTGGCGAAATTGGAAGCGCGAAATCGCCCCGGTTGGACGTAAGGTGCTGGTAATGATGGGCGGCAGTGATCCGAGCAATATCACCGGCCGCGTGATTAACGCACTTCGCCTGGTCACCGTGGAAAGACTTGAAACAACGGCTGTGGTGGGAGGCAGCAATTCGCAAGCTGAGTCTCTGGAAAAAACGGTGGACCGGTTCGAAGCGCTCCACCTGGTGAGGAACGCTTCGAACATGCCTGAACTCATGGCCTGGGCGGACGTGGCGGTTTCAGCGGCCGGCACAACGGCGTGGGAATTGGCCTTCATGGGGGTGCCAAGCCTCTTGTTGGTGGTTGCGGAGCATCAATCGCCGGTTGCTGAGGCTCTGGCGATGAACGCTGCGGGGATCAATCTAGGAGACTCCTCAGACATGGAAGACCAAGACATCGCCGAAATTGCCGGTGACCTTCTGCGCAATGCCACGAGGCGTAAACAGATGTCCGACAATGGAACCCGGCTAGTGGACGGCGACGGCGCGCGGCGAGTGACGGAAGCCTTATGGGGAAACCGCGGTTTGGCGGAGAAGCCCGGCAATAGCAACAGGCGCGCAACTCATTGAGACATTTGATCATTACCGGCTCTTCTGGGTTTCTCGGGTCCCAACTCGTGACCCGCGCGCGCCAGATGTACCCCGAGCTTCGAATCACCGCTCTGCGTTCGCCGCGAAAAGGTGGAATCGATTTGACCCATCCCAACTGCGGTGCGCGAATCCTGGCGGAGGCAAAAATCGGAGATTCCGGGGATGTCGCACTAGTCCATGCCGCGGCGGCAGTACGGATTGATGCCGTCGGTGGCCCCTCGATCAATGTAAGCATGACCCAAAATGTGGCCCAGTGTGCGCAGTCGGCGAGTCTCGGATTCTGTATTCTGGTGAGCTCTGTAAGCGTGTATGTCCCATCCGCCGTGACGAACGTACAATCTTGTACCGCGCCAGCCAGCGAGTATGGCACAAGCAAACTCATGGCTGAGAGAGTTTGGGAAGCCATCGTTCCCGCGGAAAGAAGAGCAATCGTGCGGTTAGCTGGAATCTGGGGGTGGCAGCGCGTCCCCACTTTGTTCTGGAACCAGATTTTGCTCGCTGCGGGGCGAGGATCGCCGCCTCAATCGGTTCCAATCGTCCGGCGCAAAGCAAGCCTGCGGAACTATATCTCCGTCTGCGAAGCGAGCGACTGCCTGCTGGAAGTGGCCGCGACGCGAAACACAGGAACGTTTCTAGCGGCGGGATGCGATCTCGTAAGCACTGAATCTTTTGTGCGCTCGGTTCAGGCTCTACCAGGCTCGCGGCTGTCCGTGGAGTGGGAGGATGACGGTGGTTGCGACCGAAGTCTCTACGACGCTAGCCCCGAGCTGATGCCTTATCTCACTCCTTTCGACAAGACGCTTGCTTCCATGTGGCAGAGTAAGCCTGGATGGCTTTTGGAATGAGGATCGGACTGATCGCGGACGTCCATGGCAATGACGCTGCTCTAAAGGCGGTTCTCGGAGCCTTACAGGAGCGCGTCGAGTTAATACTCTTCATGGGTGACCTGGTGGGTTACTACCCTTTCGTTGATGAGTGCGTGTCTCAGTGGGACGGCAGCCGGATGCTGGGTGTGCTGGGCAATCACGACTGGATTCTGCTGGACTGCATCGCGCACGGAGGGTTTCCGAGTGAGTCGTACTGCGCGAAGTATGGCTCTGCCCTAACGCGCTCTTTGTCAAGACTATCAGCAGAAGCGTGTTCTCTAGTCGAGTCCTGGCCACACCAGCGTTGCCTGGAACTGGAAGGAACTTCGGTGGCTATGTTTCATGGTGCGCCCTGGGATCCGCTCGAGGGCAGAGTTTATCCGGATTTCGAAGATTGGGCCCGATTCAGCTCGCGCTCGGAAGAGGTGATTCTTCTGGGACATACTCATTATCCGATGGTTAAGAAATGGGACAGGAAGATAATCATCAACCCCGGATCGGTAGGACAGCCGAGGTTGAGTTCCGGCGCTGCCGAATTTGCCACCTTGGAATTGCCGCAACGGAGGGTCGAGCTGCAACGCGTACAATATGACCCCAGCGCTGTGATCCGGGACGCACGTTGCCACGATCCCGAACTCGGCTATCTGGTGGAGGTCTTAACGCGATGACCCGCCCCGCCACTCGTGTCCTGGTAACCGCTGTCGGCGGCGATCTTGGCCAGGCGCTAGTAAAGGCCTTTCGGATTGGCGAGGCCGACTTCGAAATAATTGGATGCGACCTGGATTCGTCCGGGGTCGGCGGCGCTTTCGTTTCAGCCTTTGAAGCCGTGCCTGCGGCTGCCGACAGCGCTGGCTATGTGTCGGCGATCGATGATTTGTGCAAGCGCCAAGCGATTGACGCCGTGATCCCTGCCAGTGAGGCGGAGATCTTGGTGCTGGCGCGGCTTGGCCCGAGCCTGCCTGGTGGGACGTCCATCATCTGTCAGCCTGTGGACTGGCTCCAAACATTTGGAGACAAACTGCGTTGCATGCAAGCCTTGAAGCCGCACCTACCGTTGGTTGGCTTTGCGGATAGTTCGGACGGCAAATCTGTCCAGCAATTGGTGGACGAGGTGGGGTTTCCCCTTGTAGTAAAGATGCGGCGGTCCAGCGGGTCCCAGGGCATCCGCGTAGTGCACAACACGGAGGAGTTGGAGAGGTGTGTTGCGGATAGACCGGCGAGCGTAGTGCAACAGTTTATGGACGACTGCGAGGGCGAATTCTCGGTCGGAGTCTTTGCATCGCGTCATTTTACCGAGGTTCTGGCATTCAGGCGCGAACTGCGGGGATGGGGTTGCTCATGCTTCGCGGAGACGTCTCAGGATTCGGTAGTAACCGGCTATGCGCTCGAATTCGCAAGAGCGAGCCACCTGCAGGGCAGTGCCAATATTCAGTTACGTAAGAGCGCTGGTCGAGTGTACTTGTTGGAAGTCAATGCCCGTTTCTCGAGTCTGGTTGCTGCGCGGGCTCTCTGCGGCTTCCGGGACGCCGAATGGTCGGTGCAAACGGCGCTGGGACGTCCTCCTTCTAGACCGCCGAGCGCCTATGGCAAAATAAAATTTCGACGCTTCTTTCATGAGCTGATCGATACGGGCTCCGGTTATTCCGCTATCACCCAGTGGATGCCCCGGGAGCAAAGATATTGTCTTGAGGAAGAACCACGCTGAGGCGAGCCGCTGTGGCGTGAGGAAAGGACAATTTCCCTCAAGGCAGCGGTTCGGCATGGCGTCAACGTTGCGCTACACTCGACGCTAAGATCGCCGCGCTCGCCTGCTACGATACAGAAGCCCGAAGGCTTTCCGTATCCGCGGTCGGCTGAAGCGTTGGGTGCCATCGCCCAAAGTTGGGAAACCGTTGTGGGATGCCATGCCGCCGAGGCATTTAAACTGGTGCGGTCTGTCCACCCGCAACCAAGCGATGACCACCCCAATCCAAATCGGCTCGCGCTCCATCGGCCTTGGGTATCCCGTCTACATTGTGGCTGAGATCTCCGCCAATCATCATCAGGATTTCAATCAGGCGGTCAGCATCATCCAAGCTGCCAAAGAGTCGGGTGCAGATGCCGTCAAGCTGCAGACCTACACGCCGGACACCATCACCATTCGTTCTGACCGTGAGGAGTTCCGCATCAGCGGAGGCACGCTTTGGGACGGGCGTACCCTGTACGAACTGTATGGCGAGGCGCATACCCCCTGGGAATGGCAGCCGAAACTCAAACAAGTTGCTGACGATCTTGGGCTCGATCTTTTTTCCTCAGCCTTTGATGCGAGCGCAGTTGATTTTCTGGAAAAGATGAATGCCCCGGCGCACAAACTCGCTTCCTTCGAGTTGGTGGATATCCCGCTGATCCGGAAAATGGCAGCCACAGGAAAACCACTCATCGTTTCCACCGGAATGGGCACACTTGAAGAAATAGAAGAGGCAATCGAAGCGGCTCGGCAAGCCGGCGCCGCCCAGATCGCTTTACTCAAGTGCACCAGCGCTTATCCGGCCTCACCTGACGAGATGAACCTGCGAACCATCCCAGCGCTGGCCAGTCGCTTCGACCTTCCTGTTGGCTTATCTGATCATACGACCGGGATCTCCGCTCCGGTTGCCGCCGTAACTCTGGGCGCCTGCATCATCGAAAAACACATCACCTTGTCACGGACGCAGGAGGGTCCAGACACAGCGTTCTCGCTGGAACCCCAGGAATTCAAAGCCATGGTCGAAGCCGTCCGCACTGCGGAGCGTGCTCTAGGTGAAGTTCATTTCGGCCCGGGCACTCACGAATCCAGCAGCCGCGTCCTCCGGCGGTCGCTCTTTGTTGTCGAAGACATCAGACAAGGAGACCGCTTCAACCACCACAACGTGCGTTCTATTCGTCCCGCTCATGGGCTGCACACTCGCTACTTCCAGCAGATTCTGGGCAAGCGCGCGGCACGCCACATCGGGAGCGGCACTCCGCTCAGCTGGGACCTGATCGACGACAAATGAGCCTGGTAAGCCCCCTGCTGAAACACGCTGTGTATCCGGCGCTAGCGCGGTCCGGGTATCTCCGCCGTCAGGCTGGCGCCGGACCTGCAGTCGTCACTTACCACGGCGTTTTGCCCGCAGGCTATCGAGTCCTCGACCCCGGTCTCGACGGGAGCCTGATAACCGCCGAAACATTTCGCCACCAACTGCGATTGCTGAAAGAGAACTATCATGTGATTTCGCCGGAACAATTCTTCCTATGGTGCGAATCCAAAGTGGATTTGCCACCCCGGTCTATACTGCTGACCTGCGATGATGGCCTGCGCAACGTCCTCACCGACATGCTGCCCACTCTGCAGGAAGCGTCTTTATCCTGTCTGTTCTTTGTTTTAGGTGATTCGCTTGGCGACACGTGTTCGATGCTGTGGTACGAAGAGTTGTACTTGATGTTCCTGGCGGGCCCGGAGAGCTTTGAGTTGAACCTTGTCGAGATTGCCTTGCATGAGCATGTAACGGGTCGGAAAGAAAAGCGTTCGCTGTGGTGGAATCTGGTAAAAAATTTTTCTCGATGTGGCCCAGAGGACCGCCGAGGGCTTCTCACAAACGTGAGAAGGCAACTCGGTCTTTCTGGAAATTGGGATTCAGAGTATCGGCAGGATCCCGCCTGCGGCCGCCGTTTCCTGATGCTCAGTCTGGCGGAACTTCGGCGGTTGATCGGGGAGGGAATGAGCGTAGGTGCGCATACACTTTCTCATCCGATGCTGTCGCAACTCTCGCCGGAGTCGGCCTGGATAGAAATCTCGGAGAGTCGCCGCGCCATGGAGCAGGCTCTGGACAAGCCCGTCTGGGCGTTGGCATATCCTTTTGGCGATCCGTCTTCGGTAACTCCTCGAGAGATAGAAATGGCCGAGCGCGCGGGTTTTACTTGCGCGTTTGTAAACGTCGGAGGCGGCCTCGGGGCGAAGACGTCTCGTTTCGCCATGCCACGCGTGCATGTCAGCGCCGGCATGGGCTTTGGCGAATTCGAGGCCCACATTTCCGGCTTTTATGGATGGTTGCGTCACCGCTCTATGCCGTGGGCAGAAGCCGGTACCATGAGGTTTGCGAGTTGAGAGCTCCGTAGTCGAAGACGCGTGTGATTTGGAAAGTAAGCCGTCTACTGGCGAGGGATCTTGCGCATAGTCTTGCATCGAGAAATTCCGGAAGACCAAACCCTGCGCGATCGGTGGGACGAATTGGTCGAACAGATGGAGCGTCCAGAGGTGTTTTATACTTATGAATGGGCGCTGGCTGCCAGTTGTGCCTACCGCGACTCCATCACGCCTCTGCTCGTGCTCGGATACGAGGGAGCCGCCTTAGCCGGTGTGATCGCACTGGCCACCGACAAGGCGCAAAAACGAGCTTTCTTTCTGGCGGGCGCAACCGCTGACTATTGTGATTTCGTAAGCTCGCCGGAGCTTCTGTCAGAATTTGTGAATGCAGTTTTTGCGGAGCTTCGCAAGCTGAACCTGCGCATGATCGTCTTCGCAAACCTCCCCGCCGACTCTGCAACATCGGATGCGCTCGGTCGCGCTGCGAGTGATCATGGATACTCCTCTTTCCGACGGCCAGGATATGAATGCGAGCGGATTGAGTTCGCCTCTCCCCAACAGAGGGCACTGGTCAAGCAATCGGTGCAGCGAAAACAGTTGCGCTACAACCTCAAAGCTATGGTAAAGATCGCGCCCGTAGCAGTAAGTCACTCAAGGTCGTGGGATGACGTCGCTAATACCTTGCCCGGCTTTGTCAAGGCCCACATTGCGCGCTTTCTCGCCACCGGTCGGATCAGCAATCTGGTCCGCCCGGAGCGGCGCGTCTTTCTCTCCGAACTGGCAAGACTGTGCTCACGCCGCGGCTGGATAGTCCATTCTCGCTTAATGATAGGTGAGCGGCCTGCTGCCTGGAATTATGGGTTCCAATTTGCCGGAAGTTGGTTTTGGTATCAACCAACATTCCAGAGCGACCTGAAACAGTACTCTCCAGGTTTTTGCCTGCTCTCAAAAATTGTGGAAGAGGCTTGTGACACTCCCGGAATGAATTTAGTGGACCTTGGTTTGGGATCTGAGAACTACAAAGAGCGACTGGCCACAGGCACGCGGCAAACAGTACACATCACGGCGACAACTTCCCGAATGGTCTGGGCGAAAGAAGTCGTTCGCTATCATCTGGCGGGAGTGATTAAGTCGATGCCCCGTCTGGAGAATGCGATCCGTTCAACCTTGAATCAGGTTTCTCTCCTCCGGAAGCGCTTTCACAATGGTGGGCCTGTGGGCTTGCTGCGGTCCTCGTGGAGGTGGTGTCGCAAGGCTCTGTTCGGCCAGTCTGAGATGTTCTTTTTTGAATGGAGGGAAGGCATTAGTTCGGTCGTATCGCCAGATTCTGATTCTCTCTCAATAGAACCTCTTGATCTGAATCTGCTCGCGATTGCTGCCATGAATTACTTCGACGACCCTGAGACTCTCACATATCTTTTGAGAGCAGCGAAACAGCTGATTTCCGTCGAACTGCAAGGATTTGCCTTGCTGCGTTCCGATGGCGTTCCTGTACATTTCTGCTGGGCCACCCGTTTTGAGGGTTTCCGCGTGAAGGAACTGAACCACATCCTGGAAGCTCCATCTCTGGATTCAGTGTTGCTGTTCGATTGCTGGACGCCGCCGTCAGTTCGAGGCCGCAGGTACGGCAGCATGGCTATTTCTTATGTCGCGGCGCGTCTGCGCGATTCGGGGAAAACCCCGTGGATCTTCAGCGCGGCCGCCAATACTCCCTTCACGCGCGGAGCGGAGAAGTCGGCCTTCACGCTACGTTTCTCGCTAACCCAAAAGCGCAGAATGTTTCTGGGGAAGGTGGTTCAATCGAAATCGCTGATCAACGCTCCGACCCCGGTGGACGTTTCTTCGGCAGCATGACGATTTTCGAGACTTAGGCGATTTTGGAAATGGAAACTTCACTGCCAGCGGAGAAGACGGCGCCTGCAGTCTCTGAGTTGCAAGCGGGCGGTGCCGAAACTCAGAATTTTCAACGGCAGATGGGCCACATCAGTCGGCACTCAGCCGTTTTCTTTGCTGGCACCATTTTTACGGCGGCAGCGGGATACCTTTTCAAAGTCTATCTGGCTAGAGTATTGGGCGCCGGAGCGCTCGGTATCTATGCCCTGGGCATGACCATCGTGGGTTTCCTCGGAATTTTCAACGCTCTCGGCCTACCGCAATCCGCAGTTCGCTTCGTCGCCGCTTACACGGCGACCGCAAAGCTGGACTTGCTGCGCGGATTTCTCGGTCGTAGTGTGATCCTTCTGCTGATCTCAAATTTCTTGCTGGGAGGAGCCGTGCTCCTCCTGGGCCCCTGGATTTCCACCCACTTCTATCACACTCCAGCCCTGAACGCATACCTGAGATTGTTTGCCCTAATTATGATCTTGGGGGCGCTAAACACCTTCCTGGGACAAGTACTCGCTGGATACAAAGACGTCGGACGCCGCACGGTCATTACCAACTTTATCGGCAGCCCGGTGATGATGGTGGTGACTCTGGGATTGCTCACATTGGGACTGGGTCTTAGAGGCTACATCGTCGCACAAGTTGTGAGTGCGATTGTTGTGCTGCTCCTGTTGCTGGTTGTGGTCTGGAGAGTCACTCCCAAGGCTGCGCGATCATTTTCTGCTGGATTGCCGCCTTATCAGAAAGAGGTGATCTCGTTTTCCGCTTTCGTGTTCGGAATAGGCTTCCTGGAATTTTCGATGGCGCAGGCCGATAAGGTGTTGATTGGATTTTATCGTGATGCTCGTGAAGTGGGAATCTATGCAGTGGCCGCGGGGCTGGTGACATTTGTTCCAATCACCCTCCAGACCGTCAATCAGATATTTTCGCCCACTATCGCGGACCTTTATGCTCGCGGGCAGAACCAGTTGCTGGGCCGCATCTTCCGGACGCTCACCAAATGGATACTCGGCCTGACGTTGCCGTTGGCCGCTGTAATGATCATTTTTGCCACTCCGCTCATGCGCATTTTCGGACACGACTTTGAGCGCGGCTGGCCCGTCCTTGTCATCGGTACGTTAGGACAACTGGTAAACTGCGGAGTCGGCTCGGTTGGATATCTGTTGCTGATGTCGGGCCATCAATCTCGTCTGATTCGGATTCAGACGGTGACAGCGTGCTTGATGGTCGCACTCAGCCTTGCGCTGATTCCGCGATGGGGCATCATTGGCGCGGCGGTTGGCTCTGCGGTGACCAATGCCGTCAGCAACGTCTGGTATCTCAGAGAAGTCCGGCGCACGCTAGGCTTCTTCCCCTACAGTCGGAGTTATTTGCGCTTGTTGCTGCCGCTCGCGGGAGGCCTGATGGGCTTGCTGGTATTGAGGGCAAAGCTGGGGGCCTTACGGCCAGAATGGGTAGTCGTCGCTGCGAGCCTGCTTCTTGCCTACGCTGCGTTTATCGGCCTCGCATTGGCGGTCGGCCTGGATGCGGATGACCAACTCATCGCACGCGCTGTGTGGTCGCGAGTGCGCGGAATGTTTCTCGGCGCGGAGGCAAGTGCATGACGTCAGATGGGCTTCGTGAGCTGCGGCTCCCGGCCGAACTTTGCAAGAGTGCCGAGCAGCGGTTTGGTGCGCGCTTCGGTGGCTTGGAGCAGTTCTTAACTTTCGTCCTGCAAGAACTGCTTCGCGACGCCGCCGCCCAGATGGATCAGGCCGAGCAGCGCATTATCGAAGAGAGATTGAAAGATCTCGGATATATTTAGGCCGAAGTCGTAAACCTTCAGCTCCCACTCCTGCCTTGCCCACCGCGCCGCAACCTCCTATCATCAAGGGTTGACGTGGAGTAAACATGCCGCAAAACAAGCCTCGTAAGCCGCCGGTCGTTGAGAGCCCGATTTCTGATGTCTTCGAGGGCCGCCACGCTTCCCCCGCCGAAAAAGAGTGGGCTGAGAAAATCCTGGCGCCTACGCTCGAAAAATCTCCCGAGAAGCCCATCGGCGCTCCAACCGGCGTCAACCTCGATGAGCACGGCCACGCCCTCTTCACCACCATTTCTGGCGTTCCTGTCCGCCGGCTTTACACCGAGGCTGATCTGCCCGAAGACTGGAGCGCGGAGAAATATCTTGGCTACCCGGGCCAGCCGCCGTTTACCCGTGGCATTCACGCCAGCGGATATCGCGGGAAACTTTTCACGATGCGGCAGTTTTCCGGATTCGCATCTCCCGAGGAAACCAACCAGCGCTACAAGTATTTGCTCGAGCACGGCGGCAGCGGCCTTTCGGTCGCCTTCGACCTTCCCACGCTAATGGGCTACGACTCCGATCATCCCGCCAGTGAGGGCGAGGTTGGAAAGTGCGGTGTGGCCATCGATTCGCTCGAGGACATGGAAATCCTGTTCCACGGCATCGATCTGGAGAAAACCACGGTCTCGATGACCATCAACTCGCCGGCTTCCGTGCTGTGGGCGATGTATCTCGTGGTCGCCGAAAAACAGGGCGCGGACTGGAAAAAGATTTCCGGCACCATCCAGAACGACATTCTCAAGGAATACATCGCGCAGAAGGAATACATCTATCCGCCCGCGCCCTCGATGCGGTTGGTTGTGGACACGTTCGAGTTCGGCTCGAAGTTCACGCCGAAGTTCAACACTATTTCGATCAGCGGATATCACATCCGCGAGGCTGGTTCCACCGCATTGCAGGAACTGGCATTCACGTTGTACGACGGCGTGGAGTACGTTGAGTGGGCGCGGCGGCGCGGCCTTGAGGTGGACGAGTTCGGTCCCCGCCTCAGTTTCTTCTTCAACGCGCACAATGACTTCTTCGAGGAGATCGCCAAGTATCGCGCCGCCCGTAAGATTTGGTATCAGGTAACCAAAGACCGCTTTGGCGCCAAGAACCAGCGCACATGGCTGATGCGCTTTCATACCCAGACCGCGGGTGTCTCCTTACCGGCGCAGCAGCCCATGAACAACATCGCGCGCGTAGCATTGCAGGCCATGGCGGCAGTGCTCGGTGGAACCCAATCTCTGCATACTGATTCCTACGACGAAGCTTTGGCACTGCCCACGGAAGAGGCAGCAAGAATTGCGCTGCGCACCCAGCAGATCATCGCCTATGAATCCGGAGTTACGCAAACTACCGATCCTCTGGGCGGGTCATATTTCTTAGAAACCCTAACCTTGCAGATGGAAAAAGGTGCGTTCGACTACTTCGGCAAACTCGACTCCATGGGCGGCATGGTGAAGGCCATCGAGCGAGGCTATCCGCAGAAAGAGATCGCCGAAGCCTCATACCAATACCAGCGTGCTGCCGAAGCCAAAGAAAAGATCATCGTCGGCGTCAACGAGTTCGTGATCGAAGAGGAAACGCCACATATTCTCTACATCGATGAAAGCGTGGCGCGGCAGCAGAGTGCGAAGTTGAAGGCCTTGCGCGCGCGCCGGTCGAACGAGGAAGTCCGCCGCCGTCTGGATGCGTTGAAAAAGGCCGCCGCCCAGGAGCCTAAAGCTGCAGCGAACGGCGACATCGCCCCCGCCAACACCATGCCCTACATCGTGGACGCCGTCCGCGCTTATGCCACCGTTGGAGAGATTTGCGAAGCCTTGCGCGAAGTATTTGGAACCTACACAGAAGTTAGTGTTACGTAAGCATTGAAGGCGCGAGCGTCCTCGCTAAAGCCTACGCTGCTGTTTGGGTCACCGGCTGAAACTCTGCGGCGCACGCCTCGATGCGGTCAACTGTGCCGCCTCGCGTCTTTTCTCGCAGCAGATGCGAATGTCCATCCATCACAGACACGCTCCCGAACCCATGTCATCCTGAACGGAGCTTGCGTTTCTGCAAAGCTAGAAACGCGGGCGGAGTGAAAGACCTATGCACTCCCCTTTCCACTTCTACTACGTCTACATCATGACCAACCGCTCCAAAACGCTCTATACGGGCGTAACCGGCTATCTGGAACGGCGCGTGGTCGAGCATAAGCACGGATTAAAAGGCGAGTTTGCTGCGCGCTACAAGATCAACCGATTGGTCTCTTTCGAAAGCTTTGGTGACGTTCATGCAGCCATCGCCCGCGAGAAACAAATCAAAGGGCTGCTTCGGATCAAGAAGATTGCCTTGATCGTATCTGTGAACCCTGAGTGGAAAGATCTGAGTGAAGGCTGGTACGTCCGGCATCAATATCAGCCGGAAAATGCATAGATCCTTCGTCGGAGGCCTTTCGCCAAGCGAAAGGCTCGGTTCTCAGGATGACAACCCACAAGCCACACACAAAACCCCTGTCATCCTGAGAGCAGTCTACCGTTTGCGAAGCAAACGGCAGCAAGCGAAGGACCTATGCATTCCTGGCCCGCTTCAACATGCGCCTCGACGACGAAATCAGTATTAGCCAGTACCGTACCCGAACGTGTGATCTGACGGAAGCACCGGACTTGCTCCCACCGGCTAAGACCAAAACAGCCCTAATAGCCAATCGGGGCTGTTTAGAAACTCGGCACTGGACGCTGCCTGCCAGAACCAATCATAGGTCCTCAGATCAAGGTCTCAAACGCATTCAAAAGCCCTGCTCCACCCAAAAAGCAAAGGGGCGGCTGACGCCGCCCCTTCTTAGCCAACGACCAAAGACCAACGACTGCCTCTACGTTCCCTCACTCCAGCCCGCCAGATACTCTTCCTGCTCCGGCGTCAACTTATCGATCTTAACGCCCATCGACTCCAGCTTCAGCCGTGCTACTCGCTTATCGAGATCATCGGGTACGCGGTGAACTTTCTTTTCCAGCGTCTTGTAATTCTTCACCATGTACTCGACCGAAAGCGCCTGATCAGCGAAGCTCATGTCCATCACTGACGCGGGATGGCCCTCGGCGGAAGCCAAATTAATCAGACGGCCTTCGCCCAGCAGATTGATCTTGCGTCCATCTTTCAGCGAGTACTCCTCGACGGAATTGCGCGTGGTGCGCTTGGAGGAGGACATCTTTTCCAGGGCCGGAATATCGATCTCCACGTTGAAGTGGCCCGAGTTCGAGATGATAGCGCCGTCTTTCATGATCTCGAAGTGGTCTTTGGTGAGGACGCTCTTGTTACCAGTCACGGTGCAGAAGACGTCGCCAATCCTGGCTGCCTCAGTCATCGACATCACGCGGAAGCCGTCCATCACCGCTTCCAGTGCCTTGGTCGGATCTACCTCGGTGACGATCACTTCAGCGCCGGCACCGCGCGCGCGGCTAGCTAGCCCGCGTCCGCACCAGCCGTATCCGGCGACGATAAACTTCGATCCCGCCAGCAAGAAGTTGGTGGCGCGAATGATGCCATCAATCGTTGACTGACCCGTCCCGTAGCGATTGTCGAACAGATGCTTGGTGTCGGCGTCATTCACCGCGACAATGGGGAAACGCAGCACGCCTTCCTTCGCCATGGCGCGCAGACGAATCACGCCGGTAGTGGTCTCCTCGGTTCCGCCAATCACGCCAGTGAGCGCGTCTTGCCGCTTGGTGTGAAGAATGGTCACGAGATCAGCGCCGTCGTCCATGGTGATGTGGGGCTTGTGGTCGATGGCTGCCAGGATGTGGCTGTAATAAGTGTCGTTGTCCTCGCCCTTGATGGCGAAGACGGGAATGCCGTGATCGCGCACCAGGCTGGCGGCGACGTCATCTTGGGTGGAAAGCGGATTGGAGGCACAGAGCACCACATCCGCGCCGCCGTCTCGCAGACAAATGGCAAGATTCGCGGTCTCAGCGGTTACGTGCAGGCACGCGGAAACACGGATTCCCGTCAATGGCTGGTTCTTGATGAATTCTTTGCGGATGATTTGCAGGACTTTCATCGACTGATTGGCCCAGTCGATTCGTTTTTTTCCAAGATCGGCGAAATCTAGATTCTTGATGTCACAATTCAGTTGCGGCGCTGTCGTCGACATACCTCTCCTGTGGCGCTTAAGAAATGATGAAAATTCTGTTCAGATTACGGTTGAACATCTACAGCCACTCAGAATACACGAACCGGGAGAAATTGAAGGGGCACGAATGGCACCCATGCCCTTGTCCGGAAATCTGAGATGCCATTCCCGAACGATGCTTACTTGCTCACAGCATGGGCCACTGGCTCGCGCAAACCCGCGTCGGTAGCCAGTTTAGCGGCCTTGTCGGTTGCTTCCCAGGTGAAATCGGGATCGTTACGGCCGAAGTGACCGTACGCCGCAGTCTTGCAGTAAATCGGCCGGCGAAGATTCAGCGAGTCGATGATGCCCTTGGGTGTCAGCTTGAAATGGGACCGGATCAGAGCAGGAAGACTTGCCGGATCCACGTTAGCTGTGCCAAAAGCATCCACCCACACGCTGACGGGTTCGGCGACGCCGATGGCGTAGGCGAGTTGCACTTCGCAACGGTCCGCCAGGCCCGCGGCGACAATGTTCTTGGCGATGTGCCGCGCCATGTATGCAGCCGAGCGGTCTACTTTGGTCGGGTCTTTGCCGCTGAAAGCACCGCCGCCGTGACGTCCCATGCCGCCGTAGGTGTCGACGATGATTTTCCGCCCGGTGAGGCCGGTGTCGCCCATGGGTCCGCCGATCACAAAACGCCCCGTCGGATTGATGTGGTATTTCGTGTCTTGGTCGAGCAGATGGGCTGGGATGGTGGCTTGAATCACGTGCTTCAGGATGTCGCTGCGCAGTTCGTCATTGCCGACAGTTTCAGCGTGTTGGGTAGAAATCACTACCGCATCCACCCGCATGGGCTTGTGGTGTTCGTCGTACTCCACCGTGACCTGGGACTTACCATCGGGCCGCAAGTACGGCAGCTTCCCGTGTTTCCGGACGTCGGACAGGCGCATGGTCAGCTTGTGCGCCAGTGAGATTGGCATCGGCATCAGTTCCTGCGTCTCGTTGCACGCAAACCCAAACATCATTCCCTGGTCGCCGGCGCCGCCGGTGTCCACGCCCATGGCGATGTCGCCCGATTGCTTATTAATGCTGGAGATCACGGCGCAAGTATTGGAATCGAAGCCGTAGAGCGCGTTGTTATAGCCGATGGAAGAGATTGTTCCCCGGACAAGCGCCTGGAAATCGACGTAAGCCTTGGTTGTGATTTCCCCTGCGATCACCACTAATCCGGTGGCGGTCAGGGTTTCGCAAGCCACTCGGCTGGTTGGGTCTTCGCTCAGGCAGGCGTCGAGAACCGCGTCGGAAATCTGGTCGGCAATTTTATCGGGGTGACCCTCAGTTACGGATTCAGAGGTAAAAAGATAGCGGGTTCTTGATGGCAAGCAGTCTCTCCTTCAAGCGATCAGGACATCGTGTCTGGCGGGGGTAGTCAGAGTGCAGAACGACCGCAAAATGAATACCTTACGGTCTATTTAAGGTACCAGAGAAGGCACGCAAGCGCAACGATTTTTGGGGAGACGGTTCCAAGTCGCGCCAGGCGGTGGAAATCTTTGGTCAAAGGGAAGTTAGGGGCATGGAATATGTTGGGCACAAACTAGGATTGAGGCGGAGGTACCGAGGAGTCGGTTCTCGCTGGGGTAGAGCGCAGGCCATTGGGATCGAACACCAGAGTCTTCACTTCGTCGTAATCTCCTTGGATTGGAAGCTTTTTGCCGTTGAACGAGAATTCCAAGGCCCCTACATCTCCTGCACGGATCACGACCTCTTTCTGGCCCTCCACTGATTTTTCCCCTGGGGCGACCAATATTTCGTTCATGATCTGTTTGCCGTCGGCCGTGATCGTAAGCCATGAATTTTCCCGGGCAGTAATCGACACTACGAACGCACCAGGCGCAGGTCCCTGGTTTACTGGCGCCGCTGCGGGGGGTTGCGCGGGAGTCGCTCTGGCATTGGCTGCCACGGCGGCTGACGATTCAGGCGCAGCGAGCTTTGGTGTTGCCGAAGTGGCAGGGGCCGGCGATGAAGGCTTGTTATCAGCAGGCGCTGTGACTACGGCCGGACTGACGGGTTTTTCACGCGACCGGAAACCCCAGAGTGCGAAGCCCAGCGCCACCAGCAGCAGGGCTACCGCCAACATACCCCACGGAATCCGAGCCGCTACAGGAGGCTCCGGTTCCGCGGGAGGAAGTTCCAACTGCGGCGCCTCATCCAGGTTCTTCTCGGGCTGGACGGCTCCAGAGGCCAGCAGGTAATCGGAGATGGTTTGTTCTTCATCCATACCCAAATGGCGAGCGTAGGCGCGAACGAAGCCCTTATTAAAGATGCCGCCGGGGAGTTGCTCGAAGTGCTCTTCCTCCAGAGCCCGGAGGAAGCGGGTGCCGATTTTGGTGGACAGGGAAATGTCATCCAGCGTGACTTTTCGCTGCTCGCGTTCCCGTTTCAATCGCGCGCCAAACGATTCCAAGCGACCGCTGCCCTTACCGGACGGTCATGACTTCAGTCCGGTTTGCCCATAAATATATGATAAATCGCGGCCCGCGGAACGGATGAAAATAGCGGGGTAGCGAACCGGAGTATTAACCACCACAAAATAAATTGGACCCTCCTCCCGGAAACGCGCTGGGTGCCCTTTTGACACGTGGCGTCTTGACACGTGGCGTCAGGGGTACGCGTTACTTTGGTTGGTTGCCCGCCCGTTCCAGCGCCCCTTATAATTTCAGCACTTCCCGCTCGCATCGAGGACCGCTGTTCATGACCAAGGCCGCCGGCGCCGATCGTAAGGTTCAGGAACTGGGCATCTTTCATGATGTTGCCAAGGCCCTGACGTCTTCGCTCGACCTCGATTCCATCCTGCAAACCATCATGGAAAAGATGGCGGAATACTTCCGCCCCGACACCTGGTCACTACTGATGGTGGACGAAGAAAAGGACGAGCTCTACTTCGCTATTGCGGTCGGAAGCGCCGCCGAGGCGTTGAAAAATGTACGCCTCAAAGTAGGCGAGGGAATTGCCGGATGGGTCGCCAAGCATGGCGAGCGGCTGATCGTCCCTGATGTGATGACTGATCCGCGCTTCGCCAAGCGCATCGACGAAATGACGAAGTGGGAGACGCGTTCCATCATCTGCGTGCCGCTACGCTCGAAACTCCGCGTCCTGGGCGTGATCCAGTTGGTTAATGTGGATATGGACCACTTCACCGACCAGGAGTCGTTTTTCTTGCAGGCGCTCAGCGATTATGCGGCCATCGCCATTGAAAATGCCCGCTCGGTGGAA
This sequence comes from Terriglobales bacterium, assembly GCA_035512155.1. Classification (GTDB taxonomy): domain Bacteria; phylum Acidobacteriota; class Terriglobia; order Terriglobales; family Acidobacteriaceae; genus JABCYV01. Next base: position 82,368 of record DATKEN010000011.1, on the reverse strand, counting down.
AAGATCCAGGAACTCACCATCACCGATGATTGCACTGGCCTCTATAACGCGCGCCATCTTTACAAGACGCTCGAAACCGAGGTCTACCGCTCGGCGCGCTTTGGCTATGAGTTCACTGTTCTCTTCATCGATCTCGACCACTTCAAGCAGGTCAACGATACCCACGGGCATTTGATCGGAAGCAAGCTGCTGGCTGAGATCGGATACCTTATCAAGGCCCAGCTTCGCTTAATCGATTACGCCTTCCGTTACGGCGGCGACGAGTTTGTGATTCTTTTGCCGCAGACCGGGAAAGATTCCGCGCTGGTGGTGGCCCGCCGTTTGCGTGACAGCCTGCGCACCAGCACGTTCTGTCAGGAAGAAGGACTCAATCTCAATGTACGCGCCTCCATCGGTGTGGCAACCTACCCGCACGATGCCAAAACTCCGCATGACGTGATCCGCCAGGCTGACGAAATGATGTACTTAGTCAAGAACACGACCCGCGACAATATAGGTATCGCCCAGCGTGGAGTGATGAAGTAGGGCGGCTGCTGGCTGCTGGTTGCTAGCGCCTAGCTTGGCCCCATTAGGTGTGGCGCGAGCGCCCCGCCCGCGAACCTCAAAATGGCCCTTTGTCCTGCTCAGCGGCTACAAGCGCGGCGCGATTCTAACGCCGATGTCGCAGGTTGGGAATTCGCTAGTTTGGTGTGAGCGTAAGAGACCCCTCGATGGTTCATGCCGCTGCGAGTAAACACAGGGTCCCTCGACTGCGCCGAGCGATTTCGCTTCGCGAATCGCTTACGGCTCCGCTCGGGATGACAAAACTGCGCGGTGCGATTTCGCTTCGCGAATCGTCCTGCTCCGCACGATTGGTGGCCTAGCCGGGAACCGCCAGCAAGAAATGTCAATGCAGTATTACTGATTTCGCAGTTTTCCTGGGATGACAAATCTAGGAGAGAAATTATTTCACCGGCGCAGTTGCCGGCTGTACCACCGGTGCGTTCCGCAGTTGTGTTCGGCTCGGTTCCAGCGGTAGCCACTTGCGAAGCTCCGGCAGCGCCGCACGCGACACTACTTCTCCAGCACGGATCAGCTCGGCGCTGTGCTCGAAATCATCGTACTTGTAGCCTTTGACATCAGGCTGGATGATCACATCAGCAGCCTGCCTCCAGCGATCGCCGTTCGTGTCCTGGGCGATGGAGAAACACTGACCGATTACATCAAACAGATGCCGCGGTGCGTCTCCGTTAACCCACGTTCCCTTTAAGTGCACAGCCAGAACGTGTTCGGCTCCCATTTCGCGCAAAGGAACCGTTGGGACGGGGTGAGCCAGCATGCCGTCCACCAGTAAATGGCCACGAACTTTTATGGGCTGAAACATTCCAGGGTAGGCGCAGCTTGCTCGCACCGGATCAACCAGCGGTCCCGAGTGAAACACCACTCCGGCACCAGTGGAAAAATCCGTGGCCGTCACCGCCAGCGGAATGCGTAATTCTTCAAATGTTTTGACCTTCAGAACGCTGCTGAGAAAACCGATCATGCGCTGGTTGCTGGCAAAGCCGTAGCGTGAAAGAGTCCAGCGGGCAAAGTGCTTGAAGCGCACCCGGGTTGCCATGAGTTCCAGTTCGGCGATGGAAACTCCACTGCAATAAGCCGCGCCGATCAGTGCGCCGACGCTAGTTCCAGCCACAAAACCAATTGGAATATTTTCTTCTTCGAGAACTTTGAGTACGCCGATGTGAGCAATGCCGCGGGCAAACCCCCCGCCCAGAGCGACGCCGATGCTCGCCGTAGCTGGGGCCGGCTGCGGCAACCCGGAAAGGCCGCGCCCGAATGCCCGCACCGAACGAACAATCTTGTCCAGACTCTTCACGGGAAACCCCACATCCTCCCGGTCTTGCCCGGTACGTACTATCAAATACCTAGCAACTTAGATGCCAGCGACGCCCCACACGTTTCCACACTTCGGTGCGTTCCGCGGGTTACCTCCGGAGACACGCTGCCGGGGCTCTCCGCCGATGACTAACTCCCCTGATCCTGATAACTTGTGGCCCATGGCACGGGAGATCTCCGCGGGAGGGGTGGTAGTGCGCCACACTGCGGAGGGCTGGACTATGGCCGCTATAGAGCCGCAAAGAGACCCAGTGGCCTCCGGGGCTGCGAAGAAAAGGTCACAAAAAGTGTTACTCGCTTTGCCTAAAGGATTGGTCGATCCCGGCGAAAAGCCCGAGCAGACGGCGATTCGCGAGGTTCGCGAGGAGACCGGAATAACGGCAGTCCCGGTCACAAAATTGGGCGACATTAAGTATGTTTACGTGCGCTCCTGGGGAGACCAGCAGCGCGTGTTCAAGATAGTCAGCTTTTATCTATTGCGATACCAGTCCGGCCGCATTGACGATATTTCTTCCGAGATGCGAATCGAGGTCAAGCGTGCGGCCTGGATCGCCCTCGACGAAGCTGCGCGGAAGCTTGCTTACCGCGGCGAACGTGACATGGTTCACCGCGCTCAGGAATACCTGGAATCTCACCCGGAGGCTTAACAGTAATGATACGAACCACGCACATCGAGAAACATTTCACCGCCGGCAATTTTGTCCGGGACGTGGTAATTGGAATGTCCGACGGGCTTACCGTGCCCTTCGCCCTGGCTGCGGGACTTTCCGGAGCGGTCGAGAACACGCGCCTGATCGTGGTCGGCGGACTGGCTGAGATTGCCGCCGGTTCGATTGCGATGGGTTTGGGTGGTTATCTGGCGGCCCGGGGTGACGCAGAGCACTATGAGCAGGAGCGGGAAAGAGAAGAGCGTGAGGTAAGAGAAATTCCAGAAGAAGAGAAAGCCGAGGTGAACCAGGTTTTCCAAGCCTACGGGATGACTAAAGAAGAGAGCACGCCCGTGGTTGAGGCTCTCAGCCGCCGCCCCGACGCCTGGGTGGACTTCATGATGCGCTTTGAGCTTGGATTGGAACAGCCGGATCCGCGCCGCGCGGTGACCAGCGCCGCGACTATCGCCGGAGCGTATGTTGCCGGTGGCATGATTCCTCTCTCGCCTTACGTCCTGCTGTCCAGCGCGTCGCGTGGATTGGTGCTTTCGGCCATTGTTACGCTGGCCGCGCTCGGCATCTTCGGATACATGAAAGGACGCTTCACGGGCACGTATCCCCTTCGCAGTGCGTCCCAGACCATGGTGATCGGAGGACTCGCGGCTGCGGCTGCTTTCGTCCTGGCGAAGATCATCGCTTAACTCGCGGGTACGGCAGCTGACAACTTGAGGCCCTCGAAAGTGGCCTCGAATCCGTAGCCTTCCGGCGATGCGCACATGACACCAACTTCAGCAGCGCGTCCGGGAACCAGATAACCTTGCCGGACCGACGCGTACTTCTTTCCATCAAGGGAGCAAAGAAGTTCGAGCGAATCTTTGGTTCGTATCGCCCGCCACCAGACTGGCCCGTCGTTTGACAGATCGTTCATGGTCGACCAGTCAGAGAATTCACGGGTGAACACCACGCTTGCGTGACGCATGCCGTCGACTAATTCCGTGCCGCATTTCATCCAATTCTCAGCATCCACTCGGACCATCAGTCCGGCCTGGTCATAAAGATCGTGGTAGTTTCCTGCGATGCGAGCCTCGAAGGTGAAATCTCCTGTGACCGGTAGATGAAAGAAGTGACCATTGTCGGTCACGTATCCGTAAAAGGTTTTGCGCCAGAAATCAGTTTTCGGCTTGGTGTGCACGATTATTCGACTTCCAGAAACTTTCCACGATGCCGGCTCGTTCATCCACTTCATGCGGGCAATCAGCGCGTCGGTCGAGGGCTGCTCTTGCGAAGCCGCAAACCTCAACAGACCTGAAGCCTGCATCACGGCAACCCCGCTCAGTCCGGATAGCTCAGCGATAAAATCACGCCGGCTCGCGTTGCCCATGGCGATTCTCCTTCAATGTCCGCAAATCGTAGCCGAACCTGTTTCGAGGCGCAAACCTGAAGAGAACCTTCGTCGTATCTTGGACGAAGGTTCAACATCCTCCATAATGAAGTTCGTGAAAGTGCCATTTTCCGTGCGTGCTGTCTCGCTGGGTATCGCCTTCTCGATGTTGTGTTCGCTGCAATTCTCTGCCAAGACCAACACGCCCACTGCTGATCCCAACTACGTATTTGCGCTGGCGGCGGCCAACCGCTTTCTTCGCGCCTGGCAGACACAGGACCACGAGACTGGCCTGGTGATGCTGACTGATGCTGCGAAACACCACACGTCTGAAGATCGCTTGCAGACTTTCTTCTCTTCCGAGTCCGCAGCGCAACCAGCATTCGAGATCAATCGTGGCAAGAAGCTCAAGGCTGGACGCTACTCTTTCCCCGTAGTCTTGTTTGATGTCGCCTCTGCCCCGCGAAAGTCGCATTCTCCTCGCCGTTCCCAAATCGTAGTCGTCAAGACTGGCAAAGATGACTGGGCCATAGATAAACTGCCCTAGCCATGAAAACTATCCATAAGGTTGCCGTCCTTGGAGCCGGAACTATGGGCGCTCGCATCGCCGCGCATTTTGCCAACGCGGGTGTTCCCAGCCTTCTCCTCGACATCGTACCGTCTGATGCCGCCGGCAACCGTAACCGGTTGGCTGTCGCCGGACTCGAGGCCGCCAAGAAATCCAAGCCCGCGGCTTTTATGGATCCTTCGCTTGCGCGCCTGGTCACAGTCGGCAACTTTGAAGATGATCTCAAGCGTTTGAGCGACGGGGACTGGATCATCGAAGCGGTGGTCGAGAACCTCGATATCAAACGAGCACTGCTGAAGAAAGTTGAGGCCATTCGGAAGCCCGGCACGATCATTACTACGAATACCAGCGGCCTGCCGGTGGGGAAGATTGCTGAAGGTTTTTCCGACGAGTTTCGGCGGTCGTGGTTTGGTACACACTTCTTTAATCCGCCGCGCTACATGCGGCTGCTGGAACTGATCCCGACGCCTGAAGCAGACCGCGCCGCGATTGACGCTGTTGCCCGTTTCTGCGACGTCCATCTGGGCAAGGGAATTGTTCTCGCCAAGGACACGCCTAACTTTATCGCCAATCGGATTGGGACATTTTCTGTGCTTAACGTTATTCGACTCATGCAGGAGATGGACCTTTCCATCGAGGAGGTGGACGCGCTCACGGGTCAAGCTGTCGGCTGGCCGAAGTCAGCTACTTTCCGCACCATCGATCTGGTCGGCCTTGACATTCTCAGCCACGTGGTCAGCAACATGACCCAGAACGTACACGACGAACGCAGTGATCTCAAGCTTCCGGACTTCTTTCGGCAGATGCTCGAGCGCAAGTGGCTGGGCGATAAAGCGAAGGGAGGTTTCTACAAGAAGAGTGCAGGGCGGGGGACCGCGCCCTCGTCCGCGGAAGGCAGCAAGGAAGAACGGCTAGCCCTCGACTGGAAGACTCTCGAGTATCACCCTGTGAAGAAATCGAAGTTCCCAAGCCTCGAGATGGCGAAGAATGTTGAGCAAGCCGGACCGCGTCTCCGCATGCTGTTGGGCCTCGACGGCGGTGGGCCGCAGAAGGGCGACAAAGCCGGTGCGTTTCTCTGGTCTGCTCTATCGGATCTTTGGACCTACTCCGCCAACCGGATTCCAGAAATTTCCGACTCAATAATCGAAATCGATCGTGCCATGCGGATGGGGTTCAACTGGGAACTTGGCCCGTTTGAACTTTGGGACGCCGCGGGCGTCGAAGCCACAGTTGCGCGCATGAAAAAAGAAGACCAGCCGATCGCGGCGAACGTCGAACATCTGCTAGCTGCTGGGAAAAAATCCTGGTACCTGGACGATCCCAAAACTGCCTCGGGCCGGGTTTACTGGGAACTGAGAAGCGCGAAGTACGAGCCGGTCAAAGTTCCAGACGGTGTGTGGTCGGTAGAAGTCGCGAAGAAATCTAAAGGCGTGGTCAAGAAGAATGCTGGCGCATCTCTCATCGACATCGGCGACGGCATGGCCTGCATAGAGTTCCACTCTAAGATGAACGCGATTGGCGCCGACATCGTGCAGTTCATTCTGCAAACCCTCAAGCCGGTAGGCCCGGGCGACAACTTCGAAGCTTTTGTGATCACAAATGACGCCGCGAACTTCTCCGTCGGCGCCAACGTGATGCTGCTGCTCATGTCGATCCAGGAGGAAGAGTGGGATGACATCGATCTCGCTATCCGCCAATTCCAAGGCATGACTCAGGCCATCAAATTCTCACCCAAGCCCGTGGTGGCGGCGCCGTTCGGCATGACATTCGGGGGAGGCTGCGAGATCTCGCTCCACTCCGCTGCCCTCCAGCCTCACACTGAACTTTACATGGGGATGGTGGAAGTCGGCGTTGGTCTGCTCCCTGGCGGCGGTGGCTGCAAAGAAATGCTGCTGCGCGCCGTGGAGACCGCAGAATCTATTCGCCCAGGCGGCCGTGGCGAGTCCATTGAGCTGCTGGAGGCCATGAAGAGAGCGTTTGAGATCGTAGCTACAGCGAAAGTTTCAACCTCCGCCCACGAAGCTCGCGGGCTGGGTTTTTTGAGCCATTCCGACGAAATCACGATGAACCGCGAACGTGTTCTCTCGGAGGCCAAGGCTCGTGCTCTGGAACTGGTTCGCGCGGGATATGAGCCCCCGCAGCCCCGGACCGACATCCCCGCCCCTGGCGAAAACATTTTGGCCGCGCTCAAGATGGGAGTCCATCTCATGCGCCAGGCCGAATACATCAGCGACCACGAAGTAAAAATCGCCACGAAGGTAGCTGAGGTTCTCTGCTGCGGAAACGTAACTTCAGGCACGCCTGTGAGCGAGCAGTACATTTTGGACTTGGAACGCGAGGCGTTTAAGTCGTTATGTGGTGAGCGCAAGACGCAAGAGCGAATTCAGTACACGCTGAAGACGGGAAAGACACTAAGGAATTGAGGTTTTCCGTGATTGGTCGACTCGATCTGGGAATGACCTGCTGAGGTACTAAGACGTCGAGAGTCTGCGGTAAACACAACCCAACGCAAGTACACAGTTAAGGTATCATCCTGGACTAAAGAGCAGGAGGTTATCGCTTGCCTTCACAGCGCTCTACTCTCAAAAGTGAAGTGGTCGCGCTAAAACGGAAACGCATTGTTGAGGCTGCGCGCCGCCTTTTTTATGAAAAAGGATACTCGCGCACAACGCTGGATGACATCGCCGCGCGTCTCGAGGTCACCAAGCAGTTCATCTATTCGTATTACAAGAACAAGGGCGAACTACTACACGAGATCGCACAGCAATGCATCAGAGAGTGTCTGGAGGCCCAGTCCCGGGTGCTGGCGAGCAAGCTATCAATCCCGGACAAGCTCGCTAGGATTATCGAGGACGTTGCCCAAGTTATCATCATGAACCAGTCCAACACCATCATCTATCTGCGTGAGGAAATGAATCTGGACTGGCAGATCGCGCAGAGAATCCGCGAACAACGGAACGAATTCGACCATCGAATGATGAAGTTACTCAAGGATGGAATGCGGACCGGCGTCTTGCACGTGGTCGACGAGCGAGTAGCGGCGCGATGCATCGGAGGGATCCTGGTCTGGTGTGCCCTGTGGTACCGCGACTTGGGCGTGCTCTCCCCCGAGGCGATTGCGCAATTGGTCAGTCAAAACGTGATGAGGATGGTCTCGCGCAATTCCAAAAGAATGGCGAAGAGTGCCTAAATTTGACTTGAACCGTTCTGTCTTACGAGACGGGCCGCGGCCTGGCATCGGTAATCTAACCCAGTATTAAAGTAAGATTAATATACTGGACAGTATGCCGCGCGTCGATTATCTTGCGTACGATCAAATATGCGGCTAGCCAATAAGGTCGTGGTGGTCACAGGCGGCGCCAACGGCATCGGACGGGCGCTTTGCCGGCGGTTCGCGGCTGAAGGCGCAAAGGCCGTTGTGGTGGCGGATTTGCAGGCCTCAATGGCCGAGCAGGTGGCCAAGGAATTCGGCGGGATTGCGGTGCAAACGGACGTCGCGCAGGAAGCTGACGTAGTGCGGTTGGTGGAGCGAGTCACCCAGAAATACGGCGTCATCGATTTGTTCTGTTCCAATGCAGGCGTCGGCGTCAGCGGAGGCGTGAACGCTCCGGATGGAGACTGGGAGCGGAGTTGGCAGGTCAATGTAATGGCTCACGTGTACGCAGCCCGGGCGGTGCTTCCTGGCATGCTCGCCCGCGGCGAAGGCTATTTGCTGCAGACCGTGTCTGCCGCTGGTTTGCTGACCCAACTCGGTTCAGCGCCCTACTCGGTGACTAAGCACGCGGCGCTGGCTTTCGCGGAATGGCTGGCGATAACCCATGGCGATCAAGGAATTAAAGTCTCAGCCTTGTGCCCCATGGGAGTGCGGACCGACATGTTGAAAAGAGCGGAGTTCGGCGGAGGGGCTTTCTTGCTGGAATCCGCTGTGGAACCAGAACAAGTGGCGGAGGATATAGTCAAAGGGCTGGACGAAGAGACCTTCCTGATTTTGCCGCATCCGGAAGTCGCCGAGTTCTTCGCTCGTAAGGCGACGGAATACGACCGCTGGCTGCGCGGTATGAGACGCTTGCAGGCCAATACACAGCCGTTGAAAACGGTGGTGTAGCCGCCAATGTTATACGAGCTGGGCGAAAAGTTATCCCTGTACGCGGGTGGCCTTGCCTTTCCAGAAATTCTCCCGGAGTTCGCGTTTCAAGATTTTTCCGGTTCCAGTTTTTGGCAACGGACCTGCCGTGAATTGCACGATGTGGGGTATTTTGAATTTTGCCAGCCGAGTCCTTAAGAATGACAGCAGTTCCTCTTCGTTGAGGTGCTGGCCTGGCTTCAGCACGACGATGGCTGCTGGGACCTCGCCCCACTTGGCATCGGGCGCAGATACGACCGCGCATTCCAGTACTGCGGGATGGGCGAAGATCACCCTCTCGACCTCGATGGAAGAGACATTCTCTCCGCCGCTGACGATGATGTCCTTCTTTCGGTCCACAATGTAGACGTAATTCTCTTCATCCCACACCGCCATATCTCCGGTGTGCAACCAGCCGTTCGTGATGGCCGCTTTGCTCGCCTCCGGTTCCTTGTAGTAACCGCACATTACGTTATCTCCACGAACGACAATTTCCCCGACGGCCTGCATATCGCGCGGTACGTCTCGCATCTGTGCATCAACCACGTGGACCTCACACCCAACCAACGGCCAACCCGCGGCCGACAGGTGGGTCAGCCGGTCGTCCTCGTCGCGATACTGCACCGTGCCTTTGGTGTGGGCGGTGGTGGCTACTGGACAAGTCTCGGTAAGACCGTAGCCCGCAAACACCTCACAGGGGAATGCCTTTTCCATTCGAGCGATCAGTTCGGGAGACGAGGCCGCCCCTCCCAGCGTGATCTCCTTGAGGCTGGAAAGATTGAACTTGCCAAGTTCCGGACAGTTGAGCAGCGCATTCGCCATGGTAGGAACCAACGTCATTCCTGTTGCCTGTTCCTCCTCGATCAGGTGGAGTACGTAGGCGGGTTCGAATCGCCGCACCATTACATGCTTGATTCCGCTCATCGTGATGCTTTGCGCCCGCCCCCAACCGTTGGCATGAAATAAGGGAATGGTGTGCAGCTCCACTCGCGTGTCTTCGTGATGGTAGGAACTGAGCAGTCCCAGCGTGTGGAGATAGAGCGTTCGGTGCGAGAGCATCACTCCTTTCGGAGTGCCGGTGCTTCCGCTGGTGTAAAACAACTCTGCGACGTCGTTCTCGTCAAAGGAGAAGGGATCGGGTCGCGCCATGCGGTCGCGCGCCAGCAGTTCCTCCAAGATTAAGTCCGCCTGCGCGACTGGTTTGTCGAGGCTGACATAGCGTTTGACCGCGGGGCAGGATTTCCGCAACTCTTGGACGATAGGCGCGAATTCACTCTCGAAAAACAGCATGCTGGGGTTGGCATGGTTGAAGATTTCAACCAGCTCAGCCGGTTGGAGCCGCACGTTGAGGGGCATGACGATGGCGCGAATCAACGGCGGTCCATAGTAACCTTCCAAAAGCTGATTGTTATTGAAGCTGAGATAGGCGACTCGGTCGCCGGGACGGATGCCTTCCGCGAGAAGTCCGGCTGCCAGGCGTTCACAACGTTCGCCAAACTGCGCGTAGGTGTAACGGTTGGGGCCGGAAACCACCCCGGTTTTACGGCCGTAAAGGTCGACCGCCCGGTAGAGACATCGGATGGGCGTGAGCGGCACATTCATATGTTGGGCCTCGAACCCTGACTCGATTCTTCTCCCTGCGCCGACGATGATCTGCTAGCTTGCCACAAGCGGCAGGGCTTGCGGCATGATACACGACCATGGAGATGTATACGTTCCAGTATATTTCCTACACCATCGAACAGAAATAAATTACAGGCATTTTTGTTGTCGCGGTACTGTGGCAAATACCGGTTGACAAATCTTCAAGATCGGGAATAAAGTTGCGCGTTTTTCAATCTTGCTTTCCTGCCGTTAGAGGCACAGCTAAGGTGGCAGTCGTAGCAAGACTTTTAGAAAGCCATCCCCATCGTGAGGTTCCCGACGTCCTACCCCAAGGAGAAACCCATGCGGAGTTTGATCAAGCCCGTTGAAACATTGATAGCGGTGTTGGTGACCGTTCGACGGGATCACTTTCTAGCGCGCATCTGGTTGGTTGAAAACGGAAACCGCATAATTTATTCAAGTAGATCAGGCTGTTCACGGACAATGCGCGCCCACAGCGGCTGAAACTGGAACCAGCCCGCGGCGTGGCTACCGATCTGCTGTTCTGTGATTGCGGCGCTCGCCGCATCAATCTTTATCGGTGTACCAACCGCTTCGGCGAGAAGCTGCGCCTGGCAGCTCCGTTCCATAGTGATGAACCACCACGCTGCTTCGTCGACAGTGTGTCCCACGGTAAGCATTCCATGATTGCGGAGAATCACCGCTTTTTGCTTGCCCAGAGCTTCAGCAATGCGTTCTCCCTCCGATGTTTCGTAAACCACCCCGGTGAAATCGGCGAATAAGCCATGATCTCCATAGAAGGCGCAGGAATCCTGGGTGATGGGATCAAGCAAACGACCCAATGAAGACCAGGTCTTTCCATATAAAGAGTGAGCGTGGGCGGCGGCGGCGACATCAGGACGGGCCGCATGGACTCGCGAGTGAATGGCAAAAGCCGCCCCATTCACGGGATATTTCCCTTCCACAACCTGGCCGCGATCATTGACCAGAATCAGGTCGGAGGCGCGAATTTCGCCGAAGTGCATCCCGAAGGGATTGACCCAAAAATGATCGAGGCGTTCTGGATCACGGGCCGTGATATGGCCGGCTACTCCCTCATCGAATCCGAAGCGCGAGAACAACCGGTATGCGCCGGCCAACCGTTGCTTGCGATGACGACGCTCCGCTTCCGCGGTGGCAAAAACCGGCGGTGCGGGCAGGTTGAGAGCACTTTGTGTAGCGACTGGCATCACTATCTCCCGAGATTACGAACAAACTATAGCGCGGCTCTACGAGGCTCGCAACGACGAGGCTCGCAACCACAGTGCGTCAGGCTCTAAGAATAGTAGCGGACAACCCATTCCGCCACACAGCAGGGCTTGCTCGCGCCCTGGCCTTCCACGACGACCGAAAACACAGCTTCGTGTGAGTCGGAAACCTCTTTCAGTGACTGCAGCGTGAAGCGCGCCCGGATTTTCGAGTCTGCGCGAACCGCAGCGGGAAATCGAACTCGATTCAAACCGTAGTTGACGCTCATTCGAACACCGTTCCGAATCTCTAGGGCCTGCTTCGACAAATGACTAAGCAATGAGAGCGTCAGAAAACCATGGGCGACGGTGGCGCCATAAGGCGACTCTCGTTGCGCCCGCGCCTGATCCAGATGGATCCATTGGCGGTCTTCCGTGGTTTCGGCAAACTGCTGGATGCGGTCTTGCCTGACCGTAAACCAATCTGTGGTCGCGATCTCGCGCCCTACGAAACCTTTGAGGGAGTCAAGATTTTTAGCAACCAGCGGGGGCACGAGAGTCTCCTTTTGCATTCGGTCAAAAACGGAGGCGCTATACCCGGCCCGTATCGGGGATACCTCTAGCTGCATCGAGCAACATGTAAGTCACGATCGCGGTACCGATACTATTGACCTTCGCGTCGGTGAGATCAACTCTGCCAACGCACAGGGTTGAGCCGATGCGAAGCAAGTGGGAACGGGCAAAGATGCGGCCTTCGGTCACGGGCCGGAAGTAGTTGACTTTCAGCTCCACAGTGGTTGCGCGACGCTTACCACCAAAGTGGCGGTTGAGGGCCATTCCCACCGCTACATCAGCCAGCGCCGCCGCTACTCCGCCGTGGGCTACTCCAGCGCCATTCTTCAGATCATCGCGAACTCTGCATTCCACAGTCACGCCGTCGGTATGAAGGCGCGTCAGTTTTACTCCGAGCAGCTGGTTAAAAGGGATTCTGGCGAGAGAGCCGCGAAGCTGATGAGCCGTAAGTTTCGGAGCCTTCATCGCGCATTAGATAATCAGAGAGCCGATTCTAGCATTTGGCCCCGCTGGGAAAAACTGTGAACAGACCTCGTACGAGTATGGCGCCAATGCAAACTCCAATCCCCAAATACTAGCTACTCTGCTCGGAAAGGAAATCCAAAATCGCGGCGAGCGCCGCTTCCGGCTGATCCGTGGTGAAGATGTGGCTTGCCTGCGGCAGCATCACGAGCCTCGCACCGGGAATGCGCTCTGCGATCAACCGGCCGTTAGTCGGCGGAACCAGACGATCGGACTCACCATGGATCACCAGAGTCGGAACTCTGATGGCGGATAAGCGGCTGAAGGCCTCCCAGGAAAGGATTCCCTGCAGCTGAGCCATATACCCTTGCAAACTTGTAAAACGCTTCCTGCGAATGGCAAAGTCCTCCTCGATCCGTGCGCGTGGAGTGGTCGGCGCGTAGATATACGACACCGAAGCCTCCATCGCCTGGTCGGGAGTCATTTTGCTTCGTGCCATCAGGAGATCTCTGGCTTCGGGTTCCGCCTTGACTGCGTTGGGCCCGCCTGGCGCGGTACAGCCCAGTATCAGCGAATACACCCGGCTGGGGTATTGCAGGGCAAACTCCTGCGCAATCATGCCACCCATGGAGACCCCGAATATATGAGCGCGCTTCACCCCTGCGGCGTCGAGTACCGCCGCTCCGTCTGAGGCCATCAGCGCCATTTGGTACGGGCCTGGGGGGACATCGCTCTGCCCGACTCCGCGGTTGTCGAGCGCGATGGTCCGATGGCGGATGGCTAATCGGGGCCTGGTTCGGTGCCACATGCATGAGGGGTAACCGAGCCCCATAATCAGCAAGACGGGCGCTCCGGCTCCCTGCTCGTCCCAATAGATTTTGACTCCTTGGTTCTCGACGAATGGCATTGAAAAACCCTTTCCATCTGGACTATCATCCGCCCGTCGACGGAGCTACAGCTCCAGCCAACTTAACCGCGAATGCGCGCAATACGTCAGATTTATACACGCACGGATTGTCATGTTACCGAAGACAAGACCGGGTTGGGTTCTAATTCAAATTTCCAATCCCTTTGACTGGGGACACTATTCATACTTAATTTATTACCGTTGGTAATAATTTCTAGTCCGCCAGTAAACTTTTTTGCTATACTTCGCGGCGGCCCCGGACTCCTGACGGGAGAAAAGGGCTCCGAGACTCGCGCGGTGGCGTGTGGTTGGAACTGAAAACGAAGGCATGGCGACTCCTGGATTACGAACTCCTGGAGCGGGCTTGCCTCCAGCTCGAAGGTCTAGATGCGAGGAAATATGATCCACAAAATGAGAGTCAGAGTGTTGACTTGCCTTCTCGTTACTTGCATAGGATCTTGGCTCGGTTACGCGGCGCTGTGCTTGCTGTTGCCGGTTAGAGCGTACAGCCAGGGCGTCGGCTCTTCGGGAGATATTATTGGGACCGTGACGGATTCCTCCGGCGCCGTTCTGCCGGGGGCTACCGTAGTCGTCGAGGATCCCCAGACCGGCTTTCGCCGCACCACGCTTACTAATGACGGCGGTCAGTTCCGGATAACCGGACTGCCTCCCGCTAGTTACGATGTGAGCGCCCAACGATCTGGTTTTAGTACCAAGATTCGGAAAGGGGTAGTAGTCGCTGTTGGAGAGACGGTTCCAGCAGACTTCAGCATGAACATATCGGCGGAAGCTGTCCAAGTCGAGGTCACCGGAGAGCCGCCGGTGGTGGAAACGGAAAGAGGGAGCCAAGCCAACAACATAAGCCAACGGTACATCACCGACCTGCCGATCGACCGCCGCGATTATCTTACCTTTACCTTGCTGACGCCGGGCGTCAGCAACTCGAACACCATTGCGGATAACGCCGACTTCCGCGTGAAGCAGACACCCCAAAGCGGACTGTCATTCTATGGAAGCAATGGCAGAGGGAACAGCGTAACCGTCGACGGAGGTGAGGCTAACGATGATGCGGGCGGTGTCCGCCTGACCCTGAGCCAGGATGCGGTGCAGGAATTTCAGATCAACCGTAGCAATTACTCGGCCGACCTGGGCGGAGCCAGCGGCGCTTCCATCAACATTGTGGCCAAGTCCGGCAACAACAATTTGCACGGCGGCCTCTACGGATTCTTTCGTAATGACGCAATGGATGCACGCGACCCGTTTGCGTTCAGTCCCGCTCTTACTCCTGGCGAGGCATTCTCGTCGACTGCCCAAGGCAGGCCAATCAAGAATTCGTTGAGCCGCCAGCAATTCGGGGGCACTCTCGGTTTCCCCATCAGCAAGAACAAAACCTTCCTGTTTGTCGCATACGAAGGACTGCGTTCTAATGCCGAGGATTCCGTGCCCTTGCTGACCAGCAGCAATATCTTTAATCCGACGGTACCACAGCAGACAATTGCAGCTGGTCTGGTGGCCCAAGGTTTGGGCACAAACGTTCCTTGCCTCAGCGGTCCCGTTGGCGCAGCAGTTGCAAAACAACTGGGTCTACCCGCCCCGACTCCGGTCACGTTCGTGCCGGCGGCCGCCTGCGCGCAGATACTCGGCGGCGTCTTGAGCGTGAATCCAGCTGCAGGACCATTGAGTGCATTCGTTGTGAATCAGTTCGAGACCAACGGAGGGTTGTTCCCGTTTCCCATACGGCAGCACGAAGGATCCGTCCGGCTCGATCACCGATTCAACGATGCTAATCAAGCTTCGCTCCGTTATAGCTTTGCGCATCTTGAGGAAACCGACCCCGACGTGCAGGCTTTGATCGGCTTTTCACGCGGCAATTCCATACTAAGTTGGGATAGCACGCTACAAGGCTCGTGGTTTCATCAGTTCAGCCAGACCGCCCAAAATGAAGCCCGGCTGCAGTGGAATTGGTACCAATTCAACGTGGACACCAATGATCTCGGCGGTCCCGGACTGGACGTTGAGGGGTTCGGTTTCTTCGGGCGTGGGATTTTTCTTCCCAGCCATACTACGGCGCGCCGCTATGAGTTCGCTGACAATTTCACCCTCATTCGTGGCCACCACACAATGAAGATGGGTTTTTATGAGCTGATTCGAGGCAACAACACGACCTCGCAGACTTTCTTTCCCGGACGGTTTGAGTTTCTGAATTTGCCGGGCAACCTGCTCAGTCCATGCTTGGAAGCACCCATCGCTTGTAATCTGCCGACAACGGCGCCAACCCCGATCAGCACGCTTCAGTCGTGGAACCTGGGTTTGCCGGCGTTCTATGAACAGGGTTTTGGTAATCCCAACTATGTCCAGATCAGGCCGTTCACCGCCGGCTACTGGCAGGATGCCTGGCAAGTGCGGCCCGGCTTTACCTTCAACTATGGCCTACGCTACGAAGTGGATTCACAATATGGGCCGTTAAATACGTATAAGAAGGACTTTGCCCCGCGGGTTTCGTTTGCGTGGGACCCGTTCAACGACCATAAGACGGTGCTTCGCGGCGGATACGGGATTTTTTATTCCCCAATCTATGCCCAGATTCCCGGTGTCGTGAAAACTCTTGGCAACGTAAACGGAACCCGTCTGATTGCCAATACTTTGGTATCGATTTTGGGCGTTCCGGGAAGCACCAACCCCTTCCAAAACTCTGCGGCGATCTACCAGATCCTATTTGCGGAGGGTAAGATTGGGTGCGGCACGCCGCCTCCGGGACAGGTCGCCTGCATTTCGGCTGCGGATGTACAAGCACCCCCCATTGGCTTAACAATCAGTAACACCGGCCCGCTCCCGCCCGGAACGGTGCTCTTCTCCGGGCAACCGAATTACCGGCCGCCCCAATCGCAACAAGCCTCATTCGGCATCGAACGGCAGATCGGAAACAGCTTGTCTGTCTCCGCCAGCTACATTTACGTCCACACCACCCACTTGCCCTGGGCAGTGGACCAGAACCTTCTGCCAGGGGCACCAATTGTTACCGGCACCCCTTGCTTTGCTGGATCTCCGCCAGTATGCGGCGCGGATGGTCTTCCCACTAACGGCCTTCCTTTCCAGGACTGGGGAGCAGTGGAGTGTCTTGCGAATCCTGGACTTTGCTTTGCTGATCCTACACACACGATTCTTCAGAACAATCAATATTCCTCCATCGCGAACGCGATCTACCATGGCGGCATTCTGGAAGTTAAGAAGCGATTCAGTGACCACTTCACCCTGATCGGGAACTACACCTACAGCAAAGCGATCGACGACTCGACCGATTTCAACAGCGACTATTCAGCATTTAACGAGGTGCAATTGACTGCCGAGCGTTCTTTGTCGGACTTCGATCAACGACACAAGGTGGTGCTCGCGGCAATACTAGACAGCCCGTGGCAGTCACGCGCACTTTCCGGATTTCAGTTATCACCGATTGTTTCCTACAACAGCGGCCATCCCTTTAACTTGCTGGCGGGCGCTGACATCAACGGCGACGGTCATTTCACCAATGACCGTCCCCCAGGATCTGGGCGCAACAGCGGCCTGGGTCCCAATTACGTGGACTTCGACATGCGCCTGAGCCGGGTATTCAAGTTCGGCGAGAAAGCGAGCCTGCAGTTTATTGCAGAAGGATTTAACCTCGCGAACCACACCAACTATGCCAGCGTGAACAACATCGTGGGTTCTGCTTTTGCTCCGCCGTTCAACGTGCACGGCACCGCCCACCTTTCACCGAGCCAGCCTTTGGGCTTCACCGCGGCCTTCCCGAAGCGTGAAATCCAGCTCGGCGCGCGCTTTAGCTTTTGATAGGTGTTTGTCGAGAGGAATGATATCGACGGGGCCGTCTGATCAGTATGCTAACGACCGGTTGGCCTCTATGGAGGTTTGGCTGGGTTCGTGAGCCAGCACTAACTCGCGGCGGGAGCGTCCGAGATCTGCACCATCAGTTTTCCGTGGTTGGAGCCATCGAATAACTTGTTGATCGCCGTCGGCGCAGCCTCCAATCCTGGGACGATGTCCACCCGATACTTTAGCTTGCCCGAGCTATGCCACTCGGTGAAGTTGCTGACCATTTCTTTTGCTTTCGCGGCGTGGTCAAACGCGAGAAATCCCTGCACCCGAAGCCGCTTGCTGATTATGGCAGCAAAATTCGACGGACCTGGAACAGGGGTGGTGGCGTTGTATTGAGAGATCAGTCCACAAACCACCACGCGGCCAAATGGGTTCATCAGGGAAAGCGCTACTTCCAGAATTTCTCCGCCGACATTCTCGAAGTAGAGATCCACTCGCTTGGGACAGGCGGCCTTTAGCTGTTGCTTGTAATCACCATCCTTATAGTCCACCGCCGCATCGAAGCCGAGATCTTTCACCAGCCAGTCGCACTTCTCTCTGGTTCCGGCAATGCCGACCACGCGGAGTCCCTTGATCTTGCCGATTTGGCCTACGAGTGAGCCCACCGAACCAGCAGCCCCAGAAACGAGTAGAGTCTCGCCCTGCTTGGGCTGCCCGATCTCTAACAGCCCGGCATATGCGGTCAATCCCACTAATCCGAACAAGCCCAAGTTCGCCGAAAGCGGAAAGGTGCTTTGCGGCAGCTTGGTCACGCCCTCGCCATTCGAAACCATGTACTCCTGCCAGCCGAACATCCCTTGCACTTTGTCACCCACCGCAAAATTCGGATGATTTGATTTTTCGACGACTCCGACAGCAAATCCGCGCATGACTGCGCCGATCTGTACCGGTGGAACGTAAGATGGACGGTCGACCAACCATCCGCGCATCGCAGGATCTAGGGATAGATAGATGTTGCGAATCAGAAACTGTCCCTCCTTCAGCTCCGGAATCGGTTCGGTGACAAGATCAAAATCGCTGGTGTTGATGAGTCCGACTGAGCGCGACTTGAGCCGCCACTGGCGATTTACTCCATGGGCATTCATCATGCGATCTCTCCTATAGGTCTTAGGGTCGGCACCGGCGCAGCGGCCGTTGACCCACCAGGTTCGCAACCAGCGAAACAAGTGGTTAGGCTGCCGCCGCTTTCTGTTTATCGAGATCAGCGAAAGTTCGTCCTTCTGACGCCAAGCGCTTCAGCAGCGGGGCAGGTTCCCATAGTTCGCCATGCTGGCGTTGAAATTCGCAGATGCGATCATGGACTTTTCGGAGTCCCACTGTGTCGGCATACCACATCGGGCCCCCGCGATATGCAGGGAAACCGTAACCGTTGAGATAGATGATGTCGATGTCCACTGCCCGCAGCGCGTAACCTTCTTCTAGAATGCGCGCTCCCTCATTGACCAGCGCATAAATGCAACGGTCGACAATCTCCTCGGCTGGGATCTGCCGATGCGAGATGCCGGCCTCGGCGGACCAGTTGCGTACCATCGCAGCGACTTCGGGATCGGGGATGGCACGCCGGTTCTCGTCATATCTGTACCAGCCGGCGCCAGTCTTCTGACCATAGCGTCCCATTTCGCACAAACGATCACCCGCAAACGCCTGCCGTATGCCGGGCTTTTCCAGGTGGCGATATTCCTTGCGGATGCGCCAGCCCACGTCTAGTCCAGCGAGGTCACCGGTCGCGAGCGGACCCATCGCCATACCAAAATCGTATAAGGCTTTATCCACGGCCTCGACGCTGGCCCCTTCTTCCACGAGAAAAACCGATTCGCGGACGTAGGGATGAAACATCCGGTTACCCACAAAGCCGCGGCAATTTCCCACCAGCACACCAACCTTGCCCAGTTTTTTCGAAAGCTGCATACAGGTCGCGATGACTTGTTTGGTGGTCGCCTTGCCACGCACGATTTCGAGCAGGCGCATGACATTAGCCGGGCTGAAAAAATGTGTCCCGAGGACCGCTTCCGGCCGCGCCGTTGCCGATGCGATTTCGTCGATGTTAAGCGTCGACGTATTACTCGCCAGAATCGCGCCAGGCTTACAGATGCGGTCGAGATCGCTGAAGACCTCCTTCTTGAGCGCCACACCCTCGAATATGGCCTCGATCACCAGGTCCACGCGGGCAAATTCGTCGTAGCTCAGGGTTGGCTTTATCAACTTCAATCGCTCCTCGACGAACTGTTGGGTGAAGCGGCCGCGCTTAACGGAATTCGCGTAATTCTTTTGGATGTTGGCCAGTCCACGATCCAGCGCCGCCTGATCCGCGTCCTTGAGCAGGACTGGAATGCCGGCATTGGCAAGCACCATCGCGATACCGCCGCCCATTGTGCCGGCGCCCACTACTGCCCCGCGATTCACAGGAATTACTGGGGTGTCCTTCGGAATGTCTGGAATTTTTGCCACTTCGCGCTCACCGAAGAACACGTGAATGAGCGCTTTCGATTGATCCGAGAAAAGACACTCAGTGAAGAGTTTTCTCTCGACCTGGCAGCCTTCCTCGAAGGGCAGTTTGGTAGCGGCTTCGACGGCATCAATCGCCGCCAGCGGCGCCGTCATGTTGCGCTGTTTCTTGCGGGCATTCTCACGCGCGGCGGCGAAGATTGGGGTGTTCTGCTCGAGCGTGCCGAGCTTGTGGTTGCGCTCGCGAGTTTTCGGTGCAGGCTTCGATGCAATTTCCCGGGCGAAGGCGATTGCGCCAGAGAGCAGATCGCCTTCAATCAGACGATCGAGAATACCGGCCTTCAGCGCCTCCTCGGCTTTGACCGGATTGCCCTCCGTGCACATTTCGACCGCCTTTGCTACACCGGCGAGGCGGGGTAACCGCTGTGAGCCCGCCGCTCCGGGAATGATCCCGAGCTTTACTTCCGGCTGGCCGACCTGGGCGCTCGGAGTGGCAATCCGGTAGTGGCCAGCCATCGCCACCTCCAAACCCCCGCCAAATGCGACTCCCTGAATGGCCATGACGATCGGCTTTGGGCAGTCCTCGATTTTCGACAGCAGCGACAATAATCCGTCGCCGCGTTTGGTCATGCCCGACGTCATCTTGCCGAATTCCTTGATATCGGCTCCGCCGATAAAAGTTCGACCAGCACCGATTATCACTCCCGCTCTGACTGCGTCGTCCTTGGCAATCTGGTCGATCGCGCCGGAAATTCCTTCCGGTACGCCCGGGCTCAACGCATTTACCGGCGGGTTGTCGATCGTGATGATGCCAATGTCGTTGTCTTTGGTGAGGTGGACTAGCTGGCTCATTTCAGTAGGACACTCCGGCGAGAAGTCGAACCCGCAATCATATGACCTTGGCCGGTAAAGCGTCAACGGTCGATTGGGTCTGGTTCTGGATAATAATTTGACCGCTCGGTCGATTTCATGTGGTCATAATGGGCAAGCTAGGGGTATATTTACGCAGTCTATCTTTGGCCGGCCGACCTCTGGATCAGAGGGTACTTCTCAGGCGATTTCGCCGACCGGCGCAGGAGAGCGATCATGACTACAGCCACGGCAAGTTCTCCCAAAATCAAAGGGGGAGGATTTCTTATTGAAGATCTGGCGCCGCATGAAATCTTCACGGCAGAGGACCTCAGCGAGGAACACCTCGCAATCGCCCGCACTACGGACGAGTTTTGGGCGAAAGAGGTCGAACCCAATTTAGAGGCTATTCGCCAGCAAAAACCGGGGGTGGCCCTGGCGGTATTGCGCAAAGCGGCAGAACTAGGTCTGACCGCCATTTCGATTCCTGAAAAGTTCGGAGGAATGGAAATGGATCTGCCGTCCCTGTTGATCGTTACTGAACACCTGGCTCGGGATGCTTCCTATGGCGGGTGGCATTCGTCACATACTGGAATCGGCACCTTGCCCGTTCTCTTCTTTGGAAACGAGCAGCAGAAACAGAAATACCTACCCAAGCTGGCGACGGTCGAGATGTTGGCTGCCTACGCGTTGACGGAACCATTGGCCGGGTCCGACAGCTTGGCTGCCCGCACTCGCGCCGATCTGAGTCCGGACGGCAAACACTACATCCTTAATGGACAGAAAATTTGGATCACCAACGGTGGCGCCGCCGACCTGTTTACCGTCTTTGCCAAAGTGGGCGGCGAAAAGTTTACCGCTTTTTTAGTAGAGCGCAGTTTTCCCGGTGTAAGCAGTGGCGCTGAAGAACACAAAATGGGGATAAAGGGGAGTTCCACCACGGCTGTGTATTTCGACAATGTTCCTGTGCCAGTAGAGAATCTATTGGGTGAGATCGGGCGAGGCCATATCATCGCGTTCAATATTCTGAATATCGGGAGGATGAAACTTGGCTCGGCGGTCGTGGGCAAGGCGAAGCAGTTGCTCTCCATATGCATTAAATATGCTCGCGAACGTAAGGCGTTCGGGTCGTCGATCGCGCAGTTCGGCGCCATCCAGCACAAACTAGCCGAGATGGCGATTCGCACTTACGCGACAGAGTCTGCAGCGTGGCGCATCGGAGGTCTGATCCAGAGTCAATTGGAGGGCTTCTCTTGGGCCCAACAGGACGCTTCGCAGACCATGCTGAGGGCGGTTGAGGAGTACGCCGCCGAATGCTCGATGATCAAGGTGTATGCATCGGAAATGCTGGATTACGTCGTGGACGAGGGTGTGCAGATTCACGGCGGGTATGGCTACCACCAGGACTATGAAGTCGAACGTGCTTATCGCGATTCGCGAGTCAACCGTATCTTCGAGGGTACGAACGAGATTAATCGCCTGCTCATACCGGGAATGTTGCTGAAACGAGCTGCGCGGGGGCAATTGGATCTCCTACCGGCCGCCCAGACAATACTCGCGGATCCGGTCGCACCAGACCACGGCGATGAAGAGATGCAGTTGGTGCGCAATGCGAAGAAGATTGCGCTCGCAACCATCGGCCTCGCATCGCAGAAATACAAGGCGAACCTGGAGAAGCAGCAGGAAGTCCTTATGAATATCGCGGACATTATTATGGAGGCCTTCGCGATGGAGTCGAGCCTGCTGCGCAGCCGCAAGCTTTCAGCCAATGCACGGGGGACGAATGCTGCCGATATGGCGACCGTTTTCTTGCGCGACGCGATGGCTCGCGTCGAAGTCTCGGCGCGAAATGTTATCGGCACTTGCACGAACGGGCAGGCTCTCGGTGAGGCAATGAAAATGCTGCAGCGATTCGCGAAGTACGAGCCGGTGGATGCGATTGGTCTGCGACGTAAGATTGCTGGTCGGCTGCTTGACGCAGAACGATACGTGATTTGAACGATCGCTCAGGAACTCTGGTGGAATTTGACCGTGCGGTCAGGATAAAGGAACGAGAATAGAGGTTTCGGAGCAGGCTTGACCCGGATCCTCAGCGATGAGTTCGCAACTCCGGAACCGTCAAGTGGGGAATGGCGTTGAACATGAACAATTGCAACTGTTCCTCCCGAACTCTTAGAACCGTATAAGAGGCGTTGTACAACACTCCAGCCAGCTGCATCACGCGCTGATCGGAAATATCAAGGGCCATTCCTGTCCAAATCGCAGTCGGCATCGCCGACGTGAACACTACGATATTCTCATCTTTTTGCCCGCCACGGATTGTGAGCTGACACGCCGCCACGCGATTGCGAAAATCTTTCCAGGTCTCACCCTGGGATGAATATCGGCCCTCCATCCATGCCAAAACCACCTTTGTGTCGCACGGCATCCACCGGCGATGGATCCGTGCCTCAGGCGAACTGCCGCTGGCGTGAATCTCCTCGGTAAGAGACTCGAATTCTTGGCGAAACCCGGCATCTGCCATGGACAACTGAGGCCCGATGTCACGATATATGCGGTCGAGATCGAACTCATTCCAGTTGGGTTCGACCACAATGTCCGGGAAGTCGATTCCGGCCGCGGTGTAGGCTGCACCCACTTCGGCGGCTGTCTCCTGATGCCTCAACATCTCACCAGCAAATGCTCGGGAAAACTCAATCTTCTGTGAGATGAAATACTTGCCCAGCAACCGCGCCTGCCTGCTCCCCAGTTCCGAAAGCGAATCGTACGAGTCACGCGTGCCGGCCTGCCCGTGTCGAACTAGATAGACTGTGCTCAACCGGACTGCCGCGTCAGTCGAGCGGCGAGCGTTACCAATTCGTCAACGCGTTCGCCGAAATTCCGGAATCGCGCGTCCTTCGTTTGTCCACGATGAAACCGATAGTAGATCTGCTGCAAGACCACAGAAAGTTTGAAGATTCCCAACACTTCGTAATATCCGATGTGGGTCAGGTCACGCCCGGTTCGTTCCTCGTAACGTTTGAGAAACTGCTTGCGAGTGTACCAGCCTGGATGGGACGTGATCGCGGAAATGCCATTCGTCTTTGACTGCGACACATTTACCCATGACCAGTAGCAAAGAGTCAGCCCCAAGTCGGCCAGGGGGTCGCCCACCGTCGCCATCTCCCAGTCAAGAACAGCTTCAATGCGATCCACCGAGCCGCGCGGCAACATCGCGTTGTCCAGTTTGTAATCATTGTGTACCAGCGTCGAAGCCGCCGATATCGGTAGGTGATCGACAAGCCACTGAATTACGCTGTCCACCTCAGGCATGTCTTTGGTCTTTGCCCGATTCCAACGCTCCGTCCAGCCTCGCACCTGGCGCTCCACGAAGCCTTCCGGCTTTCCCAGCACGGTCAAGCCCTTTTCCGCAATATCGATGGCATGAAGTCTCACCAAGCAGTCGATGAAAGCTTCGCTCACCTGCCGAGCGTAGTCCGGGATCGTCGCAACTTCGAGAGGAACGTGGTCGCGCAGTATGACTCCGTGTCGACGCTCCATCAAGAAGAAGGCCGCGCCGAGCACTGACGGATCCTCACACAGGTGAAAGACCTCGGGCGCTTGAGGAAAGTGCGGATGCACCGCCTCCAGGACGCGATACTCCCTTGCCATGTCGTGGGCCTTCGCCGCAACCGGCCCTAATGGCCCCCGCCGCAGTACGTACTCGCGTCCACCAGCCCGCAACAGGTAGGTCAGGTTGGAATGCCCGTCCGGAAATTGTTCGATTGCGATTCCGCGATCCGCGCCATCGATTTTGCCTCGCAAATAATCACTGAGCGAGCCAACGCTCAGTTCTTCCCCCAGGCGGACGGGAGCAGTGTCAGAAGGCACGATCGACATAATGTAGACCGGTCGGAATAATTTTTCATGCTAAACTTTTCTCCGGTTCCGCGGCCTCTCATCGCTTTGGGGCAAGATTAAAGAAAACCATGTATCTGGCCGACAAATTCACTAAGAAGAAGCTCGAGATTTTGAAATGCGCGGCGATCCAGTTTCGCCGGCATGGCTACCACGGCTCCAGTCTCACTGCGATCGCTCGCGCGTCCAAGATGACAAAGAGCAATTTTTACTACTACTTCAAGAACAAGCGACAGGTTCTTTACTTCTGTCACGACTACGTGATGGATCGCCTTCTAGAATTGCTCCACAACGTGGAAGAAAACTACTCCTCTCCCATAGATGAACTGCATGCTTTGCTGGTTTCGTTCGTTCGCCTGATGATAGACGAGCTTCCGCTCCACGCTGGAACAATGTTGGCGGGAAATTCGACCGCGCTGTCGGCGTCGCAATACGGCAAGATATGCGCCAAGCGCGACGAATTCGAGCAGGGCATTCGTCGCATTATTAAGAGGGGGATGGACAGCGGCGTTTTCCGGGCTGGCGATCCTAAATTGATCACGTTTGCGATCCTCGGCGCGGTGAACTGGACACCGACCTGGGTCGATCCATCTGGACCAGCTGATTCTGATCAAATCAGCCGTTCGTTTGCTGATTTCCTCGTGGGTGGATTGCTGACATCGGAAAGCCGGCGCCGGAGCACGCTGGGACTTACGGCAGCAGGTTCCGGGACAACTCTTTCGAAACGCACCAACGGCAAATTCAGAATCCAGCCCAAGGGACGTGATGTGCGCGTTCGGGTCCCAGGCAGGACACCACCCAAGAAATCCGGCCGGCCTAGCCATCTCGCTGTGTAGTCGATCATCCTCACCTATCGTAAGAGGCAACCCAAATGGACTTTGAATTTAGCGACAAAGTGAAAGGCCTACAGGAGCGTTTGTTGGCATTCATGGACGAGCACATCTACCCCAATGAGCAGCGTTTCGCCGACGAAGTCGCACGCGACCGATGGTCTCCGACCCGGGTGATTGAAGAACTCAAACCAAAAGCTCGGTCGGCACGCCTGTGGAATCTGTTTTTGCTCGACGCTGAGCAAGGCGGAGGCCTGACGAATCTCGAGTATGCGCCGCTATGCGAAATTATGGGCCGCAGTGCTATGGCGCCCGAAGTTTTTAATTGCTCCGCGCCGGATACGGGCAACATGGAAGTCCTGGCCCGATATGGCTCTCCGGAGCAGAAGGAACGGTGGCTGAAGCCGCTGCTCGCGGGTGAGATTCGCTCTTGCTTCGCGATGACCGAACCCGCCGTTGCCTCCTCGGACGCAACCAACATTGAGGCCAGCATCGTCCGTCACGGCGGCGAATACTTCATCAACGGCAGAAAGTGGTGGTCGTCTGGAGCAGGTGACCCCCGTTGCAAGCTAGCGATTTTCATGGGAAAAACAAATCCCACGGCTCCCCGGCACCAACAACAATCGATGATCCTGGTCCCGATGGACTCCCCAGGAGTGAAGATCCAAAGACTGCTGACCGTCTTCGGCTACGACCACGCCCCGCATGGGCATGGTGAGATCACATTTGACAATGTTCGCGTACCGATCTCGAACATCCTGCTCGGCGAAGGACGGGGCTTTGAGATCGCCCAGGGCAGGCTGGGCCCGGGCCGCATTCATCACTGCATGCGTTGCATCGGAGTTGCCGAGCGAGCGCTGGAAGCCATGTGCACACGTGTGAAATCGAGGATCGCTTTCGGTAAACCTCTCGCCGAGCAGGGAACGATACGAGCGGACATTGCGAACTCTCGCATGGAGATCGAGCAAGCCCGCCTGCTGACGCTGAAGGCCGCCTACATGATGGATATGGCAGGAAACAAGTCGGCCCGGGCCGAGATTGCGGCCATTAAAGTGGTCGCGCCCAATGTCGCGCTCCGAGTGCTGGACCGAGCCATCCAGGCGCATGGGGGCGCAGGCGTTTCGCAAGACACATTTCTTGCTGCCGCGTGGGCTGGGGTACGCGCACTGCGATTGGCCGACGGCCCAGACGAAGTGCACACCGAGGCAATTGCCAAGCTCGAACTCCAGAAGGAAAGATAGCCAAGGCTCGAATCGGCGAAAATCATAGATCGTATTGATCCGTCGTTAGTTATCGGCATTATTGGCCTCTGACGATGCGCGGAAGAGAGGGATTTTGTTCTTGTAATAGAACGAACGATCGCGCTATTTTGGAATTCGATTGACCGAATCTCGTGCCAGTTCGAAAAACGGGCGGCCGCGTGGCCAAAAGACGCGCAATAACATCTTGCGGAGCGCCGTGGATATTGCGTCGGTGGAAGGCCTCGAAGGGCTGACGATCGGGAAGCTCGCCGCCGTGCTGAAGATCAGCAAGAGCGGGCTCTTTGCTCACTTTGGGTCAAAGGAAGAATTGCAGTGCGCGGTGGTGGACGAGGCGAGCCGGATCTTTGTCGAGGAGGTGATTCGTCCCGCCAATGGAGCACGCGGGCTCAAGCGGCTCGAGATGCTTTGTGAGCGCTGGGGACTGTACGCGGAGCGAAGGGTGTTTCCGGGGGGCTGCTTTTTTTCCGCCGCGTCGCTGGAGTTTGACGACCGGCCCGGAAAGGTACGCGACCGGATCGTGCGCTGCATGAACCACTGGCTGCTCTTGCTCGAAGAGGCGGTGCAGCAGGGCCAATCCAGCGGCGAAATCCGAAGAGAGATTGGCGCGCGTCAAGTGGCATTCGAAATTCACGCGCTGGCAATGGGTGGAAATTGGAGGGCGCGGCTCTTCCGGGACCAGACGGCGTTCCGGTTGGCGGGACGCGCGATCTTCGACCGAATCCGAGAAATCGCCGAGGCGGCGCCTGCGAGGAAATAAATGCGACAGAGGTTGGCGCGAGCGGGGTCGATTCTTCTGTGGCTTACTCTGATATCGATCGCGCCATCTCTGTGCGCCCAGACGCATCCTTCCGGAGAAATTCCTCTTGAACGCTGCGACCGGCTTCCGATTGTGAAACTCAAGATCGGCGGGGCTGAAGCGCGATTCCTGGTAGATACGGCGGCGACGTCGATGCTCAACATCAAATCGATGTCGTCGGGGCTGTCCAAAAAAGTACAGATCACTTCCTGGACTGGCACGGCAATAACCAATGCGCGGGAGGTATTCGTGCGCGAGCTTTCGCTGGGCAATCACACCGTCTACGACCTCACGCTGGAAGCGGTGGATTTAACCCCGATTGCGAACGCGTGCCACGGGCAAATTGATGGAATCCTCGGTGTGGATCTGCTGGAGAAATTAGGTGTAACGATCGACCTGCAACGAAGCGTGGCCCGCATGGAGCCGCGGCATGCGTTTCCGGAGGCCTCGGTTATTTCAGACATGGAGTCGGCCATGCAGGGCTGCTGGAAGGCTTTCAACAACGCGGAGACCGACAGGTTAGAGCAATGCTTCGACCGGGACTTCGTAATGACTGTGCCGACGGCGGAATACCGAGGACGCGAACAAGTTGGGCAGTATCTTCGTGAGCGGTATTTTCAGGGAGGTCCGCGCGCGCGCCTGGAGATGAGAATGAGTGATCAGCGGGCCGTGGGCAACGTGGTGTGGACGCTGTACGATTTCTCGGTCGAATCAGAAGCGGTGCACGAGGCCGGGCGTGGAATGATGATCTGCCGCAAGTCTGGCGATCGCTGGTATATCCTGAGTATGCACGACGCGCCGGCTGCGTCAGAATCTCCGAAGTGAGGAATTCGGCGCCAGTCGGCGAATCTGGCCCGTCCCTACGGTTCGCCATTCCCTGCCAATCGTCGTAACCTTTTATCAGCGTCAGAATCTGACGGCGCTATGGCGCAGATCGGAGCACATGGGATGAAAAACAAGGTCGCGCTCGTGACCGGAGCTAATGGCGGGCTGGGAAGTTTCGTTACACGGGCACTGCTCGATGCCGGCGCAACCGTTATTGGAGTGTCTCGAAAGATCCAGCAATCGGACTTTAACCACCCGTCCTTCACGGCCCTGCCCGCGGAGATGTCAACGGCAGATGGCGCGAAGAGTGCAGTGGACAGCATCGTCGCGCGCTTCGGCAGACTGGATGTTGTGGCCCATACGGTCGGCAGTTTCGCAGGCGGAACGTCCATTGCGGAGACCGATGACACGACGTTTCAGCGAATGTTTAACGTTAATCTGAACAGCACGTTCTATGTTTTGCGGGCTGTACTTCCGGTTATGAGGAAGACCCGCAATGGACGAATTATTGGGATCGGCAGTCGCGCGGCGCTGGAACCCGGGGCGGGCGTCGGGGCCTACAGCGCATCCAAGGCTGCTATGGTGTCGCTGATACGGACAGTGGCCCTGGAAAATAAAGATGTGGGCATCACCGCGAACGTGATCTTGCCAGGCACGATAGATACGGCGGTAAATCGCCGGGCCATGCCCAAGGCGGACTTCTCCAGGTGGGTTCAGCCAAAGATCATCGCGAGCCTGACTATCTGGCTGGCGCGTGATGCCGGAAAAGACGTCAATGGAGCAGTGATTCCGGTGTACGGGGACGAGGTTTGAAGACGCTGCTGACTCAGTCCGCCGGAATCGCCATAGCATGCATCGGCCTCTTCCGGCGGGGTGATTCACCACTCTGCTGCATCAGCTTGGTAACGATTCCGGTCCATCCGGTCTGATGGCTGGCTCCGATGCCGGCGCCGGAATCACCGTGGAAGTATTCGTGGAACAGCAAAAGGTCGCGCCAATGGGGATCGGTCTGGAACTTCTCCAGATTTCCCAACGACGGTCGGCGACCGTTCTCATCCCGAACAAAAATGCTGGTCATACGACGCGACAGTTCGCCCGCCACCTCCCACAAGGTCAGCATCTTTCCGGAACCGGTTGGAAACTCGACCGTGAAATTATCCCCTAGATAGTGGTAGAACTTCTGCAGCGATTCGACGAGCAAGTAGTTTACCGGGAACCAGATCGGTCCTCGCCAATTGGAGTTGCCTCCAAAGAGTCCGGTGGCGGATTCGCCCGGCTCATAATCTACGCGGTGCTCCATTCCGTTGACTTCGAGCTTATACGGATGATCGCGGTGAAACTGGGACAAAGCACGGATGCCGTAGGGCGAAAGAAATTCGTGTTCATCGAGCATGAATTTGAGGATGCGATGGAGCTCGTCAGCATTGACAATAGAGAGTAGCCGGCGCGCGCCACGCCCGGGCTCGTTCATACACGCTACATTGTCGGTGAGGTCAGAACGGTTGGCGATGAACCACTCCAGCCGCCGCTTGAAATCCGGCAAGCGCTCGAGCACTTCCGGCTCCAGGGTCTCTACTGCGAACAGCGGAATCAATCCCACCATGGAGCGGATCTTCATGGGGAATTTAGCGCCGTCAGGCAGCCGCAGCACGTCGTAGAAGAAGCCATCCTCTTCGTTCCACAAACCAACGCCATCTTGGCCGCGATGGCTCATTGCATGAGCGATGTAGATGAAGTGCTCCCAGAACTTGCTGGCCACGTCTTCGTAGGCGGGATCGTCTTTCGCCAACTCGAGGGCGATGGCCAATAAATTCAGTGTGTACATCGCCATCCAACTGGTTCCGTCAGACTGTTCGATGTAGCCGCCCGTAGGCAAGGGCTTGCTGCGATCGAAGACCCCGATATTGTCCAGACCCAGGAAGCCGCCCTGGAAGATGTTCTTGCCGTCTGCATCCTTGCGGTTCACCCACCAGGTAAAGTTCAGCATGAGTTTGTGGAAGACGCGTTCGAGAAAGGCGCGATCACCTTTGCCCTTGCGCTTCTTGTCGATCTTGTATACGCGCCAGGCCGCCCAGGCATGCACCGGAGGATTGACGTCACCCAACGCCCACTCGTA
Organism: Terriglobales bacterium; assembly: GCA_035512155.1. Taxonomy (GTDB): domain Bacteria; phylum Acidobacteriota; class Terriglobia; order Terriglobales; family Acidobacteriaceae; genus JABCYV01. The sequence goes on along the minus strand of DATKEN010000011.1, from coordinate 52,111 downwards.
AGCAGGGATCTGCCCATTGGGATGCATGTACCACTCACGGAGCATCAGCGTCAGTTGTTCTTTAGCGAAGTCCGAATCCAAGAGCGCGAGCGGAATGCAGTGGAATGCCAGGTCCCACGCCGCGTACCAAGGATACTCCCACTTATCGGGCATCGAAATTACGTCTGCGTTATAAAGATGGGTCCAGTCGCAATTGCGGCCCGTGAGACGCTCGTGGGGTGGGGCAGGGTTACCCGGGTCGCCTTCCAACCAATCCTTGATGACGTAATTGTAGAACTGCTTGGACCAGAGCATGCCGGCAAAACCTTGGCGCATCACGTTTTGTGCGTCCGGCGAGAGATGCTGTGGAATGACAGTAGCGTAATAGTCATCGGCTTCCTCGCGACGAAGTGAAAAAATTGCGTCAAGATCGGCAAACGCATCCTTGTTGTTGAAGTCGGAGTCCGCGAGGCGCAGGCGAAGAATTGCCGATTCCCCCGCTTCCAGGTTGAGTTTGTAATGGGCTGCGGCCTTGGTGCCAAAGTGCCGAGGATTGACCGCATCGCTTGCGCCATGCACGATGTAGTCGTTGATGCCATCCTTTACGTAGAGAGCGTGATTCTCCACTCCAAAGAGGCGGCGATAGTTGGTTTCATTTTCCGTGAACAGCAACTCGGGAGAGCCTTCGCAATGGAGCCAGCGCGTACCGGGCTGATCAATATTCAGTTCGATCATCGGGTCGGACGCAGAGCCCGCCCGGTGCAGTTCGGGTCGGTAATCCTGGCGTCCCCAAGACCAGGTGTTGCGAAACCACACCGTGGGTAGCACGCGAAGATTGGCGGCTTCTGGCCCACGATTCGTGACCGTGAGCCTGATTAGAATGTCCTCAGTGTCGCCCTTGGCGTATTCCACAAGCACATCGAAGTAGCGGTCGTCGCTGAACACACCGGTGTCGAATAGTTCGAACTCAGGCTGACGCTTGTCGCGACGGCGATTTTCTTCCACCAGCTGGTTGTAAGGGAACTCCGCCTGGGGATACTTGTAGAGATACTTCATGTAGGAGTGAGTCGGAGTGCTGTCGAGGTAAAAGTAGTACTCTTTTACGTCTTCGCCATGGTTGCCTTGCTCGCCAGTAAGGCCGAAAATCCGCTCCTTCAAGATAGGATCGCGCTCATTCCACAAAGCCAGAGCAAAGCAGATCATCTGATGGCGATCGCAAATTCCGGCGAGTCCGTCCTCGTTCCAACGATATGCTCGCGAAGGGGCGTGGTCGTGCGGTAAATATTCCCAGGCGCTGCCGTCAGGGCTGTAGTCTTCGCGCACAGTGCCCCAAGCGCGCTCACTTAGATATGGGCCCCAGCGTTTCCAGTGTTTTCTACGCGCACGCGACTCGGCCAGCCGAAGTTCTTCCTGTGTCATGACCTTATTAGAACACTCCCGAAACCTATTTTGCGGCTCGTCTATATCGATGACGGATCTTTCGAGAAGGGACGATGAATTATTGTTCCGCGGTTCCGCTCCCCACGGATTTCTCGTCTGCTGCGGTCCGTGCGGGGCTATCGTGTTCTTCGTTGCTCTTCACGACGTATTGCACAATGAGAGTAATTCGGCGGTTGGAAGGGTCGAGAGGATCGCTCGGTTTACGCAGCTTCTGATCAGAAAAGCCCCTGACTTGCGACACCTGGTCCTGCCTGAGGCCGCTCTGCTGGATTAGGCGGCGGGCAGCGTTGGCGCGATCCGTTGAGAGCTCCCAGTTTCCATAGTCGCGGGTACCAGAGTACGGTTTAGAATCCGTGTGACCTTCGATTGATACCTTGTTTGGAAGCTTACTCAGTTCTTGGGAGAGCATGCTCAGTAACTCTATGCCGTCGCGGTTCGGGGAATGACTCCCGCTGTCGAAGAAGGTACCGGAAGCGGATTCCAGCAGTTCGATGCGCAATCCCTCAGAAGTCACAGTCATCTCAATCTGGTTCTTGAATTTGTCAAAGTCGCTCATCTGGCGGATCGACTTCTGCAGTTCCTCCTTGAGCTTCGGCATATTGTCTTTAGATAGGGGCCAAGTAGACTAACGTCTGTCGAAAGGATGGCACGTTAGTGGGCTAGTTCTGGCACCGAAGTGCTATTCCCACGAGAGCCGACAGGATTTAATTTGATGGGCGAGCAGTTCTGGGGGAGGGCTGCCCGGGCGTCCAATGACTCGAAAGAGTCGGGACGCCTGTTAAATTTTTGGGCGTTTATTTCAGGTCTGTCAGTTATTCGAAAAGGCGCGGATTAGCGCTGATATTTTCCCATCCACTCAGCTTTGCCCAGAATGTGACCCTGCATGGCCTGCTCGACTTCCTGCTTACTGGTTGCGGGCTTTAGGTCAAGTTTGCGATCCAGCGCATAGAGTTTGAAAAAGTAGCGATGAGGCTTGCCGGGAGGCGGGCAGGGTCCGTTGTACCCGATCTTGTGGAAATCGTTGCGGCCCTGGCGAGCGCCATCGGGCAACTCATCGATCTTGCTCACGCCTTCTGGAAGATTTCTGCCTGCCGGTTGCACATCGAACAAGACCCAGTGAGTCCAGGTGCCAGCGGGAGCGTCGGGATCATCCGCGATGAGAGCGAAGCTTTGTGTACCGGCCGGGGGTTCAGTCCAGGAGAGTTCGGGCGAGACGTCGGCGCTGTCGCAGGTAAATTTCTTTGGGATGTCGCCGCCATTCTGAAAGCTCGTGCTGGAGATCGCGAATGCCATAGTGCGTGCTCCTTGTGATGCATTGACCCAGACGGATTCAGCGGCGACCGCAATCGGCCCGCTTGTGAGCGCCACTAACCTCGGAGCGGCCAAGACCAGAACGGAGATCAACTTCACGAAGGTTGCTGGTGAGAATTGGTTTCGATGCACAATCCACGGAAATGTCATTGCGTGGAGATGGTGAAATTTACGGTGATGCGGGCCTCGGTCTCGACCGCTTGGCCGGCCTGCAAGTAAGGCTTGAAACGCCATTGCTTCACCGCTTCTCGCGCCGCAGCAGACAGAATCGTCGGACCGCTGACAACCCTCAGTTCCTGAATGTTGCCATCCTTGCCGATTAGAGCCTGCAGCACCACCGACCCCTGTACTTTCATTTGCTTGGCGAGCAGCGGATAGGTCGGATCAACTGGCCGCGATACCACTTGCGCAGTCCCTGGCGAGAGATGCACCTGCGCCGTGGCGTTGGCCGCCACCGAGCCAGCGCTTTCGCCGGCCGCCCGGGAGGGAGCAGCGGCAGCAGAGGACGGAGGCGTCCGGGGCTGGAGGTCTACCTTGACGGAAGTGTTGCCAGGCAGAATGGTTCGGTGCTCATCCCCGGCGACCACTTCAACTTCCAGCGGAGGGAGTACGGCACGATTGGTGATCACGGGCGCCAAAGTCGTTTCGGGGACTGGAACCGCGGCCGCGGCGCGCGCCTTCGCCTTCGATTGCGCGGCCGCACCCGGCCCGCTGCGCATGTGGGTGCCCGCTTGCGTCGTGTCGCCGTACGCAGTCTGGTCTGTCGGTTCTGGTTCCGTGGCACCCGCGGCCGTGGCAGGGAAGAAGAACTGCTCCCAGAACGCTCGATCTTTCAGGAAAACTGCAATCAAGGCGACCAGCAGAAGGGCCAGCGCAATCAGCATTTGGCGGCGTTGTTTCTGTTCGAAGCCCACCTCAATTTGGAGGTCGCTAACTTCCGGTGGCGGGTTCTGCTGCAGCATGGGCATGATTCCAACCTCTTGCCCGGGGAGGATGGGCTCGCGCCATAGTATGCCTAAAAATTTGAGCCGAAGCCAGTAAAACCAAATATTTTCCGCGCCCGGTACGAAAAAGAGAGTACCAAAGTCACATCCTAATTCATCCGGAGACAAAAAAGCGCCCGACTGGCTGTCCGGGCGCTTAAAAAATACGCGACGTGTCCGCATCTCTCAGGCCGACTTCTTTATCTCGACCGGGAACTCGATAACTCTCCCTCGCAGTTCCGTGGGGATCCATTTCACTCTCTTCTGAAATCGAGACGGAATATAGAACTCAATCACCTTGGCCATAACCATCCTCCGATCCACAGCAGCTCGCCGATCGTCATCTAAAGCATCACCGCGATAGGCGTCTACTTCAATTACCTATTTAGATGCGGGTTGCGGGATAAATGGGGCCAAAAGCGCGTCGTAGCCCAACCACGGCCTCCAAGTACCTGATGGAACGCCAGTTCCTGCTTCAAGTCTTCTTACATTGGTGGTAACTTTTCTGCACCCCAGACATCGCATGTGGAGGGTCGAGGGCACACAACTGTCTGAAGTTCGTGGAGAGCAGAGAATGGAGTCACGAATCAACGAACGTAAATTCAAACGAATCAATCGGCGGGAATTGCTAAAACTAGCCCCGGTCGTGGCGCTGGGCGCCTTTGCCATCCCAAAATTACAAGCGCCCCTGCTGAAAGCCGGCCTGGGATTCAGTGATTGGGCATCAGCGCTCCTCTTCCGCAAGGGGCTTTTAGCGCCAACGTACGCCGACTCCGAAGTGGCGCCCATCGAAAAGTTTTATGTAAATGACTACGACGTCGATGACCCCGGTGTGGACTTTGATAAGTGGACACTCACCGTTAGCGGATCCGTACAAAAACCAGGGGACTATAGGCTGGCGCAAATCCAGGCTCTGCCGAAAATCCAGCACAATACGCGACATGTTTGTGTGGAAGGTTGGGATGTAATCGGCAGCTTTGGCGGCGCGCGGCTTTCTGATTTCCTGCGAGCGATTGGAGCCGACACTACTTCTCGCTTTGTCTACGTTGAATGCGCCGACGATTACTACGAGTCGCTCGACATGGCCACGGCGCTGCATCCCCAGACTTTGCTTTGCTACGAGATGTATCACCAGCCGCTGACTCGGGAGCATGGTGCGCCGCTGCGGCTGCAGATTCCCACCAAAGTTGGATACAAACAAGCGAAGTATCTTACCGATCTGAAAGTGACCAACGTTCTGCAGAAGGTCGGCTATTGGGAAGACCAGGGCTATTCGGAGTTCTACGGACTGTAACGGAATTTGGAGACGCGAAGCATGCTTGAAGCAGTAATTGAAATCGAATCTGCGAAGTCGGATGAGACCACGCCCGCAGTCTATGAGCATCCCTGGCCCGTGCGATTCTGCCACTGGTTGAACGCAGTCGCGCTGTTCGTGATGGTGGGGAGCGGGCTGCAGATTTTTCGCGCCTTTCCCAGCTTCGGCGCCAAAGTCCCGCAGAAAAACTTGCTGGACTGGCCAAAATCGTTGGCTATAGGCGGATGGCTCGGTGGCGCGTTGCAATGGCACCTGACTTTCATGTGGATCTACATCGCCACTGGCCTCTTCTATCTCGGTTATCAAATATTCAGTGGAAACTACCGGCAGATTCTTTTCACTACGCGTGATGTTCCCGGCGTCTGGCCGATGGTACGGCACTATTTCTTTTTCGGGCCCAAGCCGCCGTCACGGGAACCTTACAACCCGCTCCAGAAGCAGGCGTACACCTCGGCGATCATCCTCGGCATCTTGTCGGTGCTGACCGGGCTCGTCATCTGGAAGCCGGTTCAGTTTTCGTGGCTGGCGTGGCTCATGGGCGGATTTCAGATGGCTCGGCTGTGGCATTTTCTCGTCATGTGGGCCATTTTGCTTTTCATCTTTGGACACCTGGTGATGGTTGTCCTGCACGGTTGGAATAATTTCGTGTCGATGCTGACCGGTTGGAAGAAGAATCCTGACTACACTCCCCGCTGACTGCCTTTGCGGCTGCTCGAGGTTATTTTGCAATGGCGATGCTGGAAGGAGCCAGTTCGGTGGATCGACTCGCCCCCAAAGTGGATGCGCACGAGGAAACCCTGATCCGTCGCATTCAGAATGGCGAGCAAGAATTATTTTACGAACTGGTTAAGCCTCACGAGCGCCGCGTCTACACGGCAGCGTTCGCGATTTTGCGCAACCCGGCAGACGCGGAGGAGGTGGCGCAGGAAGCCGTGCTTAAGGCATTCACGCACCTTAAGCAATTCCGGGCGGAGGCGCGCTTCAGCACCTGGCTGATTCAGATTGCAGTCAACGAAGCCCGCATGCGCCTGAGGAAGGACCATTCGGAGGTCATGGAACCAATCGGCGAACGTCAGGACGATGAGGGCACCTACACTCCCCGCGAATTTGCGGACTGGCGCGAGCTTCCCTCCGAGGCTCTGGAGAGAAGCGAGATACGTCAGCTTCTGCTGGAAGCGCTAGCCTCACTCAAAAGCAAGTATCGCGAGGTCTTCATCTTGCGGGACATACACCATCTGAGCATCGAAGAAGTGGCCGCGACCCTCGAAATCTCGCGAGCGTCGGTCAAGACCAGACTGCTGCGGGCCCGCTTGATGTTGCGGGACTTTCTCGCTCCAAGAATGGCCTCCGGATGGTTCGGACGAGAGCCTTTTCAGAAGGGAAATAAGCCATGGTAATCGGTTGTGAGCAGGTATGGCAGGAGATTTCCAATTATTTGGAAAACGAAGTCGATCCCTCCCTTCGCGCTTCAATTGAAGAACACGTTCGGGGATGCAAACGTTGTACTGCGGTCCTTGATGGCACTCGAAACATCATCCAGTTGTACGGCGACGATCGGCTTTTCCAGGTCCCCATGGGCTATGGATGGCGCCTGCGGCGAAGGCTTGCTGACTACATGCCAGGTCGTAGAGGCACCGCCTACGGATGGTTGATCGCAGTCGCCGCCCTGGGTTTGTTCACCGCCACTCTTGGCCTGGCCAGGTCCGCCGCGTCCGCGCCACCCACAGCGCGGTCAGAGCATGCTCAGCCAGGGAAGGGAATTCCCTCAGGTTTGACGGTGCTGGTGGCGGGACATGGAAAGCTTTTCCATATCGCGGGCTGTACATTTATTCATGAGAAAGATGGCCCAGTCCGTTCCATGACAGCGGGGGAAGCGATCAAAGAGGGTTACACACCCTGCACGCGTTGTCTTGGCGAGTACTTGAGCCGCCTGGCGAATCTTGTAAGGAAACAGGCTTGGGCTGTTCTGTTGTTGTGAATCTTTGCCGGCCTGTTCCGCGGACTTCCCAAGGGCTTGCAGCTCCTGCATGGCGCCCGGAACGATCATCGCTGGATTTTTCATTCGTGCTTGCATGATGAGTCTCCTCCTGGATTCTTCCGGTATATTTGCTGAAACGGATGCCGAACATCAGGTTGCGATGTTGACGGTGACTTCAGCCGATTTCCTTCGTCAATACTGTGACGAACAGCAGCGAATAAATGTGACTAAGGAAGGAAAAAAGGTGAATAAATACCACATCGCTCAGGTCAACATTGGTCGAATTAAGGCTCCGCTCGATCATCCCACGATGGCCGGGTTCATGGGGCGGCTGGATGAAATCAACGCCCTTGCTGATAACAGCCCGGGGTTCGTATGGCGTCTCCAAACGGGAGAAGGGAACGCAACGTACTTTCGGCCATACGATCACGATGATCGTATCCTCCTGAATATGTCGGTGTGGGAAACGGTCGAAGCGCTCAGAGATTACGTCTATCGCACGACACATGCCGAACTACTCCGGCAACGGCAGGAGTGGTTCGAGAAGTTTGCCGGCGTGTACGTTGCGCTATGGTGGGTGCCAGCCGGTCACATCCCCGGTATTGACGAAGCGAAAAAACGCATTGCTTATCTGGAACAACACGGTTCAACCGAGTTTGCTTTTACGTTCAAAACCATCTTTCAGCCAGACGAGAAGTTCCAGGCGGGAATTGACTGGTCATCGTTCTTGCCGTGCACTGCTGTTTAGTTTAAACAGGCTTTTCCACCTGTGCTTTGCCTCACCGCCGGACAACACGCGATACGAGATGGCACGGGACGAGGCCGAGGCGACAGGACGGGCGGCGACACGTGTGATCTTTTCCTCTACGTTGCCGTTAGCTCCTGCCGCTTGTTCAGGGTATTCACTAACGCGCGCTCCTTCATCATGACGAAGAAGACCGGGACGAGAATCAGGACGTGAACGGTGGACGTGATCATTCCGCCGACGATGGGCGCGGCGATGGGTTTCATCACGTCCGAGCCGATTCCGCTTTCCCAAAGGATCGGCACAAGGCTGGCAAGTACAGCGCAGACCGTCATGAGCTTGGGCCGAAGACGTTGGACGGCACCTTCGATAGCGGCCTCACGGATATCCTCGTGGGTCAGGGGGGCAGTCGTGATGAGGCGTTTGTCCAGTGCTTCATGCAAATAGACCACCATGACAACTCCGGTTTCAACGGCGATACCGAAGAGTGCAATGTGCCCAACCCAAACCGCCACGCTGAAGTTGTACCCGAGTAGCCACTGGAGAATCAGTCCTCCAGTCATCGCGTAAAACGTGGGAAAGATGAGCACCACAGCTTCTGTGATCGAGTGGAAAACCATGTAAAGAAGCAGGAAAATTACAACGAAAACAACCGGCAGAATGATTTTCAGTCGCTCCTTGGCCCTCACCTCGAATTCGTACTCCCCCGACCATTGATATGTGTAGCCAGCGGGCATCTTGAGTCTTTGGGCCAGCAGATTGGAAGCCTGGTTCACGAACCCGCCGTAATCTTTGGTATTCAGATCAATGTAGACATACCCAGTGAGCTGACCGTCTTCGTCGCGGATCATGGCCGGGCCATGCGAAAAGTAAATCTTCGCCACCTGCTCGATTGGGATCTGAGCGCCGGAAGGAGTTGCGAGCAGTACGCGGCGCAGTTCCTCGACATCATCACGAAAATCTCTTTCGTAGCGGACATTCATGGGGTATCGCTCGCGGCCTTCGACGTTTTCGCCAACATTCATGCCGCCGATGCCTGAAGAAACGACCTGCTGAACGTCAGCGATCGTCAACCCATATTTCGCGGCCTCTGGGCGATTTACTTCCACGTTCACATAGAAGCCTTGCGACACACGCTCCGCAAAAACAGAGCGCACTTGAGGAAGTGCTGCGAGGACTTGCTGGAGTTGAGTACCGATCTGCTGGATTTGATCTAGCGATGGACCCTGAATTTTAATTCCGACCGGGGTTTTGATCCCGGTTAATGCCATGTCGAGCCTGTTTTCAACCGGCATCGTCCAGGTGTTCGTGAGTCCGGGAAACTGTAATTTCTCATCCATGTCATGGATGAGCTTTTCGTATGTCATGCCAGGACGCCATTGCTCTCGGGGTTTGAGCGTGATGGTGGTGTCATACATGTCCAATGGCGCATTGTCTGTGGCGCTGTCGGACCTGCCCACGACGCCAAAGACGGACTGCACTTCGGGAAACGAGCGAAGCACCTGGTCCTGCTGCTGTAAGAGCGATGAAGCCTGTGTGATTGAGATTCCCGGCAAGGCTGTGGGCATGTATAGCGAGGAACCTTCAAACAGCGGCGGCATGAACTGGCTGCCAAGACGGAACATCAGAGGAAAGGTAACGAGCAGGAATGCTAGATTTAGCAGGAGCGTCGTCTTCCGGTATTTCAAACAGAGCCTTAGAACCGGCAGGTACAAGGCTTGCGTGAACCGCGAGACCGGGTTTTCAGACTCCGGCCTCAATTTGCCTCGAATAAACATGGTCATCAGGATCGGAACCAGGGTGATGGCAAGCAGAGACGAGAATGCAACTGCCATCGTCTTGGTCCACGCCAGCGGCCGGAACATTCGTCCCTCCTGCGCTTCTAGCAGGAAAACCGGGAGAAATGAAACCACGATAATCAGCAGCGAAAAGAACAGCGCTGGACCGACCTGCCTGGCGGCATCGATTAGGATCTTGCGGCGTTCAGTGCCGGGCATGTCTCCTGCGTGGGGATGCTCAGAAACGTGTCGATAGCCATTCTCGACCATGACAATCGCGGCATCCACGAGTACGCCGATTGCGAGCGCCAGCCCGCCTAGAGACATGATGTTGGAACTGACGTGCAGGTAGTACATCGGGATAAAGCAAGCGATTACTGCAATTGGCAGAGTGAGAATCGGGATCAGAGCCGAGCGGAAGTGGAAGAGAAAGACGATGATTACCACGCTGACGATGATTGCTTCCTCCAGAAGGTCGCGTTGCAATGTGCGAATGGAGTCTTCGATCAGCCCGGATCGATCGTAACCAGCGACGATTTCCACGCCGGGAGGCAATGATCCTTTGACTTCGGCCAGTTTCTTCTTGACGCCATTGATTACGTTCAGCGCGTTCAGGCCGTAGCGCATCACTACGATGCCTCCCACGGTCTCGCCCTCCCCTTGCCATTCCGCAACTCCTTCCCGAATGTCAGGACCAAACGAGACAGTTCCCAAATCTTTAATCAGAACAGGAGTGCCATTCTTCGCCGTCACCGGAACGTTCTCCAAGTCAGAGAGGGAGCGGAGGTATCCGAGACCGCGAATCATGTATCGGGTGCCGCTCAATTCCAGCACTCGCCCGCCAACCTCGTTTGTGCTGGTTTTCACGCGGTCGATGACCGTCGAAAGGGGTATGCCGTAAGCAAGGAGCTTGTTCGGATCAAGTCTCACCTGATACTGCCGGACAAAGCCGCCAATGGTTGCGACCTCTGCCACACCGGGTACGGTTTCCAATTGATATCGCAAATGCCAGTCTTGGAGGCTGCGGAGATCGGCGAGACTGTATTTGTGCGTGTGGTCCACAAGCGCATATTCGTAAACCCAACCTGCGCCAGTAGCATCTGGGCCGATTGCCGGGTGGACGTTGGACGGTAGGCGTCCTTGGATTTGCTGCAAGTACTCGAGCACCCGTGAACGTGCCCAATAAATATCGGTTCCATCTTCAAAGACGACGAAAACATATGAGTCATTGAACATCGTCTGGGCGCGGACGGCTTTGACATTTGGGGCTGCCAAAAGCGCGGTCACAATCGGATAAGTGACTTGGTCTTCGATGATGTCGGACGGCTCTCCTTCCCAATTTGTGTGAATGATGACCTGAACGTCGGAAATATCAGGAAGAGCGTCCAGCGGGATGTGCCCGATGGACCAAATCCCGGTCATGACCAGGAGAAGTGTTCCGGTGAAAACCAGGAACCGATTGCCGGCGCACCATTCAATGATTCGACTGATCACGTCACATTCCTCCCGTGGCATTGATCGTGAGCTGTTTGCTGGCAATTACGGTCCCATTCTGGCGAGCAGTAATCGTGACCTGCCACGTTCCGCCTGAACCGAGATCGCCTTTGCCTTCATACATGCCGTTGCCCTTGTCAGTGAGATCCATGCCGGTTTTCATTGCTGCCATTCCCATGGCAGGCATGGCCGCCATGAAGAACGTGACGTTTACTTGGACTCCGCTGATCGGCGTTCCATTGGATCCAGTCAGCTTTACGCGAAAAACGTTGGTGCCTTTTCGGGGAGGCGTTGGATCGGTCGTTAGCTCAACCCTGCTCTGAGCAGTTGGGGGAGTGTTCATTGCAGCCGCGGCACCCGCTCCCGGAGGAGGCGGGACGAATGCGCCTCCGGCAGCCTGCAACTGCGCCTCGGAATCAATCAGGAAGTTGGCAGAAGTGACCAGGGACTCGCCTGGCTTGATTCCTTTCAGAACAACATAGTCATCGCCGACGCGGGGGCCGAGTTCGACTTCGCGTGGCTCAAAGTTGCCGTCGCTCTTATTGACGAAAACGAGATTGCGGTTCCCAGACTGGAAAATGGATGACGCAGGTATAGTCAGCTTCTTACCTGCGGGGGCTTTCAACTCGACGTTTACAAACATGCCGGGCTTCAGCAGGAGGCCCGGATTCGGGAATACAAGGCGCGCTCGAACGGTGCGCGTATCCATGTCCACTTGGGGCAGAATGAAATCTACCCTGCCCTTGAATGTCTTTCCGGGGTACGCGTCAACGGTTACAGTGGCGGCATCTCCCGGCTTGATTCGTCCAATGTCGGTTTGGAAAATCTGTGCGTTCACCCAGACGGTGGAGAGATCGGCGACCGTGAAGAGTCTCGATTCCGGCTGCACGTACATGTTGGGCAACGCATTTTTTTCCGTGATGAATCCCGAGACCGGAGAGTTGAAGGTGAGATCGGTAATCACCTTGTCGGCGGTTTCCAGTTTTTCAATCTCACTTGCCGGGACTTCCCACTGGGTGAGGCGCTCATGGGCGGCGGAAAGAAGCGCCTGTGCGCCGGTGCTCACGCCGCTAACGGTGCTGGTTCGTACTTGCTCGGAGTTCTTTTTGGCCAGCAGGTATTCCTGCTCGGTGGTGACCAGATCAGGACTGTAGATGGTGAACAGCGGCTGCCCTTTGCGGATGTACTGGTAAGTGGTATCTGCATAAACTTTGCGAATCCATCCGGGGAAACGGGTCTGTACATAGGCAATGCGGCGCTCATCCACGTCAACATTCCCGGTCACCCGCATCTCAGCCTGTACCTGCTTTAGCTCGGCAGTGCCCAGCTTCACTCCGATGCTTTGCAAACGCTGGGGAGTAAGCTGCACCGGTGCCAAAGACGGTTCGCTGCTGGCTGCCGCCTCGCCACGCGAAGAATTACTATTCCCGTCGCTTTCAACGGTCATTTGTGATGAGTCCGGCGTGGCGGGGTGGGAAGCTGTCGCATGGTGGGAGCGCCACCAAACATAGGGCAGAGCGACCGCCAGAACCCCATTCAACACAATGGCGATGGCAAGAGCGCGACGAGTTTTCGGATTGCCTGGTTGGTTCATTGGAAACTCACCCCCGTAAGCATTTCGAGGCGGGCCAGCGCTACTTCGTGCTCGGCCAATTCGCGCCGGTATTCGATTTCAAGGTTTTGGACATCCATGAAGGAAGACAGGAGGGTCTCAAAGTCCTGCCGGTTGGACTGATAGGCGGCCAACGATGACTGGAACGTGGCGTTCGATTGGGGGATCAGTCCGTCTTTGTAGATTTTCAGTTGTTCCGCCAAGGTCTGCGCGACAATGTACTGATCCTGGACTTCAGCCAGCCGTTGTTGCACTTCCGCTTCAAGCTGCTTGTTCGCCTGGTCTCGGGTGGCCTCGGCCTCGGCAAGTTCGGCCTTGCGCCGGCCACGGTTCGGCAGCGTGATGCTGAAGCCTGCCATGTAGTAATCGCGGAATTTGCGATCCGTGTTTTGGTACATGTACTGGACGGCGAAATCCGGGCGGAACTCTTTCTTCGCAAGTTCCACCTGCGATTCCGTCTTGGCCAGCATTGCTTCTTGAGCTTTAACGTCAGGATTTTGCTGTTTTGCCAGACTTAACAAATCGGAAGCGCTGTACGTGAGGGTTCTCGCGGCTAGAGGTTCGGCCTGGATGTCAGGACTCTCCTGCGATCGGTTGAGCAATTGTTTTAGTTGAGCCTCAAGCTGTCCCACCTCGCGGTGGTGCATCGTAATTTCCTGAAGAATCTTGGTGCTCTGCAACTGGGCCTTCAAGACTTCCTGCTGATTGCCCTGTCCCACGCCATACCGTGATTCGACGATTTGCTCGACATCTTTCAACAACTGATCGTTGCGTTCCAGCACGGACAAAGTCTGCTGAAGGTATGCCAGTTGGAAGTAAGCAGCCTTGAGCTTATCGGTCACCATCCGGCGCATTGACTCGATTTGTACCCGGCGCACATCGGCCTCGCGGTTGGCCACTTGGCCGCGCAAGCCACGCTTTCCAGGATATGGGATCTCCTGAGAGGCACCCAAACCGACATAGGCGAACTCGCTATTCGTGTAGCCCGCAAATGGACGGGGGCTTCCCACAGCAAACTGCTGCACAGTGACTTGCGTGTCCGGCAGCGCAGACAGCTGGGGTGCGACGTGAGTTGCCGCCGCATAACCGTGTTCCGCCACAGCTATTTCGGGACTATTCTGCTCGGCCTCGCGGATTAAATCCTTTAGGCTGGCGGGTGAGGCCGCGCGGCGAGTGTCGCCTACCGCGCTACCACTCTGCTGACCCTGCTGGGCCATACCTGAACTGCCGAGCAACAAGACGATTCCGAGCCGTAGAAGTGCCATGGCGCGGATGCGACCCCGCGCCAATTGACGCGGAAAAGCACAAAGAGCTTTCATCTTTCCTCCAAATCGAAAAAATACGAATCGCGCGGAGACACAAAGTCCCCGCGTCAGGAAAGCGCAAGCTGACTAGATTCTCAGAATGGAAGTTTCGAGGGGTGGTGATTCCGGGGGAGCGTGCGCGTCTGACGAAGTGACAAACTGTGAAATAAGGTCCGGCAGGCCGATTATTTCACTGACCGGCAGGATAGCTAGCGTGGCCTGATCGGGTGCAGAAATCTGATCACGCGAGTTGCTGAGGTAGGGATCACTGTCCCGAACGGTTGTCTTGCAGCAGGAGTGCGAAGCTGGCGTCTTTCCGCATTCGCCTGCCATCTTGCGGCAGCATTCTCGCTCCTCAGTCGTAAGGGTAGCGCCCGGCTGCAAACAAGCCATCAGCGGTGACGCAAATATCGAAAGCGCCCACAGCAAGGCAGCAAGTTTGCAGACTGATCTCACCTCTGGACAGTGTATCGGGTGGTGGGTATCCAATGCAATTGAGGCATTTTCGGTAGTGGGTCAGTTTCTTTTCCATAGATACCTGCAGCTTGTTGTAGAGGCAAGGTTTAGCGTGATAATCGGCTAATCATGCGACAGGCGCTCAGCATTTCGGATCTGCTTGATGGGAGCGAGAGAGCATTGCTTATGGACTCGCGCAACGAAAGCGAGAACCTGATCCCGGTTGCAAGGCTAAGGGAAAAGCGGAAAAGCACGTCAGCAGGCCAGTTGGTCGCGGTTGAGTTTCAATCCGTTCAGATTGCCGAGGACGGTCACCGCAATCGATTCGGTGCGGAAAAACTCGTTGGCCAACTCTTTCAGCTCTTCCACCGTCACGCTCTCGATCTTCTCCAGCAGTTCATCCATGGTGAAAAAGCGGTCGAAATACATTTCCTGCCGAGCGAGGTTGGACATGCGCGCGGTAGAAGATTCCAGCGATAGCATTAAGCTTCCCTTCAACTGGTCCTTGGAACGACGTAACTCCTCCGCCGGCACTTCGTTCACTTTGAGTTTTTTGAATTCGGAAACGACGGACTGCACCACCTTGCCCGCTGACTCGCGTGACGTTCCCGCATAAACTGAGAGACAGCCCGTATCACGGTACGGATTGAGATCGCTATAAATGGCATAGGCCAGCCCCTGCCGCTCGCGAATGTTCTGGAAGAGGCGCGAACTCATTCCGCCGCCCAGCAAAGTATTCAAAATATATGATGCGTGCCGTTTTTCGTGTGCGATCGGATGCGAGGGGACGCCCACGCAAATCTGCACCTGCTCCAGCGCTTTTTTGTTGCGCATGATGATGCGCGGAGCCGTTTTCGGGTGCGGGCTGTGGAAGCCGTTCTTCATCGGCTTCATGTGCTCAAAGTGCTTGGCGACCAGTTCGGCGAATTGCGCGTGCTTCAGATTGCCGGCGGCGCAAACGATCAGGTTCCCGGGGGCGAAGCGCTGTTTGTAAAAATCCAGCACCGGGTCGCGCTCAAACTTCCTCACCGTTTCCTTGGTGCCAAGGATGGGCTGGCCCAGGGCATGGTCCTTCCAAAAATTCTGGGTGAAGATTTCGTGAACGAGGTAGTCCGGGCTGTCCTCGTCCATCTTGATTTCTTCCAGGATCACACCGCGTTCGCGGCCAATGTCCGCTGCATCGAACACCGGATTCAGCACCAGATCACTGAGGACCTCCATCGCGATCGGCAAATGCTCGTCCAGAACCTTTACGTTAAAGCAGATGCACTCCTTGGCGGTAAAGGCATCCATGTTGCCGCCGATGGAATCGATCTGACGCGCAATGTCTTCGGCAGAACGATGCTTCGTCCCTTTGAAGACCATGTGCTCGATGAAGTGGGAGATGCCGTTCCATTGCAAATCTTCGTCCCGCGATCCGGTTTTGATCCATATCCCGATGGAAACGGAGCGAATGTGCTGCATCTCCTCAGTCAGGATGGTCAACCCGTTGGGCAGAACCTCGCGATGGATGTTGCGGACTTCTTTCACCATGTCGTTTTCCCGACTCGGTCCGTCGGAACAATCCGAAGCCGAGGTGTTAAGGTATTGTTACACATCGGGCAGACGCGTGCGAACGATAGTAAGTATATTTGAATCAAATGTTTAGCTATAATTCATATTACTGCTCCCAGCCTTAACTCCTGCGGTTGAGGAATCCTCTACAATCGCCAGGGAGCGAATTTGTCGGTCCGGATCATGGCAGAAACAACACATTACACGCTTTTGGGTCTTGGGATTCAGGAGCTTGCTTCACTGGTGGAGGAATGGAGCCAGCCCCACTTCCGAGCGCAGCAGCTCTTTGAAGCAGTCTATGGTCAGCGAGTTGAGTCCGCTGAACAGATTTCAACTTTGCCGAAGGACTTTCGCCGGAGTCTGGCGGAGCGAGGGTTCTCTGTTGGCCTGCCTAAAATCGAACGCAAATTCGTCTCCATGGACGGGACGATCCGTTACTTAGTGGCCTTTGCTGATGGCCGGAGTGTGGAAACCGTCTGGATGCCGGAAGGAGATGGCGGCGAGACTGGCGACGGCAGCGACGCCGGCGATCAGCCAGCAGGACCGTCCAGCCGAAACTGGGATCGCGCCACAATTTGCCTATCCAGCCAAGTAGGTTGCGCGGTGGGTTGCCAGTTCTGCCTGACCGCGATGCTCGGAATGCAGCGGAATCTGACAGCGGGAGAGGTTGTCGGGCAGGTCTGCGCCGTTCTCAACGATCATCGCGTATCTCCGCCTCAGGCTCGGGTGAATCTGGTCTTCATGGGGATGGGAGAGCCGTTCCTGAACTATGAAAATTTCATAAAAGCTGTTCGCTTGCTCGCGGAAGGCGTTGGCATTCCAGAATCGCGCATGACGGTGTCGACGGCGGGCATTGTGCCACGGATCTATGATCTCGGCGCTGAGGCCGTGCGTCCCAAGCTGGCAATTTCTCTAAATGCCTCCAACGATGAGCTCCGTACCCGGCTGATGCCGATAAACCGCAAATGGAATCTCGAGAAGTTGATGGCGGCGGCACGCGATTTTCCGCTGCGCAGTCGCGAGCGCCTAACGTTCGAATATGTCCTGCTGGACGAAGTGAACGATTCGTCCCAGAATGCCCGTGAACTGGTCGAACTGATTCGTGGTGTGCGCGCGAAAGTAAATCTGATTGCGCTCAACCCTGGTCCGGGGATTAGCTTTCAGACTCCGGCGCAGGATAAAGTCGAGCAATTCCAAAACATTCTGATCACCGCTGGAGTGCCCACTTTCATCCGCCGTCCGCGAGGACGCGATATTTACGCCGCGTGTGGCCAGCTGAAGCGAACCGTGGAGATAGACAGCTCGGTAAGTTAGCGAGCGTAGAGTCGCAGGGAGCGCGCTGCTTCACGGAGTGGGAGGCAGTGTCAGCGTCGCTGTGGCTCGTAATTCTCCACTTGTGGGCCCGGTCCTGCTTTTCTCGGGGACTGAAGAGAGACTGGCGGAAGGGGTCTTAGGAGCTGCCGGTAGTTCGATGCGGAAGGTTGCTCCCCCTTCCGGCCGGTTCTGACACATGATTTTTCCGCTGTGCTCCTGGATAATTCCGTAACAGGCGCTCAGACCTAACCCTGTCCCCTGGCCAACCGGCTTGGTGGTGTAAAACGGATCGAATACGCGGTCGGGCTCCTGCGCCCCCGGGCCGTCGTCAGAAAACTCCAGCACCACCGCCTCGTCCAATCGTCGGGTACACACGGTCAGAACTCCGCCGGTCTCCTTCATGGCGTGGAGGGCATTGTTGGTGATGTGCAGACAGACCTGTAGCAACTGATTGGAGTCACCCAGGATCTGGGGCAGATCGCTCGCCAGGTCGGTATGCACCTGGACTCCGCGAGCGCGCAATTGCGGCTGCGACAGTTTCACCGCAGTCTGGGCCAGCGCATTGATGTCGAGCAATGACTTTTCGCTCGAGACTTGCTTGGCGAAGCTGAGCAAGCTGGCAATAAGAGATTTCGTACGCCGGACCTGGTTGCCAATTTTTTCTGCCAGTTGGCGCTGTTCGCCATCCAGGGTGGTCGCGGTCAGCAGTTCGGAGTAGCCGAGCATGGCCGTCAAGGGATTATTCAGCTCGTGGGCCGCACCGCCTACAAGTTGCCCGAGCGATGCCAGCTTTTCAGATTGCACCAATTGCGCCTGCAGACGCCTAAGATTCTCAAATGATTCCTGAGAAGCATTCAAGAGCCCGAGGAGCTCACGGTCGAGCAAGTGCTGCTTCAGAAACACCATTGACCCCATTAACAACATGCTGCCAAGGGTGACGACCAGACGAAAATTGCGTACAGCGGCCGGCGCCAGGTGGTCAAAAACCGACCACGCCGCGAATAGAGGCAGCGAAAAGATCGCGACCATTCCCAGCCGAGCTACCCATACGCCGTGGCTGCTTCCGCGTGGCGATATTTGCTGACGCGGGGAAAGATGGTGTGCCAGGATGCCGATCCCGGTAACCCACGCCATGGAGGCAACTAGAGGAATATCGTAAAGGCTGCCCGTGTAATAAATGTTTCGTTCGATGGCCCAATTCGCCAGGTAGGAGCTCAAAGCGTAGGCCAGACTGGCCCCAAACCAGTGCGCGTAAACAGTTCGCCACGGGCCGTGGCTGCGCCACCACACCAATGCCAGTCCGACCAGAAACACGATTTTCTCCGCCAAGTACAGGGCGTTCAGATTGTGGGCGTAGGCGGCCTCATTGAAGTGCGCATATTGCCAGGGCACCACTGCGAAGAGATAAAGGTAAATCCACCAGACCAGTAGCAGCGCGAAATCGAGCGACCCAAGTCGAGTTGTGCGCTCGTCCTGCTGCAGGTGTGGCTGCAGCGCTAAAGCAGCCATCATCGGAACAATGTGAAGAACTAGAACAGCGTCGCCCACGAAGGGATTGGGAACGTCCTGCCGCAAGAAAATTTCAAAGTAGTTCCACAGCAATTGGTAGGTCAACCAGAACGCTACTCCCAGCGTCATTAACGACCAGAACAGGCGGGTTCGTCCGCGACTAGAGAGTACGTTGGGCAGAAGCGCGAGAATACCGGAAAGAAGAAGGATGCACTGGGTGACGTCGCTTATGCAGGTAAGGCCGAAATTCGGGCGGAGAAGGATGGACGCCGCGGCCTGGGCAACGGCCAGGCCGGTGACCGCTAGAATCCATACTTTTGAGCGCCGAGACATAGACGTCCGTCGGCCAATTCTAGACACCAAAGCCGGCAAAGAAACGTTACTTCCGTAATCCTGGCTGCACGTGACGGGATCGGCTCCTGCCGCGCTGGTTGCGCAAGTCCTTGCAGTCCAAATGCCTAGGTCAATTTCCTTGCTCTTCGCCGAGCCGGGAAATAGTATCCTTGGGTTCTACACCTCTTTGGTCGTACTTGATTGTCACTCCGAGCGCTTCGACATCGGTTCTTGTGGAGATTGCGGGCCCCCACCGGCCCCGGCGAAATACGCCGCACTGAACGGTGGTTGGCCACCGCCCGGGTTTTTCTTGCCATTTCTGCCCTGATAGCCATCTGGATGGATCCGGGCGAAGTCCGTTATTCCATGTGGGCATACGGATTGATGGCCTTCTATCTTTCGCAGGGCGTCATCATCATGCTGCTGTTGCGGCGCCGCGAACAGTCGACCGCCTCCTTCCGCATGCTGGTTCACACCGCCGACGTGATTTGGCCAGCGGTGATTTCAGTGTTTGCGGCCGGCCAGGCCAATCCCTTCTTTCTCTTCTTTGTTTTCGTGCTTGCGGCTGCGGCGTACCGCTGGGGTCTGTGGGAGACGGTCGGGACGGCCGCCTCCGCCGTGGTGCTACTTTGGGTCGAGAGCTTCGCCTTCCAGATGGGTCTTTTGGATTGGGTAGGCCGGTTGCTTTCGCGCTACCACTTGCCGCCGCTGCGGCTCGATGTGTCCGATTTCGAACCCAAACGTCTTTTCATGCGCTCGATTTACCTCCTAGTAATGGGTCTTTTGCTCGGATACCTCGCCGAGCAACAAAAACAACTCCGGGCAGAAAAAGCCGTGATTGCCCGCATTCTAGGGAAAGCGCGAGTGGATGCCGGTCTTACCGGAACCTTGCAGGAGATCGTAGCGGAGTTGCTACGAATGTATGGTGCTAGAAAGGCCGTACTAGCCTCGCAGGAAGCATACAACCAGCGGGTTTTTGTTGGAGAGATGCTTTCGCAAAACGACACGACCTCGACTTTCCACTGGTTGGATGCTGTGGCCTCCGATCGTGAAGCCTACCTTTACGAATCTTCGGCTGAGACCTGCTACGTCTGGCGCAGCGATCGCGACAAATCGGAGCACTTTGAGTTGTTGGGGCTGGATCCAGAAGGGAACAGACACCGGAATTCTGCTCCTGAGTTTCTTGATCGATTGGGGCAGCGACATGAATTCGGCAATCTGATAACGGTTTCCTTCAATTTTGGACGCGAGTGGTGGGGCCGTGTCTTCTTGCTGGACCCTTCTTTGACCGGCGAGATTGAGGAAGAGCTACGCTTCCTGCAGGAATTAGTTCGCCAGGTGGGGCCGGCGGTTTACAACGTATACCTGCTGCGCCGTTTGCGGCTGCGGGCGGGAGCTGTGGAACGGGCACGCTTTGCCCGTGAGCTGCACGACGGCGCCGTTCAGTCGCTCATCGCGGTGGAGATGCAAGTGGATGTACTGCGCCGGCAATCGGGCAAGTCAGAGACTGGGTCGGAAGCGGTCACATCAGAACTGGGAAGGATCCAGGGCCTGCTCCGCGAGGAAGTTCTGAAACTACGCGAGCTCATGCAACAAATGAAGTCGCTGGATGTAGACTCCAGAAGACTCATCGGATTTCTAGCCGATACGGTTGAAAGATTCCAGCGGGAAACCGGCATTTCGGCGCGATTTCTTACGGACCTGGACCAACTCGACATGCCGCAGCCGGTTTGCCGAGAGTTAGCTCGGATCGTCCAGGAAGGTCTCGTCAACGTCCGAAAGCACAGCCGAGCGCACCAGGTACTGGTCCGATTAGGGGCGAGCAATGACAAGTGGAGCCTGGTGATTGAAGACGATGGCCGTGGGTTTCCGTTCGCTGGTCGCCTTACCCACCTCGAGCTGGACGCCGTGGGAAGGGGACCGCTGGTGATTAAGGAACGAGTTCGCTTGATTGAAGGCGAACTCACGGTAGAATCAATACCCGATCGGGGTTCGCGGCTCGAAATCAACGTCCCGCAGAAGCGGGAAGCGAATCATGGATAACAGAAGATCGCAGCCCATTCGCATCGTCATCGCGGACGATCACCCTATCTTCCGCGACGGATTGCGCCGTCTTTTGGAAGCGGAATCCGACCTGAAAGTCATCGGTGAAGCTTGCGACGGTGCCGAAGCTGTCAAACTGGCCCAACAACTCAAGCCTGACATTCTCCTGCTGGATCTGGCCATGCCGCGCATGCCCGGCCTGGAGGCGCTGCGCGAGTTGAGCACCAGTTCCGGTGCCAATTCGATGCGCGTGATTTTACTCACCGCGGCAGCCGAAAAAAAACAGATTGTGGAGGCACTCCAGCTCGGTGCCCGTGGCGTAGTGTTGAAGGATTCCGCCACCCAACTGCTTTTGAAGAGCATTCATACAGTTATGGCGGGAGAGTATTGGGTCGGACGCGAAAGCGTCTCTAACCTGGTGCAATATCTCCGAACCCTGGTGCAGTCCTCAGGAGAAGATGCTCGGCAGAAGAAATTCGGATTGACCCCCCGCGAATTGGAGATCGTGTCGGCAGTGGTTGCCGGATATTCCAATAAGGAAATCGCCAGCTACTTCAAAATCAGCGAAGACACGGTAAAACACCATCTGAGCAACATTTTTGACAAGCTCGGCGTTTCCACCCGTCTCGAGCTGGCCTTGTTTGCGGTAAATCAATCTTTGCCTTTGAAAACAATAGCTTAGTCAGGTAGTAGCACTTTCGTGCTATTGATGCCACCACTAGGCCATTGGCAAGGCGTCAGCAGGACAACTACGATACCTCTAAGATCCTTAGACTACAAACGAGTAGTGCGTCAAATTCGGTTAGCGCCTAAGGCGCTAAGGGAGGGGCCTCGTGGCAAGATTTTTGCGGCAACTTTGGAGAGACGAGCAAGGTCAGGACATCGCGGAGTATGCGGTGATGCTGGCTGTGATTCTCGTGATCGTAGTGGGCACGATCCGCTTGATCGGATCTAACGCCAACAACGTATTTTCGTCGGTCGGTAGCTCGATTCAGTAGATTACATATCTAGTGTGAGTGACGCGTTTCCTCGGCGCGTCGCGTCCCCTCCAGCGCTGTAATCATTTCTCCGCCTGATCCCCAATCTCCCGTCCTCGACTTCACTTCGCTGGCTCGGTAAGCGCAGCTTTTTCAGGGCTAGGGGCCGGCAAGCGGGTCAGGAAGGGAAAGAAAGGCGTCACCTCAAAAGGTAGCTTTTCACTGGCTGAAACCAGCGCCACGGGCTTCGTCTTCAACAACTCGATTCGGCTGGTCCAAGGATCCAGCTTGATGCGCCCTCCCAGAGGTAAGGCGGCAATCTGATCGGTCCGCCCCGTTTCCAATTGAGGAGCAGCAGTGAGTAGAGCGGACATCCGCACCGACTGACCATAGGCCAGGCCGTTGCCCATGTGCGGCCGGATCAGGCTCTTGAGTTGCGGAGCATTCGCTTGCAGCGCCTTGAGGAATAGTCCGGCGTTGGACAGTTTGTCCTTGTAGGGCGAGTGGCCGAGCAAGTCAAGCGCCTTCTGATCCGCCGCAGCCTCTTCCGCCGGGGTGTGAGTGAAATCTAGCTTCTCGAACGCCTCCACGTCGGGGAAGAACATTCGATCGTAAAACGCCATCTTTGTATCCCCGCCGTGGCCCAAGACGATATGACCGAGTTCATGGGCCATAACCATTGCCAATGAAGCTTCATCCGGCAACACGTCGAGCAGACCTCGGCTGACAACAATGGTGTGCCCAATGGTGAAAGATTCCAGCGGTGAAGTAAGCAGAACGCGGGCGCGCACATCAGGCACAATCTCAAGATTGTTGGTAACGACCAGATTGTTGACCACCGTTTGCAGGACCTTGTCTACTTCGCCCTCGGGAGCGATCAAGCCAATTTTCTGAAGCCGCTCGACTGCATTGTCTTCGGCTTGGCGTTCCCAGAGGCGCTGGCTCTCCACGGGGCTGGCGTCCTGTGCCGCTGCGCTCTGATCGCGCACCGTCTGCGGCGCTTCCACCAGGATCTGAGTAAACTCCTCGCTCTGACCTGGGTTCTTCAGGTCGTAACCCCACAGCCGGGTTTGCGCCTTGAAGTTGAGATTGGTCGTCGCGCCGGAATGCATGCCGGTTTCTTCGCTATAAACGTACGCCGGTAGCCACATTCCGGGACGGAGATTCAGACGCCAACTATCAAAGTGCAGGTAGTAGCTGGAATGCGATGGAGATTGGTAGGTGCCATTGAAGCGCACGATATTGAAGTCCTGATCTTCAACCCAAATTCTGCCAATGAAGCGTCCGTTGCCTGACCCTTTTCTGGGCTCCACGTCGAACACCAGGCAGCGAATTTCGCCCAAAAACTCCCGCCGAGCGAATGTGATGTTGTAGTACTTATGCTGGAAGTCTTGGTCCAGAATTACCATCTGGGCAAAGCCAAGGGGCAAGAACCTCACGGAGTAAAGACTGGCGAACTTTGACAGGACCTTGTGGCCAAGTCCTGGCTCACCCATGAAAGAACGGTCCTTGGTTCCTTCTGTCAGATCGAGACGGCCGAGGAAATACTGATCGCTCACCGGCACCACGCCGGCCTGGGCATTGCCCTTGAAATTTTGGATGTAGGTCTCGACCATTGGGTGTAGATGTCGCATCCCGGCGTTGAAGAGATGTTCGCGTTGCACCACCCGGTCGATAACCTGGTCGAAAGAAGCAGGGGCGGATGGCGTACCCGACTGCGTCGCCGCCCCTTGAGTCTGCGGTGCACCGCTGGTGGAATTCGTGTCCTGGGCCAGTGCAAACAGCGATAAAGCCAGAACTGCCGGGAGAAATAGGAAAACAGAAAAGCGCATAGAAACCCCTTCGCGAAGACGAACTATTTTAGGTCAGTTGGAACACGATGTGAACCACGGCAGTGCAATCAGCGGGCTGGCCACCCTGCGTAGCAGGCTTGAAGCGGATTTGTTCAGCGGCGCGAACCGCTGCCTCGTCCAGTCCGTGGCCGAGGCCCCGGACGACCCGCAGGATGCGTAGTTTGCCAGAAGACTCGAAGACTACCTCAAGTTGCACTTCACCTTCCACGTGAAGTTTTCTGGCTTCATCGGTGTAGACAGGAGTTGGTTTTGAAATGATCTCCGCGGGTATCAGTTTGGCGGCGGCCGGATCCGAAGGCTTCGGCCGGAGCTGCGCAGTTGAAGCGGGCTCGGCATCACCGAATCCACTCTGCCGCACCGTCCCCCGTGAGATGTTCGCCCGGCCACTGCCATCGCCGGTCGCTGCGCCATTGCCGAAACCGGTGCTGGCTACCACGCCACGGGTGCCGCGTTCACCTCCGGTACCGTTGCCGTAGCCTGGTCCGGATGGCAAGTCGAATGACCCTAATGCCGCGATCGTAACCGGTTTGCCGTGGCCGTCCCGCGCGGGCACGCCATTAGGATCGCCGAAGCCCCCGGTCTGCACTTGCTGGGGCGCGGTCGCTATCGTGGGTGTAGCAGAACTGCCGGTCGAAAAGACGTTGGTTTTCACCAACTGGCGCGGAATCACAGGCGCGGCAGGCGCAACCGACGGAGTCTTGCTCGCGGCCACTTGAATCTTTGGCGCCGTCAGCGGATCGTCCGCTCGTGCCTTGGTTTTGATTTCCGCCGGAACTCGCAGCGCATCCGGCGATGGATCTGTCAGATGTTCCCGAAGCGGTGGCTGGATTACCCGCACCGGAGCGGGTTCATGAGTGACCGGCAACGGGGTATTCACTAGTTGGACGAAGTGATAATCGTGAGAGGGAGGAGCCAAAACCTCCGGGTGGAATACCCCCACCCACGCTAGGAGCCACACCGCCGCGCTTTGGGTGCCTACGCTGAAAACAAACTCTTTCCAGGGGGGCCGCCTCTCGGGAAGCATGCCGAATAAAGCGCTCTCGGGAGTTTGGGACATGAAGTAATTTATGCGATGCCTAACAATTCCCGCTGGCTGCTTGCTCTACCAAATACAAAGGGCGTTGGCAAAAACCTCGCTGAACCCTTCTGAATACCGCGATCGGAACCAGGATCTCTCGCAATCTATGAAAGCACGAATAAGACCACTTCCCAGAGGAAATAACAGAAGCAAGCAGGTTATTTCGCAGTTACTTAGCTTTGTGCATAAAGATGTTACCAAAACCCATGTGAGTGGTGGTAAAAATTTGCACAGTGATGGGTAGGGATGGGCCTGTTTTGGGAAATCTGATTCCTGAAGTCGGGTCGCGGGTTGCATCAGGTCTGGCCCCGAATTAGATGCGTTTGCGACAGGCTCCCAAAGGAGTAATTTCAGTGAATTTCAGCGCCCACGGCGACAAACGAATTTCGTAGGTGAGTTCCCGGAAAGAGTTTTTCAAGAGCCACAGTCGACGCCACGCCAACGATGCCTAGCCCATCCGCAAACTCTTATTGACAATTGCCCCCATTGGACCGCGTCATCTACTCCATTGTCCAGCGGTCCAATCTGGAAATGGAAAACCTGCACCCTCTCCGTATGTACACAAGCAGCTTGACTGTCACCTAAGCCTATCTTGCTTGACGGCCCTCATACTACAGGAGGACAATGACGCCCTTTGTATAGTGCTTCCATGAAGCGACTCAGTGTTCCTGTAGGGAAAAAGGAGAAAGCTATGACCGTATATGACCGATTGTTCGGCTTCGTAGCGGCGAATGTCGCAGTGGTTGTCCTGGTGGGGGCGAGTGCAGGAGCGAGTCCTGCTGACGCCTCGGGCCTAGGCGATGCGACCTGTTCGGGCGGATCGATCGCCCCTGGTGTCTACTCAAATCTCAACGTCGCAGGCGTCTGCACGGTCAACGCAGGGTCGGTGAAGGTTAAGAACAACCTCACGGTGCTTTCCGGCGGGATTCTGATTGCCGCGTACGGCGGCAGGGACAAGGTGCATGGCTCGAACTTAAATGTCCTTGGCAACCTCTACGTGCTGACGAACGGCATCCTGGTCCTGGGCTGCGAGCCTGTTAATTACATCTGCTATAACGATCCCGATCAGAAGGTCGGGACGTATTTTACTAGGGACACGGTTGGTGGGTCCCTCATTGCCGAGGATGCCCTTGCAGTGGTGGCCCACCTCGACGTCATCGGTCAAGACGTCACGATGACCGGGGGTGGTGGCGGCGTCTCCTCCTGCTCCGAGTCGCTGCCCGCTCTGAACGGCGCTCCGCCCTATGGCGACTTCGAGGACATGATCATCGGAGGCAACCTCACGATTACAGGATGGCAATCCTGCTGGCTGGGCGTCGCCCGTGTCGTCGTCGCGCAGAACGTCGACTTCAACGACAACCTGACTGGAGACCCGGACGGCAACGAGATTGTTACCGATTCCATCCGTGGCAACCTGAACTGTGCTGGGAACAGCCCGAAGCCACAAATCGGAGACTCCGGGGGTAGTTTAGACAATGTCTTCGGTCATGCGCACGGTCAGTGCGCTAACGCCAGCCTCGTTCGCTGAGGGCTAAACCTCCTATGCGGGCTTAATGCGTTCACGAACGACGCGAGGACGACCTTCTTGCGCCGCTCCATACCCATCGGAGCTATACAACCGATGCCTTGAAAATCCCTGTCCGCAAGGGTGGAATCTACACTAACGGAAGACGCTGCTTCTCCAGTTCGGGCTGAACCAGCACAGTCGTGACCACAATTCCGGGGTCAACACAAAGGCAATTGACGGTAATTGGTGTTGGGGCTAGGATTTGGACAATACATCTCTGCGGAGCGCGGAATGAGTGTGACTACACTGCGGAACGCTTTCTGCTGGATTCTGATCTTTATTGTTCCCTCGTCCATGCTCGCGGCCGACTCCGGCTCCGCGATGCTCTACGCGAGGAGTACGGCATGGCTCAATGGGGGCAGCGTGCCGAAGACCTCGGCGGTCTTTCCTGGCGATCTGGTGCAGACCAAGCCCGACTCCGTGGCCAACATCAATGCCGCGGGCTCCAATGTGATCATTCTGTCCGATTCTCTGGTCAAATTCGAAGGCACAGCGGTTTCGATCGAACACGGTAGCGTCACAGTAGCCACTTCCAAGGGCATGACGACTCGTGCCGGAGACGTTACGGTCTCGCCCACCTCAAACGCCTTGACGGAATTTGATGTGAGCGACTTGAACGGAACAGTTCAGATCGTAGCGCGCAAAGGTGACCTGAGTGTCAGCGATGGGAATCAGACTTCCACCCTGGCCCAGGGTGAGCAAACCACGCGGGATGACTCCCAGTCTGACCAGGACAGGAAGAAGAAAAAACGGCGAGGAGGGGGTGCAGCCCCTCCCGCGGCGGGCGGCGGCATACTGGATTCACCCGTTGCCATAGGAGTGGGAGCTGCCGCAGTCGGAGGATTGATAACTTGGGTTCTGCTGCAAGACGATGAGCCTGCGAGTCCATCGAAGCCCTAACTAAACGTTTACTGGGATTTCTCGGATCTCCTGCTGTTGATCTCCTTCCAGCGCGCCAACTGCTGATCGAGTACGCGAGTCACATCCTTGAAGGTCTCGATCTGCGCCGGGGTGGGGGCGGTATCCGAGCTGTCGACAGCTTTCAACAGGGTGTTCAGCGCAACGTTCAGCCGAGTCAGGCTTCTCCCCTCCGGCGTACTCAGGAAAGTCGAGCCTTCGGTCTTGCCTTCCAGTTCCGCGAGGGTTCGTGCGAGAGCATACATGGCTTCCTGAGATTTCCCGGTGTGACCTTTCTTGATGAGCTCCTCCCGCAGACTACGGACCTGCTGCAGCCCTTCATAATCAACATTCATGGATTGGACGATGTTCGACTCCAGTTCAAACTGCTGCCGCAGGCCGTCGATTGGAGTCTTTACCCGTGGATCCATTTTTATGGTAAGCGGCTGAGAGTAACTCTGGCCATCGACGGTGAGCTTTACGACATACCGGCCTGGAAGAACCGCGGGGCCCAGCGGATAACGCGGCGTGTCATGGTAGATGGCTGAAATCGGATACTCATGCTCGACCGATTCCGGCGATGGATAGTGCAGATCCCAAACGAACCGGTGCATCCCGCCAGCGGATGAAAGGATTCGCGGCGGACGGATCCAATAGGTTGGGATATTCAGTTCGTTCTCATTCAACGGTTCCGGCTGGTCAGCGCTCGAAAAACGACGAATCAATTTTCCGGATTCGTCAGCAATTTCGAGCGTGACCTCCCCCGATGAGGCCGATTTCAAGACATAGTCAATCACGGCACCGTCAGGAGGATTTTGTCCAGCCGGTTCCTCCGGCGGCAGCGGGGTATCAGTGTTGTTGCTGCGCCGCACACGATACGTCAGCTGCGGCGCAAACAGATAAGCATCCGAATTGAAGGAACCGATCTGGCGTAGAGGCGTGATGTCGTCGAGTATCCAGAACGAACGTCCATGCGTGCCCACGACGATGTCGTCCTGATGAATAACTAAGTCTCGAATCGAAGTAGCAGGAAGATTCAGTCGCAACGGCTGCCAGTGATCGCCATCGTCGAATGAGACGTAGACTGTGCGCTCGGTTCCGGCAAAGAGTAGGCCTTTGCGCTCGTAATCTTCACGGACTGTATTTACCGGCTCATTGGCAGGGATACCGTCGACAATTGCGCGCCAGGTTTTTCCGCCATCCTGGGTGCGATAAATGTAAGGATGCAGATCGTCCAAGCGGAAGCGATTTACTGCGGCATACGCCGTCTCCGCGTCGAAGTGGGAGGAGTCTATTTGGGCCAACTTGCTCCACGGCGTGAGTTCGGCCGGAGTTACATTCTGCCAATTCTTCCCGGCATCGCGGGTGACCCAGATCAGACCGTCATCTGTTCCCGCCCAAATCAGGCTCGCGTCTTTAGGCGACGGCGCAATGGAATAGATCACGCCACGATGCTTCCCTTTGGCTTCGTCAGACTCGACAAATACGCCGAGGCTGGACGGCACGCCAGGGTCTTGACGCGTCAGGTCAGGACTGATGATCTGCCAATTGATCCCGCCATCGGTCGTCTTGAACAAGACATTCGAACCCAGAAAAAGCAGGTGCGGATCGACCGGCGAAAAAATCAAAGGTGCAGTGCGATTGAAGCGATACTGTCCGGTGCGTAGAACCACCGGGGAGACATCCTGCGTCTGTCCCGTGAGTCGATTGAATTTGGTACCTTTCCCTCCGAAAATAACGTTGGGGTCGAGCGGATCAGGCGCCACATAGCCGTATTCCTCCACACCGACCGGATACCAATCGCGAAACGTGATTTCACCAGCATCGCCGTGGCTCGAAGTGCCAATGCTTCCGCTCTCCTGTTGGCCTCCGTATACCCAGTAAGGGAACTGGTTGTCGGTGATGACGTGGTAAAACTGCGCTGTTGGCTGGTTGTACCAGGAACTCCAGGTCTGTCCGCCGTTCACACTGATCGTGACTCCCTGGTCGACCGCGAGCGCGATGATCTGCGGATTCTCTGGATTGATCCACACCGTGTGGTAGTCGTCGCCTCCCGGCGCACCTTTTATCGCTGTAAAGTTGCGGCCGCCATCCGATGATCGATACGTGGAAATATTAGCGACGTAGATTGTGTCCTTGTCCTTTGGATCAACCCGGACGCACGCGAAATCATCTCCTCTCCCCCA
Organism: Terriglobales bacterium; assembly: GCA_035512155.1. GTDB lineage: Bacteria > Acidobacteriota > Terriglobia > Terriglobales > Acidobacteriaceae > JABCYV01. The sequence goes on along the minus strand of DATKEN010000011.1, from coordinate 22,405 downwards.
AATGCGTTTGTCGGAGTTGATGCGGTCCCAACTCTCGCCGGCATCGTCGGAGCGATACAGACCACCAAGGCTCGGCGAATCCACCAGCGCGTAGATGCGGTGGGCATCGCTCGGCGCGACACCCAATCCGATGCGGCCCAAATGGTCAGACCACGTCGGAAGACCCTTGGTCAATTGCCGCCAGGTTGTGCCGCCGTCCACTGATTTGTAAAGGCCGCTTCCCGGGGCTTTGTAGGAATTGCCGGTGGTCCACGGTGGGCGGCGCGAGGCCCACATATCGGCATAAATGATTTGAGCATTCGAGGCGTCGAAGGCCAGATCAATCGCGCCGGTGTTTTCATCCTTGTAAAGAACCTTCTCCCAGTTCAGGCCGCCATCAAGCGAGCGAAATACTCCCCGTTCTGCATTTGGACCGTACGGATGCCCGACCACCGCGACGAAGAGGCGATTAGGATCGTGCGGATCGACGAGGATGGTGCCGATCTGCTGTCCATCGCGCAAGCCGAGATGCTGCCAGGTGCCGCCGCCGTCCGTTGACTTGTAAATTCCATCTCCCGTGGAAAGATCCGGGCGACGCAAACCCTCGCCGCTGCCTACGTAGATGATGTCCGGATTCGAGGGTGCGATCGCAAGCGCCCCCACCGAGCCGGAGGGCTGGTCGTCGAAAATCGGGTTCCAGGTGCGACCGTAGTCAATGGTCTTCCACACTCCGCCATTGTTCGGCGCCATGAAGAAAACGTTGGGCTTCGATGGTATTCCAGTGATGGCCACGCTGCGGCCGCCGCGGAAAGGACCGATCAATCGCCAGCGCATGTCTTGATACAGCTTAGAGTCGACCACCTGGGTTGGAGCCAGGACGGTTAGAACCACAACGGACGATAGAGTCCATGCCACGCTGCGGAGGTTAGAAGTCACGGTTTCTCCTTGAAGCAGGCAAGGATAAACCAAAAGGTCGACGAATCGTTGGAGATGACGGAGGGCACAGACGTACAGCTGTTCAGAGAGGGTGTGTCAGATCAGAATTCAGGAGACAAGAAGGAGTGAGCCGATACGCTGTAGTTAGAAGCGAGTAGGTGCGCGCGGTCTTATGCGATCGATTCCCCCATCGCCGTATCTTGTGATGGATTACCTCGTCGGATCGTAGTACCTTGCGGCTGAGCATCAGACCTTGAGGGGCCACTGACTTGAACTGGCCAAGGAATACTGACCGGCCTTTCCTCAGTCCCGCCTTCCGAAACACCAGCGCCAACAGGTGAGCCCACGTCCGAGATGACATATTCCGGATAGGCCGACATACCATGCTCGTGCAAATCGAGACCGTAAAGCTCGCCTTCTTCCGATACCCGGAGCAGTCCTGTGGCATTGACCAGATGCATCACCGCCATGGCTACCGCGAATGTGCAGAGGGTAATTGTCAGACTTCCGATCGCTTGGGCAGCCAGCACTTGTGTGCCGCCGCCGTAGAACAGCCCCTTCAGCGGAACCGAGTTGTCTGGAGAAATCGGCCCGGTCGATCCGTACTTGCCGCAAGCGAACAGACCTAAGGACAGAGTCCCCCAGATGCCCGCGATACCATGCACTGGAACCGCGCCAATGGGATCGTCAATGCGCAGCCACTCCAGCAATTCGATGCCGGCTACAACAATCACACCGGCGACACCTCCCAGCAGGAGCGATCCCGCCGGACTGACCCAGTAACAAGGGCAGGTGACAGCGACCAAGCCCGCCAGGAATCCATTTACTGTAAAGCTCATGTCCCACTTCTTGGTCAAGATGTGGGCATAAATCATGGCGGTTAATCCCGCTGCGCAGGCTGCCAGGGTCGTGTTCGCGGCCACTCGACCGATACCTTCGAAATCCATCGCGGAGAGTGTGCTACCAGGATTGAAGCCATACCACCCGAACCACAGGATCAGACCGCCGGTGGCAGCGATGGTCAAATCGTGCGGCATCATTGGGCCACCACCGTCGCGCTTGAATCTGCGACCCAAACGCGGACCGAGGACGATGGCGCCGGCGAGCGCCACGAATCCGCCAATGGTATGCACGACTGTCGATCCCGCAAAATCATGGAAGCCTACGCCCAAGGATGAAAAGAACTGTCCGTCTGTGCCCATCAGCGCCAGAAAGCCATCCGGACCCCAGGCCCAGTGACCGAGGATGGGATAGATGAAGCCCGAAACTGCAACGCTGTACAGCAGGTCACCCAGAAATCCAGTGCGTCCGATCATCGCCCCGGAAGTGATGGTCGAGCAGGTATCGGCGAAGGCGAATTGGAAGAGCCAGAAGGCCAAAAATGCCACCCCAGTGCTTTCATAAGTTGCAGGAGCTCCCTGCAGGAAGAACCAGTGATACCCGATGAAGCCGTTGCCGTGACTGAACATGAAAGAGAAGCCGAAGGCGTAGAAGAGAATTCCGCATAGACATGTGTCCGCAATGCACTCCATGAGCACGTTCACAGTCTCGCGCGAGCGGCAGAATCCAGCTTCCAGCATGGTGAAACCGACTTGCATGCCAAACACCAGGAATGCAGCCACCAGCGTCCAGACGGTGTTGATGGGATTCACCACACTTGCGGCTTTGACCTCCGAATCAGCGGCGTAAACGTGACCAAAGAATATCCCGGAGATGACGACGATGACGAGCAAGACCAAACCAACACCCACTACTTTGCCGGCAAATAGCAGCTTGCCGTATCGACGCCACTCCGGGTCGCGCAACCGGATCCTCAGCCGCGATAATTTCTCCCCTAAAGTTAATTTCTTTCCGGGTCTGGCAATTTCAGTCATACCGATGTCGTCCTCCAGTCTACTGGTGCGGGCGCGGCTCAGGCTGGCCCAGGGTAGCTGGTTTGAGCCCAAGCCGGTGGCCCGCGTAGGAAGCCGCACTCCGCAGCTCGCAAGTGCACACTAACCCGGGGTATGGCGACAGTCCAATGCATAATTCTTCTCGCCCGCATCACAAATACTTTTGAAAACTAAAATTTATGGGGAGGATAAAGCGGATTTATCGCAGGCTGTTGCGGCCTGCTCGTTAGCCACGTTGGTGTGAGAAGGGAAGTGGTCTGAAGGCAGACGGTATTGGCTGCTGGATTCGAATCCCGGAAACGTCAGGTGCGCTGGGTCCCGAGAAAGAGAATATAAATTAGGTCCCAGCGCACCTTGTTTGCTGCTGCGATTAAGGAACTCCAATCAGGCCGACATGGCCCGGCGTTGGGTCCGGCTTTCGCGAATTGAGGCGACGCCTCTACGGATATTCAGCCATCCATTTTCCTGACAGAGGCGGAATAGGTCGTAAGAGTACGGGATTTCGCCCGTGATGATTTCCTCCTTGCCCTGTTCATCAACCACGGAAAAGGCAAGCTGCACGGGCTCATCAGGCGAGTTTTGTTTAGTAAAGTGAACTAGTTTTACGTTGAGAGTTTCTTGCTCTTGAGGCTGAACTGGCATTGTTTTCTCTCTATTCCCTAGTTGGGATTGATGTCCAGTCTAAAAAAGAAGTACGCCCTGTCAACCAACAATCGACATAATTCTTGTGGATTTTGTCATCACCGGTGACAATTTTCCTACGGATATCACCGTAAGGAACGAAGCCAATATGGCGAAACCGAACCCAGTGTGTGATTTATAAACCGCACCTCAAGTGCTCAGTCACGGTAGCTTTTCAGGTCATACGAGCCGCTGGTCTTGCTGATGGAAACGTCCTCTTTTCTTTAAAAGCAGGATATGAAGCGCGCCTAATGAGTCCAAGGGTACCGGAATGAGCTACAATTTCCACCGCGCCAGCAAACGATGAGGAGGAACCCATGGCGACTGCTCTGAAGTTCGCGCAACCGGAAGAAAAAGTTAGCAACTTTGTTTCTCGCACCCACAAGATGCTCATTAACGGCAAGTGGGTGGAAGCGCTGTCGGGCAAGACATTCCCGACTTATAACCCGGCAACCGGCGAGGTTCTCGCCCGGGTAGCCGAAGGTGACAAAGCAGATATCGACTTAGCCGTCAAAGCCGCTCGTGCTGCTTTCGAGACTGGTCCGTGGTCGAAGCTGACCGCCTCGGAGCGTGGCCGGCTTATATGGAAGATCGCGGATTTGATCGAGGAGAATCTGGAAGAATTCGCGGAACTCGAAACCCTGGACAACGGCAAACCGCTAAAAGTGGCTCGGGCTGCCGATGTTCCCCTGGCAGTGGATCTGTTTCGCTACATGGCGGGCTGGACCACCAAGATTGAAGGCAACACCATACCGCTTTCGGTGCCCTATACGCCTGGCGCGAAGTATCTGGCTTATACTCTGCGCGAGCCGGTCGGCGTTGTGGGCCAGATTATTCCGTGGAATTTCCCACTGCTCATGGCGGCTTGGAAGCTCGGTCCGGCCCTGGCCACCGGATGCACCGTGGTTCTCAAGCCCGCGGAGCAAACTCCGCTGTCGTGTTTGCGCCTCGGGGAGTTGATCCAGCAAGCTGGTATTCCAGACGGAGTGGTCAACATTGTGCCGGGATATGGCGAGACTGCGGGGGCTGCATTGGCTGCGCATCCTGGAGTCGATAAGATTGCTTTCACAGGATCGACGGAAGTCGGCAAAATCATCCTGCAAGCTGCCGCCGGAAATCTGAAGAAAGTATCGCTGGAGTTAGGTGGCAAATCTCCCAATGTTGTTCTCGGTGACGTTGATCTCGATGCCGCCATCGCCGGCTCTGCCAGCGCCATCTTTTTCAATCACGGACAATGCTGTTGCGCCGGGTCCCGGCTATACGTGGAGAACGGAATTTTCGACAAGGTCGTCGAAGGTGTCGCCGCGCGCGCCGAGAAAATCAAGGTCGGCTCCGGCATGGAGCCCTCCACGGACATGGGCCCGCTGGTTTCGGAAGAACAGCTCAACCGCGTGTGCAGTTACCTAGAGTCAGGACTTTCTGAAGGGGCGAAGGCGGTTACCGGAGGTGCCAGGCAAGGCGACAAGGGTTACTTCGTCAAACCTACCGTATTGGTGAACACTAACGAGAAGATGAAAGTGGTGCGAGAAGAAATCTTTGGCCCGGTGGTCACGGTGATTCCGTTCAAGGATGCCGAAGAACTGGTCGCTCAGGCCAACGATTCGGTCTACGGCCTGGCTGCGGGAATTTGGACGCGCGATATCCAGAAAGCCCACCGCCTCGCCGCCCAACTCCGCGCCGGCACGGTGTGGATCAATTGCTACAACATCTTCGACGCCGCACTGCCCTTCGGCGGATACAAGCAATCCGGCTGGGGTCGTGAGATGGGCCACGATGCGCTCGAGATGTACACCGAAGTAAAGGCTGTCTGCGCGGCCCTCTAGATCAGACCAAGGGCAACCTCAGGGGGAGGCTTCGGCTTCCCCTTTTTTAAATCAACTACGTTGCGAAGTGATCTCTCCCTGCCCAGGGCGAGCGGTGTTTTACTCGACACTCGCAACCGCGGCTCACTCTGACTACAATGGGTTCATTCGTGCCTGAGGGCGAATTGACCAAGCCTGCATCTCGACCTCGCCGCGGGACGGTGATTGCCTCGGCCTTGCTCTGCGGTGTTCTTGCCCTGGTGGTGCTTTTCACCAACCGTCGGGCGTTTTTCAGTCCTCTGGCTGTGGTAGTGGTTGGCGCCATCGGACTGGCCGCGGTGCTGTTGCAACTGCGGTTTCACAATGATCAGAAAATTAATGCCGTGCGCCCACCGATGTGGCTGAATGTCCTAGGAATCGTGTTTGCTCTCGCCGCTCTTCTGGGCGATTTGCTGCACCTGAGTCCGCAGATTGCGGAGAGCTTCGCGCTGGGAGCCATCGGAAGTTTTGCGGTAAGCAGCGCGGTTATTCTGCATGCCTTTCGCAAGCAGCGAACAGTCTCCAAGTGAGGGCGGGGCTGAAGCTTTGATCATCGGTCGCCGCGAGATTCCTCTTGGCCTGGAATTGCTTTTGGGTGGCGCAGCGCTTCAGCGCTGCGATACTGTTCTCAAGTAGAAACCGGCTTCAGCCGCTGAGGTACCTGTTCGTTTAAAAGCTATTTCTTCACTTGAATCCCCAACTCCTTCAACTGAGCTTCATTGACCGGGGTCGGGGCATCCACCATTAGATCCACAGCTCGGGCAGTTTTGGGGAACGGGATCACTTCGCGCAGGCTATCGGCGCCAGCCAGGATCATCACAATGCGGTCGAGTCCCAGCGCGATCCCGCCGTGCGGAGGGGTGCCGTACTCCAGCGCTTCAAGGAAGAAGCCGAAGCGAGAGCGGGCTTCATCTTCGGTCATGCCGAGGGCATGGAAGATTTTGCGTTGGATGTCCTGGCGGTGAATACGGATTGAACCTGAGCCGAGCTCGGTGCCGTTCAAGACGACATCGTAAGCCAGAGCTCGGACGGCCGCCGGATCCGACTCGAGCTTGTCCATGTCGTGTTCGTGCGGAGACGTAAAAGGATGATGAGCGGCGGCCCAGCGCTTGCCGTCCTCGTCCCATTCGAACATGGGGAAATCGGTGACCCAGAGGAACCGGAAATCCTTGTCGGGATCGCCGCTCTTCCTGAAGGCGCCGTGCCGGTCGGCATACTTTTGTGCCAGCGCGATCCGGAGCAGTCCTGCGGCGGTATAAACGGCGTGGTCGTGCTGCTTGACCTCCGGCTTCACGCCGCCTTCCGACTTGTGCTCCCCTGGCTTGCCGTCCCCGGCGACGACGACGACCAGATCGCTCGCTTCGGCAGCGCTTTTTTGGCGAATCCCGGCCGCCGCCTGGGGAAAGTTTTTCTCTAGCCGCTTGAAGTCTTCGAATAGTTTCGCGCTGCCCTTAGCGATGAACAGCGGCTTGATTTCGTCACGATCTTTGCGAGAAAGCTCGCCGACCTGCGGAATTCGGATGGCCACAATCGGCAGACTCGGGTTTACAGCAAGGGTAGCGAGATCCGCGGCGGTGAACGCTTTGTACACATCGGTCATTGCAGGCAGGCGCATATCCGGCTTATCGCTGCCGTAAAGACGAATGGCTTCGTCATAGCTCATGCGCGGGAACGGCGTCTTGATCGTATGTCCTGCCGCCTTAAACGCAGCCGTCAAGAAGCCCTCCACCACCTCCCACACGCGTTCGGGCTGCGGGTAGGACATCTCCAGATCGATCTGGGTAAATTCAGGCTGACGATCGGCGCGCAAATCTTCATCACGGAAGCAGCGCACGATCTGGAAGTAGCGATCGAAGCCTGAGATCATGAGGATCTGCTTGAATAATTGTGGCGACTGCGGCAGTGCATAGAAACTTCCCGGCTGCACCCTGCTGGGGACCAGATAATCGCGCGCCCCTTCCGGCGTGGAGCGCGTCATAAACGGGGTTTCGATCTCGAAGAATTCCTGCGCTGAGAGATAGTCACGAATTGCGATGGAGACTTTATGCCGCAGCTCGATATTTTGCTGCATAGCATCGCGCCGCAGGTCAATGTAGCGATACTTGAGGCGCATTTCTTCATTGGGGAGCACGGTTTCGCTGGGCAGAAATGGCGGTTGCTTCGACTCGTTGAGAATGCGCAGTTCTTCCGCGATCAATTCAACTTCGCCGGTCGGAATGTTCTTGTTGATGGTATCGGGTACGCGCTGTTTGGCCTTGCCAATAACAGCGATCACATATTCGTTGCGCAGCGTGCTGGCCTTTTCGTGAACCGCTGGATCGCGTTCCTTATTGAAGACGACTTGAGTGACGCCGGTGCGGTCGCGCACGTCGACGAAAATCAGATTGCCGAGGTCGCGACGACGGTTGACCCAGCCCATGAGCACGGCCGTCTTACCCGAATCGGAAGCGCGCAAGGCGCCACACATGTGAGTGCGTCGTAGATCGCCGAGAAAGTCGAGCAAGCCGTGTCCCTTCAGAGGGAAATAAGATTGCACACCGGAATCGGTGATTATAACTGGTGGGGAAGACTCCGGTTTGTATCGACTGGTCGATCTGACGCCTTGCCGGGGGTCTGCTGGAACTTGAGCGCGGTCTTCGCTACCAACTTGCTGGAAATCGTCTCTATGATCCCCAGCAAGTCTAATGACTGGACTGAATCTTTTGGGCCAATTCGGCGCGAGGGACGGAAACCTGTTCTCCGGTTTCCTGGTTCTTCAGCGCGAAAGAGTCAGCCTTCACTTCATTCTCGCCCACGATCAGGGCGAAGCGGGCGCCGATTTTGCTGGCCGTTTCCAGCGACTTCTTTAGACGAAAGCTTTCGTCGCCCAACTCCACCACAACATCATGACGACGCAACTCCCGCGCCAGGCGAGCCGCCTCGCGGTCCATGCCGGCGCCCAACGGCGCGATGTAAACGTCGGGCTTGTGCGAGACTGCTTCGGCTGACTCTTTCAGGGCGAGCACCAGGCGGTCTTCTCCAATGGCAAAGCCGATGCCTGGAGCCGGCGGTCCGCCGAGCGATTCAGAAAGACCGTCGTAGCGGCCGCCACCTAGAATCGCATTCTGCGCGCCCAACGCGCCATGCGTGAACTCGAAAGCGGTGCGCGTGTAATAGTCGAGGCCACGCACCAGACGGTCGTTCAGGGAAAATCGCACGCCGACCGCATTCAAGATTTCCTGTACCTGCTGGAAATGCTGGCGGCAAGGTTCGTCGAGAAACTGGCTGATGCGCGGCAGCTTCTCAATAATGGGCTGGTCCTCCGGAACTTTGCAGTCGAACACACGCAGCGGATTTGTGACCGCGCGTCGCTGGCAATCGGCGTCCATTTGTCCCACTACCGGGTCGAGCGCTTTCCTTAACGCTTCGTTGTAGACGACGCGATCCTTGGGGCAGCCGACGGAGTTGAGCTCCAGGTTCCACCCAATTATGCCGAGGCGATCGAGCAATGTGGCGAGCAGCTCCAGCACTTCAGCATCGCGTGCCGGAGACTCGCTGTCGGCGCTCGGCGGCCCTATGACCTCCGCGCCGATCTGGTAAAACTGCCGATAGCGGCCCTTCTGCGGACGCTCTCTGCGGAACTGCGGTCCGATGTAGTAGAGCTTGTTGAGACCTCGATCCCAAAGTTTGTGCTCGATGTAGGCGCGGACCACGCCGGCGGTGTTTTCGGGGCGTAAGGTGAGGGACTGGCCCTTTTCGCTTTCCGCACGTGAGCGATCTTCCCAGGTATACATCTCTTTTGAGACGATGTCTGTTTCTTCGCCCACGCTGCGTGAAAACAGCTCCGTGCTCTCGAAAATTGGGGTGCGAATCTCGTGGAAGTTGTAGGCGCGGAAGACGTCGCGCACGGCCGCCTCGAGAAAGTTCCACAGCGCAGTTTCCGGCGGCAGAAGATCGCGCGTTCCTCGAACAGCTTTGATCATAAGCTTTTAGCTTCCGGCTCCTAGCTAAACGAAAATGTCATTCTGAACGAAGCGAAGAATCCTTACAGTCATCGGGCGCCCGGGCTAAGGATACCTAGATCCAACTTGTTTTCTTCGTGTTCTTCGCAGCGTATCTTTGCGTCCTTTGCGGTTAAAAGCTCTTGACCACAAAGTTCGCTAAGCAAATCACTCTAAGCGCGCAAAGAATTTCCTGCTCCGCTCAGGATGACAATTCGCTGGGACAATTCATTTGAGTACGATGCTCTCGCTGCCTGCCCGCTCCCGCAGATATGCTTCCTTGTACTCCAGATAATTTCGCGCGTACCGCATGATGATCTCCTGATCTTCTTCCTCTAGCTTGCGGCGGAACTTGCCCGGAGAGCCCATCCATAGCGAACCCGGCTCGACCACGGTTTTCTCCGGAATCAGAGTCCCGGCTGCGATGATCGAACCGGCACCAATGTGGGCACCGTTCAGGATGATCGCTCCCATACCGATCAGACAACGGTCTTCGACCACGCAGCCGTGCAGCGTAACCGAATGTCCCACGGTCACATATTCACCGACCGACACCCGATACTGCCCCTTCATGCCGTGAAGCACGCCGCAATCCTGCACGTTCGAGTGCGCACCCAGGTGGATCGAATTCACGTCCCCGCGCAAGACGGCGTTCATCCAGACGCTGGCATGCTCTCCGAGAACTACGTCGCCAATGACCTGCGCTGACTCGTCGACGTAGCACGAAGGCGGAACAGCTGGCGTCATACCCTTATAAGAACGGATCATCTCTCAGGCTGCCCTCTACGGATGCGCTGCGTGTGAATGAGAAGAAATTGAACATAACACGGACACAGGTGACGACGTAAGGGGAGGCGGGCCTGGGTAGTGGTGCAGTTTGACAGGGAAGCGAGCCAAACGCGCGATTATTGCGTCGAAAAAGAACGCGACGCAACGCGCGGCTCGCCCAGATTCCTCACGGCGCAAAGAACGCTTGTTCGGAATGACAATCAAACTGCACCAACACCTCAATATTGTGTGTTTGGGTGGCCAATTCTAGCGTCTGATAGCGCTCTAGTGGGCTTGACGAAATGGGGTTAAGCGGTAGAATTGTTTGGTGATCCGATGGAAGGGGGAAACTTGATGTTCAGGGCTGGCAAAGACACATTAGTCGAGAGCACCATCGTTCTGATTTTGATGGGTATGCTGGCGGGAGCTGCTGGCGGGTTAGGAGTGGGGTTGATCACACAGCGCTCGTTGACCAGTAGTTCGTCGACAACCACAGCCAAGTAGTTCTGGCACGCTATCTCTAGTTCGGATTCCGCATTCCCGGGGTGAATCTCGCGACGGCTGCCCCCCTCCGTCGATTTCGTCGCTCTACCAATCCTCTTAGTTCTCGGTCGGTTCGGGTAGCTTAGGCGGCGTCGGCGTCTTGGGGAGTTTCGGAGACCGTGGTGGCGCTGGAAGTTCCGCCAGCGACGATCCCTTGCGGATATCAATCGTTCCGTGTTCGTTGTTGAGAACCAGGCGCGGTCCACCTGTACCAATCGTACCCGTGGCGACACCTTGATCGTCCGCGTTGCTGACCTTCAACTCGCTGAAGTCGGACTGCACTTCCCCGCCCCGAGCTCGCGCGTCAACTTGAAAGTTGGCCTTGTCCGGCACGTAGACCCGAATGTCACCTTTACGATTGTCCACTTGCATGCTACCGAGCTTACTCATGTGCAGCTCAATCGCGCCGTTCTCGTCCTGCAGGCGGACGTCTCCGGAGACATCGTTCATACGGATGTCCTTCGAGCGAGTGATTAAGCGGAACGGCCCGATCAAGTCGCTGGCCCTCAAATCGCCCGAATCCATGTCCAGGTCACCGTTAAGCCGGGAGAATTCCATGTCGGTCCGGGCCGACTTGAACGTAACCTCGCCGCCAATCTTGGCGAACTTGATGCTGTCGAACTCACCACTCAAGCGCATTGCGCCTTGAATGTCCTGCACCGAAATATCGCCTCCGCCTCCCTGCACGGAAACGTCACCAGCGATTTGGGATACCCGGGCGGAACTGTGTCCAAGGTTGAGGCTGACTTTGCCGTTGATATCGGTCGCGGAGATATCACCGTGCTGGCCGGCGATGTCCACGTCCCCATCCCGCCCGGTAACGTTCACATCGCCGTGGCGAGTGGAAACGACGATAGAAGCTTTCCGGGGAACGGAGACATCCAGATTGACTGTGATGGAATGATTGCCCGCGCCTTCACTGTTTGCGCTCACGGTGACCACGCCATCGTTGAGCGTGATCTGGGCTTTGGCGCCAGCATTGAATTTGTCGGCATCTGACTGGCTTTCCGCGTTGATACGCTTGTGTATCGCGACGTGGATTTGTCCGTCTTCAGAGGGCTTCACATTGACCGCTCCACGCGTGCTGTTAACACGCAGACTGGAACCCGCCGGGAAGCTCTGCTGTAATTGGTCGTCATAGCTGTAAGAGTGTCCAAACAGCTCGAAATCGCCATCCCCAATATCGATTTGGTCGCGAATTTCTCCCCAGTTGACGCGCGAAGCCTGCGTGGCAGAAAGCCCGGCAACAATCAGGACGATCAGCAAGAAGACTCCACCGGCGCCGATTCCCGGTGCTCTAGTACCCTCACGCTGCGCTTGCTGGTATTCGAGCAGCTTGATGACGCCCCACAGAATGATCAGCAAGGGCCAGTAGCGCGCGAACCAGTGTCCGAGGGTAAACCAGTGCAGCACACCGATATTTCCGAGGAGGAAGAAAATCCCCAACACGATCAGTACGAACGGACCGGCAAACGAGCGGCGTGACCTGGCCGGTGGCACTTGCGTTGGGCTAGCCATTTTTCACCTCACTGGAAGGCAAATGTACTTCACCCGTTGCTGCTGTGGTCGGCCCCGGACCACTCGACCCTGCGCTCGTGGGCGGCGGCCCGCCGATGTGGCCGGCATTCGAAGCACTGCTCTGATAGACCTTAACCAATCCGATTACGACCAGCAGTACGGGCCAGGTGCGTCCAAAGGAAATTACGTCTTGCGTCTCCAGCAAAAAAAGCATTCCCAGGGTGACCAACACAGCCGGTCCCATGAGACAGCGGGCACGGCACCGCTCACAGTCGTAGTTCACGTGTCCTATCAGACCCCAGCGGCGAGCGAACAGCCATGCCCCGATCGCAATCAAGACGACCGGCCAGAAGCGATCCAGGCTGAGGGACCAAAGTCCTATGTTGTGCAGCATGAAGAGTGCGCCCAGCCCAATCAACACCACTGCTCCCACCGGCGCTTTCGATAGATCACTCCTGTCTCCGGTGCCAAAAGTCCGGCCCAGGCCAAACGGATCGGGTACGGGTTGCCCGGTCTGGATCGCTTTGGCGGAGCGCACGGCGTCAATGATTTGGTAGACGTAAAAAAATCCCATGGCAATCCCGAGGATCGGTTCCAAGCCGCCCATGTGGCCGGAAGACAGTCCCCAGACAATGCCGGTGAAAATTAGCAGATGTGCCAGGCCCTTGGCGTATTGTCCGGTATAGACGGCTCCGACCCCGATGGGAAAGAATCCGGCCAGGATTCCTGCCAGGGCTGGGTTTGGGCCGCCGCCTGAGCCGACTGGTACTGCCGATGGCGAAGTAAACCCCGCAGCCGGAGCTGCCGGTGGCGGCTGCACTCCCTCGAGTCTGGCCGCCAGGCAGTTCTCGCAATAAACCACACCCCGCACGTCGCGAGTGCAGTTCGCGCACAGCGGCTTTCCGCAAGTGCGGCAATACGCCACCGACTGAATATCGGGGTGATTGGCGCAATTCATACAAACCTCCTGTAAGTGGTCATCGTCACTACAGGTGGAATGTCTGGGGCAGCGGCCAGCACTGGCTGGCTCTCCCCCTGGCTGTAGTTGCGCTCCTGTCGTTGTTGTTCAGGTTGTCCACTAGTATTGTTGTTTTTGCGTTCCTTGTTTTGCTGTTCGTTTTGCTGCTGGTTCTGCTCGGGAGCAGGTTCAGCCGGCGTGGTTGCTCGCTTGAACTCGCGCATCCGCGATTCAATCTGGTAAACGAAGCGAATGTTTTCGTAATACTTCACCACCCGGCCGGTGCTCTCATAGTAGGCGCGCTTGATGGCGCTGGGCCGCAAGTCCGCGTGCCGCAGGTCACTCGCCTTAACGCCGGTCATGCTCAGCCCGATCGACAAAGAGAAAAATGCCATGCCGAATGACATGGCAAAGCGGGGCTGGCGCGCCACGGCAAAAACAGGATTGACGAGGCCGCCTGCCCACTCCTGCGCCCGCTCGAACCAGGAATCAGAGAGAGGAGCGCGAGCGGTAGCGTGCCGGCGGGAAGTATCCAGCCCGGACGTGGCCACCAGAATGTTGTCCACCAGATTAACCGGAGGCTCGACCTCGGCCAGTGACTTCAACCAGCGCTGGCCGGCGTCGGCTTCAGCCAACAGAGGGCCACAGACGGCGCAGGTCCGGGCGTGAGCCTGGAAGCTCTCCAGCTTTTGCCCCTTCAAAGTCTCATCCAGGGCTTCATTGAGGAGAGCCTCAAACTCTACGCACTGCATTCCGTTTTTGCTTTCACCCGCCATCACATTACCTGCCTATATGTACGTTGTAGCAGGCGCGCAAGTTCCGCTCGCCCGCGGTTTATTCTGGACTTCACGGTCCCTTCCGGGACGCGCAATACGGTCGCAATCTCCCGGTAGTCCATGTCTTGCAGATCGCGCAGAATCACGGCTTCGCGCAGGTCCGGGGAGAGCTTCTGCAACGCCCGATGCACGGTTTCCCGGGTCTCCCGGTTCTGCGCGCTAGCGTCCGGAGTTGGCGTCCTGTCTTGAATCTTATCGCTCAACGGTGTGGCGTCCTCGTGCTCCGAAGGCGCAGCATCGATCGAATCAGTCACACGATCCTGCTTGCTTTTGCGGAAGTGGTCCACCAGCAGATTGCGGGTAATGATGGTCACCCAGGTCATGAAGGCGCCCCGCTCCATGTCGTAGGAATTTAGCGTGCGATACATCTTGATAAAGACCTCCTGGGTGAGGTCCTGGGCGTCATCGGCTGATCCTGCGAAGCGATAGCAGATGTTGTAGATTCGGCGATTGTATCGCTGCACAATTTCCTCCCAGGCCACGGCGTCGCCGGCGACGCAGCGACGGACAAGCATTCCCACGACCTGGGCGTCTTCCAACCCGCACTCCCCGGAACTCCTGGTCTTTTAGCCTAAGCACACCCCAGGCTTAGCCCCACAATTGTTATACGTTCTGGTGGCTCCAAAAGTTCTCGACTTCTATGAAGTAGGCATTCTAGCAGGAGGTGTAAAGCATGGGCGAAGATATAGCGAATACGCGGTTTCAAGCGTGTCTGGTGCCCAGGTTCGCGCCGTTTTTTGGACGCTAACCTGGTGGCACTGTAATCCGGAGCGTACGGGCGTAGGCTTTTTCATGGCACACGGTGTGCAGCGTTTCCAGCAATCTGGACGCGAAGTGGGACAGTCGAAATCGAGTCGGCATGGGGCGGCAAGGAATAGGCAAATCAAAACGAAGGGCAGGCCAGCCCGAATATTCCTCAACCCAGCTTAACGTCCAAAGAACGGACGTGAACCTGGGGCACCGGGCGAAGGCTCCTTCCTTCCAGAAGCCTTGGTCCTCAACCGTAGACTACCGGTTTCGGATCGAGCCTTCGCTCTTATCCAATCAACCTTTCGCAGTTTTCCGACAGGTAGGTGACGGCGGCTCTCCCAAAGTTAGCGACCCGCATCAGCTTTCAATAATCCGTTGTAACCAGCCAGCAACAGGCCCGCGCGATACAGCGCTGCCAGGCGCCTTCGCAACGTCTTGATACTTAGCGCCTGTTGGCGCAAACATACATCCCTCATGTTCAGGAATAACACAACCGCCCGGTCCACAACCTGAGCGTCGAGGGGCTGACCCTCCAGTCGCAAAACCTGCGCGAGCATGGTGTAAGCAGAAGCCGCGTTTTCCGCCGCTGAAGCCGACGGCTCCGCCTCAGCCTGAAGGCCTTGCATCAGGGCAAAGGCGGCTAATTGCGACACAGTCCTGCTGTCAGTCACAACTGGCGTGAGAAATTCCAATCCGAAAGAGAAACACGCGCGGTTACGAATCATGGCCGCGACTCGTGCGTGAGATGGAATCTGGAACTCGACCTCGACCAGGTCACCCCGTTTGGGATGAATCATGCCCGCATAGAGAGCCATGCCGCCTTCACTGATTTCTGTGGCTCGTCCAGGAATCACGATCCGAGACACTCCGTTAAGCACTACCACGGAGACTGGCAGATCGACCTGCTGTCGCTGCCAACGACGGGTATTCGATTCCGCAGGTGTCATCTCAGCAAATGGATGTGCAGTACGTAGACGGCACTTCCCAAGCAAAGCGTGAGCAGGGTGAGAGCTCCGAGAACGATCCGAAAGGTGCTTTTTCTTGCGGGATTCCGATGGACCAGCGTCGCTCTATATTTCTCTATCCACGCTTCCTCGCCATGGTTCTGATCCAAGGACGACTCAACCGCCGCTCGCAGTCTGCGCTGATCGTCTTCCTCGAGCGCAACGAACCGGAACGGCTGTTGGGTGGCGGACACAGGATTCAACATTTCGGCTGCGCCAAGTACCGGTCCGGTATGAGTGAGGAACATCAACTTGACGCGGGATCCGCGATCCAACACGTCTGCCATGTCGAGCAAGCCGCCAGTGAGAGAAAGGGTTTCCAATTTGCCTGGACTGCAATGTCCGTCCGGCAAACGAAGGACGGCGGGGGTGACATCAGCAAGGCGGATGCGCGGGCTGCGGTAACTCGCGTACGATTGGGGGAGGTGAGCCATGGGCCAAGCTCAGTATCGGAGTTGCTTGCAGACAGTAGAAGATTACGGAAGGATTGGCACCGTGCGGGTTACCTCGATTACGGTAACGTGGTTTCTGATGGCAGGGCTAGTAGGTTCTAACCCTACTGGTGGCCGAGTACAATGCACGGCAGATGACCAGAGCCTGGGCTGTGGTCACCCGTAAGTCTTAGTCGGATGAGGGGCTCACCCGCGGTGATCTCCCATTGCCGGTAACTACTCGCATGCGAATACCACTCCCGAGCTGGAGCCGAAAAGTTTTATTGCTCACGCTCGCCCTGCTCACTGGTGTCGCATATTGTGGCTTCACCCTAAGCGAGTTTCTGGCGGCCTACTTTTCTCGGAAGGTTGACCGGGTTAGCCTGCAGCTGGCTATTCGGCTGCAGCCTGGAAATGCGGATTTTCCGTACCGGCTTGGCCGCTACTTCTGGTTGGTGGAACGATCTCCTGAAGCCGCGGCCCAATCGTACCGCACAGCCGTGGCGCTAAATCCTCATAAGGCACGTTACTGGTTTGACCTGGCAGCGGTCTACCAATTCCTGGGCGATACGCAGGGTCAGAAGGACGCCCTTGAACATGCGATCGTCGCCGACCCAACCACCCCTGACGTCGCCTGGGAGGCCGCGAATCTCTATCTGGTTCAGGGGGAGACGGACAAGGCGCTTCGTGAATTTCGTGTGGTGATGGCGAATGACCCTTACCTGCCATCGGCAGCTTTGCAACTCTGTTGGAGGGCCGAGCCCGACGTGGACGCTCTCTTGCGAGACGCCGTCCCTCCGATTTCCAGCGTCTATCTCGCATTTCTGGATCTTCTAGTTTCTAAGAAGGAGACCGTTGGCGCAGCCAAAGTTTGGGCGCAATTGGCACATCTCCACGAACCTATTGAGGCCCGTCACGTCTTTGACTACATTCGCTACCTCGTCGGACAGCGCGAAATCGATCAGGCACGCCTGGTCTGGCAACAGTCAGCCAGTCTATGCGGGCTGTCCGCTTATCAGCCATCGACGAAAAATCTTGTGATCAATGGCGATTTCAGTTTGCCGGTGCTCAACGGGGGATTCGATTGGCTTTACCAGCAGTCGAAAGACGTCTCGCTGGCGCTCGATCCGACCCAGTCGCATACCGGACACCGCTCTCTCTTGATCTCGATTGATAGCCGAGGTATTGAAGACGCCGGCATCCGGCAGCTGATTCCGGTAGAAGCAAACGCGTCTTATGATTTTTCCGCCTACTTTAAGTCCGAAGATATGCAGGGCGCCGGCGGCCCACGATTCGCCATCCAGGACCTGTACAGTGAAGCCACCTATTTTGTCAGCGACCCTTTGAAAGACGCTGATTCCTGGCAAAAAATCAACGGGACATTCACCACCGGACCCGACACAAGACTTTTGGTGCTGCGAATACAACGCCTGCCGGCGGGAAGTCCCATACGAGGCAAACTTTGGATTGACGACATCCGACTGGCGCCGGCAGCCCGATGAAAAATTGAAAGCTTAATGACATCTCCCACGCTACGACCGCTGGAAGCCGACGCAACCGTGGAGCAACTACCTCGTGGCTCTACGCTCGACTCAGTCATCTTCTGCGGCGTTTTTGGCCTGTTGCTTTTTAATCCGCTGGCCTTTGGCGCAGTTGAACCTTGGTCGATCTTCATTTTGGAGTGGAGCGCGTCCCTCCTGTTCGTACTCTGGGCCCTTCGGCAGGCCAAATCCGGTGAACTGCTGGTAGTTTGGAATCCACTATTTCCACCCATACTGATCTTTGCGGCGCTGGTTGCACTGCAAGTGATCACTGGCCGCACTGCTTATCGCTACGAAACCTTGTCGAGCGCATTGCTGTATTGCGCGTATGGTCTGCTTTGTTTCCTGGCGGTCCAATGTCTCCGTAGAACGTCGCAGGTAAAAACGCTAGCGATTGTGGTTCCGGTCTACGGCTTTGCGGTCGCCATGTTTGCCTTGATCCAAAGCATGTCGTCAAACAGCAAACTGTATTGGCTGAGAATGCCGCGTTCTGGAGGTTGGATCTACGGTCCTTACGTCAACCACAACCACTATGCCGGCCTCATGGAAATGCTGGCGCCGATTCCACTGGTATTTGCTCTAACTCGCAACGCGCGTGGGCCGCGCCGGACTCTGGCCGCCATCGCCGCAGCTACAATGTCCGGTACGATTTTTCTTTCCGGTTCCCGGGGCGGGATGGCAGCTTTCGCGGTGCAGATGGCAATCTTGGCCGGAATTTTGATTAGTCAGCGAAAGGGCCGCCGCGTTGCGTTGCTTTTCGGAGTGTTTCTGGTGATTGGGGTTGCTCTTCTGGCCTGGTTAGGTGGCGGTGAATTGGCGAGGCGCATGGCCAGCATCCACACCGAAGCCCGCGCCGAGTTATCTGGAGGGCTGCGGATGACTGTTAATCGCGACGCCCTGAAGATGTTCGCGCACAAACCCTGGCTGGGATGGGGGCTGGGGGTATTTCCCGACATTTATCCGCAGTTTCGAACTTTCCATACTAATTTTTTTGTGAACGAAGCCCACGACGATTATCTGCAATTACTGGTGGAGATGGGCGGCCTTGGATTCGCCACCATGCTTTGGTTTGTCATCGTCATGTACCGGGGTGCCTTGAAGAAGCTGGGGAATTGGCCGGAGGACATCAATGGCGCGGTCGCATTGGCGGCGATGCTGGGCGCTACCGGTATTCTGGTTCACAGTTTCGTCGACTTCAATTTGCAGATTCCAGCCAATGCAGCACTCTTCTACGTGATGTGCATTGTGGCAACGCTGGAGACTCGGTTTGGACAGTCCCGGCGCAAGGTCGCCCGTCGGCAATGATGTGCCGGCTAACAATGTCACTGACCAATGGAAGCGCAAGTACGTCGTCGAAATTCATTCATTAGGCGAACCAGTGTCAAGCCAGGCGCAATGTCAGTGGAGGAAGCGGCAGCCCTTCGACCTGGACGGTCCAGAAATCGCCTCTGTCGGTTGGATGTCCGGCTGTTAGCGTTCCGGAGCTGACGGTCTCCCCAGCACTCAAGGGCTGGCCCGGGAATCGCCGCAAGATGGCCGCGCCGAGTTCCGCCAAGCACAAGGCGGGGCTCCTCAAGCAGTTCCTCCCGGATCCTTCTTCCACAAACTCGCCGTTCTTTGAAATGCGCACCTTAAATCGAGCCAGCTCGTCCACGAGCCCTGCAATCGAGTCGGGCCGCACCTGCACCCGTTCTCCGATCACCAGTGCGGCATGAAGTCCAAAGGACGCCACGAAATCGCTTGGCTGAAAACGCCAGTCCGGAAAAGGACAATCAATGATTTCGAATCCCATCGCGAGCCATTCCGCGGATTCAAGGGCAGCGGCGGCATCGAGGCCTTCAGCAATAATCGGTTGCTTCAAGCCGAAAACAATCTCCGGTTCGATCTTCAGAGAACGGGAATGTGCAAGCGCCAGCGTGGCGGAGTTGCGGTTGCTTTGCTCCACCGTATCGTCATACATGTGAGCCCAGACCAGGGTTTCGAGCTTGAGGACACGCCACATGGCCTTATTGGCATAGCCAACTTTGCGGCCGACAGCCCGGTGTCCACCAAGTTCGCGAAATCGCTTGAGTGTCGCTTCAACCTCATAAGCCATGTTGAGATCGAAACCGGGGCGCGCCGACGGAAGGAGCGGCACTATCTGGTCCGTCTCATACGCGGACAATAATTCACGCGCTAAAGTTTCGGCCTCGTTGTGCGACATAGGTTGATTGTTCACCGTTGAACATTCGTTTCCGCTTACAAATCTACCAACTGCCTGAATGAATTCGCCACTGGCCGCCGACAACAGCGGTGCTAAACTGCAGACCTCAATGATTTTGAAACAATACTATCTGGGGTGCTTGGCTCACGCCTCCTATCTGATTGGAGACGAGGCCAGCTCGACCGCGATCATCGTCGACCCCCAGCGCGACATTCAGCAATACCTGGTCGACGCCGAAAAATCCGGGCTGCAGATCCGCCACGTCTTTCTCAGCCACTTCCACGCCGACTTCCTCGCCGGTCACCTGGAGTTGCGCGACCGTTGCGGCGCGAGTATCCATCTCGGCGCCCGGGCCCAAGCGGAATACGCCTTTGTCGCCATGAAGAATGGCGACAGCCTCGACTTCCCGGGACTGCGGCTGCAGGTGCTGGAAACTCCCGGTCACACCATCGAGTCGATCTCGATCCTGGTGTTCGATCTCGGGAAGAACCCGGCGCAACCTTACGCTGTTCTCACGGGCGACACGCTGTTCATCGGCGATGTGGGCCGCCCGGACTTGCGCGCGTCGCTGGGGTGGAGTGCCCACGACCTCGGCTCCCACCTTTACGACTCACTCCACAATAAACTTTTGAGGCTTCCCGACGAAACCCTCGTCTACCCGGCCCACGGCTCTGGCTCGCTGTGCGGGAAGAATCTCTCCTCCGACACGGTTTCTACGCTAGGAGTTCAACGGCTGATGAACTACGCACTGCAGCCGGCGAGCAAGGACGAATTCGTTCGGATGGTCACGGCGGACCAGCCCGACGCTCCTCCGTACTTCACATACGATGCCATTCTTAACACCCGCGAGCACACTTCGCTCGACAGCAATCTCGAACAAGTTCTCCATCCCATTGAACTCGATGAAGTCTTGCGGATGGGAGATGCGGGCGCCCAGATTCTCGACGTCCGCGACGCCGCCGAATACGCGAAGGGTCACCTCGCCGGCAGTATCAACATCGGACTCGGCGGCCAATACGCCACGTGGGCGGGTACAGTACTTGACCGCGCCAAACCCATCGTGATCGTCGCTGAGCCGGGACGCGAGAAGGAAGCGGCCCTGCGCCTGGGCCGAATCGGTTTCGATCATGTTACTGGCTATCTGCGGGAGGGCATGGAGGCGCTTGCCGGCCGACCCGACTTGGTATGGCCAACAGAACGCATCAGTGCCCCCGCGGTGGCGGAGGAACTGGCGCGCGCCGGTCCACCGCTATTACTGGATATCAGAAACCCGCGCGAGTGGGCGACCAAACACGTTGAAGGCAGCGTGAACGTCCCGCTCAACCATCTGCAAGAGCGCATCGCCGAAATTCCGCGTGACCGCCGCATTGCAGTCCATTGCGCGGGCGGCTACCGCTCGTCGATCGCCGCCGGCATTCTGCAGCAGTACGGGATCACGAATCTAGCCGAGATGGCCGGCGGCCTTGCTGCCTGGGAAGCAGCGAAGCTGCCGGTGATTTCGGAACTCAAGGAACAGGCAGAGGCTCGGTAGATAGGGAACCGAACATGGTGATTAGACCTTGTCAACTACATCCAGGCTTTCCAGTCGCTCTACGGTGAGGCAGTGCGCCCCACAGCATTGAGCAGGATGGTTAACGGCGCCACGTGTTCAGGCCTCACGTAGCGGTTCACGAGGAAACGCTTGCCGTCTTTTGTGACGTCGTAGGTAAAGACGTCCGTGCTTGAAATTGGGGCGCGGCCGTGAACCTGGAACAGAGGAGATCGGCGGCCTCGCCGCGTACCTGCTCGGGAGCCATGTAACTCGCCGTGCCATGACGACGCCCGCCGCCGTGTTCGAACTGGTCAGAGTAACTTCATCTGGATCTGCGCCTGCCTTCTGCGCCAGTTTTGCCAAGCCAAAATCCAGGATCTTGATGCGCCCGTCTTTCGTGATGAAAACGTTCTCCGGTTTCAGGTCGCGGTGGATGATGCCCTTTTCGTGCGCTGCTGCTAATCCATGCGCGATCTGCACTCCGTACTCAATCGTTTTACGTTGGGGTAGTGCTCCGCGATCCAGTCCGGCGCGCAGGCTTTCGCCTTCCAGAAGCTCAGAGACCAGAAATGGCGAGCCATTGTGCTGACCGATATCAAACAGCGCGAGAATGTTCGGATGATTTAGCGCGGCCACCGCCCGCGCCTCCTGCTCGAACCGGCGCAGGCGGTCGGAGTCCCGAGCGAAAGACTCGGGAAGTATTTTTAAGGCGACATCGCGCCCGAGGCGTGTATCCCTCGCGCGATAGACTTCACCCATGCCGCCCGCGCCTAGCGGCGCAAGGATTTCGTACGGACCGAGTTTCGTGCCGGAAATGAGGGCCATTTGATGGGCGTTATTATAGCCCGCACGAACAGTCACCGGACTATTGGTGCTATCGCCTTCTATGAGAAGGTCATAAAAGTCAAGGCCGACGTGGCGGCCTTCCTTATTAATTGCTTTCCATCTGCATAACCCTCCGGTGGTGACGTGGGAAGCTGTCAAGGGCGCTCCCGAACAGGGGGCGTTCATCT
>DATKEN010000010.1:0-5855 GCA_035512155.1 Terriglobales bacterium | reverse complement strand
ACTATAGGGAAACGCACTGCGGGGCTGAAGCACGAAATGGTTCGATTGGCGCGCTCCGCATCAAAAATGCTTGCTTGTTCCCAGCGGCGGGCCAGTCTAGCAAGGGTAGCCCGAGCAGCAGGCTTATTCGTGCTGGTCGCGGGTGTTCCTGCTTCGGCGCAAACGCCGGAAACCACGGACACCGCGGACGCCTCGACTCCTGTGCAATCTAGTTGCCCCCGCCCAGCCCCGGCCTTTACGCAACTGACGTATGACGAAGACAACCGGTATTTCAGCAATTCGAATTGCCGGACTCAATTCCTGGACCGCTTGAAGTTTATCCCGCTTCGAGGTGACGACGAGAACTATTACCTCTCTTTGGGCATCTTCACACGGGATCGTGGCGAATATTTCAGCCATCCAGATTTGGGAAGCGGCTCTACGGGAAATGCCTATTTGATGCAGCGTTACTTTTTGCATATGGACCTGCATCTGGGTGAGAGGTTCCGCTTCTTCGGGGAACTTGCAAGCAGTCTCGAGACCGGCAGGAACGGCGGCCCTCGTCCGGGCCTGGACGAGAAACAGTTGTACGTTCATCAGGGCTTTTTCGATCTCGGTCTTTGGCAATCCGGCAAAGACAGCTTGACTTTACGAGCCGGACGGCAAGAAATGGCGCTGGGTGCAGAGAACCTGGCTTCTACTCGCGATGGCCGCAATATCCGGCGCAGCCTTACGGGGTTCCGTCTTACGTGGGTGGGCGGCGACTGGACGGTCGACACATTTGCCCTCAGGCCAACCCTGGATAATGCCGGCAATTTCAACGATCCACCCAACCACGCATCCGGTTTCTGGGGCGCCTACGCCGTCAGGCCGTTTCGCTTTCTGCCGCACGGAAATGTCGACCTCTATTACATGGGCCTCGACCTGCAGAGGGTGCCTTTCGATGGCAAGGGATCCGGCCGAGAGCAAAGAGAGACCATCGGGACACGCCTGTGGGGAACCACCGAACACTGGGACTATAACGACGAGTTTACATTTCAGTGGGGCTGGTTTGGGCCGAATGATATTCGGGCATGGGCCGTTTCCACAGAGACAGGCTATCGGATCGACTCCGTTTCTCTGAAGCCCAGATTTGGCCTTCGCGCTGTGGCCTTCAGCGGCGACCAGAACCCGACGAGCCGAACTCTCGGCACGTTCAATTCTATTTTCGAGAAAGGTCCTTATTTTACCTATGCGGAATTGTTCGCCAGGCGAAATCTGGTCGCGTTGCAACCGTCCGCGGAACTTCATCTCAGCAAGACTCTCACTTTGACGCCCAATCCGGCCTTTTTCTGGCGGGAGAGCCCGCGCGATGGCCTATACAGCATTGGCAACGCCGTGCTGATTTCCGGCCAGAAGAGCAGCGCCCGCTACATTGCCACTCAGGCCTCAGCGCAACTTCGATGGAAGATGAACCGGAATATGACTTGGTTCACGGAATACGCCCATTTCTTTACCGGTGAGTTCTTGAAACAGTCCACGCCGGGACGCAACATCAATTATTGGACGGGATGGTTGGACATAAGGTACTGAGGAGCCTCTGGAAATGGCCACACAGGCGAATACTGCCGGTCATGACGCGCCAGGCGGAGCGCTCGCAAAGACCGCGACGCTTGCTACGGCAAAGCCACGCAGTCGGGCATGGAAGGCCATAGCACCGATCGCGGTGGCTGTCGTCCTCGCGCTGCTGCCCGTGCCAACTGGCTTGCAGCATCATGCGTGGTACTTCTTTTCGATTTTTGTCGGTGTAATCGTAGGCCTGGTCTTAGAACCATTGCCGGGTGCCGCAGTCGCGTTGACTGGCCTCACACTAGTCGCCGTGCTTGGGCGGTTTGTGCTGTTCAGCCCCCAACAACTATTGCAGCCCGGTTTTCGCGCGCCGGCTGCGGCCCTCACCTGGGCGCTATCTGGGTACAGCAATCCAACAGTGTGGCTCATCTTTGGGGCGTTCATACTCGCACTTGGTTATGAACGAACTGGGCTCGGCGAGCGCATTGCTCTTGTCCTGGTTAAGCGGATGGGCAAAAACACCCTCTTACTGGGTTACGGAGTTACCTTGGCGGATACGATTCTTGCGCCTTTCATACCCTCACCAACCGCGCGCAGCGGCGGGATCATTTACCCGATCGTCAGCGATTTGGCGCAGGTCTATGAATCCAAGCCGAACGATCCTTCTTCGCGCAAAGTTGGGTCTTATCTCATGTGGGTAGCCATCGCGACTACCTGCGTAACAAGTTCGCTGTTTCTCACTGCGGCGTCCTTCAATCTGCTCGCCGTGGGGTTGGTCGAGAAGATTACACAGACCGACTTACACTGGATGGATTGGTTTAGAACCGCAGCGCCGGCGATTATTCCGTTGCTGATTTTGATCCCTTTGCTGAGCTATTGGCTCTATCCGCCCGAGGTAAAGCACTCCACCGAAGTGTCAAAGTGGGCGGCGTTGAAGCTCGAAAAAGTTGGACGCCCCTCGCGGCGAGAACTCACCCTAGCGGCGATTGTCGTGCTCTCTCTGATGCTGTGGGTTGGAGGTGGACCCTTCATAAGCGCAACGACGGTTGCCCTTGTCGCGATTAGTTTGATGTTACTCACCGGAGTGGTGACGTGGAGCGATATTACGGATGACAAACGCGCTTGGACCACGTTCGCGTGGCTGGGTGCTTTGATCGCTCTCTGCGATGGACTCAACCGCGTCGGCTTCGTCAAGTGGTTCGCTGATGGCATCGCCCCGCACATGAGTAGCTTCTCGCCGCACGTAGCGATGATGATTCTGCTCGCGATCTTTTTCGTCGCCCATTATTTATTCGCCAGCGTCGATGCGTACACCACTGCCTTGCTGCCGGTAATTCTGTTAACCGGTGCCGCGATTCCGGGAATCCCTGTCAAAGAATTCGCGCTGCTTCTGTGCATGGAGTTGGGAATTATGGGGATCATTACTCCCTTCGCGGACGCGGCCAGCCCCATTTATGCGAATAGCGGTTACCTGCCACCCAAGGACTACTGGCGTCTCGGTACGATTTTCGGAGCTATTTTTCTCGTCTTCTTTCTCGCCATCGGCGTTCCTTGGGGCTCCCTCCTGTGGGGAAAGTAACTCGTTCTGACAAAGAAGATTTGAGGAGGCCACAGGCTTCGACCTCCTCGTGCTCAGAGCGTGCTCAGCGAGGGCGACGAAATCATCGATCTGGTCAAGACCAACCTTGTGCGCTGACGAAGCTAAACTGGGTATGAAAGGGGATGGAAATGAGCGAGGAACTACAGTAGAACGGAGGTGATAAGACCTAAGCGGGAATTCGAGGGTGGAAATTACGGAACTTTATGCTGGAAGCGGCTAAGAGTTTACTGTTGGTGCTGAGTGCGCTGTTCCCGATTGTGGACCCGTTGGGAGGCAGCCCGTTCTTTCTGGCGCTCACCGGAGGGTACACCTCGGAAGCGCGAAAGGTATTGTCGTGGCGAATCGCGGTGAACAGTTTCTTCCTGCTGATTGGGTCGTATTTTGTTGGGACGTACATCCTCGCGTTCTTTGGAATTTCGCTGCCGGTGGTGCAGGTCGGCGGAGGGCTGATCGTCGTTGCGACAGGTTGGACGCTGCTGAAGCAGAAGGACGATACAAAACACGACGTGCAGAGAACGGTGCAGCCGCAGGACACATTCCGCCATGCGTTCTATCCCTTGACGATGCCACTGACAGTGGGGCCTGGATCCATCTCCGTGGCGGTCACGCTAGGCGCGAACGCGGCGCATAGGCACGCACTCCATCCTTTGACTATCCTGGCTGCGTTCATTGGATGCGTGTTGATCGCGGTTAGCATTTTTTTGTGCTACGGATTCGCTGACCGGCTGGCGCAGATTCTGGGAGCGACGGCAATGACGGTAATTGTGCAACTGTCGTCGTTTCTGCTGGTTTGTATCGGTGTGCAAATTGCTTGGAACGGGGTCAAGTCGCTGCTGGAGTCGGTGACGCTGCATGTTGGCTGATCGAGCGGCAGGAGGCGATGGCGGATTGCAATAGGCGCCTGGCGTTTTCCCGGGGGTTGCCCTCCTCAAAGATGGCGCTGCCTGCAACTAGGATCTCGGCGCCGGAACGCACGATATCCGCTACGGTGTCGTGATGTACGCCGCCGTCTACCTCGAGGCGAAAGTTTAGGCCGCGCGATTCGCGGACCTGAGCTAGCAGCTCCAGTTTTTTCAAGGACGCGTGGATGAAGGATTGGCCGCCGAAGCCGGGGTTCACGCTCATTACCAGGACGTGATGAACCAAGTGAAGAACCTCATCGAGAGTGTGGACGGGAGTGGCAGGGTTTATGACGACGCCCGGCTTGCATCCGTGCGAGGCGATTAGATGGAGGGTGCGATCGAGATGGACGCAGGCTTCCTGGTGGACGGAGATCCAATTGGCGCCGGCTTCGGCGAAGGCGGGGATGAAGTCGTCGGGGCGTTCGATCATGAGATGGCAGTCGAGCGGGACTTGGGTGACCTTGCGGAGGGAGGCGACTACAGGAGGGCCGATCGTAAGATTGGGGACGAAATGGCCGTCCATGATGTCGACGTGGAGGACGGTGGCGCCGCCTTCGACGGCGGCTTGCACTTCGGCGCCTAGTCGGGCGAAGTCAGCAGAGAGAATGGAGGGAGCAAGCTGGATCATGGGGAATCTACTGTTGCTGGAAGTGTGAGCTCGGTGGGGCGCAGCAATGCTGCGCCCCTACGGGGTTATTGAGATTCATTTTGCGGCTTCAACCTCCAACGCGGGCATGATCTGCCTGTTGGTGGGTGATTTTTTCCATCAGGTGGCGCGAAATCCTATCGCCCCGGAGGCGGCCGACGGGTCGAAGATCATCCTTGCTGTGAACAATCGGCAACCAGGAGATGCCGTGGTCGAGCATGGTGGCAGAGGCGACGAGAGTGGCATCGTCCAGGGCAAGATATACGGGATTCCCGGGTAGAAGGTCACCTAGTTTACGCTGGCTGATGTCGGCTTGCTTGTCGGTGGGAGTGACGGCAATACGGGCAATGAGGTGGTAAAGGCCATCGCGGTCGAAAGTTGCCCACAAACACTGCTTCTCGTCGAGGACCAGGAGATCGCCGGTGGCACTTTCATTGAGCGCCTTTACGGCATCCTGAAGCGTAGTCTCCTTGGTGAGGAGGCTGGCAGGAAGTGGGTCGATGAGGGTCGCTAGTGATTCGCCCTCCAGGAGAGACTTGGCCAGCGGCAAATGACGCCAGAAGTCGCCGGAGCGGCGAGTGAGCGTCTTGAAGAGCAATTCGCGAATGGGAGCAAAGGAACCGGCAAGCTGCGAAAACAGGGTGCTGCCGATTTGTGCGAGGCGCACGGGCGTGCGAGCGCGGACGCTCTTTTCATGGGGACGGTTCCCCAAGAGGCCAGCCTCGCCGAAAAAATCACCCTTACTGAGGACGCCGATTACTTTGAGTTCCGAAGATTGCTCGGCCGTCTCCAGGACCTCTACCTCGCCTTCTTCGATGATGCTCAAGCCCCGCGCCAACTCGCCCTTGCGGTAAATGAAATCGCCGGGGCGGTAATACTCATGGGTGAAACTCTGGGCGCTATCGGTATTGAGGAAGCTGAGATCGCGCGGGAAGAGGACGTCCCAAGCCCAGTCCAGGGCGACTTTGATTCTGCGAGACCAGGTGGGAAGTTTGAAGAGGTACACGCCACGCCATAGAAACCAGGCGAGGAAACCGGAGATGTGCACACCGAGCATTTCCGCTACGGCCTGGTAGCCGCCGATGGAGCAGAGCTCCCCGAGGGCTTTGAAATGGAACGGTTTGGTGGTTTCGCCTTTCACGATTCGGACCAGGTTGAGAGCCGCCTGGCGGCCCTGGCG
>DATKEN010000009.1:0-2251 GCA_035512155.1 Terriglobales bacterium | reverse complement strand
GAACGGCCACCTGCTGGCTGAGATCGCGCAGCCCCTGAAAGACGCGGGACTTGATCGCGTGACGATCAGCATGGACGCGGTGGATCCGGTGCGATTTGCGCGCATTACGCGTGTGCCGAATGGATACGAGAGCGTGTTGGCCGGAGTTCGCGCATCGCGGCAGGCGGGGCTCGATCCGGTAAAGATCAATTGCGTGCTGCTGCGCGGCTTCAATGAAGATCAGATCGTTAACTTTGGAAAGTTCGCGCGGGAAGAGCGGGTGGTGGTGCGCTTCATCGAATTCATGCCGCTCGAAGAGGACCGCGTTTGGACTCCGGAAATTGTAGTTACGCTCGATGAGATTCTCGCGCGCATGTCGGAGTATCTCCCGCTGGAGGAGATTGCGCACGAGCGCAGCGAAACGGCACGGCGATATCGCTTCTCCGATGGCCTGGGCGAGTTTGGAATCATCGCGCCGGTGTCGCATCCATTCTGCGGACATTGCAGCCGAATCCGGATTACGTCGGACGGCAAGCTGCGTACGTGTTTATTTTCGGTGTGGGATCACGACCTGCATGAATTGATGCGGCGCGGCGCGACGGACGAGAAGCTCGCGGAGTTCATTGTGAAGGTGGTGGAGAAGAAAGAAGAACGCCACCATATAGGGGAGCCGGGATTTGTGCCGGCGTCGCGGACGATGGTGCACATCGGCGGGTAAGCTGTTCACCGCCGAGATCCAGAGTGCGCCGAGAATTGCCCTAACGCAAATCCCAGTAACCAGTACTCAGTTACTAGAACCAACCTACTTGTCAGTCGCCTGCCGTATTGCTCAGGATGCGAAGCTAAAGTGAATAACCCCCTGTGCCGATCAAGAACATTGGGGGTTCTCACAAATGGTCAGTCCAGTAACTAGTCCGCCGCAAGTCCGTGCCCAGGCTGCAGTTCAGCCTCCGGCAGCACGCCAATCGGCGAAACCGCAGCCCGCAGCCACGGATATAGTTAGGATCAGCGTCGCTGCCCAAGCTCTGCAGGAAGCGACCGAGACGCAGGCCCAAACCACGAAGGAAGCCGGTTCTGGCGATCTGCAGGCCAAGAGGCTACTGGCGCAGGAGGCGGCGGCTCACGCCGTCACGAAGTAATCCATAGAAGTATCCCATCGAAAGTGATCCATCGGAAGTGTTTGGATCACCGAGCGTTGGGGGAAGCCGGGACGCTTCAGCTTGTGGGATTCCGCCAGCAGGGCGACCCGGCGTTTTCAATCAGCCTGCCGCCAGGCGCTGTTTGACCGCGAATCTGCCAGAAAAATATCAGTAGAAGGAATCGTACTTCGTAACCGTCCAGCCGGAATCTCTCTTTTCTTCGGTTACTGAAAAAAGATCTTTGTAGGTTGCGGACTGGCTGGAGTTGCTGTAGCGCTGGCCTTTGTATTGCAGAATCACCAGGGGCGGGGCGTCTTCCCATTCCACCAGGTTCCACGAAATCAGTGGGTGCTGGGCTTCGGAGTTGCACAAAAAGTCGGCGCGCTTTCTGCGGTAGTCTTTTTCCCACTGTGCGAGTAGTTTGCGGCAGTTGCCGTCGCGCATCTCCGAGATAAAGCTATTGGCGGTGCGTTCGATGGTGCGATCGCGAAACGGATTCATGGTGATGCTGATCGGCAGCTGGGTGAGCGGGTCGCGTTCCTCGGAGCGCGACAGAACCGGCGGCTGGTTGCTGAGCCAGTACACGTAGCCAAGGAACACGAGCACGAGCAGGCCAGCGGAGCCCAGAGCAATGGCGAGATGGGCGCGAGAAAAGCGCATCAGGAGAAGTTTGGGGGATGGGCGAGGCGACGGCAAGATTACTTCAGATACCTCCATAAGCGGGAAGAGGCTGGTGCATCCTCACTTGCGGGTGCCCGACTCGCTGCCCAGCCTCGCTCGGGCTTTGACGGGCGACGGCACCCCCTTGCACGGGCCGCTCCCACGTGGATATGGGCGAAGTTTTGACTGAACAGGAAGCGATGTTCTGCTCTTTGACGTAAGGCATCCTAAGTTTGTGTTTTCCGTATCGGCGGCGTATATTTAATAACGAAAACTGTTGTGTCGTAGTGCCAGGATTGTCGAAGCACACCAGTGGGCGAAAGCCCACTTTTTAGTTGGGCCGATCATCGGGAATGGGCTGGCGCGGCGACTCCGGCGCAAATTGCTGAAAACATGGCTTTTGATCTGGATAAGGTCCGGCAGATTGCCGAGCGGGTGGCGGGCTCGAGCGGGCTGGAAGTAGTCGAAGTGGA
>DATKEN010000008.1:0-4459 GCA_035512155.1 Terriglobales bacterium | reverse complement strand
CAAGTCTTCTTCTCTTAACCTGCCGCCACGCAGCTCGAGAACTCCACAAATCCCACACATGGTCTTATTCTTCTTTTCTTAAGTGCGAATCTTCAGCAGGAATTAGCCAAGCTCACTCAATCACAAGTTTGCACAGTTAGCGGGCCTGTGCCTCTCCCAGGGAGGCCTTGCGAGTCTTGCCATTTGTGGTTTGAGTCTGTTTCCGCAGCAGAGATGCTCGCTGCCTGCAGTTCTGGTGGTACCGCAAACCCACAAGTCGCGCTTTTGTCAATCGAGGAGAATCGGTCCGCGCATTCGCTGGAAGACCATTCGCCACGCACCGGGCCCGTTGTTGAATTAAAAACCCGCCGCCCCCTGACTTCGACGAAAGTGCCGTCACAAATCACGATGTGGCGCGGACTGTCGTCCGCATTGGTCGCGCAGAACAAAAACCGCGCATCGCTGGCCCACGAGCCAATCTCCCATCGACCCGGCGCAGCTGCGAAGAAGAACAGGTAGCTCGCATCGCCACTGGGGGAAAACCGATACGCGCTGGTGCCCACTCCATTGCGCCCGGCTTCCACTGGTTCAAGAAGACCTGGACTGGTGTTGACCCGTGGAGCTGGAATCAGCAAGGTTGCGAATTCGGCGGGCAATTGTGCATCAGTGCTGATCTGAAGAATGGGAGACAACTCTTTTCTCCCATATACAGGCGAGTACCAGCCGTCCGCTATTCGCTGTGAATAGTTCTGCTGATTGGCACTGAACAAAAG
Organism: Terriglobales bacterium; assembly: GCA_035512155.1. Classification (GTDB taxonomy): domain Bacteria; phylum Acidobacteriota; class Terriglobia; order Terriglobales; family Acidobacteriaceae; genus JABCYV01. Next base: position 3,707 of record DATKEN010000008.1, on the reverse strand, counting down.
GGCCAGAGCCGCTTGGTTGTCGGTCACAAACGCGGCTCCTCCCGGGATCGCCGAAACTGAGCCGGCCGCAAAGTGCCAGGAAGCTTCCAGGTGATGTTTCCCTGCACCCTGCAATACGTCTCGAATCAGCCAGAAGGATGACTTCAAGTGGAAAACAGCACGAGTATGACGAACGGGATCGCTCAGCCGCTGGTAGCCGTCGTGCGATGCCGCAAAGAAGTCAAAGTTGTTGCCAGTCATCCAGCAATCTACATTCGCGGAGGGCACACGATTCCACTTGAATGGGCCAGCCGATTCGGCCTGATGCGCGCGGTCGATCTGAAGTGTATTGTGAGCGGCCGTTCCGCGAAACCAGTCTCGCTGGGGAGCAGGGTCGACGTAAGCGAAGGTGCCGGGATCGATAACCAACATCTTCCCACCGGCTGCCAACTGCACACTCAGCGCATCGGCATGACGATGCCCTATCCGGCCGGGCTGTTGAGGCCCCACATCAATCACGAGCTGAGATTGCACTGGTTTCGAGCTCGACATCACGTAAATTCCGCTCGGCTCCAAACAAAACGAAGACATCGCCTGTCGCGTGGAAGGCAGTTTCTCGAATTGGCTTACACCCTCGATTCCCAGGAGCCAAACAGTCTCTTCTCGAATGCCAGCGGCCGCCGCCTTAAAGTCTGGCCGGTCGAAAAGCGTCGCACCCGTGGCGAGCGGATCCACGAAGTTCTCGACACGATTGCGCCGCGAGTCAAATAGTCGTCCGCCGTCATCATCCCCGAATCGAGGGAGAGGACCTGCTTGACCCATGGCGCTGATGACGTCAAGCATTTTTTCGATCGTTTGATCGAACTGAACAGGCACCCGAATCCCATTTACGTGAGCGAAAATTCGCGCGTGAAGAAAAAAGTCGACGGCGTAAACGTGGTAATACAGTGATTGCTCGAAGTGCATGCCGTCCGGTCGCACTTGACGCTCCGCCTCAGAGAGCACAATTTGCCACCCACGCTCCTGCCAGCGCCGAGCGGAATGCAGCTCAGGACACAAGGTGCCAATAAAAAACAGCCCTACTCCCTCACCAAGCAAATGTGTGTTCGGAGAAAAGTAAGTGGATAGAAACCTTGAGATGTGCCGGGCGTTGAGCGCCAAAGCGTGCCGAAGATCGAACCAAAAATGTTCCGGGACGACAGAGCAACCATTTAACAAATGCCAGATCCACAGCCAAGAAAGACTTCGGAATGCCACTTCCAGGCTGCTTGCCCAATTAATTCCGATGCCGTATGGATTCTGCTCTTGCCAGTCATACCATTGCCTGAACAACTCCTGCGCGTAGCGACCCTCTCCCGTCAAACGATAGGCCTTGGCGAGCGTGACCAAGTGCTGGTGACGACTGAGTTCCCAAGTCACCTTTGCGTCTCCGACGTGGTCAAAGTCTAGATAGGGCATCCGGAACCACGCGCGTCGAGGAGCGCTCTTGCCATGGACAGCATCGAGATGCCAATCGATCCTCCTTCCGTAATCCACACCTTCGTGCCCGAGGAGGTCGAACCGGTGCTCACAAATCTGGTCCGCCTGATTGACGATTCCGTCTACGACCTCGGGCAGTTGCTCGCGCAAGCACCCTAATATTTCTGGCACTTCGGCAGGAGTGAAAAAGAAGCGACGGGAATCTCTTGATTGAGGAAGGCGGCCATCCCTAACAAGCGGACCGCCGATTTGGCATAAGACAACGTCCCAGCGTTTTGCGAACTCCTGCCGGGTGCGCTCGCGCAATTCGTCCCACCCCATTTCCATGATTCTCTTGCGACGCTTCGACCAGTTGTCGCTAAGTGACATGAACCCAATCACTCCTAAGCTCTTCCACTTCGTGTACGGGAGCCCCGAGCAGCCAATCCACGGTTCGGGCGATGTTGTCTTCAGCGGCTTGCAGCTGTGCACTTTTCTTAAACTGGTTGTACCCCTCAGTGAGGCCTATGAGCTTTGCGCATAAGTCTGCGGCATCGCCTTCCCGATAAGTGGCTACGTTAGCGGGCCGGTGGCCATTCTCACTGGCGATAACGGGTATCCCTAAAGCCAGGGATTCCAGCACCGAAGCAGCGACGCCGTCGCACGCCGGGGTCCGAATATATGCAAAGCATCGAGACAGCAAGGTCAAAAACTCGTCGTGGGTGACGTTCCCCAACAAGAGGAGGCTTTGGCGTTCTGGCGCTGGCCAATCGGCCACAAACTCGTTGGCTGCGGGCAATTCCTTGGAGGGAAAGCCGAGCCAAATGAATCCTGCTTGCGGATACCGCCGCCGGAATTGCAGCATTGCTTCCCGCAATGCAGGAAGCCGGTACTCGGGACGGAACGAAACGTAGCAGAAAAACACAGGGTGGCGTGATTCCAAGAAAGCTTCTATCTCTCGAGCAAGCGGCGCGGGTTGGAACGCCAGATTCTGTTTTGAAAATCCCGGTATCACCGCGACCCGCTCTGCTGCAATGCCATACTGTTCGATCGCGTGTTTGACGGCTTCGTTGTTACACGAAACTTGTCCCGCGACACGAAAAAGCAGTTGAAAGGCCCAAAACGTCCAACCTTCTTGCCGAGGAAAATACTTCTGCTGCAGACCGCCACGCCAACTCAGGGCCACGGGCTGGCCGGCCAGCCTTCCGACTATGGCGGCGATCAACGCCAGCATGTAGCCAGGTCTGGACTGGCCGTTGACATGCACTTGGAAGCGATAACCGCTTAAGGCAAAGCGGATCAGTTTGCGGAGGTAGTCGAAGCCGTTCTGAACGTCGATGTATTCGCTACTCCGCTTCTTGCGGTTCTCGTTCAGATTGAGCACCTGGCACACATTTCCGCGGCGACGAATTTCTTCGACCAGCCCCTTAGTCTGTATCGCCCAACCGCAGACTGGTGGCGGATAGTTGCCGATCTGCAGAATCCTCGCTTGTGGATGCCCTTCGATGGTGCGATCCACACCACGCTCCGGGAATCTATTCATGAAAAGCAGCTTCTCCGCCGGACCGCGCTGCTCGTTGAAACAACCCTGCGATCTGGAGGAGGGAGGCTGATGCCATCTGATGACTAGCCATTTCCTCTGGGGCGGTGGACCGGGGGCGGAGAGAACGCAGATCAACAACAAACTGATTGGGGCGGAGCATTGCTGATATTGCTTCCTCATCAAATGCCTTTGCTCCGACGACGAGAACCTCTGCACGACTGACTACTTCTGCCAGATCAGTGCCGAGCAGCGCACCGATATGGGGAATTTCCTCCTCGATAAAGTGGCGGTTGACCCCAACCAAACGCCCCAGTGAGACGTGCTGGTCCCAGATTTGGACCTGGCAACCCTCGCCAAGCAGTCGCTTGATCAACTGCACTGAGGGACTTTCGCGGAGGTCATCCGTGCCGGACTTGAAGCTCAAACCGAGAACGCCAATTTTCTTACATTTCGTCGCCAGCACCGCTTCGACAGCCCGCTCTAGGTGCGCCCGATTACTCGGCATGATCGCTCCCAATAATGGCAAGTCCAGGTCAAGTTGCTTTGCCGAACTGACGAGCGCGCGGACGTCTTTGGGTAAGCACGATCCACCGAAGGCAAAGCCCGGCGTGAGATACGCGCGAGAGATATTCAACCTCGTATCGGACATGAAGATCTTCGTCACCGCAAGCGCATCCACGTCCAGCTGCCGGCACAACGTTCCGATCTCATTAGCAAATGTAACTTT
>DATKEN010000007.1:0-2841 GCA_035512155.1 Terriglobales bacterium | reverse complement strand
ATCGCACGCGGCGCGATGAGGCAAATTACCGCTACTTCCACGTTGAGATAATTCCGGACCGCGGCGGCAATCTTTCGCGCGTCGGGAAGGGCCCTGGGATTTTTAGCCTCGGCGACGATTGCCAGTGCAGGTTCGCTGTCTTCCTGAATCTGGAACGCGGCGACGCAGTTGTGCCGGATCAGACCGGATGATTTCTCTACAACATTCTCAATATCGTGCGGGTAATAGTTTTGCCCGCGCAGAATGATCATGTCCTTGATGCGACCGCAGACGTAGAGTTCGCCGTCATGGAAGAACCCTATGTCTCCTGTCCGCAAGTAGCCCTCGTCATAGGGAGTATCGTCCACAAGCCGCGCACGAAACTGCTTCAGAGTTAATTCGGGATTGTTCCAGTAACCTCGGCACTTGCCGCCTCCGGCGACCCAGATTTCACCGGTGCGCTCTGCCTTAAGAGGGAAGTGCCCTTCCGGATCCACAATCTTAACGTCAAGACCCGGCAGCGGCGTTCCACAACTGACAATCTGCGTGGCCCCGTCGATTTCAGAGACCTCGGTAGTCATGCGGGCGGTCCCCAGGGAGAGGGCACGTTTGTTGACCGAAACGATGTTGCGGCCGCCCAGTGAGACTGCCAGAGTATTCTCAGCTAGCCCGTAGGCGACATAGAAACTCTCGGACTTCAGTCCATAGGACTGAAACGCTTCCAGAAAACGTGTGTAGGTATCCGGCTTTACGGGTTCCGCGGCGCACATCAAAACGCGAAGCGAGCTGAGATCACACGCCTCCAGGCTCTCCTTGGAAAGCCTCCCGGCGCGCAGGCAATAGTCGTAGGCGAAGTTGGGCGCAGCCGTCGCTGTGGCGCGGTAGGCCGTCATCGCATCGAACCACAAGATCGGCCGCTGAATGAAGTCCGTGGGAGAGAACCCGTACGTTGTGCCACCCTTCAGTGCTGGATATAGGTAGCACCCGATCAGCCCCATGTCGTGATACTGCGGAAGCCAGGAAACAACGACCGGCGAGGGGTGGTCGATCACCAGCGGACACGTATCCAGAATGTTTTCGTGGGTGACAATCACGCCCTTGGGCTCCATCGTCGAACCCGAGGTGTACTGGAGAAACAAGATCTTCGAATGATTGGCAGCTGGTCGGCCCGCAATTGCATCCACAAAGTCTTCCGTGGCGATCCACGGCAGACCGGAAATGTAATCTACGTCAATGCCGCACGCCGAGACTCCACTTCTGGCGAGATTCGTCTTGAGAGACGCTTGGTAGTCTCTGCTCGTTAAGATCCCCGCCGCCTGGCAATCCTTTGCGATGTGAACCATCTTGTATAACGCGCTCTGGAAACCACGCGAACTGGGGGGATACACCGGCACGGGGATCAATCCGGCGCGCACGCAGCCAAAGAATGCGCAGATCATTTCGAGCCCTGGTGGGTAGGCAAGCAGGAGCCGGTCGCCCGGCGCGAAGCGACCCTCTTTCCACAAATATCCGGCGATCGCCTCCGTTCGGTGCATAAACGAAGCGTAGGTGTAGCCTTCGATCGAATCGCCGTTTACATCAAGATACGAATAAAGAAGTTTGTCCGGGTGCTCATCTGCCAGCCTGTCCAGGTGGCCTAAAATTGACGCCGCCATCAATCAGCGATCCTCCGATCTTGAATAGAACGCAAGCCTGTAAACCAAACATCTCTTTCCAGCGAACTGACCCGCGATTGAGTTGGAAATTGCAGCTCTGAAAGGTATGCCAACGGTGAGAATAGACGCGTATTTTCTCAGCACAAGCGTCGCTCGACGCCTTGGGGAACGGATGTTTTCCTTTTTGGCGCTCAAAGGCGCGAACGGGAATTTCGGACCTCCTCCGAGCTTCTATCGTCCTTTGCAGAAGACCCGGTTCATTATGGTTCATTGAAGATTGTATATTAACAAAGCGTTATGGACAAAGCCACGCGTCGTCGTTGCCATTGTTCACACAACGCAACTAGGCATCGTCGGTTCCGAATGTCCTTGATTGTGTTTACAGGCTCGCATTAAAATCGTGCTGCGAGGCTATCGGCGGTGCGCCACCAAGTTCGCTGAGGGTCAGGGCCCCGGCTGCGGCGTACGGAACGCGTCGGGCCAAATTAGCATGACCGCGGAGGCGCCGGTGACGTTCGGATCCGAACTGTTGATCACTCAAGATCCGGAGACTCCGGATCTTGTACCGTCGGAATCCTCAGCGGCGACCATTGCCGAACCCGCCGGTGCTTCTTCCTTCCCGAAAGTCTTGCGTCGCCGCCTGGATAAGTTTTTTTCCGACCAGAACATTACCCACAAAGCGGACCGCACGATGTGGGTCAAGATCGCTGTGGGTCTGGCAGTCCTCGTGGGCGCCTGGATTGCTCTGTATGCTCTGAGGCCCAATTCATGGAAGTTTGTAGCCCTCTACCTTCTAGGCGGCCTCGCGCAGACATTCCTTTTGCTGAACATCGCCCATGACAGCAATCACAACGCCATCTCGTCCCGGCCGCGCGTCAACAAGACCCTGAACTATGTCTTCGATTTGTGCGGAATCAGTTCGTACATGTGGCGTATCCTCCATCATCGCGGCCATCACTCCTGCATCAATCTGCACGGCGAAGATGATGCGCTTTCGGGACGCGGCATCTTTCGCTTTACACCGTATGAATCGCGCGCGCCATGGCACCGTTTCCAGCACATCTATGCGCTGTTCTTTTATGCGATGTTCTCTCTCGACTATGTGTTCTTCAGGGACTTCGAGAGTTTTTTCTTCTCGTCCCACGATTATCTGAAACGCGCCAATCATTCTCTGCGCGAATATGCCATTCTCTTTGCTGGCAAGGCC
>DATKEN010000006.1:0-20902 GCA_035512155.1 Terriglobales bacterium | reverse complement strand
TCTCAAAAGAGCGTTAGCTGCGTCCCGCCCTGGGAGAGGACTGGATTCACTCTTGAATCTCGACGATTGTCGTGGCGGATCCCATACTTTTCACGCAGGCGCGCCATAAGCTGTGAGATCCGCTTCCCGTAAGCCTTCGGCAGAAACGCCCGCTCCTTATAGCGCAAGCGGTAGCTTTCGGCGAGGCGAGGAAACTCTTTTTCCAGGAAAGGCAGGAATACGGCGGCCGAGCATGGCTTCAAAAATAGCGGATTGGCGAAGATGTGTTTTCCCCCCGCTTCAGCTGTCGCACGAACTACTGCTTCCAAATCGCGGGCCGCGTCCGTTATACCGGGAAGTACGGGCGCACAACTCACTCCAGTGGGGATTCCGGCATCATTCAGTTTGCGTACTGCTTCCATTCGCAGGTCAGGCCGGGGGGCGCGCGGCTCCAGAATGCGAGCGAGGTCGGCATCCAAAGTGGTGACGGTCACGTTTACCGACAGCCGATTATTTCTTAACACTTTCTGCAACACGTCGACATCCCGCAACACCAGATTTGATTTTGTGACTATGCCCAGTTCCAGCCCTTGGTGCCGGGCAAATTCCTCCAGGATCGCGCGCGTCACCTCATAGCGACGCTCCGCGGGTTGATAAGGATCGGTTGCCGTGCCGAGGGCAATGTCCTCCCCAGTTTTTACCTGGCGCAACTCTTGCCGCAGTAAGTCCGCAGCGTGCTGTTTGACAAAGATCTTCTGCTCGAAGTCGATTCCGTCGCGCATCTCCATGAATTCATGGGTATAGCGCGCATAGCAGTACTTGCAGGCAAATTCGCAGCCCCGGTACGGATTGATCGTCCAGGTGAAAGGCATGCGGACACCCGTGCAGCGGTTCAGCAGGGAACGGACGGGCAAGGTGAAGTATTCGACGTTATGCCCCTGGCGAAGCGAGTCGCCGTCGGCAGCCAGGCGGGCGATGCCTACCAGTTTGGGCTTCGAGTAGGGTAGAAGAGGGAGAGTAGCCATAAGTCGTATTCGCTTTTTATTCGCTACAGCATACATCTCTCAAATCGAATCCGTCAATAGGATTCCCACTGCGCCCCTGCAATTGTTTGCACAAGGAAGTCGTTTACACCGTGAAATCGGCAGTCGATGCCTTCTTTGTGCTGAGTTGCCCAGATTCCTAGTCCGGAGCGGGTTTTCGGTTGACAATTGTTTCGTGTGAGGCGAGAATCCGGAACGACTCGGGGTGTTTAACCGGGCCGCACTGAGACCTTGGATCCTCTATTCCCCCTCCTCGGGTCTTCCCCACAAGCAGCGAACGGATGGATCGTTCCTGAAACTCGCTATTGAAACCAATCTTTGACACGCGGGTGCGTTCGTGTCGGCCCGCCACGGAGTGTGTATGCTTCGCTCTCAACCATCGCGGCTTCTGCCACGCATGATTTCCGCCTGCCGTATCGCGTTGCTAATAGGGATGTGTTTGTTCGCATTAGCGAACCCAGCCTGGCCACAACAGGAGCACTCCGTACCTCAGGCCCTGCCGGCACGACCGATTCACATCGTGCGCATGACCGTGAATCCAGAAGCGCTGAAACCTAACGCACCCATTCCTTTTGCGCCAGCGGCACACCTCGATTATTACGGCGGACCCGTCGTCTCCAATCTTCAGGTGGTCGTAGTTTTCTGGGGATCCGGCGTAAGTTCGGTGGTTACTGCTGGCATCGGCGGCTTCTTTCAGGGGATAACCGACAGCACCTACTTCGATGTGCTGAGCGAATACTCCACGAATGTCACTCCGATCGGTGGAGGCACCGGCACGAACCAGTCAATCGGGCGTGGGAGTTATGGCGGAGAATTTACCATCTCACCGTCGGTTTGTAATCTCACTCCTTGCGTTGTTACTGACGCCCAGGTTCAGGCGGAAGTGCTGAGCCAGATCAATGCCGCACACCTTCCCACACCAGCGCTCGACGCTAACGGCAACGTTAATACTCTGTACATGATTTACTTCCCGCCCGACGTGACTATCGACCTAGGTTCGTCTGTCAGTTGCCTGCAGTTCTGCGCTTACCACGGAACTACCAGCAACACCTTCAACTCCAAAAATCTCGCGTACGGGGTGATGCCCGATTTCGCGGCGCCCTCGGGGTGCAGCGTTGGTTGCGGCGGAGGGAATGAGTTTCAAAACATAACATCGGTTTCGTCACACGAAATGGCCGAGACTGTCACTGATATTGACGTCGGGATAGCAACCGTCTTTGGCCCTCCCCTGTCATGGTATGACGCAAATTCGAATGACCAGGATGGAGGCGGAGAAATTGGAGATATTTGCAACGCCCAGCAATCGGCAGTGACAACTCCGAACGGCACCTACAAAGTTCAGCAAATCTGGTCTAACCAATCAGGCGCTTGCGTCACTCTCGGTTCGCATCCGGCTCTTCAATTGACTGCGCCGAACTCAGCCACGTCTGGAATGTCCTTCAATTTTACGGTCACAGCAAAGAATCCTGTCGGCAGCAGCACCGATATCAGCTTTGTCGGAACAGTTCACTTCACCAGCAGTGATCCACACGCCGTTCTTCCCGCCGATTTCACCTTTACGCCCAGCGATCAGGGAACCCAAGGTTTCGCTGCGACGCTGAAGACCACGGGCGCACAAACGATTACCGCGACCGACACCGTAAACATCGCCGTTAAGGGTACAGCCACGGTGAACGTTGGCAATGGGGTATTAGGCGCTCTTACCTTCACGCCCACAGCCCTAACTTTCGGAAGCTATGCCACGGGCACTACAAGTGCCGCCAAGAAAGTTACCTTGACCAATCTTGCGGGTGGAACCGTCACCTTCTCTTCTATCGCGATTACGGGAACCAATCCGGGGGATTTCTCTAAGACCACTACCTGTGGCGGTACTCTATTGGTGAACAAATCGTGTACCGTGAGTGTAACTTTCTCTCCCGGAGCACTGGGGGCGAGATCCGCCGCCTTGGTAATTACAGACGACGCAAGCAATAGCCCACAGAAACTTCCGCTTTCGGGGAAAGGAGTGCCGCAAGTAACGCTCACCCCATCAAGTCTGACCTTCATAAGTACAACTGTGAGCCAGACGAGCGCGGCCAAGCTAATTAAAGTGAAGAATAATCTAAAAACAACCCTGACCTTCTCCGGAACCCCGTTTACGTTCACAGGAACCGATCCGGGTGATTTTAGCGAGTCGGCGACCACCTGCGGAGGCACTCTGGCGGCGGGTCAGACCTGTACGGTCAGCATTACATTAACTCCCACCGCAAAAGGAACTCGCACTGCCGCGCTGAACGTGTCCGATAGTGCTAGCCCGAGTCCGCAGACGGCAAAGTTGTCGGGGACCGGCAAGTAACGCTTGTTCGTCCGCGAAATGCCCCGGGCTGAGGGGAGACCCCAGCCCATTCCTACTGCCCAAAAAATCGGCTAACCAGCACCCAGACACAGGCCAGGGTCAGAATCGGACCTCCCCAAATGTAAAGAATCGTCTTACCCGCTAGCGCCTGAACCACATCGCGTTGGCTGCGCCACGAAATGAAATAGGGATCACCGGTTCGGCCATTCGTCAATATCACCCGAGGATGCAAGTCGAACTCTCCCGATTTTGTAGACCGGCTTCGGCTAGCGGAGGCTGGAGGATTAAATCGCGCCGTTTCCATTCCTGGCAACTCAAACGCCAATGCCGCCCGACGCTGCAGATCAGCCGCCGCCTCACTCAAGAATCTGGCATCTTCACGCCGAGATGTACCCGGCGATGACTCGGCGATTTCCTCCTCGACGGGATTCTCCTGAAGCGTTCCCAGCGCAAAAAGAGTGTCTCCGGGCCGAATGCAATATTCCTCGAGCGTGACGCATAGTCAGTTGAGACGCCGTGGCGGCCAAGGAAACCGCGCATATAGTTCGGAATGGGGGATTGGGAGCTTTCGTCGTGGAGCAGTGGAATGAGTTGCATATCCGCGCCGCGGAGATCAATGAGCAGGCGTCCGGTGCCGTCATCGAGGAAGAAAGGGGCGCAGAGCGTCTCTTCGGCCAGGCTTTCTCCACGGGATCCGCCTGGCGAATCTCCGCTCAGCCTCGCGACCGAACGATAATAGAAGCATTCCTCTTCCGATAGCGGCGCAATCAGAGTGTACGGGCCGACCACCTTCCCGCTGACTTCAATCAGCCCGACGGCCGCGCTGCGGATGGTCGAGCGCGGAATGTTCAGAATCAGACGCTTTTGCCGGAGTAGTCCAAAGCCGCGGGCAAAGAGGTAAACGCCAATGCCGACACCCAGCACATACCAGATTGCGGAATCAGCGACTCGGGTTAGAAGGTTGTCGACAGGTCCGGGATTCAATCCGGCGGCCATCATGGTTGGCTACTGCGCTGGCTTGGCATCCGGTTTGGCTGCGGGTTCTTGCGCCTCGCTCGGAGGCGGCGGAATCGAGATGTCTACGTTCGTCACCGGGCCCAGGGACGCCAATGGCTTATCGAAATCAGTCGTATTCCCCACCACCAGCACGGCAAGTTGGTCCTTGTGCAGATATTTGGCAGCCACCCGCGCCACATCCGCCTTTCCGACTTTCTCCACTCCGGCTCGGTACTGTTCCAGAAAATCGGCAGGATATCCGTAGAACTCGTACGCCATACGCTCGCGCAGGACTTTCTCCGGCGAATCAAAGTTGAAGACGAATGAGTTCAAGATCGAATCCTTAGCGCGCTGAATCTCTTCGTCCCCGATGGGTTGCTTGGCCAGCCTATCGACCTCGTCATAGAGCGCCTGGATCGACTCCACCGTGGTTTGACTCTTCGTCCCCATCGATAGGCGCAAGATGCCGGGATGATCGAACGCCGAGCCAATTCCTCCGCCCACACCGTAGGCCAAGCCTTTCTTGGTGCGAATGCTTTGGAACAGGCGGGAGGAAAAGCCTCCGCCAAATGCCTCATTGAAAACCTGCGCAGCATAGTAGTCGGGATTGTTGCGCTGAATGCCGAGTGTCACCATGCGAATGTTGCTCTGATTCACATCTTCCTTAGGAATCAGGTAGTAGCCGGGCTTGGCGGGTTGGAATTTAATCTCCGGTTTCTCAATCGCCGGTCCAGCGGTCCAGGAGCCAAAAGACTGGCGAAGCTTGGCTTCCATCGCTACGGAGTCGAAATCGCCGGTCACACCCAGAATAATGTTATTGGGATGAACGTGCGCGTGGTGCCAATCGAGCAGGTCTTGCCGGGTAACGGCAGCGACGGTTTTATATTCCGGAACACGCGCATAGGGACTCTGCGGACCGTAAGCCAGTTTGGTCGACTCGCGGGCGGCGATTCCACCGACGTCATCGTTGCGTCGCGAGATGGCGTCAAACAATTCTCGCTGGGCGAGGTCAACCTTTTCTTCCCGGAACTCAGGTGCCCGCAGCAGATCGCTAACGCCCTTGAACACATCGTCAAAGTCGGCCTTCAGGCAGGACCAGCCAATCGTAGTCGAATCCTGGTTGCTTCCCGTCTCTACTTTCGCTGCCCGAATTTCGAGGTAGTCGTCCAGTTGATCACCGGTCTGCTTCTTCGTGCCGCCAGTACGCCAGACTTCGCCGTAGATTTCCAGCAACCCAACTTTGTTAGCTGCTTCCGAACGAGAGCCCCCGCGAATGCGGATGCTGCCATCGATCAATGGCAGTTCATGGTCCTCCTGCAGGAAGATCACCAAGCCATTGGGCAGCTTGATACGCTTGGGTTCTTGCGGGTGAAAAGCCGGAAGCGGTGCAACCTTGATCTGATGCCAGTCGGAAACTTGTGCAGTCGCCGGAGGTGCAGCGGTTATGCAAAAAAGGACAGCGGCGCAGATGAACGAGACCAGCGCAAACGATTTCATTGTGCACCGCCTTTTTGGTCTGAAGGCGCAACAGTTTCGATGATTCCTACCGTGCGGTTGGCGGGAACGAAAGTCTGATTCGCCACACGACGGATGTCGGCTTTAGTGACTTTGTCCAGATTCTCCACCTGGTGGAAGAGCTCCCGCCAATCGTCGTAGCGTGCCTGGTATGTTGCCAACTGGATAGCCAGGCCCTCGTTATTCGCCAAACCGCGCAGCAAATTGGCCTTGGCTCGCGTGGTAATCATCTTCAATTCCTCGTCGCTGATGTCCTCTTTTTTCAGGCGTTCGATTTCGGAGTGGATCGCTTCTCCCATTTCTTCCGGTTTATGGCCAGGCATCGGGAAAGCATAGAACGCGAACAGGTGGGGATACTTATTGCCCGGCAGACCGGTGAAGCCGGCCGAGTCGGCCGCAATCTTTTTATCGCGCACCAGCGCCCGATATAACCGCGAAGTGCGGCCATTCGACATCAGATCGGCAATGGCGTCGTACACCGCGTCATCCTTGCTGCGGTAGTCGGGGCGATGGTAGCCCTCGAGATAAAGTGGCTGTGCCGTTTGCCGCAGCACCACACGGCGCTCGGAATTCTGCGGCGGCTCGGTGGTAGTCCGCTCGTCTGGTTTTTCATGAGACGGAATCCGGCCGAAATACTTTTCGATGATCGGCATCGCTTCCGAGGGCTTAACGTCGCCAACCACCGCCACCACCATATTTGAAGGAATGTAATACTCGTCAAAGAATTTCTGCGCGTCGGTGGCGGAAAACGAATTCAGGTCAGACATCCAGCCGATGGTCGGACGATGGTACGGATGCGCCTGATAGGCCGCGGTGACGAATTGTTCCAGCAATCGTCCCACCGGATTGCTGTCGGTACGCAGGCGGCGTTCCTCGATCACAACGTTCCGTTCCTTGTAAAACTCGCGCATCACTGGGTGCATGAAGCGTTCCGATTCCAGGTAGGCCCATAGCTCGAGCCGGTTTCCCGGCAAAGAATAGTGATAGGCGGTTTCATCCAGATTCGTGAACGCATTGAGTCCCTCTACGCCGTTGCTCTCCAGAATCTGAGGGAATTCGTTCGGTTTGACGTATTTTTCCGCTTCCGCAATGTCATCCTGCCAGGTTTTTTCCAGCTGCTTCAGCTTCTGCTCATCGCGGCCGGTGCTTTTGTCACGCTCGGCGATGTAGGCGGCATAGGCTTCCTCCACTTTCGCCAGTGCGACCTTCTCGGCTGGATAATCGGTGGTACCAATCTTGTCCGTCCCTTTGAAAGCCATGTGCTCGAACATGTGAGCAAGCCCAGTCTTGCCCATGGGATCCTGCACCGAACCAGCATCCACGTGAGTGAAGAATGAAAACACTGGCGCTTCCGGGCGTTCGCAGATCACGACAGTCAGGCCGTTAGCTAATTTCTTGACCGTGATGCGCTTCTCGAACGAAGCCAGGTCTTGTGCGCCCGCCAAAGCGGCCGAAAGGGCAAAAAGTATGGTTAGAAAGCTGATGGCACGGTATTTCATTGGACCTCCACGACGGTTGGGTGAGGCATCAAAGGAAGAACTTGAAGTTACGTTGGGAGCAGGGAAATTGTCAAACCGCGCTCGGCAGTCGTCGATCGTAGCGTCTGTCATCCTGAACCTGGTTGAGCTTACAGCTATACTGAACGCGCATCCACTGACGGCAACGCAAGCGAGAGAGGCGGTTTGAGCAAACCACAATCCATCGAAATCGAAGGCAAGCATCTAAGCCTGACAAATCTGGACAAGGTCCTGTACCCGGCGACGGGATTTACCAAGGGACAGGTCATCGACTACTACGCCCGTATCGCGCCCGTTCTCGTCCCCCATCTTGCCGGGCGACCACTGACCCTGAAACGCTATCCCAACGGCGTTGACAGCGAATATTTCTTTGAGAAGAACGCCACCGCTCACCGGCCCGACTGGGTGAAGACCGCGCCCATCTGGAGCGAGGGCAATCGCCGCAATGTGAATTACATTTTGGCCAGCGATCTCCCCACCGTGGTGTGGATGGCGAACCTGGCAGCGATCGAACTCCATCCTTCGCTTTCGCTGGCCAAGGAGGTCAATCGTCCAACCATGATGGTTTTCGATCTGGATCCCGGTCCTCCGGCCAACATTGTGCAGTGCGCTCAGGTCGGGATGTGGCTACGGGAAATCTTCGAGCACTTCGGCTTGCAGAGCTTTCCCAAGACGTCCGGCTCGAAAGGGTTGCAAATTTACATTCCGCTGAACACGCCCACCAGTTACGAAGCAACCAAGCCCTTCGCCCACGCGCTCGCCCGCTTGCTGGAGAACGAACATCGAGAACTTGTGGTCTCCGACATGAAGAAGCAGCTGCGAGTGAACAAGGTGTTCGTGGATTGGAGTCAGAACGACGAGCACAAGACCACCATCGGCGTGTACTCGCTACGCGCGCGGGAACATCCCACGGTGTCCACGCCGGTGAAGTGGGAAGAGGTCGATCAGGTCTTGAAGAAAAAAGATCCCAACCGGCTAGTTTTCGAAGCGCCTCAGGTGCTTGAACGAGTGGAGAAAATGGGAGATCTATTCGAGCCTGTCCTGAAGCTGAAGCAGAAATTGCCGAAGGTGGATGTAGGCGCGGGCGTCCTCGCCCGTGCAGCGAGCGAAGATCGAGAAGCAACGCCCGGCCAGCGAACATCCGCCACTATCAAAGATGGACTCGAAATCAGCGCCCAGGCCGAATCGCGCAGCAGGAGACGAAGTAAGACCGTCAAACCCGGTAAGCAAAAAGCCGGGAAGAAGAAGATCGGGAAGATATAATCTGGCACGCTAGAGCGAACGCGAGTCCCTCATCCCAAGGTCAACATGGCCGAACTCTATGCCGGCACGTCAGGATGGGCATATCCAAGCTGGAAGCCGGACTTTTATCCCACGAAGCTGGCGCAGAAGAATTTTCTGCAGCACTACGCGACACAACTGAACACGGTTGAAGTCAACTTTACTTTTCGGCAACTGGTGAAGGAGACCACGATCCAGAAATGGATTGCCGAAACCCCGTCTCATTTTCGCTTCGGGATCAAAGCCCACCAGGTCATCACTCACATCAAACGGCTAAAGAAAACGGAAGACTTCATCCCTCGCTTCCTAAGCACGATCGAGGGGCTGGCGCGGGCGGACAGACTCGGGCCGCTGCTCTTTCAACTTCCGCCCAACATGAAAGCCGATTCCCAGGTTCTGGAGGAATTTCTTGGGGTCCTGCCGCGCGCTGTACCGTCGGCATTTGAGTTCCGGCACGTCTCCTGGTTCTCCGATGAAATCTTCAATCTTCTGAAATCCCACAACCGGGCGCTCTGCATCGCGGAAACCGAAGAACGGACCACACCGGATGTAGTGACCGCCGACTTCTGCTACTACCGTTATCGCAAGCCGACTTACACACCCGACGAGCGTCGCGCCATGGTCGACCGAACTCGCGAACATATCGGCCAGGGCCGCAACGTGTTCGCTTACTTCAAACACGAGGAGACGCCCGAAGGAGCAATCTCCGCAGTGGAAATGCTGAGTGCAATGGCGGCATAAAGTGAAACAGGGCAGGGATCTTTCGACTTTCCGCCCATCCGCAAGCGGATGACAACTTCGCTCAGGATGACAAGAGACTCGCACCCGCTTAATCACTTTCCCCTGCGTCCGATAATGCGCATACTCAAGCTGTGGCCTCCGAAGCCAATGCCCGCGTCGTCCCCTGCTTTCTCGACTACCTGAAAGTAGAAAAAGGCCTGGCCCCGCTCACGATTGCTGCATACACCTCCGACCTTGCTCAGTTCGCCGGATTTCTGCAGAAACGCAAACGTACGTTGCTCAATGCGCGCCGGAACGACGTGCGCGATTTCATCCAGCAGTTGTTTGCTAACGCCGTGGATGGCCGGTCGGTTGGGCGCAAGCTTTCGACGTTGCGCCATGTCTACCGTTACCTTCTACTCGACAAATTGATCGAACACGATCCCACGCTCAATATCGACTCACCCAAGCAATGGAAAGTGCTGCCCAAGTCCCTCGCGCGCGACGAAATGGACGCGATACTAAGTCGCCCGCAGTCGGCATCAAGGCGCAAGCAGGACGAAGCGCTGGCCGCGCGTGACCGCGCCATGCTCGAGGTTTTTTACGCTGGTGCGCTTCGAGTTTCTGAAATCATCGGAGTCAAGCTTGAAGATCTGAAACTCGATCTCGGTTATGTGTTGGTGCGCGGCAAGGGTGACAAAGAGCGCATCGTGCCGCTGGGAAGATCAGCTCAGGACGCCTTGACCGAGTATATGAAACATTCACGCGTGGTGCTGATGAGTGGCAAAAGCACCCCGCTTCTATTTTTCGCGCGGGGTGCACGAAAGCTTACCCGCCAGCGGGTCTGGCAAATGGTGCGCGCGGCTTCCGTCGGCACTGGTCGCAGCGCTAGTCCGCATATGTTGCGCCACAGTTGCGCCACCCACATGGTGGAAAATGGCGCCGATTTGAGGACCGTACAGACGATCCTCGGGCATTCCGATATTTCAACCACGCAGGTGTATACGCACCTTGCACTCGATCGACTGAAGAATGTTTATCAGAAGCATCATCCGAGAGCGAAGGCGAGATGAAGACCACGGCCGCAACACGAACCGTCCACACCGCTGCAGAAAAAGCGGTGGCGCACTTTCTTCGTTCCTTGGGTGGCAACGCCTCGGCGCACACCGTCAAGGCATACGCTGGCGACCTCGCGAACTTTTCACGTTATGTCGGATCCCGCCCGTGGCGAAATATCGATCACGTGACCATTCGTGGATTCCTGTCTCATCTTTACGAAAAAGGGCTGGGCAAGACTTCGGTCGCGCGGTCACTGGCCGCCGTACGCTCCCTGTTTCGCTGGCTTGCGCAGGAAGGGATCGTCGAACAGAATCCCGCCGCATTGGTCGCAACCCCGAAACTCCCGAAGAAGCTCCCCCGCGTCCCTACCATCGAAGAAATGAACACTGTCCTCGACAGCGAAATGCCGGAAGTCGCCGCCTTTCCCGAGCGCGATCGTCTAATGTTCGAACTGCTCTACGGCTGTGGCATCCGCAACTCGGAACTGATTGGCATCAATCTTGACGACATCCGCTTAAGCTCGGAAGCGATCCTCATCCGCGGCAAAGGGAAAAAAGAACGCTACGTGCCCTTCGGTGACTCGGTGAAGGTGGCGCTGACTGCCTATCTGCCGGTGCGCCAGAAACTGCTTGCCGAGCGGAAGAGGAACACATCGGCATTACTCATCAACCTTCGTGCTGGCCGTCTTACCACCCGCAGCGTGGGCCGGATCATCAAGAAAATCGCGGTCGCCAAAGGACTTTCTCCCGACGTCCATCCGCATACTCTGCGCCACGCTTTCGGCACGCACCTGTTAGAAGAAGGCGCCGACCTGCGCGCCATCCAGGAGATGCTGGGCCACGAACGGCTTTCGACCACCCAGCGTTATACCCAGCTTTCGATGAAGCACGTTCTTCACGTGTACGACCAAACCCATCCGCGGGCAAAATAGGACGGCGGCCGCAGCGGTTTCCCAGTATGAGTCTTCTCGCTGTTCTCGGTCTGCGATTCGTTACTTTCGTTTCACCAAACTCGGCCTATTTGCCGCGAGGAGAGATACCATTTATATACAGCGTATGAGAGGTTGCACTATGAGACTCACCGGTTTTCTGCTGGCTTTGCTCTGTGCCACCGCGTTACTGGCGCGGGGCCAAGACAACACTGATCCTTCTAGTGTTCGATCTAGAATCATTGCGTTAGAGAAGGCCTGGAACCAGGCCTACAAGCTCGGGGACACCAAGGGGCTGGACGCTCTGCTCGACAATGAGATGGTGCTGATTAACGATGACGGCACGGTGCAATCCAAAGCCGAGTTTCTTTCAAGCATAAAGGCCAGCAACTCCCAAGAGCAGCAAGTTGCGCCCGAATCGATGCACGTGCATGTGTACGGGAATGCCGCCGTCGCGACTGGAGTATTTCGCGCCAAGGGAATCGAAGCAGGGAAGTCCTACGTACGGCGCGAACGCTTTGTCGATACCTGGATTTACAAAGACGGGAAGTGGGTCTGTGTCGCCTCGAATGCAACCCCAGTCCTGCGCTGACGCCGGCCCAGAGTGTTCCTCCAAGTAACTTCCTGCCATCAGCGACGTTCAGCGCGCAACTCTTCCCACATGGCCAGCACCCGCGCTCTCAGTTCGGCAGTGAGGCGCTCGTAAGTTGCTTCAGAGGCTTCTGACTCGGGTGGCGGATAGATAGGATCACCAAATCTCATACGCACGGGCGCAAACTTCTGAAAAAACTTCTTTCCCCGAGGCCAGACCTCGTAAAAGCCTTCAATCGCAACCGGAACGATTGGCACTTGCGCGTGGATGGAAAGAATCGCGGCGCCCTTCTTGAATATCCGTGGCGTGCCGTCAATGCTGCGCTCGCCTTCCGGGTAGAGAATCATAATCCGTCCATGCCGCAAGCCGAAAATGCCGGCGCGCATTGCGGAAACCAGGTTGGCGTCCGGATCCAGCACCATTACGCGCAGCCAGCGGGCCAGAACGCGCATTGGACCCGAACCAAAAATCTCACTCGTTCCCCCCGAAAACAAATCGCGAAAGGCGGACCAAGGCAAAACACTGCTCAGTATTACAGGATCGACAAAGCTCTGGTGATTCGAAGAAATGATGTAGGGGCCGTGCCCAGGAAGCTTTTCCAGGCCGCTAACGCACAGGCTCAACCGATCGGAAGCGAAGATCTCTATCAGGCGACTCAAAACATAAAAGACGTGCTCGGCGAAGCGTCCCGGGGAGGCGAGGGCAAGTACCTCCGGATCGGTCGATTCCTGTTGCAACAGCACTCTCCAGCCACCAGCTTGGGTGCGGGAAGCTGTTTTTCCGGAGGCAGCGCTTTCCCGCACTGTATCCACCAGTTCGCGCACAGTGTAGATGTCAGCCAGGCGTGACTCCTCCACGTCGCCGCCGAGCTCTTCTTCCAGTGTGACGAGCAGTTCGACTCGCTGCATCGAATCAAACCCCAGATCGAGTTCCAGATTATCGCCGGGGCGAATCACGTCGGGAGCCGATTTGGCAGACTCGCGAACAATCTTCAGCGCGCCCTGTACTTCGGGCTGCTCCAGCCACGCTGTATCGTCGGCGCTCAGCGGACGCTCGGACGCAACTTCCGAATCGTCCGACTGACCCCGCGCCTGGTTCGCCCGCACCCGCTTCTCAATTTCGAAGCGCTTCAGCTTCCGGGTCGTGGTGTGAGGTAGGTCCTCTGGCCAGATTTCATAACTGCCGATGCGTTTGGTCGACGGCACTTGCGCCGAGAAGGTTTCAATGTCGAAACGAATGACTTCCTTCGCATTGCTAATCCTTTGCCGCTTGAGCATCTCGAAATTCGGCACGATCACGGCATGTAGCCGCTCCGACGTAGGATCGCCCGGCTTTGCCTCCAACCCCATCACGCACATTTCCTTGATGTAGGGCGATTTCGAATAATGCGCTTCGATCTCTTCCGGATAGATGTTCTTGCCATTACTGAGAACGATCACGTCTTTCTTGCGGCCGGTGATGACCAGATTGCTGCGAGCGTCAAAGTGCCCCAGGTCACCCGTCAAGAGCCAGCCATTTTTCAGAACAGCAGCGGTTGCCTCCGGACGGTTCCAGTATCCCTTCATCACGACTGCGCCACGGATCGCGATTTCGCCGGTTGCGGGACCACCTTCTTCCTGCGGTCGCGGATCGATAATTTTTCCTTCCACGCCGGGTAGCGGTGGTCCCACCGAGCCAATCACGTTGTCCTTCGGAACGGTTAGGAAAGCAGCGCCAGTCGTTTCGGTTAAGCCGTAGGCCTGCAACACATCAATCCCCAGCGCGTAGAAATCCCGTCCGATCTGGGGATCAAAACGTGAGCCGCCGGTTATCAGATAGCGCATCTTGTCCCCGAACGTCTTGTGGATAGGCCGGAAAAAGAGCCTCCCCGTGTTCCAGCCCAAGCGGCGGGCGAAGCGCGTGATTGTCATCAGGGCCCGCAGCGCGCGCCGCGCTAAGCTGCCGCGCTTCTGTATTTCTTTGAAGATGCGGTCGTGGATCAGGTAAAAAAACTGTGGCACCACGGCGAACGCGGTGATCTGCCGTTCCTGCAACGCTCGCAGAAGCTCGGTGGTATTGAGTGTTTCCAGATACACAACCCGCGCGCCCTTCACCAGAGGCAGCAGCAGGTTGGCCATCTGCGAAAGTACGTGAAACAGCGGGAGCACTCCGAGAACCGCATCGTCGGGACCGATATCGAGCCGGGCGAATACGGACTCGACCTCGCCCAGCAAGTTGGCGTGGGTGAGCATCACGCCTTTGGGATCGGCGGTTGTTCCCGAGGTGTAAAGCAGGGAAGCAAGGTTGTCGGTGGAAGATTCAACCGGAGTGAAGTTGCCCGGCCCTGATGCGAAAATACTATCGAGGTTTGCTACAGGTTGGGCGAGGATTGTGCGTGTGGGTGCAGATTTCTGCCCTGCTCGGGCTGAATTCTGTTCGCCGGCCGGCGTCGCCGGTGATGATTCACCCCCACTTACCAGCACGATAGGAATGTCTAGCTCGGCAACCGCGGACTGCGCGATAGGAAGATTCTTGGCGTCCGCGAACAATAACGAACTGCCACTGTCTTTCAGCAACTTCGCGACCTGGTCGACGCGAAACGCTGTGTCCAGGGGAACCGCGGTGCAGCCCGCCGCAATCGCTCCAAGATAAGCGGCAACCCACCGCGGATGATTGTCGGCGAGAATCGCCAGCCGAGCGCCGCTCTGAAACCCATTTTCCACCAGCCAGCGTCCAACCGATTCCGCCTTCTGCCGAGTCTCCGCGTAGGTGTAGCTTTCGGTGCGATCACGCCGCTGAATTTCCAGCGCGCGATTTTGCGGCCAGCGCTCGGCGCATTCGCGGAAGCGGTCGTAGAAGGTCGGCATCGTCAGCGGGAAATCTTACATGAGAACGCTGTGGAGACCCCAGTAACTGGGGGTTAGCGCCAACGTCCCTTGGACTGCATCTAATGTGCTAGGCTTCTAACAGACCAGTCGGGGTGCGCCCGCGAAGGAACTCCAGATTTGATCAACACCGTCATAGCCAAGGTCTTCGGGACCAAGAACGAGCGTGAACTCAAGCGCGTAATGCCTCGCGTGGAAGCCATCAGCGCGCTCGAACCCCAGATGCAGCGCCTCTCGGATGACCAGCTACGCGCCAAGACCGACGAATTTCGCCAGCGTATCCAGGAACGTCTCAGCCGTATCCCTGACGAGCCGGAAGCCGATCCCGACCGGGCGAAGCAAATAGAAGACGAGCGCCGGCAGGCCATCAATGAAATTCTGGATGAGATTCTAGTCGAAGCTTTCGCCGTGGTCCGGGAGGCTGGCCGCCGCGTGCTCAACATGCGCCACTTCGATGTGCAAATGATCGGTGGCATGGTTCTGCACCAGGGCAAGATTGCTGAAATGAAAACCGGCGAAGGAAAAACGCTGGTTGCGACGCTTCCCGTTTATCTCAACGCGCTAAGTGGCCGCGGTGTGAATGTCGTCACGGTCAACGACTACCTTGCCAAGCGCGACTCGGAGTGGATGGGCAAACTGTATCGCTTCCTCGGGCTGAGCGTTGGCGTCATCGTGCACGATCTCGATGATGAAGAGCGCCGCGATGCTTACGCCTCCGATGTCACTTACGGAACCAACAACGAATTCGGCTTCGACTACCTGCGCGACAACATGAAGTTCGACCTCAAGGACTGCGTGCAGCGCGGCCACAACTTTGCGATCGTCGACGAAGTCGATTCCATCCTGATTGACGAAGCCCGCACTCCACTTATCATCTCCGGTGCGAGCGAAGAGTCAACCGATAAGTATTTCAAGGTGAACCGCATCATTCCCAAGCTCGAGCGCGGTGAAGAGATTGACGTCGCTCCGGGCGAACCTAAGCAGCTCACCGGCGACTACGTGATTGACGAGAAGCACAAGACGATCACGGTCAGCGATGAAGGCTGGGAAAAAGTTGAACAGCTTCTGGGCATTGGCAATATTGCTGATCCGGAGAATTGGGACCTTAAGCATCACGTCGAGACGGCTATCAAGGCGCATGCTCTCTACCGTCGCGATGTGGAGTACGTGGTAAAAGACGGCGAAGTCCTCATCGTCGATGAATTCACCGGACGCCTCATGCCGGGCCGTCGCTGGTCGGATGGCTTGCACCAGGCTGTGGAAGCCAAGGAAAACGTCAAGATCGAACGCGAGAACCAGACCCTGGCGACCATCACCTTCCAAAATTACTTCCGCATGTATAAGAAGCTCGCCGGGATGACTGGCACGGCAGAAACCGAAGCTCCCGAGTTCGACAAGATTTACAAACTGGAAGTGATGGTTATCCCGACGAATAAGCCGCTGCTGCGCGTAGAGAATCCCGACACCGTCTATCGGACGGAAAAAGAGAAGTATTACGCGGCTTCCGATGAGATCCAAAAGCTGAATCAGACCGGCCAACCTGTACTGGTTGGCACAACCTCAATCGAAAAGTCGGAGCGCCTCTCCGAGTTGCTGAAGAAAAAAGGCATCAAGCACGTGGTGCTCAATGCCAAATATCACGAGCGCGAAGCGGAGATCGTCGCTCAGGCTGGACGCAAAGGAATGGTGACGATCGCCACCAATATGGCCGGCCGCGGCACTGACATCTTGCTCGGCGGCAATCCTGAATTCATGGCCAAGCAGGAGTGCGTGAAGAAGGGACTAGCGCAACTGCTGCGTGCCGCCCAAGGCAAAATTCAAATCGACGTGGACGAGACCAAGAGCACGGTCTGGTACTACGCCGGCAACGAATACGTCGTCCCCACCGATCAGTGGACTGAAATCTTCAACCGCTACAAACAGCAAACCGACAAAGAGCACGACGAAGTCACGGCAGTGGGCGGACTGCACATCTTCGGCACCGAGCGCCATGAGGCCCGGCGCATTGATAACCAGCTTCGTGGTCGCGCTGGCCGCCAAGGCGATCCCGGCTCCTCGCGCTTCTATCTCTCGCTCGATGATGACCTGATGCGCATCTTCGCCAAGGAGTGGGTTTCGAATCTGCTCCAGCGGCTTGGGATGGAAGAAGGCATTCCCATTGAATCGCGCCTGATCACGCGCCGTATTGAAGCAGCGCAGAAGGCGGTCGAGGCCCAAAACTTCGAGGCCCGCAAACACCTGCTCGAGTACGACGACGTGATGAACAAGCAGCGCGAGGCCGTCTACGGTCTCCGCCACCAGTTGCTGGAAGGCGTCGAGCAGAAGGAACTCATCCTCGAAGATTACGTCTCGGGAATTCTCAGCGATCTGATGGATCAGTTCTGTCCAGTTAAAGTTCACCCTGAAGACTGGGACATCAAGTCGTTGAAAGATGCCATTTTCACCCGCTTCGGTGTTGACATTCTTGCCGAAGGAATCAAGCCCGAAACACTTAACCGTCAGGAACTTGGTGACGCAATTTTTGACAAGCTCAAAGATCGCTACGACGCCAAAGAACAGCTCATCGGTCCTGACGCCATGCGCTACCACGAGCGCATGATCATGCTGAGCGTGCTCGACTCGCAATGGAAAGACCACCTTCGAGATATGGACCACTTGAAGGAAGGTATTGGTCTCCGCGGCTACGGACAGCATGATCCGCTGGTCGAGTACAAGCGCGAATCCTTCGACATGTTCGAAGCCATGATGCAGCGCTTCCAGGAAGACACCGTACGTTATCTCTATCTCATGCAGATTCTAGAGCGACCTGCTGAGGGCGCAGCCGTCACGGTTCAAGGCTCGGCTGGCGCAGGTAGTGGCTCCGATGCTGGCCTTCCGGTTCCTGGATTGGGCGGCGACGGCAATGGCCGCCGGGCGCCACGGGGCGTGGCCACCTCCGTCGACGAGATCGAAGAAGCCTTCCAGCGCAAAAAGCGTCGCGAACTCGATCAGGCTCGCATGGCCGGATCGGGAGATCTGCAACCCGTGCAGCAAGTGGTTCGCGGCGCTGCCAAGATCGGCCGCAACGATCCCTGTCCTTGCGGTTCGGGCAAGAAGTATAAGAAGTGCTGCGGCGCAAACGCGTAGCTCGCAAATAATCTGGTTCGATGGTTTCTAACGGTTACGTTGGTAATCCGGCTTACCCCGTGGGTTACTTTTTCCGCCGTGCCAGTCAGATAAGATTCACCTAACAAATTGATATTCGATGTCTTGGAAGGGCGCGAGGTGGTCGTGTGTCCGCGAATCGTGCGGACCGCCTTTGCCAACCGGCTTGCGCTCCACGCCGGCGTGGTGTGTCTTCGATATGCACGCTGAGATGAAAATTCGTCCGCACTGGTGGATCGCTGCTTCGGGCGCACTAGTCCTGGAGCAAGTTGTGCTCGCTCTTACGCTGAAGCCAGGGTTTCTGGCGACCGCGCAAGAGGACATCAGCATGTTTGTGCTGGTCCTGTTCGCCATCGCCGTCATGACCCGCAATGCCCTGCGAAGCAAAGGCCAAATTCGTGTCTTCTGGGCATTTCTGGCAGGCAGCGGCTTCCTGTGGGCGATCAGTGTGTGGGCGTGGCTCTACTACGAAGTCCTCATCCGTAAGGCCATGCCTGACGACTCGATCGGCGATCCCGCACTGTTCATCCACATCGTGCCGCTGATGGCGGCGGTCGTTCTGCGTCCCGACCAGCCGCAGGGACGCCGCAAACTCTATTTGCAGACTTTGAATCTGCTTCTTTTATTGCTCTGGTGGGTTTTTCTTTACGCCTACGTCGTGGCCCCGTACCAGTTCCTGTCTCGGGATAGCAGCGTCTATGGTCTCCGCTACAGTATGTTGTATTTTCTGGAAAATCTCGTCTTCCTCTTGACTCTAGGGATCCTGGTGGTGCGCGCTAAGGGACTGTGGAAGGCAATCTATCTGAATCTCTTCGTGGCCGCGTGCTTGTACGCGTTCGGCTCGCAATGGGCCAACACCGCGATCGATATGGGCTTGTACCACTCCGGAAGCCTCTATGACGTTCCTATGGCGGCGGCCGCCTGCTGGTTCATCTGGGTCGGATTCAAAGCGGCGGATCTCAAAGCAGATCCCGACAGCACAATTGAGAATCGCAACCGCACCATTGGCCTGGCGCCACAGCTGGTGATGGTTGCCGTTCTCTCTGTTCCTTTGATGGGCGTTTGGGAGGTCTTCTGGCCAAATTCGGATTCGCATATCCACACCTCGCGTCTGGTCATCTCGCTACTTACCGGTTTCGCCCTGGCCGCGTGTGTCTCTCTAAAACAATACTTGCAGGACCGCGAATTGCTGTTGCTGCTTTCCGCCACCCAACGAAACCTCGATAAGATGCACGGCCTGCAGGACGACCTGCTTATTAAGGAAAAGCTGCTGCGTGAGCACAGCACCGAACTTGCCCGAAAAAACTTTGAATTGCAGGAAGCTTCGCTCACCGATCCCCTGACCCGAGTCCGCAATCGTCGCTACCTCGAGGAGACGCTGGCAGCCGACGTCGGTCAGGTCTTGCGCGACTACCAGCGCAGCGAGGGATCGCGTCTTCATCCCGTCGACCATCGTGACCTTATGTTCTTCATGGTCGACGTAGATTTCTTCAAGCGAGTCAACGACGAGCATGGCCACGTAGCCGGCGACGAACTGCTGCGCAAGTTTGCCGAGCGCCTCGGCCGTGTGATGCGCAAGTCGGACGTGCTGGTCCGCTGGGGCGGGGAAGAGTTCGTGATAGTAAGCCGGTCAGCCGACCGCTCTGGCGCCTCCCCATTCTGTAGCCGCATTCTGGAGGTCACCGCAGCCGAGCCCTTCGACTTGGGTCATGGCATTAAAGTCCGCAAAACCTGCTCCATTGGGTGGGCGCCTTATCCCTGGAGCAAGAACGATGTCGACTGGCTCTGTGCTGAGGAAGTGATTGATTTGGCCGATCGCGCCATGTATCTGGCCAAGACTTGGGGAAGAAATCAGAGCGTGGGCATTCTTCCACCCGATGAACCCGTGGTTGAAGGCACAAAAACAATCGTCGAAAACCTGCTGGAGGGAGAACCCGGCGAAGTCAACTTGGTAAAGACCATGAATCCGGTCACCATTTTGAAGGATTATGAGACCGGTTGCACCACCGCGATTCTGACCGCGAGCCCGGCTTCCGATCTGCCGGCAGACGCCCCGCTCAAACTCGGCTAGTCGAGACACCACGCTCTGCACCTGAAAAATCTCCCCTGACCGCACGCAGAGAGCCGGATCTGCCACGGCCTTTCAAGGTGTGGGGCTATCCTTGGACTAGCTTAGGAGTACTGCTGGCGTCGGCAGGCTTTCCGATTGCGTCTGTGATCAGCGATATCAAACACAGCTTGTTCACACTGGTCTTCATCGTCCTCAGCTATCCCGTCTATCTTTTCGTGGTGAAGAGGAGGAATTCCGTGGCAGCGCCTATTTCTTCAGATCAGCGTCCCAGTTGAACATCACCGTCAGGTAAGAAGCACTTTGCGGTGGCTGTTCATTGACTAAGAAGCGCTTTCCATCGGCCAGCACTGCACATGGTGGGTTCACGGCCTGCAGTCGGGGAGCGAACAACGAGTGGGGCGTGCCGACTTCCAGACTCTCGCCGTGTGCAGCTATGTCCACCGCCATCAGGCGATTGTCAGGATCCGTATAGAACAACTCTTTGCCATCTCGGCGCCACTGGGGGTTATCTCCACCCCTCGTGGAAATCTGAAAGCGGGCTGCTGGAGTAGGGAAGGCGACGGCATAAATCTCACTCTTGCCGGATTCGTTAGAGACGTAGGCCACCCACTTGCCATCCGGAGAGAACTGGCCGAGATTGTCATCGAAGTCCGTCGCGATTAACGGAAAGGGTTTGTGATCGCCAAACATCGGTAGCACCCAAACCGCGGTTTTCCCTTTCGGTTGCGGATCGACCCGGTCAAACAGCACATACTTTCCGTCGGCCGACCAACTGCTGGTGAACTTCGTGGCCGCGTCGGTGAAAATGAGTTCCTCTTTCCGGGCGCCGTTGGACGGCTTCTGATAAATTCCGTACGT
>DATKEN010000005.1:0-2730 GCA_035512155.1 Terriglobales bacterium | reverse complement strand
ACGAACTTCGCCTTGGCCTGGCGCGCAACCTGCTCAAAACTTTGGGCGGAGAGATGGTGGCATTCATCTACAATGAGGTGCCCATAGTTGCCGACCAGGTCATCGACTACGCCGTTTCGGACCAGGCTCTGGGTCACCCCCACATCCAGCAGGCCGGTGGGCTTGTTGCGGCCCCCACCAATCCGCCCAATAACGCGAACCGGCATTCCCAAGAAGCTGGAAAGTCGCTCGATCCATTGCTGTTGCAATTGCCGCCGATGCACCAATACGAGCGTATTGACGGCGCGTTTCGCAATCAGCCACGCGGCCACCACGGTCTTGCCGAACGCGGTGGTAGCTGCCAACACTCCCGTGTCCTGGGCAAGCATGGCCTGGGCGGCGAGGATCTGCTCGGGGCGCAGTTCACCCTGGAATGTCGCCTTCAGCGGTTGTCCAGAGTTGCGTTGGTCCCGGACTACTGTTTTGATGTTCAGACCCCACAGGGTTTGAAGCAGGTCATCCAGGCAGCCGCGCGGCAATCCGATGTGCTTCGGGTGATCTTCAGCGCAGGCGATAATTCGAGGCTTGTCGTAGGTTGAAAGCCGCATGGCCTGCGCCTTGTAGAATTCTGGGTTTTGAAACGCCGCCAGGCGGATCAAGCGGTTGCGGAGGGCAGGAGGCAGTACCTCTTTCTCGATATATATCTGATTGGCTAAAGTGAGTTCCAAGGTTTTCGGAAGGGGACCAGCACCCTGTGCATTTCTGGTCTCATGCTCGCCAACGCGCCGCCGATCATTGGGCCGAGCACCGGCACGATCGCATATTAGCTTGCGCGATCATAGGTTTGCTCTTGGCGCGCTTTGGTCTATGCTCTCTGTAAGTTTTCGCGACGCTCCAATGGTCAGCGCGCGTGAGCTTCATCTCAGCGGCGATACCTCGGACCGATGTCACTGCCATTCCCAACAATGATCAGAGATGCCAAGATCGCCAAGACTGCCGCCATTATGTAGATCGCCATTTAAACCCTCTCGCGTCTCTGATTGATTCATTTGCGGATTACAAGCTGATTCGATGAGATGCCACTCTCGTGATTCGGAACCTCAGCGAGTGTGCTTTCCAGTATTCGTCGGAGACGACCTCAGTTTGGTCCTTGAAAAGAGACCAATACAAGGCTTGTCCAAGAATCAAAGCTCCCCAAAGGAAAAATTCGATCATCGTCCCTGCCTATTTCGTCGTTTCCGAGGCCGCAAGATCACTGCCGTTTGCAAGGCTTAGATTTGGGCTACGCCGCCATCGACGTAAAGTTCTGTGCCCGAGACATAGCTGGCCTCATCGGACGCGAGGAATGAGACGGCTTTCGCGATCTCGTCCGGGTCTCCCAACCTGCCAAGCGGAACATTATTTTCCATCTCTTTCTTCATTATTGTCAGCGCTTCGCCCTGTTGGAGGCTTTCCATTATCGGAGTATCGATATGACCGGGACTGAGGACATTCACGCGGATGCGACGGTCCCGCAGATCATTTGTCCAGGTCCTGGCGAAGGAGCGAACGGCCGCCTTCGTCGCGCTGTACACACTCATGGCGGGAAAACCCTTGATGTCCGCAATCGACCCATTCAGGATGATCGACCCACCGTCCTTCATCAAAGGGAGGCCTTTCTGCACGGAGAAGAAGAGTCCCTTGACGTTTGCGTTGAAGTGAAGATCAAAAAATCCCTCATCTACAGCGCCGAACGGGGCTAGTTTCGCCAAACCGGCATTGGCGAAGATGATGTCAATCGAGCGATGGTGCATTTTCACTGTGTCGTACAAGCGGTCGAGGTCCGATAAGCTGGCAACGTCACCTTGTACGGCCGTCACGTTCTTTGCAATTTCAGCGACGGCAGCATCCAGTGAGTCTTTACGACGACCTGTAATGAAAACGTGATCCATTCCCTCTTGAACGAAGCGCTTCGCGGTAGCAAGGCCCATGCCAGTCGATCCGCCCGTGACAACCGCAATTTTTCCTGCAAATTTCTTTGGCATAACCTACTCCTTCTTCAGGTCAAGACCGATTTTTCTGACTGATGTTTCCTAAGCGCCGATGGCCACGACTTCCGTCACAGTGGAACTTACTTCTTACGACTTAGGGTGGAAGGACACCTGTACCTGTAACTCAACCGAAACTGGTTGGCCGTTCAGAGAAGTCGGCTCGTACTTCCACTGCAACACAGCCCGCAAGGCCGCAGCTATCAGCAGCGGATGCCCGCTCACAACGCTTGCTTGAATCACATTCCCTCGCTCGTCGATAATCGCGTCGATCACCACTGTGCCGGAGATGCGTGTTTGGAAGGCCAGCGGTGGATACTCCGGATCGACGGAATACGTTTGACGCGGGGGCTTGAGCAAGGACTTAACGCGCACGAGTCGCTTTGTTGGTTGCGGCTGCGAAGGAGGAGGCGGAGCTGCTGTCCCTGTGCTGCCGAACGCTCCGCCGAGTGCGCCGCCAAGCTGTCCCCCAGCGACCCCGCCTGAGACGCCTCCCACGACGCCTCCCAAGTCCGGCGCGGCAGCTGCGTTATCCGCAGAAACCGTCTTTGGAATCGAGGCCGGGGCCCTTAATTTTCCTTGTGTGTAGGTAAGCTTCGGACGCGTAGGTGATACGTGCGGAGCCACGGGCCGCGCTGCCGCTGCTGGAGGCGGGGGCGGCGCAACAGGAGGGGCCACCAAGGGAGTGTCCTCGTACTTGCTTAGTTGGATCGTCCCCGTGGTG
>DATKEN010000004.1:0-3418 GCA_035512155.1 Terriglobales bacterium | reverse complement strand
CGCCTGTTAACAACAGTTGAGAATTACTTAGCCAGACGACTGGACGATTTGGTCAGTGGGGAGCGACCCACGCCCTACTGCAGCTTCGCGTACTCTCCCTTGGCTTCTTTCAGGATAGGAATATCGGGGTCGGCGTCTTTCCAGAGGGTGAGGAAGTCTTTGTAGGCGGCGAGTGCCCGGACGCGGGCGGCATCGGCCTCCGCTCCCTCCGAAGTTCTCGACTGCAAAACGTTCGCCCGCGCCACTCCCAGATGCGCTAGCGCTCCCGTCCAACAGTTCCAGACGATTCCGCCGTGATCGAGAATCTTTTGAAACTCAGCAGCGGCGTTACCCTGACCCGCTGCCAGGTAGGCCTGGCCACGAAGGTAGGTTGGATAGAGACAGGAACCGGATGCATTAGCCGCAAACGTGATTGCTCCATATTCAAGAGGTGGGACCGCAACTGCTAGGGTCTTTAGCGCCGAGACCGGATTCTTCTGATTGAGTTCCAACTGCGCCTGAATGGCTGGCAACCAGAGGGACTGCACCTGCGTGTCCAGTGGAAAGCGTTTTCTTAAATCCTGAGCCAAGGACTCCGCTCGCATTGCATCGCCTGCCGACGCGAATGCGAGGGCCGCTTCCACCTCGACCCCCTGACTCGCTGGAGCGAGCTTAAGCGCTCCTCCGGCTGATCGTCGGGCTTCTGCGACAACACCGTAGGCGGCGTCGCGCTGGGCCGCCGCCGCTTGCCATATCGCCCCGGTTTCTCTTCGATCAACCTGGATCGCGGAGTCCACAGCCCGCCTGGTCACATCTCGCGCCCTGCTCAGATGCCCGGCAAACGCCTCGGTGTCGGAAGCGAGTGCCAGCCCAAAGTTTTCGTATTCCCGTCTGCCCGCAAACCACTTTTCCTGTTCGGCCATCGCGTTGGTATCTGCGGAGAGGAACGCAAGAGCATAGAGGGCTGCGGGAAATATGTAGTTATCTGGTTTTCGTGGCTGTGCTTCGTGGATGATCTGCCGCGCTTCATCGAAATGCTGTAAAGCTAGAAGGTACCCTGTGAGGTTCTCGTGCAAGGTCACCTGCTCCGGTTCAATCCGTACGCCTTGCTTCGTGACCTCCGCGGCCTTTTCATACTGCCCCTGTTCGGCGAAGACTATGCCCAGATTGTTATACGCCGCGATGTCCCGCGGGTAGTTGGCGATCTCCTCCTGATATGCCGCGGCTGCTTTGTCGAGTTCCCCACTGACAGACGAATAGTAGCTCGCGGTGATTCTCAGCCGTTCCCGTACACTGGCACGTTCCCGCAGCTGGAAAGCTTTGGCCAGGTACTCGCCAGCCCTCGCCGGTTCGGCGAGGTTGTAGTAGTGGATGCCCACCGCCTCGTAAGCCATCGCAAAATTGGGATCGAGCTCGATGGCACGCTGACCGTACGGAAGGGATTGGGCTGCGCCGTTCTCGCGAGCCGTTTTTTGTGCAAGGGTGTATGCCTTCAGAGCTTCGAGAGACGACGTGGTGGCCTGTTCGAGTGGGACGTCAAACCTCTGCACTGTCGCCAGTGACTCGCCCAGTTCGCTGCGAAGCTTGGTTGCTGCCTCGCCCAGCGCGTCCAGCACTTTCTCCTTGGACGCTGCCGTCACCTGTTGCTCGGCTAGCGTGTCTCCCTTCTGGCAGCCCACCGCCTTCAATTCCAGCACATATTTACTGCCCAGACTGCCAATCGCTCCGGCAAGGTAGGCCCTGCTGCCCGCCCGCAGGCAAAGCTCGCGGGCTATATCGGGCGTGAGTTTCGCGTCGGCCGGACGGGCCATCAGTTTCACCGCCTTCGCAACTTCACTGTCGGAGAGCACATTCAGGAACGGCGATTGCCGCAGCGAAACCCCGAGCGCCGTTTTCAGGGTGTCGTCAAAGACTGCGTCGCCTGTGCTGTTCTCGAAATCTGCAAGCACAAGGGTGTCCTTCTCGGTGAGCGGCTTCGCTTGATGGGAACGATAGTAAATCCCGGCTGAGATGAGCACTACCACCAGCGTCGCCAGTGAAACAACAATCTTCCGGAGTTCGTTCTTCTGGGCCTTGGGTGCGGCAATCTTGACCTCACCCGACGATGCATAGGCTGTAGATGTGGAAACCGAGCCCGATACCGTAGGCGCTCGCGGCATCGTTGCTCGAAGACCACTCTCCTGCGCGACCACTACCGCGCCTGAACTTGTTGTCGCCATGCGCCCACTCTCCGTATCGCGCTTCAGCCGTTGCAGATCGGCTCGCATCTCCGAAGCGTGCTGGTATCGGAGGGTGCGATCTTTCTCGAGAGCTTTAGCCATGATCCCGACGAGCTGAGGAGATACTTGAGGGTTCCATTGACTGGGTAGTTCAGGGTGCTCGTGAAGGATGGCTCCATAGGTCGCTCCCTCCGTGTCTCGATCGAAGGGTAGGCGGCCGCTTGCCATCTCATAGAGTGTCACGCCGAAAGAAAACAGGTCGGTACGTTCGTCGAGAGGCTTTCCCGCAACCTGTTCGGGCGACATATAGTTCACCGTGCCCAAAGCAGTGTTTTTAGTCGTGAGATCTTTCAACGTGATCGTGGGATCCTCGGAGCTTGAGCTCGATTCTCGCCTTGTGCCCGGGTCCGTCCGCTTCGCCAGCCCGAAGTCGAGAATTTTGGCGTGTCCACGTTTGGTAATGAAGATGTTCGCGGGCTTTATATCCCGATGAATGATGCCCGCCGAGTGCGCCGCATCCAGGGCATCGGCGATCTCAATCGAAAGCGACAGGAGCAGATCGGTTTCCAAAGGACGTCCTGCGATCCGGAGCTTCAGCATCACGCCATCCAGAAACTCCATGGCAATGAACGCTTTGCCGCTTTCCTCGCCGATGTCATGAATCGTGCAGATGTTGGGGTGGTTGAGGGCCGATGCAGCTTTGGCCTCACGTCGAAATCGCGCCAAAGCTTGGCGATCTCGAGCTACGTCTTCGGGTAGGAATTTGAGAGCGACGAAGCGGTCGAGGCGCGTGTCCTCGGCCTTGTACACCACGCCCATTCCACCACCGCCCAATTTCTCGACGATGCGGTAGTGCGAGATGGTTTGTCCGATCATTTGCGCTGAAATCTTAGGACTGGAGGTAGGCCAAGTCAATGAAGGCCGGGAAGCTGGGGGCTCTCCGAGCGATTGTTGGCGTAACATCCCTATTTATAGAACTCATCGACCGCAAAGCCTCTCTTCACCGGGGAACCCCTGCGGAATGCATTCACAGCCAATACTTCGCTGGTGTGACTTGGATGTTCTACTTTAAGCCGTTTTTGGAGAGTCGTTATGTCGCGGTCGCGACTCGAGGACTGGGAACCGTACATTTCATAGCTACATTCGCAACCACCAACCGGACATCGCACGCGCTCTGATCTGAGAGCATTCTTTGACTTCCCAATTTCTCCTTGAAACTT
>DATKEN010000003.1:0-99132 GCA_035512155.1 Terriglobales bacterium | reverse complement strand
AGCGAATTTCGGGCTAGTATGTGGCCAAAGTCAGACTGGATAGCTGCCGGCAGATCAACGGTAGTGACAAGGGGCGGTACTTCTCGACTGCCCCTTCCAGTTACTCCAGAATGCCGAGAAGGTCACGAGAAGGTGGCCAATGCTATCCGAACGTTTCCCGAGCCAGCAGCAGGGACTGGCCAACCAGCAGGTCAAAACTTGGCGACAGATTGATCCTCGCCAAAACTCACTTCTAGGCAAGAAACTCCGGCGTGCCACTCGGCAAGCAATGTGCGAGATCGAGAAACGGACCGAGGAAATTCGGCTGGCGAATCGCCTCAACTGTAATCCCACCGCCACCGAGGTGCAGATTCTGAATATGTGGGGACAAGAAATCAACAAACTGGCTGAGGCCAGTCACGCGATCTACTGCAAAGACTGGGAGCTACACGGCAATAAAAGAACCGCAATTTTCGTCAGAGCTGTATCGGCTCAACTGTCGCAGACGATAAATCCGTTAGGGAGCACTGCTGCTCATGCTGCACGGCGCTTACATCGTCGCCGCGGTGGCACAGCAGGATCGCTCGAGGGATCTTACACAGGGTTGGCAAGAAAGCTATGTGAGGATTTGAAACAAAGGCTGGAGATTGAAGCGGAAGACCTTGAAGTCCAGGCCGCGCAAGAAGACACGCGTCTGAATACTGCCCGTGAATCTGTCCTTCCGAGTGCTGCTAGTAAAGTTATATTGGCCGACTCGTCAGCTCGACAGGCTGGTAGATTGAAAGTGCTGTGATCGCCGATCGGACGGCGCGCAAAAGAGCGCGTGTGGACCTCGGCGAATGGGCAGAAGAGCGGCTCCGAGAAGGTCTTGCGTTCGTGCGTCTCGTCCGTGCGGGCAAACAACCTGAGCGTCTTCGAACCGAGTTCCCTGTGCTATTCACCGAGGTTATTGATAAATTGCAAAAGCGGAAGCAGGATCTCTTGTTCGCGGAGGCTCAGCAACTGCCTATGAAGGTCTCTGATCTAATGGAGCGGATTGCCGATGTAAAAGGGTTGAGCGCCGCCACTCTGATCGACTATCGAAAGGAGTATCGGTGCGAGACTGGGACCGCGCGCAAGTGCCGGCAACCTAAAGCCAAGAAAACACGGCCGGACATCACTCGCGGCTAGCTGCGTAACTAGGCCCAAACACGACTCCCAGAAACACTCCCAGGACCACTCCCAAGCAATTCCCATTTGCATGTAATAGTGGACGAACTGGACGGCGGTGTTGCCGCTGAGAAAACCTTTCCCTAGCGACTAGGGGCAGTGGATGTTCGCAGCGATAGCTGCGTCCAACATCATGGCTCGCCAAAGATGAACAAGGTTTGCATGTTGTCACCCTTCGATGCAGAGGAACTTCAGAAGCGAAATACCCGCCCCAATTGTCGGGACCACCGGCACTGCAGTGAGAGCAAAGCCGCAGAATTGGTCGCATCGGGATGGGCTAGAGCACTAGGACTGTCAGATCGCATTGGGATGGCACCGGATGAATTTCCCCGGCCGATTGACAGCAACGGCTGGACTGTCACTCAATGGAGAGCTGCGGCAATCACCGTCGGACGGAGCGCAATGCGCTCGAAACACAGGAGGGGTTTGTGAGCATGGACGATTTGAAAGCCGCTCGTCAAATAGTCGATCTTAGCCAGTTTCACATTGCTAGGCTGACCGGGATTTCTCGCACTCGGTTAAGCCTCGCCGAAAACGGCGACGTCCAATTAAAGCCTGAGGAACTGTCGCTTATTCAGGAGGTGTTGCGAGAGCATCTAGCCGTGAGAGCGAAGAGGATAGGATGTCTGCTGCAGGAGCAGCATGTAGCTGTCTGACTTTAATCCCAAATAGTAAGGCCATCCCCGACAGGATGGCCAGAAACGGAACTAACTGTGAACCAATCTAGTTGTACGGCAGAAGACGTTCGCCGTCAACCTCTCCGGTACTCCCTGCCCAAAAAAGATTCGTTGCGGGGAGCAATGATCGCAAACGGCGCCATGAGGTTGCACCTGCGCAG
The DNA here is from genome assembly GCA_035512155.1 of Terriglobales bacterium. Taxonomy (GTDB): domain Bacteria; phylum Acidobacteriota; class Terriglobia; order Terriglobales; family Acidobacteriaceae; genus JABCYV01. Next base: position 97,106 of record DATKEN010000003.1, on the reverse strand, counting down.
ACTCCACGGCGATGCCGCAAGTCCGCAGCGGAGAGCTGCGATTACCAAACTCTTGGCCGCCTCAGATGCGATCACGCGCTCGCTTTCATGGCTGGCCCCGTGCACCCACGAATCGTTGCGCGCATCGAGTGGGGCGTGTGAAAGGATCACGATGATTTGGACGCGAGCCCTGGCGGACCTTGCCAGGGAATTGGGACTCTACTGGCCAGAACCGAGTCCGCAAGCTAACGGACGCAACCGTCAGGCGGATCCTAAGAAGAAGGAACGATCGAGAGCCCTTCCTGATACGCCCAAAAGGCCGCCGTTAAGGCGACCATTGCGGAGGCGACCGTGAAAGATCCCACTAAGATCCGCAATGGTCGCCACGATAACTCGCGCCTCGCGTATCGGCTGGTTGGCGACCGACTCAGCCTGAGAGATCGGCTTCTGAAGCGCTTGATAACTGACAGTCGAGCTGGGCGAGAGACGAGCAGCACTGACGTAAACATCGAAGGCGGGCGCCAGTACGGAGCGCGTTGCAAGGAACTGCGAGATGACGGCTGGGAAGTAGTGAATCGAGTCGAGCGGGTTGAACGTGTGGCCCGCGGCTGGTTCCATATTGATTTCGAAACCATGCGGCAGCTTGGCCGGCACGACCTCTTGGCCTTGGGGCTCCCAGAGCGCTACCCGAGTGGCGCTCCGAAAATCAGTGTCCCGCTCGCAGGGTCCATCGACACGCTGACATTGTTCGGCGCCAGTGCCGCTTCAGAAAGGTATCCAGACTGACAATGGCAGGCAGAGTGCTGATCGGCGACAACGGAATCTGGACATCGCGCAAGTTGGCGAATCTCCAACCAGAATGGGCAAGGCCGGAATACGCCTGGCTCTACCCAATTGCTGGACCTAACTCAGTTTTTGAGTGCGATCCGCGCGCAATCTGGGCGAGGGCTTATGCCTTTGCCAGGCCAGACAAATCGATTGAGGACGTAGAAGGTATCCTTGCAGCTTTTGTGGAAGCCAAACTCTTGTTTACGTGGGAACAGGATGGCAAGAAATGGGCTTACTGGACAGGCTCAGAGAAGCCAGGACGTCGCCCGCGAGCAAGTTGGATGAAGCGATACGCTGAGCGTGGGTTGTTAGATCCTGACCCGCCCGCCGAAGAGTTGAAAAGGTTCCTGGCACGCGGCGAGTGTGCCCAGAGTACGCCTGAAGCGTGCCACCAGCACGCAGCAGACGTGATAGGAACTGGAATTGGAAGTAGATTGGAATTGGAAGTAGATTGGAATTGGAAGTAGATAAACCCTTGTCCGCAGAAAAAAGCCCAGCGGACCACCCAAAAGACTCTGTACTGCAACCCTGCACCGCGAAGGCGAAAACAAAACACCGTCCAGGTCGAACTGAAGGATTCAACCCCAGCGAGATAGCTGTCGCTCTCTGCCAGCAGAACGGTTGGAGCGGCCGCGATGTCATCACAGCGTTAGAGGTGGCCATCAGCTTCAAAGCCGAAGAAATGCCGGAGTCAAGTTTAGAAACGGTTGGCGAATGGCTCGTAAAGGCATACTTCGACGACAAGGAGCAGAACGGCAAATATGCTGGCGGCCCGAAAGCGTACTTCCAGGAGGCAAAGTACCCTCACTCTAGACGCAAACCGGTAAACGGAAGTGTTCCAGCCGCTTCGCCAAATGATCCGGTCGCATATGCACTGGCGCAGATGGAGGGTGACTGAGATGCAAGATGCTCTGGTCAACATCGACGCCGAAAGAACGTTACTAGCCTGCGCCCTGAACGATTCGGACAGCCTGTATCGCATCATGTTCCTTGTGGAGGCTTCAGATTTTTCCCTTGATTCTCACCGCCGCATCTTCTTCGCGATCGAGGACTTGGCCGAATCAGGGAAGCCGGTGGACGAATTAACGGTGTGTGATGCGCTCGGGGCTAAGAATCAGCTTGAGTCAGTTGGTGGCGCGGCGGTCATAACCGGGTTGAGCGAGAAGGTTGATGCCGGCTTGGCCAAGACTACGCATGTCGAGTACTACGCCCAACTCGTTCTCGAAAAATCGCGCCGGCGACAAGTGCGTGCTGCAGGTGAACGTGTATGCGGGGCGACCTGCGACCCGTCGGTAAGTACAGATGACTGCCTGCGGATGGTCCAGGAGAGCCTGCTTCAGATTGAGGCGGCATCGAAGAAATCCACCGCGCGGCACATCAAAGAAGTAATCCCCGAGATGCTGTGCGAGATCGAGGCGCAAGCCAGCAATCAAGGCCTGGTCGGAATGAGCACGGGGCTGCAGTCGCTGGATCTTGCTACTGGTGGCATAAGGCTCGGGGAAGTCTGGACGGTCGGAGCGCTGCCGGGCCGAGGGAAAACGGCATTTGGCGTCCAAGTTACGTTGGCAAACGCCAGCGCGGGCACGCCCGTAGCTGCGTTCTCTCTCGAGATGCAGGATACCGAGATCGCCAAGCGCTTCCTGTGCGCCAGATCGTCAGTTGGGGCCACGCAAGTCAGAAACCCGCAAACCATACGGAACGAACGCTGGCGGGAAGTGATGGAGTCAGCTGCCGGCTTGTCCGAACTTCCGATCTACGTTGACTCTCGGCCAAGCCTGAAGATTCAAGAACTGATCGCCAGTGCCAGGCTGTACATCCGACGCTACGGCGTAAAACTCATCGTTGTGGACTACCTCCGCCTGGTTGACGCACCTGGTCGGGAGCTACGGGAGCGAGTCGGCTACGTGGCGAACGCATTGCGCGAATTGGCAAAGAGTGAGCGGATTGGGCTTCTGATGCTTTCACAACTTCGTCGTCCAGAAGGCGGGATGAACGCGAAGCCCACGATGCTTGATCTCAAAGAAAGTGGTGACATCGAGAATCATAGCCATGTTGTCTTATTGCCTTTCCTTCCAGTCGGAGACGATGGGGGACCTCGGCCAGAGGAACAGCAGGTGATTATCGGTAAGAACAGAAACGGCCGTATCGGCTCTTTGCCCGTGTATTTCGATGAAAAGCGGTTGCAGTTTGAAGAACGCGCCCACATGTGAATAGGTGCGTTCCAAAAACCGCCCATGGACAGTGGCTGTAAGTGGTTCTTCCGCAAGACGCGACGACAGGCGAGAATGAAGTACCAGAACGAGTTGTTTTTGGAACACCGGAAACTAACATGAGTGCGGAGCGGCATCAATGCGAATGGCTGGACCTAAAGGCTCTTCAGAGGTACGCCTGTGTCTCCGAGCGCACTCTTCGAGATTGGATCCATCGCCCCGACAATCCTTTGCCGGCCGTGCGTGTGGGAACGAAGCTTCTGATCCGGCGAAGCACTCTCGACCGCTGGCTCCAAGCACACGAGGTAAAGCGGGTTGACGTGGGCTATATTGTCGATGAGATGGTTGCCGGAGTGACGGGGACGAACTGATGGGCGTGAAGATTCGCAAACGCGGAGGCAAATGGTACGTATTCGTGAACTATCACGGACGCCGCAAGGCGAAGTGTGTGGGTGCTAGCCGGCAGGTCGCGGAGCAGGTGAAGCGTCAACTTGAAGCCAAGCTGGCGCTCGGTGATCTGGGCTTCCTGACCCAGAGTGAAAGCCGAGTCCAAACTTTCGATGCCTACGCTGATTGCTGGATGAAGGATTACGCCCGAGTTGAGTGCAAGACGTCGACGGCGGACGGTTACGAAGGGGTTCTACGGCAATATTTGCGCCCGCGATTCGGAAGCAAGCGGCTGGGCGAGGTCAGCCGCGACGATATCAAGGCCCTGATCAACGAACTGGTCGCCAAAGAACTGTCGCGCAACACTGTGCGAAATGCACTCTGCGTTATTCGCGGGATTTTCAACCATGCCATCGAAGGCGCAGTGCTGGAATCAAACCCTGCGGCCCGCCTAGGGCGCTCTACCAGGACGGCCAAAACGGCCGAGACCAAAGGCGTGGCACTCACACCAGCTGAGGTCAAGTCATTTCTTGAGGCTGCGAAAGAGATCTGCGCAGACTACTACGCCCTGTTTCTCACCGCCATGCGGGCTGGCCTCCGCCGCGGCGAGCTTGTGGCCCTGCAGTGGGGCGACATCCAGTTCGGCAAGGACGAGAGCGATCCCAACCGCTTCATGATCGTGCGGCACAACTATGTGCGCCGCGAGCACACGACCACGAAGAGCAAAAAGAGTCGGCGCGTAGATCTCTCTCGCGAGCTTAGGCATGTGCTGATCGAACTTCGGGACAAGCGGCTGCTGGAAGCTTTCCTGAAAGGGAAGAATGACATCTCGGACGAGTTAGTCTTTCGCTCACCCGAGGGCTCGATCCTTGATCCTGACAACCTGTACCATCGCTACTTCCTGCCCGTGCTCATGAAGGCTGGGATTCGCAAGGTCCGGCTTCACGATCTCAGGCACACGTTTGGCTCGCTTCTGATTCAGAACGGCGCCTCGATTGTGTATGTGAAGGAGCAGATGGGCCACAGTTCAATCCAGATTACGGTCGATATTTACGGGCACCTGATCCCGGGCGCAAACGTGTGTTTCGTGGATCGGCTGGACGAGGTCCTGGAGCAGGAAGAAAAAACAACTCCGCAACAAAATGCAACTCCCGCACAACCAGCAGAAGCTGCGGACAGCGAGATTTCCACGGAAGCTGTTGGTTTGATTGGTGGCGGCGGTTGGACTCGAACCAACGACCTACGGATTATGAGACCGTCGCTCTAGCCACCTGAGCTACGCCGCCACTGGGACAAGCAAATTATGCGCTATAACTTGCCAGAGCTACTTGCGCCAGAACGCAGGAAATCACAAAACTGACGGGCACCGAGCGCAAACCTGCGCCGTTAAGTATTATGAGGCGGAGGCCCCTCCTCACTGACAACTATCCGCGTGCGTATCGGCAAAGTTGACGACCTTCCAGCCGGATTCCGCGCGATAGAGTTGGAACGTCTCGACGCCACAGTGCATCGGCGCGTGGGCCACGCCGTTCTCTGTGTATCTTACGATGAATTTGTAGTGCGACCACACCACGGCTATTGGTCCGTCGACGTGGATCTGAGGATCAATCAATTGATCGTCCCAGGCGCCCTTCGAAATGCGCCCCATGGTCTTAATCAACCTGTCGCGTTCCTCGACGGCAAAGTTCCACTTGCCATCTTGGAGATGCAGGGTAACCTCTCGGAAGTCAGGGTGAAGGGCCACCTCTAGTTTGCTTGCGTCGGCTTCTCGCCAACCATCAAGCAGCATATGCACGGTCTGCAGCACGGCTTCCCGATCGCCATCGGCCGTTCCCGTTGCTGTCACGGCGAATGAGGCCATGGAGGCTGCCACAGCGAGCAGAAAAACTATTATGTTTCTGCCAGGCATAAATCTACCCCCCTCAGCTTGACTGTCAGTAGTTCTCGAAACCAGTCAAGTCTCAGCGGTAGCAATTATCCGCTCCGAGGAACTTGCAAGCGTGCCGGAAAGGATGTCGTGATTGGGCGTGGCATTTTCTTTACTCATGCGCGCCCGACAGACTAAATCCTACCACAGGCTCACGGACTGGCATCCCCACTGCAGAACACTAATGGCATGTGTTCTGCCCGTTCGACTGACCTCGCAGGTACAATTAGTTGGCGCCTTCACTGGTTTCGTGGCACCTAATATCACGTGAATCATAAATACTTGCTGGTAGTCGTAATTTCTCTCGCCGTTACCGGGATTGCTCCGGCGCAGACGGCGAAACCTGAACGGGGACAGCAAGATGATCTGCCCAATTCTGCCTCTTTTTCTATCAAGCCATATCATTACATTACAGGCGGCCAGCGCTTTAAGTGGTTCGTCGACAGCACTGTCGGCCCAGAGACTCTCACAGTGGGTCTCTTCACTGCCGGCTTTGGCACTGCCCGGGACACCCCGAAAGAGTACGGCAGTTCGTGGGCGGGCTTTGGCAAGCGCTATGGCATGCGGCTCACGGGTGTTTCAACCGGCAATGCCATGGAAGCGGGATTGGGCGCGCTCTGGAAAGAAGATCCCCGTTATTTTCGGGCATACCACCAGCCGTTCAAGGGACGTCTGGAGAATGTCGTGATCATGACTTTCCTTGCCCACGATCGCAACGGCCAACTCACGCCTGCGTATGCCAGATATATTTCTACCCCCGGAAACAACTTCCTCTCCAACACCTGGCGGGCCGATAGCGAGGCCAATACGCGGAGCGCGTTGCTTCGCACCGTGTGGGGGTTTCTCGGACTCATGGGAAAAAATGGCTTCACGGAGTTCTGGCCGGACGTCCAAAGGCATGTATTTCACGCCAAACACTGAGTCGCAGCTTCTTTCTCGCTATCAGACGCTTTCAGGTCGCAGCCTGTTGCAACTGGGAGGGAGAAAATTGACACTAGGACGGGATGAAGGCCATCGCTGTAATTCCTGCTCGCCTCGCTTCCACCCGCCTGTCGCGTAAGATGTTGCGCGAGATCGCTGGGCAGCCACTGATTGGCCGGGTGTATGAAGCCGTCAAATCCTCGCCATTGCTTGACGACGTCATCATCGCCACAGATTCAGATGAGATTGTCGGAGTTTGCCGGCACAACGGCTGGAAAGCACAATTGACGGCGGGCTCGCATCGCAGCGGGACTGAGCGCGTGCACGAAATCTCGCAATTGGTGGCGGCGGATATTTATCTCAACGTACAGGGTGATGAACCGCTCATTCGTCTTGAGCATATCGCTGCGCTACTTGATGTGATGGAGGATCCGAATGTCGAAGTGGGGACATTGAAAACGCTGGCACAGGCGGCGGACATCAACAGTCCAAATGCGGTGAAGGTCGTCACCGACAGAACTGGCCGCGCACTTTACTTCTCCCGTGCCACAATTCCCTACGATCGCGAAGCGACGAACCCCTCCTTCTTCAAGCATCTGGGCTTCTATGCGTATCGTAAGTCGGCGCTGAACCGATTTGTCGAGTTTCACGAATCTCCGTTAGAGAACACTGAACGGTTGGAGCAATTGCGCTTTCTGGAAAATGGAATTCCGATATATGTAAGAGAAACGCCCTTCGACACCGTGGGAGTGGATACGGAGCAAGATCTAGGGCGGGTGGAAGCCATCCTGCGGGCCGCCAAAAAAGCTGTCTAGACAGCCCTAGGTCGCATTCTTTCCCAAGCCTCGGCAGCGGCCACGCGCCGGGAAATTGCCGGATGGGAGTGGAAAAACCATTCTACCCATTTGGACGGGGAGCGCTCGGCCAGATTTTGCTGGGCCAGCTTGTTCATAGAAGAGATAAAAGGATCGACTTTGGGGATGGAACAGAAGGCATAGCGGTCAGCCTGGCGCTCGTTGTAACGGGAATAAGCATTTAACGCCGGCAAGACCAGCAATGACAGCACAATCGAGACCAAAGCCAGCAGCGGCAGATTAGCAAAATCAGACAAGGTCTCAAACATGTGCATGCGGTCGACCGTGTAGTGCAGGATCCAGTTCGCAGCCCAGAAACCTATGAGCGTTATCCCCGCCTGCACTGCGATGCTCTTGAGGATATGCCGATGCACATGGTGGCCGAGTTCGTGCGCCAGTACCGCCTCAATTTCGTCCGCCGAATAATTATCGAGCAATGTATCAGCCAGAATGATGCGTCTGGTGGCGCCGAGGCCCGTCAAGGCGGCGTTCGCCTTCTTACTCTTTTCCGAAAGCTTCCATTGGTATACCCCCCGCACCTGCGTCCCCGCCTGCTCGCTGAGTCGTACCAACCGGGCTTTCAACTCTTCATTTTTTAGCGGTTCGAACTTGTAGAAGATGGGAAAAAGGACAACAGGCGCCAGTTGAGCCATCAAGACGAACAGCATCAGAAATGTTGCCCAGGCAATAAACCACCAGTATTGCGGGGCTTGCCGAAGAATGAAGTACAGCAATTCGGCAAAAATCGTCGCAATGACGAGTCCGACCAAGAAAGCTTTGAACTCATCCCAAACCCAGGAGCGCAACCTTTGATTGGATAGTTGGAATCGGCGCTCCAGGCGGAAGCCGTAGTACTCGAGTCCCAATCCGAGCAATTTTCCAGCCGTCATCAGCATCAAAACGTAGAGAAATACGGCCAGGGTATAGTTTTGAAAGGCAGCCCGATAGGCGAGATCGCGCAAGCTGTTACTCCATCCCGTCACTAACAAGGCGACCAGTAGTACCAGTCCCAAGACAAAGTCGCTAACCCCCAGCCAGCGCTTTACGCGATTATAGCGTCGCGCCTGTGGCGAGTCGGTTGGAACCGGAATGGCGGCGGCCGCGGAGCTCATCTTTGATCAGCGATCTTTAGAATTTCTTAATTATCGTATTGCCAGACGCGAAACGCGAGGCCCTGGAAGTACAGTGGCCAGTGGGTAGTTACTAGTGGTTAGATGCGCGTGTGGGCTGCCACGACTGATGTCCTCCCCTAGGCCTTGACGAACACTTCCGCGTTGCCCAGGATCTCAGAGACAAGCTCGGGCGACGCCGCCTCGGAATAGATTCGCAACAATGGCTCAGTGCCAGAAGCCCGAAGCAAGACCCAGGGCTGCGCTCCGTTGCCATTCGTAGGGGCATCGAGAAAGAGCTTCACACCGTCAAGGCCCTCTTTCTTAATGATGTTGTAGGGGCCGAGACGTTTGGTCCGCTCCGAACCCGCCCGCTGAATTGCACTCTGCTTTATATCCTCAGAAATGTGGAGGTCCCGGCGACCGTAGTAATGCGGTCCGTACTCGCGCTGCAGATCGGCTACCAGTTGGCCGAGAGGTTTGCCTTCTTCGGCCATTACATTGGCGAGCAGTAGGGAATTGAGAATTCCGTCGCGTTCCGGCAAGAAGCGCGAATATCCTATGCCGCCAGATTCTTCACCGCCGATGAGAATCTCGCGCTCACTCATCAGATCAGTGACGTACTTGAACCCGATTGGGCACTCGTTCAGTTTGCGCCCATGACGGGCCGCGATGCGGTCCACCATGCCGGTTGTGTTAAAGGCGCGCACAATTTCGCCAGGCCATTTCTTTCGCTCCAAAAGCCAGTGCGTAAGGATAGAGAAAACCTTGTGTGCATCGACGAATGAGCCATCTTCGGTCACCGCGCCAATGCGATCGGCGTCGCCGTCCGTTGCCAGACCGGCGTGGCAGTTTTCTTTCACCACCGTCTGTTGAAGCAAAGCCACGTGTGGTTCGATGGGCTCTGGATTAATTCCTGGGAACAATGGATTTAACTCCTGGCGGATGGCAACATGCTGAATAGCACGACTGGTAAAGATCTGTCCCAGCACGCCCCGTCCAGCACCATACATCGCATCCACCCCAAACTTGAATTTGGCTTTGGCGATGAGATCAACATCAGCGAATGCGCAGACGGCCGCAATGTATGGCTGCTTGAGGTCAACTTCTTCAATTGCCGCCTTTTCGCCGCTAGGCATGGCGACGGCATGAAGCGCTTCTTCAATTATCTGCATGATCGCAGGAGCGGCCGATCCGCCCAACTTGCTCTTGAACTTCATGCCATTCCAGTTCCATGGATTGTGACTGGAAGTGACAACCACTCCGCCAGCGGCCTGCCGGGTCTTCACCGCATAGGAAATCGCAGGTGTCGGAGTGTAGTCGTCGGCTAGTTTGACTGGGATTCCCGCCCCAGCCAAAGTCTTGGCGGCTACCCTGGCCGCATGCTGCGAGGCAAATCGAGTGTCGTAACCAACGATGACCCCGCGCTGCGCGTCTTCGTGTTTCAATACATAAGCGGCAATGGCGCCAGCCACACGGCGCACGTTGTCGAACGTAAAGTCATCAGCGATTACGCCACGCCAGCCGTCGGTACCGAACTTGATTTGGTCATTCGCCATTGTTGTTTAGTTGGGGGGTTGTCTAAGGATGATTGGCCAGCAGCTATCTCACACCAGCTTGTGCAGCTTTTTCTCATCCAGATATTTCACAATTTTCCCGACATCCTGCGCGCTTTTGCGATTGGTAATCAGCAGCGCGTCTTCGGTTTCGACGATAACCAGATCACTCACGCCCACTGCCGCCACGAATTTTCGTGGAGCATGGATGTAATTGCCCTCAGCGTTCAGCGTGAAGATGCCGGCCGCAGAAATCTGATTGCCGTCCGCTGACTGCTGCTTTCCCACATGATGTTCATGCAACGAAGTCCAAGATCCCAGGTCATTCCAGCCAAAATCAGCCGGTAGACAGAAGATATTGGATTGCCGCTCGCCTTTGGCAGACCTCCGCTCTAGCACGGCATAGTCAATGCTTATATTTTCGCACCTTGGGTACAGGCGACGGAACATTTCGGTGAACCTTCGTGTGCCGAATGCGGCCGAAATTTGTTGAAGTACCATTGCCGTCTCGGGCAGGTGCTCGTGTAATGCGTTAGCCAGCGTGCGAGCGCTCCACAAGAACATTCCACTGTTCCAGAAATAGTTGCCTGACTCTAGGAATCCAGCGGCCCTCTCGGCATCGGGCTTCTCGGTGAACCGGCGAACTCTCAGCCCGTCACCGCAGTCAGAGCCGGTTTCGATATAGCCATAACCGGTCTCGGCTCGCGTGGGGCGAATTCCCAACACGACAATGTTTTCGTCCGCGCTGGCAATATGGATTCCTTTCTCCAAAACCTGGCGATACCGTTTTTCGTCTGCGATCACGTGGTCTGAGGGGAACATGCCGATGATCGCATCAGGATCGTTACGCAACAAAATGAATGCTGCTAGTCCAACCGCAGGTGCGGTATTGCGGCCTACCGGCTCAGCGAGGATCTGACACTTACTGAGTCGCGGGAGCTGGCGGCCAATCGCACGCCGCAGATCTTCATTGGTTATGACCCAGAAACGTTTGGCGGGAGCGAACGGAACCAGGCGAGCCACGGTTTGCTGGATCATGGTCTGTTTTCCGTCAAGCGCCAGGAGTTGCTTAGCTAGGCGTTTGCGGCTCAGCGGCCAGAAGCGTGTGCCACGCCCGCCGGCAAGGATCACGGGATAGAAGTTCTTGTTAGCCACAGGTCTGTGGATTTCAGATTTAAGATGCTTTTCTACATTCTCGTCGCCGGTTCTGGTACCAATCCGCCAGGCACCGCGGACATGAGGAATTCCGTTGTCCACTGCGGGCGCACCCGAAACTCGTCAACGCACGCCGGCACTACGACAGCGTCGCCTTTCCCCATCATGACCGGTTCCGCCCCAGGAGCTTCGACAATGCCACAACCCTCAACTGCCACCATGATCTGAACCGAGGTTTTGGCGAATGGATCCTGGGTACGGAAGTCATGAGGCCCCTTGAGTTCGAACATATTAACCGTGAAGAAAGGCGCAGCAATCAACTGCGCCTGTAGACTCCCGCCACCGTTAATGGACGAGGGCGCCGGACGAATTACTTTACCTGACGCGACTTTCTCCTTCACGGCAGCGAGGCCTTCTTTGAGATGCAATTCGCGGGGGCGTCCGTAGTCGTACAAGCGATAAGTTGTGTCCGATTGTTGCTGAGTTTCCACCAGGATTGCTCCGGCCGCCAGAGTGTGCACGGTTCCAGCGGCAACGTAAATCATTTCGCCCGGATAAATATTGATCCAGTTGAGCAACTCTTCGGCGCGCCTCTCGTGAATTGCCTGCTCCAGCTGCGCTCGTGTGGACCCTTCTTTAAGGCCAAGCGCTATCCGCGCCCCCGGCTTGGCGTGTGCGACGTACCAGCATTCCGTTTTTCCCCAAGGCTGACCCACTCGTTGCGCGGCTTCGTCATCAGGATGCACCTGCACGGAAAGCTTCTCGTGCGGAAAGAGAAATTTCACCAGCAGAGGAAAATGGCTGGCATCTCTGGCCGTGGCCCCGACCAATTCCCGTTGATATTGCGAACTCAATTCCGCGAGAGACCGCCCCTGCAGCGGCCCATTCACTACTCGGCACGCGTCTCCGGTCAACCAGGCTTCACCGATCTTCTCCTCAAACCGATGATTGGGATAGATGGGTGAGAGATCCAGCCCTCCCCAGGGGCGCGGATCGAATGCTGGCTGCATCAACAGTGGATACAGTTCGCTCATGGGACCAGTACGCGGGAACAGGTTGGTACCGGCACATCCACGCCTTAGAGTGCGCCCAGGAATTTGCGCATGCGTTCCAGCCCGCGATCGAGCTCGGCGACCGACGTGGCATAGGACACCCTAATATGATCGCGGGTTCCAAATCCCTCACCCGGCACCGTGGCCAGGTGCGCCTCGCGCAACAACTTCCCGGCAAGATCCGAGGCCGACTTCACTCCGCCGCGCCCAAAGAATGACGAGACGTTAGGATAAGCGTAAAACGCCCCTTCTGGCAGCGTACACCGGATTCCCGAAATGGAGCGTAGGCCCTTGACCACGTGGTCGCGTAGCTTGATGTACTCCACTCGCATGTCCTCAACGCACTGCTGCGGCCCTTTCAGGGCGCCGACTGCTGCCTTCTGCACAAACGAAGTTGGGTTTGACGTGGACTGGCTCTGCAGTTTCTGCATTGCACTTATTATTGGCGCCGGGCCCAGCGCATATCCCAACCGCCAGCCGGTCATGGCGTAGGTCTTTGACAGCGAGCCCACAATCACCAGGCGGTCGCGATATTCGCGCAACGATCCGACGGAGAAGCGGCGGCCGCTGTAGTTCAAATACACGTAGCACTCATCGGAAATCACCCAGATACCGCGCTGAGCCGCCAGTCGCACCACTTCGGTCAAGTCTTCCGCTGACATGACGGCTCCCGAGGGATTGGACGGCGAATTCAGGATAATGAGTTTGGTTCGCGGCGTGACCAGTCGCTCGATCATCTCCGCGGTCACCCGGAAGCCCTGCGCTTCGTCAGACTCGAGAAACACGCAATTGCCACCGGCGTAACGCACGATATCTTTGAACGAAACCCAGTAGGGAACCGGCAGAATCACCTCGTCGCCGTGCTCGACCAGCACTTGTATGGCGTTGAACAATCCATGTTTGCCACCCACGGAAGCAATTGTCTCCTCGCGGCGATAGTCCGAGTCGAAGTCGGCTGCGTGACGCTGCACGATGGCATCTTTCAGCTCGGCTGTTCCGCCCACCGCTGTGTACTTAGTGAAGTTGCCTTGAATGGCGCTAATGGCAGCATCTTTAATGTGCTGCGGGGTGGAAAAGTGCGGCTCTCCCGCGCCAAAGTCTACGACGTCAATGCCTTGCTGACGCAGTTTGTCGGCTTCCGCGACCACCGCCATAGTGGCGGAGGGTTCGATGCGGTTAATCCGTTCCGTGAGTTTCGCTGCCGTAGGAGCTTCCGTGACTGAAGTCATTCTCATTTTCCCGTCTTTGCTCTTCGCTCTCTTGCGTGTTCTAACTTGACTGCTGGATCCAGTTTCTCTCTGAGTCTTTGTTCCACCATCGCCGGGACCAGATCTTTGATGGATCCTCCTAGTTGGGCGACCTCGCGTACTAGCTTGGAGCTCAAGTAGGAATATTGTTCAGCTGGCATCATGAATACGGTTTCCAGATCGGGGTTCAGTTTGCGGTTCATCAGAGCCATTTGCAGCTCGTATTCATAATCGCTCAGGGCGCGAATGCCGCGCAAGATCGCCTTGGCCCCCACTTTGAGCGCGTAGTCAACGGTGAGGCCATCAAACGTATCCACGCGCACGTTGCGGAAACGCTCGGTCATTGCTTCCAGCATTGCGCGGCGTTCTCCCAAGCTGAATAGCGGACTCTTCTCTGTATTCCTCAGAATCGCCACCACCAGTTCATCGAAAATTTCACTTCCACGCTCGATCAAATCGAGATGCCCGTTGGTCAATGGGTCAAACGAACCGGGATAGATGGCGATAACTTGCTTCAATCATCCTCACAGAAGCGGGGCAGGCTGGGTTAACCAAGGATTCTAGTCGGTGGAGAGCAGGGATGGCAATTGATGATTGCAAGATGCGCAACGTCCTCAGCGTCGGAAGGGTTGGCATCCCGACGCAGAGCGGCTCAGAATGACAATCGAATCGAAGAGTTCCTACCGCCGTGCTGCGGGCACCTTTGCGGTTTCGGGGGCTGCACTGGGCATCGTGGTTACACGCGCTGTCGGCGGGATCTGGCTCTGTGCCGGGGCAGTTGTCGCCGGAATCAGTCCCAGCTCTTTGCGCACCTCAGCTTCCAGCTTGGCATAGACTTCCTTGTTGTCCTTGAGGAACTGGCGCGCGTTCTCGCGACCCTGTCCAATGCGTTCGCTCTTGTAGCTGAACCAGGACCCCGACTTCTCCAGCAGGTTGTGATTCACGGCGATATCAATCAAGTCGCCTTCGCGGGAGATGCCCTCGCCATACATGATGTCGAACTCAGCTTCACGAAAAGGAGCGGCGACTTTGTTCTTCACTACCTTCACTTTGGTGCGTGATCCAGTCACTACGTCGCCTTCCTTGATCGCGGCGATGCGGCGGATGTCCACCCGCACTGACGAATAAAACTTCAGCGCACGTCCGCCAGTTGTGGTTTCCGGGTTTCCGAACATGACGCCGATTTTCTCTCGGATCTGGTTGATGAAAATCAGGCAGGTGCGTGACTTGGAGACCGTGCCAGTCAGCTTGCGGAGCGCTTGTGACATTAACCGCGCCTGCAATCCCATATGACTGTCGCCCATTTCCCCATCGAGTTCGGCCTTCGGTACGAGCGCGGCTACCGAGTCGACCACCAGCACGTCGATGGCGCCGGAGCGTACCAGCGCCTCGGTGATCTCCAAAGCTTGCTCGCCGTAGTCGGGTTGAGAGACCAGCAGGTTGTCTACGTCCACACCGAGCTTCTTAGCGTAGCCGGGATCGAGCGCGTGCTCAGCATCGACAAACGCGGCCATGCCGCCAGTTTTCTGTGCTTGAGCAATTACCTGCAATGCGATCGTGGTTTTGCCAGATGACTCGGGACCAAAGATCTCGACCACGCGGCCCCGCGGAAAGCCCCCTACGCCCAGGGCAGCGTCGAACGAAATGGCGCCTGTGGGGATCACCGCGATGGGAACGATGGCCTCTTTCGATCCCAACCGCATGATTGAGCCCTTGCCAAACTGCTTTTCGATTTGCGCAAACGCCAGATCAATCGCCTTTGTCCGTTCATCAGACATATAAGTGCGGCTCCTTTTTATGAATGTGGATGGTGTTGACGCGGATTATACATCGGTTCGTGAGCGAAGAAAAGGCGAATTGCTGTTGCAGTTGCCAGATTCCTGAGGCAATTGTCCTAAAAAGGAACTTTAAAAATGCGACTCGGCCAACAATTTGGTGGCAACGTAACTTACTTCGCTTGCCACGACCCGTTTCCTCCCCTGGCACTAGTAGATTTTTCCGCTTGGGAGAATTCGATGCTTTGGACTACAATGGCTCCCCACCGGGACAATCCCTGCTAGCCATCGAACGCAGCCGTGCGTCCTGAATCCAAAGACTCTACATACCGAAACAGTCAAGGAGAGTTTAGAAAATGAAGAAACTGCTCACGCTGTTATTTGCGGTTGCTCTGACCTTCTCGTTGTCGGCTGTGTCCTTCGCGCAGGATTCGACGGACAAGAAGGCTGACTCCAAAAAGGCAGAAAAGGCCGATAAGAAGGCCAGCAAGAAGGCGTCCAAGAAGGAAAAGAAAGACGACATGAAGAAAGATGACAAGAAGAGTGATATGAAGTAAGTTCCGGCCTAGGTTTCCGATTCTTGCCAACACCCCGGCGGTGAGCCGGGGTGTCTTTTTCCTAAAGCTGGACTAGGTTCCCAATTTTCAACCTTGAGCCCACTGAAGCCGTAGTAAAATTTTACTCAGCCTTTTGGCGTGTGACAGGGCGACCACCGCGTGACAAGGGGCTCCAGTCTCGGAGGGGTTTTTATGGAGCAGCCTGGGAATTCAGCTACAGCAGCTAATTCGGCATCGGATAAAGTGCGGCGCGAGGATCGAAATGTATGGGTCCTCACCGCCTACGGAATCGCTGGCCTTACACTGTTTGGTGTGCTGGTTTATTACTTTTCGTCTTACATCACCCAGTGACCTGGTGCCATTTGTGAGTCGCCTGATCGCGTCCACAAACATGCTACAATAACCCGCGCTTAAAACGTTTCTTCCGGTTAGTGAACCCCAAGCGGACTCCCCGCACTTCTATAGAGATGGATTGACTTCTGTGGCCCACGATTCCGCGAAGACTGCCACCGTCACCTATGCCGACGCCGGCGTAGACATCGACCGCGCGAACCGCACCAAGAAGCGGATCAAATACCTGGCCCACAAGACCTTCACTCGGGGCGTGCTGAGCGAAATCGGCGGCTTCGGCGGCCTGTTTGCCATTAACAAAGAGAAATGGACCGATCCAGTGCTCGTTTCCAGCGTCGATGGCGTGGGCACCAAGCTAAAGGTGGCCTTCGAGATGAAAGTCCATCACACCATTGGCGCAGACCTGGTAAATCACTGCGTCAACGACATCGCGGTGCAGGGCGCGACTCCGCTCTTCTTTATGGACTACCTCGCCACCGGGGTGCTCGAGCCCGAAGTGGTGGAGAAAGTGGTCGAGGGACTAGCCGAGGCGTGCAAGCATAACGGATGCGCGCTGATTGGGGGCGAGACCGCCGAGATGCCCGGCTTCTATCCCGAGGGCGAATACGATCTGGCTGGCTTTATTGTCGGCGTCGCCGAGCGAGAGCGCATCATTACCGGCAAGACAGTCGAGGTTGGCGACGTCATATTGGGCCTGGCCTCGAACGGCCTGCACACCAACGGCTACGCGCTGGCCCGCAAGGTGCTCTTCGAGATTGGCCGCTACACACCCGATTCCTATGTGAACGAGCTTAAAGGCAAAGTTGGCAACGAGCTCATGAAGACCCACAAAAGCTACTGGCATGCGGTGAAGCGGCTGGTGGATGCGGAGTGCGTCTCCGCCATGGCGCACGTCACTGGCGGCGGGGTGACAGACAATCTTCCTCGCGTGTTGCCGCGTGGCATGGCTGCCGTGATCGAGATCGGCTCGTGGCCGGTGTTGCCGATCTTTGAGCATGTGCAACAACTGGGAAATGTTCCCCAGGAGGAAATGCTGCGCACCTTCAACATGGGACTAGGCATGCTGCTCGTGGTTCCGTCGAAGAAGTTCAAGAAGGCTCAGACCGTGCTTGAACGTGCTGGGGAGAAAGCGTACACGGTGGGGAGAATTGTAAAGGGTGAGCGAAAGGTGATGTACACGTAAGGAGCAGCGTGGAGACGGCCACCTCCGGCTGTTCGGGGGAGCGCGGTTCTCTAGCGCTTGAGCAAATCCACGGGCTCTCGTACGTCATGCACCCTCAAATACTTGGCGAGAACTGGATACTTCTTCGCAACCGCTTCATACATTGCGTACGCCACCTTCCGGTACGAGAAATGTCCTGCAGGCCCAGTACGCAGTTCGGAGATGTACACCACCTCTGAGAAATCCATCTTGAACAACGTCCGCTTGCGGAATCCCAACGGAATCGTGTACTGGGCGTTCTCCTCTGCCTCCGCGCCGCCCCGCCGTGATAAATCCTCGACCGCTTCTGCTGTTCGACGCATGACTGCATCGTAGGTTCCGCGTGCGCCGGCAACTTCCAATTCGTCCGGCACGTCGTAACCGTGCTTCATGGTGAATCCCTGGCCGATCTGGATGCAGCGCCGATGGCGATGCATATCCCGGAAGCCGCCGATGTCCATCAAAATATCAAAGCGGAACTGCTGGCCGGCGCAGAAAGGCCGCAGCATCTCATCGTGACTGCTGCGATGGCGTAGTCCCGAGTCGATGATTTCGCGGCGGATGCGCTCCCCGGCCGCCTGCACTGCCTCCCGGATTTGCCGGTAAGGATAATGGCAGTGTTCGTAAATCAGCGTCGTCGCCAACTCCACTTCCAGCGGGTCGTCATCCAAAAGATCGACTGGCGGAGCCGGAGCGATCGGCAGGTTCCCCATCAGCTCGGACGCGATTTGCCGTAACTCGCGCCGCGTCTCGATCTCATATTTATTCGGATCGGCGTATTTCACTAAGGTCGGGGCCACTCGAACTTCGCGCAGCAGCTCGCGCTCTGCCCTGTCTGCCAACTCTGGTGAGATGGCGCGAATTTGATTGACCAACTCCCGCAATGACTCTTCATTTAAATTGTAAGCTGGGGATGTGGCGGCTTGTTTCAGCAGCACTCCCAGGTGACGGACTTCCTGGTGGGTATGCGCGAGCAAGTGTGAGACCTGGCTCTCCAGCGTCCGAGCATTCACAATCTCGCCCAAAGAAGTATTGGTCGCGAGAGGCAGCAGATAGCGTGAGATGTCGAATGCGCGCGCCCGCAGCGTGCGCTCGTAAGCTTCCTGCTTCATCTCGGCCGGCTTAGGCGTGATGCTCGCGAGAAAGCGGGACATGCGCTCCGAAAGCAATTCGTATTCCGCGAATAAACCCTCAATCGTCTCCCGATACAGCGTGCGGGCTTGCTGGTCGTCGCCAAAATCCGGAGTGAAGTAGCCACTTTTCTTGAAATCTTGATAACGCGTGGAACGTTCCTGGCCATCCCAGCGCTGCTCATCCGCCACGGCGATAGCCGCGAGGATCGACAGCCGCTCAATGGCCAGCGCGATGTGCGCCAGATCAGCAATCGAACGGTGGCCATACTGAAAATAAAATGTGTTAAGAAATTTCTCGGCCTTCTGCTGGCTGATTTCCTTCAGCGATTCCTTCATGGAGAGCGCCGAGCGCGAATACTTAGCCATCGCGTAAGCCTGGATTTCCGGCTCAATGCCGTACACGGCGTACACCTCAACGGATGGCGCTTCCGGAGAGCCATTGTTGGCATCTGGATGGTGGGGTGTGGCGGCGACCTCAGACATTCGGATTTGTGACCTCAGCGTTTTGGGGAGACTCTGAATGTTAACCGCCAAGAGGATGTTAGGCAATGCGGCAAGTAGCGCGCCGGATAAGCCTCGCGCGAGATCCCTCAACCGGCTGAATTGCGCCGGATTTCGGGATGACGTCTCTGAGACCAACTGGACTAATTCCCCGGCTTGATTCCCACGACGCTCATCATGCGTCCGGTGACTCCCTTTTCTGCCCGATAGGAAAACAGCAAATCGGTGCGACAAGCGGTGCACAGAGGCGATGAGTTGATATTCCTGGCCGGAACTCCCGCAGCCATCAGTTGACGCCGGTTTGCCTCAACCAGATCGAGAAAGATTGTCTTTTGAAGTTCGCCATGGCCCGGAGCGCGTGCGTTGAGAAATAACAGCGGATATTTCTCGCGGACCGGATCCGATTCCATGATTTCCTGGAACAGGTCCGACGCATAGCGGAATTGAGATTCAAACTCAGCGCGCACCTCCGGCCCCACCGCATAGCAACATTTGTGGACGCCAGGCCCGATGGCAGCTTGGATCTCTTGTGGCCGAGCGCCAAAGCTGTGCCGCATCTCTCCAACGCCCTTCTCCACGATGCGCTTTACCGTTCCACGCCAGCCGGCGTGAAAGACCCCGACTGCCCTGAGCTTGGTGTCGACAAGAATCACGGGCAGGCAGTCGGCAGTCTGAATGGCGAGCAGAATGCCAGGCTCACGCGTGATCAGGCCATCGCCAGCTAGTTCTTGACTTGAGAATTCTGTTGCGCTGTGGATGACATCGGAGTGGATCTGCCGCAGAGTGATCAGCGGACAAGGGCGACCATGCTCTGCTGGGCCGAGTTCCTTAAGGAAGGCTCGGCGATTACGTTCGACTGCAGTAGGCGAATCATCTTGGGTGAAGCCTAGATTGAGCGCGCCTCCGCCGTACGCCCGAGAAAAACCACCAAGCCGTGTGCTGAAGCCGTGTACCAGCCAGGGAATACGCGCGAGCGAATCAGCTCGGAGGATCGTCAGTTGGGATTTCTTCCGGATCGTGGCTGGCACAGAAATATCTTAGCAACTTGCTTTGAATCCGGACTGGCCGGCAGGCTGCGAGGAAGCTGCGGTATCGGACGCAATCTTCGGCACTGACTTGTGCCAAGCCGTGGCTTGTTCGTAGGCATCGGCTAGCTGAAGAACCTTTACTTCTCCCCAACGTGGGCCGATGATTTGCAGTCCGATTGGAAGACCCGTTTGAGTGAAGCCGCAAGGAATGGAAATGGCAGGCAAGCCCCACACATTGGCGGGGCGGGTGTTGCGCAGGAGTAAAAGTTCGCGCGTGCGAAGACGCTCTGGATATTCCTTTAGCTCGGTCACAGAAGGCGCCGGAATCGGGGTGGTTGCGGTCACGAGCAGATCGACCTTTTCGAAAATTTCACCGATTTCCCTCCGGACTTGTTCCAGCTCACGGCGTCGTTCGCTGATACTCTCCTGGCTGATGTTCGCTCCGGTGCGGATGCGGCGCAGCGTTTCCGGCTGGTAGAGCTCGGGACTTCGCGCCACGAACTCAGCGTGATAAGCATAAGATTCTGCACTCTGCAGCTTCCGGTCGGTCAGGACTGGCAATTCGATATCTCGAATGTCCAGCCGCATCAAGGCCAGAACCGAAAGGGCCTGTTTCAAAGCGGAATCAACTTCCGAGTCTAAATCGTCGAAGAAAAATGTTCGCGGGACACCGATTCGTCGCAGCGTCTTCTCGCGCATCCCCGACAAGCAGTCCGGAACTGGCACATCAGCACTGCGGCTGTCTTTCGCGTCAAATCCAGCAATGGCCTGCAGAATCACCGCTGCATCAGCAACCGTGCGCGTGATAGGGCCAACGTGGTCCAATGACACCGACAGCGGGATCACGCCGCGGACGCTGACCCGTCCATACGTGGGCTTAAGGCCGACCACACCGCAGAGCGCCGCCGGCTCGCGGATGGAGCCCGCGGTGTCAGTACCGAGCGCGGCATAACCGAGGCCCGCGGCAACGGCGGCGGCAGAGCCTCCGGAAGACCCGCCTGCGATATAAGCTGGGTCCCATGGATTGTGCACTTCGCCGAAATAACTCACCATCGAGCTGCCACCATAGGCAAACTCATGCAGATTTTGCTTGCCTAGCAATACAGCCCCAGCGTTCTTCACGCGACGGACAATTTCCGCGTCCTCCGTGGGAACGCGATCTCGGAACAATGCGCTGGCAGCCGTCGTGCGGATGCCTGCCGTGTCGATCAGGTCCTTAATCCCAATTGGGACGCCATGCAGCGGTCCACGCCAGTTGCCACGCTGGATTTCGGCCTCAGCCTCCCGCGCCTGGCTCAGGGCAGCATCTGCCGTGACCGTGATAAATGCATTCAGCGCTGGATTAAGGTTCTCAATGCGCGCCAGACATTCTTTAGTGAGATCGACGGGGGAGATCGACTTGTTGCGGAGCATCGTGGCGAGTCCCAAAATGGATTCTTGCAACCTTTTTCGTCCTCCTTCATCCAGTGTACGGAGGTTATTATCATCGCAGCGGGCAGGCAATCGGCAGCGCGCAAAAAGCCTATAATTATCGCTTCTTCGTCGGGCGGAGGTCTAAGCTAACGTCATGGCCGAAATGATTGCGACTCCAGTCAGCACGCAAGGGTTTTTGGTGGATGGCAAGTGGATGGAGGAAGGCGATCTGGTTGAAGTGCGAGCGCCGTATGACGGAAGCGTAATCGCGCAAGTATTCCAGGGCAGGCGCCAACACGCGGAGGCAGCCATTGCCGCGGCAGTGAAGGCTTTTGGAACCACGCGCCGTCTTCCTGCCTTCGAGCGTCAACGCGTGCTGCGCCGGGTGGCTGAGAACATCGCCGAGCGCAAAGCAGAATTCGCCCGTACCTTGGCGCAGGAAGCGGGAAAGCCAATTAAAGCGGCCCGGTCGGAAGTGGAGCGCTCTATCTTCACTTTCACTGTCGCTGCGGAGGAAAGCACGCGCATCTATGGCGAATATCTCCCATTGGATTGGCAGGAGTACACCGCCGGGCGCTGGGGGATTGTGCGTCGCTTTCCGCTCGGCCCGATCGCCGGTATCACTCCCTTCAATTTTCCGCTGAATCTAGTAGCGCACAAACTGGCGCCGGCGATCGCCGCTGGTTGCAGCATGGTGCTAAAGCCCGCGCCCCAAACTCCACTCAGCGCCCTCCTCTTGGCGGAGGCGGTACAACAAGCGGGCTGGCCGGATGGCGCCCTCAATGTCCTGCCATTGTCGAATGAAGATGCCGGCCTGCTCGTGAGCGATGACCGCCTGAAGATGATCAGCTTTACCGGCAGCGCGGCGGTAGGCTGGCAGATCAAGAGAAACGCGGGCAAGAAGAAAGTAATTTTAGAACTGGGTGGCAATGCCGGCGTCATAGTGCACAGTGATGCCGACTTGGCCTACGCCGCCGACCGCTGCGTGGCAGGAGGCTTTGGGTATGCAGGGCAGACCTGCATCTCAGTCCAGCGCATCCTGGTGGAGCGTTCGGTCTGCGCCAAGTTCACCGATCTGATGCTGGTAGGCGTTGCCAAGTTAAGAACTGGAGATCCGCTCGATGAATCCACCGATCTCGGTCCCCTGATCCGGGAAAGTGATGCCGTACGCGCCAGCGACTGGATACAGGAGGCGGTCCGAGGCGGCGCGCGTTTGCTTTGCGGCGGGCGGCGCAACGGTCCAATGCTCGAACCCACGGTGCTGACCGGCACTCGTCCAGAAATGAAGGTGAACTGCCAGGAGATATTCGCTCCCGTGGTGACGATCGAGCCCTATGATGACTTCAAGGATGCTTTGCGCCAGACCAACAACTCTGCCTACGGCTTGCAGGCGGGGATCTTCACTCGCGACGTCAAGCTGCTATTCAACGCCTATGAAGAACTCGAGGTGGGCGGCTTGATTGCCGGGGATGTTCCGAGTTTCCGTATAGACCACATGCCCTATGGGGGTGTCAAAGACTCCGGACTCGGTCGCGAGGGTTTGCGTTACGCTATCGAGGAAATGACTGAACCCAAGCTATTGGTGATGAATCTGCGATAGGGTTTCCGTTTGCCAGTGTTGTGGTTCTGGTCGCCAAGTTTGACCATGGTTTCGCAGTTAAGTGTAGCGGACCGCAATTCCCAATTCGTCGGCCTGCTATAATCGCGCGTTTTCATTTTCAGTGTCACGGCTCTCTCGTGACCGCTTAACCAACGCTGCATGAACCGGGGCCCAGCCAAGTGGTTCCCGCTGCACTGGAAGTTCGATGCAGATCTTTCATCGCAGTACGAACACCATTTCCCGCGCCACGATTTATGGAGCCGTTTTTGTCGTGGCGGCGCTGTTCTGGGCAGCGGCCGAGATTCAACGGTCGCCCTATGTGACTTACGCCGGAGTAGCCAGGCCGCAGCCGGTTCCCTTCAGTCATCAGCACCACGTGGCCGGCCTTGGGATTGACTGCCGCTACTGCCATACCTCGGTAGAGACCTCGAGCTTCGCGGGCATTCCTCCGACCAAAACCTGCATGAACTGCCATTCGCAGATTTGGACCAATGCCCAGTTACTGGAACCGGTGCGCGAGAGCTTTCGCAGTGGTAAGTCGCTAGTGTGGAACCGGGTAAACGACCTTCCGGATTTCGTTTATTTCAATCACAGCATTCATATCAACAAAGGCGTCGGATGCAACACTTGCCACGGCCCGGTCGACCGCATGCCGCTGATGTACAACTATGCCTCCCTGCAGATGGAGTGGTGTCTGGAGTGCCATCGCAAGCCGGAGAAGCATCTGCGTCCGCGCGACCAGGTGTTCAACATGCGCTATGAGCAGCCCTCGAGCGGCAAACCGCTGGCTATGGATGGAAAAGAGTACACCGATCAGATTGCGCTCGGCACCGACCTGGTGAAGAAATACAAGCTGCGTACGGTCACCGATATTACAAGCTGTTCGACGTGTCATCGGTAGGGTGGGATGAAGATGGAAGAACAAAACGGTAAGAGTCGGCGCGAAGATGTCTGTCCTAGCAAGAAAGACAAGTTGGACGCCGCGTTAGATTTGGAGACGGCCCGCGCTCGCATCGCAGCGACCAAAGGGCCGGAATACTGGCGCAGCCTGGAGGAACTGGCGGGCAGCGCGGAATTCCAAGAGATGGTGCATCGTGAATTTCCCAAGGGTGCGTCGGAGTGGGTGGATTCAGTTTCCCGCCGCGGCTTCTTGAAGCTGATGGGTGCCTCGATGGCGCTTGCAGGCATGACTGCGTGCACCAAGCAGCCGCTGGAGCCGATCGTTCCTTACGTTAGGCAGCCCGAAGAAGTGGTCCCCGGCCGGCCACTATTCTTCGCCACCGCTTTTACTTTGAGTGGATACGCCAGCCCGATCCTGGTTGAGAGCCACCTTTATCGTCCCACCAAGATTGAAGGCAACGACCGGCATCCCGCCAGCCTGGGTGGAACCGATATTTTCGCGCAGGCTTCGATTCTCGGCCTGTACGATCCCGACCGCTCGCAGACCATCACCTATCTCGGCGATGTCCGCACCTGGGGAATGTTTCAGGAAGCGATTCGCGGGCCGCTTAGCGTGCAGAAAGGCTTACAGGGCGGGGGAATCCGCATTCTGACACCGACGATTTCTTCACCAACGTTGGCCGACCAGTTGAGTTCGCTACTGAAGATTTATCCGCAGGCGAAGTGGCACGTGTACGAACCCATCAATCGCGACAATGTGTACGAAGGCGCCAAGATGGCCTTCGGCCAGCCGCTCGAGGCACGATATGACTTTGAGAAGGCCGACGTAATTGTCTCGCTCGACGCAGACTTCCTCTACGCGGGGTTCCCCGGCTCTACACGCTACATTCGCGATTTCGCCAAGCGCCGCAATCCTGACTCTGGAAACATGAGCCGGCTGTATGTGGTCGAGAGCACGATGAGTTCGACGGGAGCGAAGGCGGATCATAGGCTGCCGCTGAGAGCCGTGGATGTCGAGACTCTAGTCAGAGTATTGCCGGTTGTGGAAATGATGAACTCGAATCCTCCCGGATTGAATGGTGAACAGCAAGTATTCGCGGCTGACATTTGGCGCGATTTGCAAGGCCATCACGCATCTAGCGCGGTGATTGCTGGCGATCACCAGCCCGCGGTCGTTCATGCTCTGGCGCACGAGTTGAACCAAGCTCTCGGCAATGTCGGCAAAACCGTCTTCTACACCGATCCGATCGATGCGAACCCGGTGAATCAGGCGGAATCACTGAAAGATCTCGTCGCCGACATGCGCGGCGGCAAAGTGGACATTCTGATCATCCTGGGGGGCAATCCTGCATACGACGCGCCCGTCGACTTTGGTTTCGCCGATGCGCTCAAGAACACAAACATCCCGCTGCGCGTTCACCTCGGTCTCTACCAGAACGAGACCGCGGAGCTTTGCCAGTGGCATATCAACGAGGCGCACTATCTGGAGGCCTGGGGCGATGCTCGCGCTTACGACGGGACAGTCAGCATCATCCAGCCACTGATCGCGCCGCTCTACAACGGCAAGAGTGCGTACGAATTGATCGCCTTATTAGCCGGTCAGGTTGATGCTAGTGGCCACGATCTTGTTCAGTCTTACTGGAAGAAACAACATTCCGGTGCGGACTTCGACGTGTTCTGGCGAAAGTCACTGCACGACGGCTGGATCGAGGGCACCACATTTGCGCCGAAGCAGGTAGCTCTGAAAACAGCAGGCCTCTCGCCCCACCCCGCGACCAACGCCAACGCTCTCGAAATCAACTTCCGGCGCGATCCCACCGTCCACGACGGCCAATTCTCCAACAACGGCTGGCTGCAAGAGCTCCCCAAGCCGATGACCAAGCTGACCTGGGACAATCCCGTGCTGATCGGGCCAGCCATGGCCGCACGCATGGGACTGAAGACGGAAGACGTGGTCGAACTGGAACTCAATGGCAACAAGGTCACGGCCCCGGTGTGGATTCAAGCGGGCCATCCCGACAATTCCGTTACGGTTTTTCTGGGCTACGGCCGCCGCCGCGCTGGCCGCGCCGGCACTGGCGCCGGGTTTGATATGTATCCGCTGCGGTCCAGTGCAACGCCTTGGTTCGCCGGCGGGCTGAAGATCACAAAAGTAGGAGGGACTTACAAGCTGGCATCCACCCAGGGCTACCAGACCATGGACACGCCCAACGGCGCCACGCGGCCCCTGGTTCGCGAAACTACGCTGGAGGAGTACCGCAAAGAACCGAACTTCGCGAAAGAAGAGGAGCCACCGAAGGAGCTAACGCTCTACAAGCCTTATCCCTACGAAAAGGAACCCTACGCCTGGGGCATGGCCATCGACCTGAACGCCTGCGTGGGCTGCAACAACTGCATTGTCGCCTGCCAGTCGGAAAACAATATCCCGGTTGTGGGCAAGGAGCAGGTCGTCATCGGACGACACATGCACTGGCTGCGCGTGGACGCCTACTATCAGGGCGACCGTGACAATCCCAAGGCTTACTTCCAGCCGGTTCCCTGCATGCAGTGCGAGAACGCGCCATGCGAGGTGGTCTGTCCAGTCGGCGCCACCGTCCACAGCACGGAAGGTCTGAACGACATGACCTACAACCGCTGCGTGGGCACGCGCTACTGCTCGAATAACTGCCCATACAAAGTGCGACGCTTTAACTTTCTTCTGTTTCAGGATTGGGAAACACCGCAATACAAGATGATGCGCAATCCAGATGTGACCGTGCGCAGTCGGGGCGTGATGGAAAAGTGCACGTATTGCGTGCAGCGCATCAGCGAACATCGAATTGATTCCGAACGCGAAGACCGCAAGATTCAGGATGGAGAGTTGCAGACGGCCTGCCAGCAATCCTGTCCGGCGAACGCGATTATTTTCGGCAACATCAACGATCCCAACAGCCGAGTTTCAAAACTGAAAGCGGGCGCGCGCAATTACAGCCTGCTGGCGGACCTGAACACGCGACCGCGGACCACATATCTAGCTGAGATTCGCAACCCCAACCCTGAACTGAAAGGCTAACCAGAGCACAGGCAAGTCATGGACGAGCGAATTCAACCAGTGGCAGACGAGAATGCACGAGCCCCGGTCATCGAGCCGGGATACAGCTTCGGCACGGTCACAGACAAGATCAGCTCGATCGTGCTCACGCGTCCCACCTCAAACGGGTGGTTCTTTGGCTTTGGGGTCGCATTTTTGCTCACCATGATGCTGCTGTACGCCATTGGCTATCTTTTCGTGCGTGGAATCGGTATCTGGGGCGTGACCATTCCCATTGGCTGGGGATTTGCCATCGTCAACTTCGTGTGGTGGATCGGCATCGGGCACGCCGGAACTCTAATTTCGGCAATCCTTTTACTTCTGCGCCAGTCCTGGCGTAACTCGATCAACCGCTTTGCCGAAGCGATGACGCTCTTTGCCGTGGCCAGTGCCGGTATTTTCCCCCTGATTCACGTAGGCCGGCCTTGGTTAGCGTATTGGCTGTTTCCCTATCCCAATACCATGAGAGTGTGGCCACAGTTTCGCAGCCCGCTGATCTGGGACGTCTTTGCCGTTTCCACCTACGCCACCATCTCGTTGCTGTTCTGGTTTATCGGACTGATTCCCGACTTGGCCACTCTCCGCGACCGAGCTGACAGTCGCGCGTTGCAGATTATCTACGGCATCCTCGCCATGGGCTGGCGCGGTTCGGCGCGGCACTGGCATCGCTATGAGACCGCCTACTTACTGCTCGCCGGACTTGCGACGCCGCTGGTTCTTTCCGTGCACACCGTCGTGAGCTTTGATTTTGCCATCGGTATCGTGCCGGGCTGGCATACCACGATTTTCCCGCCCTATTTTGTGGCCGGAGCAATTTACTCCGGTTTTGCCATGGTGTTGATGCTGGCCATTCCCATCCGCAAAATCTTCCAGTTGGAAGATTTCATCACCGAACGCCACTTGCAGAACTCGGCAAAAGTTATGCTGGCGACCGGACTGATCGTGGCCTACGGATACATCGTTGAAGGTTTTATGGGTTGGTACAGCGGCAATCGCTACGATGCGTTCACCATATGGAATCGGCTGCACGGCCCGTATGCGTTCTTCTACTACATGCTGCTGCTATGCAACATCGTCATTCCCCAGGTACTGTGGATCCCTAAGCTGCGCAGCAGTCCGGTCTGGCTTTTTCTGGTCTCTGGAGTGGTTCTGGTTGGAATGTGGCTGGAGCGATTCATTATCGTCGTGGTCAGCCTGCATCGCGATTTCCTGACCTCCTCCTGGGGGATGTATTACCCGACACGATGGGACTGGATGACGTACATCGGAACCATCGGCATGTTCTTGGCGGCGATGTTCCTGTTCGTGCGTGTGCTGCCCATGATCTCGATCTTTGAGATGCGCACTCTGCTGCCTGAGGCGGAGGTGAAGGAATGAAGCGCACCGGAACATACGGGATTATGGCGGAGTTCGATTCCGCAACCAGCTTGATGGGGGCTGCGCATCGCACCCGCGAAGCCGGCTACATCAAGCTTGACGCGTACAGTCCCTTCCCAATCGAGGGATTGGCGGAAGCGATCGGCTTCCACAGTAACGCAGTGCCGCTGGTCGTTCTAATCGGCGCGTTGATCGGAGGCCTGACTGGCTATCTGATGCAGTACTGGATTTCAGCGATTACCTACCCAATCAATGTCGGAGGCAAGCCCTATCACTCGTGGCCGGCATTTATCGTCGTCACCTTCGAGATGACCATTCTTTTTGGGGGCATCTCCGCCGTGTTGGGCATGCTGGCGCTGAACGGATTGCCCATGCCGTACCACCCGGTGTTTAATGTGCCGCGCTTCGCGTTCGCTACCAAGGACAGATTCTTCCTGATCGTGTTTTCATCTGATCCAAAATACAGTCCGACGGAGACGCGGCGATTCTTGGAGAGTCTAGGACCGCGATCCATCTCGGAGGTGCCCGATTAGAGCGAGTCGCATGAGCGATGTAGGCGCGAGCGTCCTCGCTCGTGCCGCGTGTGCACAGGCGTGGACACTCGCGCCCACATTGAATCTCGCCACATTGCTTGTCGCAACGCTACTGCTTTCCGGCTGCCGTCAAGACATGCAGGACCAGCCGCGTTTCAAGCCGCTTGCGGAGAGCGACTTTTACGCCGATCTGCGCTCGGCGCGTCCTCCCGTAGAAGGCACGATGGCCCGCGGACAATTGCATGAAGACACCTATTTCTACACCGGGAAAATCGGAAACAATCCGGGCGACTACATGCCCTTTCCGGTTTCCGATGACATTTTGGCGCGCGGCCGTGAGCGGTTCGACATTTATTGCGCTCCTTGCCATTCGCGTCTGGGCGATGGCAACGGAGTAGTTCCGTCGCGTGGATTCCCGCGCAAGCCTCCCTCCTTTCACGCAGAGCGATTGCGCAAGGCGCCGCTGGGATACTTTTTCGACGTCATGACCAATGGCTTCGGCGCCATGCCCGATTACACCTCGCAAGTCGCCCCGCGGGATCGCTGGTGCATCGTGGCCTATATCCGCGCTTTGCAATTGAGCCAGGGAGCCACTGCGAATGATGTTCCGGCGGGACAGAAAGTGCCATCCGAGCCCCCCACCTTTGAGGAACCTGGGTCGGGTGCGACGCTCCCGGTAATTGCACCGAAGATCGAGAGTAAAGAAGAGGGACCGAAATGAGCCCGGCGCGCGTCGACACTCTGGACTTGACGACTCCGCCGGTGGTCAAAACCATCGGGCGGCGGTCGCTTATCGTCGGTCTGGTTTTCAGCGTGATTTCGGTGATCGGGGCATTTGTCCGACCGGCCGAGTTCTTCCGCGCCTACCTGCTCAGCTTTATGGCGTGGCTGGGGGTGTGTCTCGGATCGATGGCGATTCTAATGCTTCGCCATCTCACCAAGGGCGGCTGGGGAATGATCATCCGGCGGATTCTGGGAGCGGCGATGCGGACGCTTCCGCTGCTGGCGCTGCTTTTCATTCCAATCTTTTTCGGACTGCCCAAGCTTTACATTTGGGCGCGTCCCCTGGTGTCGATTCCAGACCAGCATCTTCGGGAGCACTTGCAGCAGATTACTCAGACCTATCTTTCAGTAAATGGATTCGTGATTCGGGCTGTGATCTACTTCGCCATCTGGGGCGCACTGGTATTCTTCCTCACCAAATGGTCAGCGGAGCAGGATCGGCCGCCATCGCGTGACAATAGCGCTCGCTTCAAGGCGCTAAGTGGACCGGGGCTCATCCTCTATGGATTCACCATCACATTCGCGGCTATCGACTGGGTGATGTCCATTGACCCAAGCTGGATTTCCACTATCTTCGGTCTGTCGTTCCTCATTGGGGAAGTGCTCTCGGCGCTGTGCTTCGCCGTAGTGGTGGAGCGAATTCTGGTGAAGTACAAGCCGATGTCGGAGCTGTTAAAACCTGACTACGTCCACGATCACGGGAAGTTCATGCTGACCTTCATCATGGTGTGGGCGTACTTCTCGTTCTCACAGTGGCTCATCATCTGGGCGGGGAACCTGCCCGAAGAAATCACCTGGTACATGCGGCGTCTGAACGGCGGCTGGGGATATGTCGGATTATTTCTGGTGTTGTTCCATTTCGCTGTGCCTTTCGTATTCCTGCTCTCGCGACCTTTCAAACGTGACGTGACTCGTTTGGTCTGGCTAGCGGTGTGGTTGTTACTGATGCGCTATGTGGATTTGTTCTGGATAATCGAGCCCAATTTCTCGCAGACCTTGAGTGTTACTTGGGCGGACGTGATAGTGCCGTTTGCGATGGGCGGATTGTGGCTGGCGTATTTTTTCCGCAACCTTAGATCGATGCCACTCGTGCCCGCGTACGACGTATTTGCTAACGAGGTTTTGGAACCCGCGCATGAGTGAAGAGATGCAACACGAACACAACAGCGGCGTTGAATTCGAGCGCGAAGACCTAGGCGCCCGAAGCGTGTTTGAGTTCCTGATCGGGGTGGCGGTAATGATCGTGGTCGCGTCTCTTGCAGTGTGGGGAATGTACGGCTACCTGCATAGGTATGCGAGGCGACACCAGCCGGTCCAGAATCCGCTTGTTCAGGAATCCTCGAGCGATACGCGTGAGGTGACGCCCGGTGATATTGAAAAGTTTCCCCAGCCCCGCCTGGAGAAAAATGAGCGGCTGGAGATCAGGGATTTTCGTTTACAGGAAGAAACAGCTCTCAACAGCTACGGCTGGGTTGATGAGAAGGCTGGCGTGGTGCATATCCCGATCGAGCGTGCCATGCGATTGATTGTTGAGCGCGGTTTGCCGGTGTCACCGAAATCGGGAACCGTGCCTTCGTCTCCAGTGACCACCGCCAGAAAAGCCGCCGAGCATTCGGACACTAGCGGCCAGTCGCGTCTGCGAGCGAAGAATGAGATGAAGAAAGAAAGGGAGTGAGCGGAATGAAGTGGTTGAAGAATACAACATGGACTAGTGCCATGGTTCTGGTTTTGTCGATTTCAGCCTGGGGCCAGGGCATGACGCGGGGCATCATGTCGCCCCCGTCAAATGTGCGGCCACCGGGTTTGCAGAACGTCGGTATCGAGCAGCACTTGGATGAGCAGGTTCCTCCTAATCTCACGTTCCGCGATGAAACTGGCAGGGCGGTTCGCCTAGGCGATTATTTCGGCAAGAGACCGATGATCCTCAACTTGGTCTACTACCAATGCCCGATGCTATGCGGGGAAGTCTTGAGCGGTTTGGAGAGTGGGTTACGCGTATTGAAATTCGACGTGGGCAAAGAATTCGATGTCCTCACTGTTAGCTTCGATCCCCACGAGACTTCGGAAATGGCGTCCGCCAAGAAGGCTGAATACCTCAAGCGCTACGGACGCTCCGGTGCCGCTGCCGGGTGGCATTTTCTAACCGGGCCACAAGAATCGATCGATGCTCTCACCACAGCCGCAGGCTTCCAATATCAGTACGATGCCAGGACCGGCCAATTTGCTCACGCCACCGCCCTCATGGTGCTAACTCCGGAAGGCAAGATTGCGCAGTACTTTTACGGAGTCGAGTACGCGCCCAAAGATTTGCGGCTTGCATTGGTCCAAGCTTCAGAAAAGAAAATCGGTACCGTGGTGGACCAGGTGTTGCTCTACTGCTATCACTACGATCCGGCAACCGGCAAATACGGTGCGATCATTTCGCGGGTGCTGCAAATATCCGCCGCCGCGACAATTTTGGTTTTGAGCATTCTGATCGCCGTGCTGTTTCGACGAGGATCAGCGTTGAGCGGTCAAGGAGCGCATCGAGTCACATAATTTCATGCACGACACTTTTCCGCTTTGGCCTGTCAGGGCCTCCACCACCGCCGGGAGCGTAGACGCGCTCTATATTTTTCTCGTGGCGCTCGGCGCTTTCGTGAGTGTATCGATCTTCGTCATGATTTTGATATTTGCGACCCGATTCCGTCGTCGCAAAGGTATCAACGCTGAGCAGATTGAGGGTTCTACTCCCTTGGAACTGACCTGGTCAGTGATTCCCCTCTGCATTTTCATGGTCATTTTTGTCTGGGGCGCTGTCATCTATTTCAACGAGCGAACCCCGCCTCGGGGCGCTACAGAAATTTATGTCGTAGCTAAGCAATGGATGTGGAAGCTGCAGCACGAAGAGGGTCCGCGTGAGATTAACGAACTGCATGTGCCCGTAGGCCGCGATGTAAAGATGATCATGACGTCGCAGGACGTGATCCACAGCTTCTACGTTCCCGCGTTCCGTATCAAGCAGGATGTCCTGCCTGGCCGCTACACTACTGCCTGGTTTCACGCTACTAAGGCCGGCACCTATCACCTGTTTTGCGCGGAATATTGCGGCACCATGCACTCCGGCATGATTGGACAAGTCGTGGTGATGGAGCCGGCGCAGTACGAAGCCTGGATGGGTGGAGGCGGAGCCATGGGATCGCTGGCCTCTAATGGAGAGAGCATCTTTCAGCAGCTTGGCTGCTCCACCTGTCACCGGTCCGACACCCAGGGCCGCGGCCCGAATCTGGTGGGACTCTTTGGCAAGCGGGTGCAACTAGAAGATGGTCGGGCCGTGATCGCCGACGAAAACTATATTCGCGAGTCCATTTTGAGCCCCGCGGCCAAAGTTGTCTCCGGATTCAAGCCCATTATGCCGGTATTTCAGGGACTGGTCAGTGAAGAGCAGTTGAGTGCGCTGGTTGCATACATTAAGTCGCTCAACCAGCCTCCATCGGGCTCGGCTGGCACTCCTTCGCTCGTGCCCAGTACGAAGCCGCAGGAACCAAAGGTGCAATAGCAATGGCTACCGCTGCAATCACCGCCGAACGCGAGAACTACCTCAATCGGGAATACGGCATCAGGTCTTGGCTACTGACCACCGACCACAAGCGCATTGCGCTGCTTTACTTGCTGTCGATCACCTTCTTCTTCTTTATCGGAGGCTTCTTTGCACTACTGATCCGGCTGGAACTTTTGACTCCGGCGGGAGATCTGGTGCAGGCGGACACTTACAACAAGCTGTTCACCATGCATGGACAGGTCATGGTGTTCTTCTTCCTGATCCCGTCTATCCCCGCTGTATTGGGAAATTTCCTGGTGCCGCTAATGATCGGCGCCCGGGACCTCGCCTTTCCTCGCATCAATTTGCTGAGCTGGTATCTCTATATCATTGCCGGTGTCATGATGCTGCATTGCATTTTGACTGGGGGAGCGGACACCGGCTGGACGTTCTACACGCCCTTCAGCACTGCGTTCAGCAATACCAAGGTGGTTGAAGCGGGACTTGCCATCTTTGTCTCGGGATTTTCATCGATCCTGACCGGGCTGAATTTCGTGGTGACGATTCACCGCATGCGGGCCCCCGGCATGACCTGGTCCCGCTTGCCACTGTTCATCTGGGCCCACTATGCCACCAGCATCATTCAGCTATTGGGCACGCCTGTGCTTGCCGTGACATTGCTGCTGGTGGTATTGGAACGGGCATTGCATCTTGGAATTTTCGATCCAACGCGCGGTGGCGATCCGTTGTTATTTCAACATCTGTTCTGGTTCTACTCCCATCCCGCGGTTTACATCATGATCCTGCCCGCCATGGGTGTAGTCACAGAGATCGTACCCTGCTTCTCGCGCAAACGCATCTTCGGATACAAGTTTGTCGCCATGTCGAGTATCGCGATTGCAGTGTTTGGTTTTCTGGTTTGGGCGCACCATATGTTCGTGGCCGGAATTTCTCTCTATTCGGCTCTGATTTTCTCCATCCTCAGCTACCTGGTTGCGGTGCCCTCGGCCATCAAGGTGTTCAACTGGACCGCGACCATGTACAAGGGCTCGATTTCGTTTGCTACCCCCATGCTCTACGCCTTCGGATTCATTGGTCTGTTCACTATGGGCGGATTGACCGGACTATT
Organism: Terriglobales bacterium; assembly: GCA_035512155.1. Classification (GTDB taxonomy): domain Bacteria; phylum Acidobacteriota; class Terriglobia; order Terriglobales; family Acidobacteriaceae; genus JABCYV01. Next base: position 63,010 of record DATKEN010000003.1, on the reverse strand, counting down.
CCTGGCGGCGCTGGGCATAGACGTTCACGTCACCGACACATATTTCGTGATTGCCCATTTCCATTACATCATGGTGGGTGGCGCGGTCATGGGCTATCTGGGCGGAATGCATTTCTGGTGGCCGAAAATTTCTGGCCGCATGTATCCCGAGTTCTGGGGCAAACTGGCGGCCATGATCGTATTCATCGGCTTCAATCTCACATTCTTTCCACAGTTCATTCTCGGATACCTCGGAATGCCGCGGCGCTACTGGCAGTATCCGCCGGAGTTTCAGGTGCTGAACGTGCTTTCGACGGCGGGCTCAACCATTTTGGCGGTCGGGTACCTCCTGCCCATGGTTTATTTTTTGTGGTCCATGCGTTATGGAAAGCTTGCGGAGGATAATCCTTGGGGCGCTTCAGGTTTAGAGTGGACGACCACTTCGCCTCCGCCCACGTTCAATTTCGACCGGACTCCCGAGGTCACATGGGAAGCTTACGACTACGCCAATATCGCAGCTCCCGAGGAGGCGCCGGTTGAGCAATAGCCCGATTGCCGTTGAACAACATAATCCCGCATTGCGCCACCACTTCGCCGACATGGAGCAGCAGCGTCAGGCTTCCTCGCTCGGCATGTGGGTATTCCTGGCGACCGAAGTCATGTTTTTCGGTGGGATGTTTTGCGCCTACCTCATCTATCGCTACTGGTACTTCAATGAGTTTGCGGCCGGCAGCCGCAGCCTCGATATCTGGCTGGGCACGATCAACACTGCGGTATTGATTTGCAGCAGTTTGACCGTCGCGCTTGGCGTAAGGGCGGCGCAGATGGGCAAACGAAAGTTGTTAGTCGTTCTTCTATTGCTGACGATTGTTTTCGGAGTCGCATTTCTCGGAATTAAAGGCGTGGAGTGGTATACGAAATTTCAGGAGCACCACATCCCCGGGTCTTCGTTCAGTGCCGACAATCTGATAAAGGAATATCCTCAGATCAGGATTGACCCCTCACACGAACAGATTTTCTTCTCGCTGTACTTCGCCATGACCGGCCTGCACGCTTTGCACATGATCATCGGCGTGGGCATTTTTACATTTCTGACTTACTACGCCTGGAAGGGCCGCTACACGCCGGAGTATCACAACCCGGTTGAGATTGGCGGCCTATACTGGCACTTTGTCGACATTATCTGGATTTATCTTTTTCCGTTGTTATACCTGATCGATCGAAAACCGCTAAAGTGAGCGCCATGTCTGAACCGATCGTTCCAAGCAAGCTCTATGTCGGTATCTGGATCACGCTGCTTTGCCTGACAGTTATCACGGCCGGCGCGTCCTTCATCGACCTGGGGCCGCTGAATACTGTCGTCGCTCTCGTAATAGCAACGTTCAAAGCCCTGCTGGTGGTCTTATTTTTCATGCACGTAAAATATGCCAGTGAGAAACTCAGCAAAATGGTGGTGGTCGCAGCTGTCTTCTGGCTTCTGCTTCTCCTGACGCTGAGTATGGCCGACTACGTGACGCGGCTTTGGAGCTGAGGCTCTAACCCTCTTTAACGTGTATACCTTGCAGCGCTGCCGTCTTTGCTTGAACATATAAGATCGAGGGCAGAGATGTCAGACGAGCTACCGCCAATCCTTCCTGGACAACCAGACTTCGTTGCCGGTAGACACTCTGGTCAACCACTCCACGTGGATGCCGAGGCTCTAGCGGCCCATCTGCGCCGCCACGTTCGCGGCGGGGTCCGCTTCGATCGCAGCACCCGTGCTCTCTACGCAACCGACGGATCTAACTATCGCCAGGTCCCAATCGGCGTGGTCCTTCCTCGAGATGCTGATGACGTGGTCGCCACAGTTTCGCTTGCCCGTGAATACGGCGCTCCTATCCTATGTCGAGGCGGTGGGACATCCCTTGCCGGCCAATGCTGCAACGTGGCCGTCATTCTGGACTTCTCCCGATACATGTCGAAGATTCTGGAGATTGATCCAGCCCGCCGCATCGCCCGGGTTCAACCTGGCGTGGTTCTAGATCATCTCCGCAACGCGGCTGAGAGACATCATTTAACTTTTGGCCCTGATCCCGCAACTCACGATCGCTGCACGCTCGGCGGAATGATTGGTAACAACTCGTGCGGTGTGCATTCGGTGATGGCGGGAAAGACCGACGACAACATCGAAGCGCTGGAAATTCTTACCTATGACGGCCTGCGCATGAAAGTGGGACAAACCAGCGATGCAGAGTTAGAAAAAATCATTAGTGAAGGCGACCGGCGCGGAACAATTTATCTCGGCCTAAAGAACCTGCGGGATAAGTATTCTGAACTTGTCCGCCAACGCTATCCCAACATTCCGCGCCGGGTTTCCGGATACAACCTGAATTACCTGCTTCCGGAGAACGGCTTCCACGTCGCACGAGCGCTAGTAGGCTCGGAAGGAACATGTGTGACGGTGTTGGAGGCCACATGCCGTTTGGTGGAGAGCCCGCCGGAACGTGTTCTACTGCTGATCGCGTATCCCGACATTTACCAGTGTGCTGATCACGTGCCCGACGTGATGGCACATAAACCAATCGGCCTGGAAGGAGTGGACGACCTGCTGGTCGAGTACACCCGGCGCATGGGCATTAACTCCGAGGGACTGGCTCTATTGCCGGAAGGCGGGGGCTGGCTCTTTGCCGAGTTCGGCGCCGGTGCCGGGCAGGAAGCCGAAGACCAGGCGCGCGGACTGATGGCGACTCTGAGCCAAGGCCCAAATCCTCCGCAGATGCGCCTTTTCACTGACAAGCAGGAAATCAAGCGGGTGTGGGAGGTGCGGGAGTCCAGCCTCGGTGTAATTTCTCACGTCCCCGGAGAAGCGCCGAACTGGGAAGGATGGGAAGATTCCGCAGTCGCACCGGAGAAACTAGGCCGTTACCTACGCGACTTGCGCAGGTTGATGAATAGCTATACCTACGTCGGAAGCCTCTATGGCCATTTCGGCCACGGCTGCGTGCATAACCGCACCAACTTCGATTTGCTCACCAGCGAGGGTATCGCGAAATATCGAAAGTTCGTCGAGGAGGCTGCGGATCTAGTCGTGAGTTACGGAGGTTCGCTTTCCGGCGAACATGGAGATGGGCAGGCACGCGGGGAGTTGCTTCCCAAGATGTTCGGCCCTGAACTGGTACAGGCTTTCCGTGAGTTCAAAGCGCTGTGGGACCCCGATTGGAAGATGAATCCGGGGAAGGTGGTCGAACCCAACAAACTGGACGAGAACCTGCGTTTGGGTGCCGGCTATCGCCCGTGGGAGCCGGAAACCCATTTTCAATTCCCGGAAGATCACGGCAGCCTGGCGCAAGCCACGCTCCGCTGCGTTGGGGTGGGGAAATGCCGCCACGATGAAGGCGGCGTAATGTGTCCAAGCTTCCGGGTGACCCGGGAAGAAGAGCACTCCACCCGGGGACGCGCCCACCTGCTATGGGAGATGACCCAGGGCGAAGTGGTCCGCGATGGCTGGCGAGATGAGGACGTCAAGCACTCGCTCGACCTTTGCCTCTCTTGCAAGGGATGCAAGAGCGATTGTCCTGTCGGAGTGGATGTGGCCACCTACAAGGCCGAATTTCTTTCTCATTACTACGAACGCCGCTTGCGTCCGCGCAGTGCTTACGCCTTCGCGAACATCGATATTTGGGCGCGGTTGGCTTCGAACGCCCCGGGCCTGGCCAATCTAGCCGCGCAACTGCCATTCCTTCGTGACATTGCCAAGGTGGCTATGGGCATGCCGAGGGAGAGAAACATTCCGGCGTTTGCCCCGCACAACTTTCGCGACTGGTTCAAGCGGCGCCGACGCCGGAATACCGGGGCACCGCCGGTACTGTTGTGGCCAGATACATTCAACAACTATTTCTTCCCAGACACAGCCAAAGCTGCTGTGGAAGTGCTGGAAGCCGCTGGGTTTCAGGTACAACTACCCTCCGCAAGCCTGTGCTGTGGGCGTCCACTCTATGATTTCGGCATGCTTGAACGCGCGAAAGGCTTGCTACTGACAATCTTGGACGCGCTAGCAGAGCAAATCGAAGGCGAGGTCCCCGTGGTCGTGCTGGAGCCGAGCTGCGCGGCAGTTTTTCGCGACGAACTGGTAAATCTGTTCCCCAATAACGCTCGGGCCCGCGGCCTATCACGGCAAACGTTTCTCCTCAGCGAGTTTTTGGAAAAGAAGGCCAGGCATTTCGAATTGCCGCAACTAGCCCGCAAGGCTCTGATCCACGGCCACTGCCATCACAAATCGATCATGAAGATGACTGACGAAGAGGCGGTCCTCATGCGGATGGGCATTGAATATCAGGCGCCGGCACCCGGCTGTTGCGGTATGGCAGGTTCCTTTGGCTTTGAGCAAGACAAATATGACGTCTCGGTCGCGATTGGCGAACTGGAGCTGCTACCCGCGGTTCGCAAGGCCTCTCCCGATTGCCTCATCATCGCCGACGGCTTCAGTTGCCGGGAGCAGATCGCTCAATGCAGTGACCGCCACGCCCTGCACCTGGCCGAGGTCATTCAGATGGCGATGCGGACAGGTACCGTACCAGTAGACAATGCTTACCCGGAACGCGTCGCAGTCCGACACCGGCAGGCAGAGGTGAAGCAGTCCATGAAGCAGACGGGGCTGGCGCTAACGGGCGTTGCGACCGCTGTGGCAATATTGTGGACACTCGCCCGTCGCGAGTAGCCAACGTGCTGATTACAAATACATTAGCTATTATTCCTGCATTGCCTCCCCAGAGCGGCTTGATTTCTGGGAAAATAGGGAGGCCCAGATGGAGTCTCCCATCCCGGGCCTAGGCCTTACTTTCATATGATCCGGGACAGCGAGAATTCGCTGATGGTCACCGACGTCTCCCCTGTGGCGAAGGCGGAACCAGCCATTCAGGCGTCGGTCCACGGTTCGGTCCTGGTGCTTATCCAATTTGACGTCTGCGAGGAGATTCGGCTGGATCAGTTGCGCCAAATCTTCGGGGCGCGGACGCTGGAGCAGCCTACCTTCAAGCACCCGGCCCCCGGCTACGTCCGCTATCAGCGACCCCCGGTTGTAGAACCCATCGAGCCTCTGGTGCTCGAAAGCGGCGAGCAACTGCAGGGACAGATCAAGTATTACGACTACGGTGTGCTCAGCGTGGTCTTCGAGCTGCCGTTTTCAGGCGACTGGGACACGCTGGTTCTGCTGGGTAGCCGTTGGGTATCAGAAGTGGATTTCGAGCGCCACGCCTCGCGCATTGCGCGCCAGAAGCTGGAACGGGCGGGGCCAGCCCTGGTCAAGCCGTATCCAGATTGGCTTAGCGAAGATTACTTTATCTTCCACGTGCGCGAGATAACCGGCTCGCCTTCCGCCGCTGAGCTCTGTGCTTCCCAGGGAGCGCGTATCGCGCAGATTGTGCGTGGTGAAACTGCTCAGCTTTCCGACGGCGAGCGCAATGAAATTCTGCAGTCACGCATTTCTTATTACCCCAACGACCTGGCCGTGATCGGCTGGAATGCCGCCTTCCTCTATGACACTGACGCCGGCGCGGAGACTGCCATCCAGTTATTGGAGTACGCCAACTCCCAGTTGCTGGAGTTTCGGCATTACGATGAACTGCTGACTCGCGAATTAGAGCGCGTATACGATTCTTTCGACAAAGGCACCGGCATGCTGTCCCGCTGGCGCCTGGGACGTGCCGCGACCAAGCTGCATACCGTGCTGCTCGACGTGACCGAGTTAACCGAGCACGCCGACAACGCCATCAAGTTCCTGAGTGACATGTTCTCTGCCCGCCTGTACAAGCTGGCAGCGGCCAAGGTGGGCGTTCCCGACTATAAAGACCTGGTCACCCAAAAACTGCAAACCGCAGAGGACCTCTACCGCTTCATGATGGACCAGTTCAACCAGAGCCGCGCCTTCGTGCTCGAACTCATGGTCGTGATCATTCTGATCATCGAATTGGTCTACTTCTTTCGCGGCAAGCCCATCTAATTGAGAACCAGCAACCGAGAACCGAGAACTGGTTTTCAACTCCTAGCCAGGATCACCTCCGGCGTTCTATTCTAAGTTCCCATTTTGCTGTCTTGAGGAAACGTAATGCGAGGACTTATCGGGAAGCGTGTCCTGATCACGGGTGGCGCGAGCGGGATTGGGGCTGCCACCGCAGCACGCTTTCTTGACGAAGGCTCGGTCGTATGTGTGCTTGACCGCGATGTTCAGGGCCTCAAGCAGATCCAGACGCACTTGCCGAAGCTCGCCGGTACGGTAAATGCCGACGTCTCAAACCTTAAGCAGGTTGAGGCGGCTTTTGCCGACGCCGTCCGCATGATGGGTGGCGTAGACGTGCTAGTGAATAACGCCGGCATCAGCATCCGCCATAACTTTCTGGACATCACGCCTCAGGAATGGGACAAGGTCATCGCTGTAAATCTGACGGGCGTGTTCTACGTGGCCCAGACCGCCGCCAGGCATATGTGGGAACGTGGCAGCGGAGTGATTCTTCAGACTGCTTCGACTAACGGCCTCGTCGGCCAGCCCTACTATGCCGACTATAACGCCACAAAAGCTGGAGTCATCGAGCTGACCAAGTCCATGGCCCTGGAACTCGCGCCCAAAGTTCGGGTTTGCGCGGTCGCGCCTGGATACGTCCTCACGCCCATGCAGCGTGCTGAATATACCGATGAAATGCTGGAAGAACTAAATCGCAAGATTCCTCTAGGACGCCACGCCCAACCTGAGGAGATCGCGGCGCTGTTCGCGTTTCTGGCGTCCGACGACGCCGCGTACATGACCGGGCAGGTCTATACGATTGACGGTGCGGAAACCGCAGGAGGGCTGGCCAGCCGGTGAGTGAAGGACAGCTTAACGGTAAAGTGGCGCTCATCACCGGCGGCGCTTCCGGCATAGGGCGCGCCACGGCGCTGCTTTTTGCCCAGGAAGGTGCGTCGGTCGCCATTGTCGATTTAAACCAGCAATCTGGGCGGGCGGTTGTCGAAGAGATTGCCTGCAACGGCGGCCGGGCGATGTTCGAACCAGGCGACGTGGCTCGGGCAGGAGATTGCCAACGCATCGTCCAGCGCACGATGGGCGAACTAGGCGGGATTCATGTCATTTTCAACAACGCGGGAATCATCCGCCGCACTACTGTGCTGGAACTGAACGAGGAAGACTGGGACCGGGTGATGGCCGTGAACGTGAAATCCATTTTTCTGATGTCCCGGCAGGTTATCCCAATCATGGAGAAGGCCGGCGGAGGTTCCATCATCAATATGGCATCGGGCTGGGGGCTTGCTGGCGGCCCGAAGGCGGCGGTGTACTGCGCGTCGAAAGGCGCAGTGGTGTTGCTCACTAAGGCGATGGCCATAGACCACGGCCCGCAAAGCATTCGCGTAAACTGCATCTGCCCCGGGGACACCGATACCACGATGCTGCGCGACGAAGCCCAGCAACTGGGAGAACCGACCGAGCGCTTTTTAACAGAATCCGCCCGGCGTCCTCTAGGCCGCGTCGGGAAACCGGGCGAGATTGCGCAGGCCGCGCTGTACTTGGCAAGTGATGCGGCGTCGTTCGTGACCGGCACTGCGCTCGTCGTAGACGGCGGAGGCTTGGCAGGGTCGTAGCTTGGGCCACACCCATGCGCCTGGCAAACAAAGTCACTCTCATAACGGGTGGGACGTCCGGCATCGGTGAGGCCTCGGCGCTCCTCTTTGCCCAGGAGGGCGCCAAAGTGGCTATTGCCGGCCGCAACGAAAAGCGCGGCCATGCTGTGACCGAGCAGATTCTGAAAGAAGGTAGCCAAGCCATTTTCATCTGTACCGATGTCAGGAAATGGGAACAATGCCAGCGCGCCGTTGACGAAACCGTGCGCGCTTTCGGTCGCCTTGACATTCTGTTCAACAATGCCGGTATCTTCTATCCCAACACCGCGGTTGGTTGCACTGAAGAAGAATGGGACCTCCAAATTGAGATCAACTTGAAGGGCACTTTCCTGATGTCGAAGGCCTCACTGCCTGGCATGATCCAGCAGGGCAGCGGCGTAATCATCAACAATAGCTCCGGCTGGGGCATCGTGGGTGGCGACGCGGCGGTGGCATACTGCGCTTCCAAAGGCGGCGTGGTGCTTTTGACCAAGGCAATGGCGATCGATCACGGGCGGCAAGGCATCCGCGTGAACTGCATCTGTCCAGGTGACGTGGACACGCCCATGCTTCCAGAGGATGCGCGCATGCGGGGTTTGAAGTGGGAAGATTACCTGGCAGGTTGCAGCAACCGGCCCTTAGGACGGATAGGAACTGCCAACGAAATCGCTAAAGCGGCCCTGTTTCTCGCTTCCGACGACTCGTCGTTCATGACCGGCGCGGCGGTGGTGGTGGATGGCGGCGGCACGGCCGATTAGGTTCTTGCCGGCATGCTCGGCCAGTCAAGTGGGCACTGAGGAGAATTGACGAAGACAAGCACAACCCGAAATCATTCTCTCTCACTGCAATGGTACGAGCGGGCCCAGCAATCACTGGTCGAGGGCGTGAACTCCCCTTCACGCGGCTCGGCCGTATACACTGCTGGTCCAATTTTTCTAGAGCGCGGCCAAGGCTCCCACGTCTGGGACGCCGACGGCAACGAATACGTGGATTTCATGATGTCGTTTGGTGCGCTCATCCATGGCCATGCGCATCCCACGCTGATTGAGAAGGTTTCGCAGGCTGCGGCCGAGGGCGCACACTTTGCGGCGGCAACCTCCGCCGAGGTTGAGGCCGCCGAGCGCTTCTGCCGAATGGTCCCATCCGCTGAAGTGGTTCGCTTCACCAACAGCGGCAGCGAAGCCACCATGCTGGCCTTGAGGCTAGCGCGTGCCCACACGGGACGGCACAAATTCCTGAAGTTCGAAGGGCACTATCACGGCTGGTACGATCCTTATCTTTTGAATGCGCACAGCCATCCCCTGGAGCAACTGGGTCCGCGGGAAAATCCAGCCCGCATTCCTGACTCGCAAGGTATTCCGCCGGCCACCTTTGACGACGTGGTTCTTGCTCCGTGGAATGACGTAAACAGTCTTGAGCGCGTGTTGCGCGAGCATGGCCGCGAACTCGCCGCCGTTATTACGGAGCCAATCATGGCCAACATGGGCTGCATTCTGCCCCATGATAGTTATCTCCAGCGACTCCGCGAACTCACCCGCGACCATGGCGTGCTTCTTATTTTTGATGAAGTCGTCACCGGGTTCCGCTACGCGCCTGGGGGTTGCCAGGAGTACTACGGAATCCGGCCCGACATCAGCACCTTCGGCAAAGCGCTGGGCGCCGGATTTCCTGTGGGCGCCGTGACGGGTCCGCGCTCTATTCTCGATCGCATGCGCTGGAGCGGTGACATGGTCCTGCACTACGGCACGTTCAACGGACACCGCCTTACCATGAAGGTAGTCGCCGCTAACCTCGATCTACTGTCTGCCGATGGCGCACATGGCAGGCTTCATGCAATGGGCGATGCGGCCATTGCTGGATTGCGCGAAGTATTTCGCCGGCGCAACGTCAAGGCGATCGTGCAGGGATTCGGCCCCATGTTCCAGATCTATTTCACCGATCGGGAGGCAGTTCACGACTATCGCGACTACTGCGCTTATGTGGATACTCAGCGCTATTCTCGCTTCGTCCATCGCTTGCTCGACAACGGCATCTACATGACGCCATCCAATGGACTGCACTGGATCATCTCCACCGCGCACAGGGATGAAGATATTGCGCTGCTGATCGAGGCCGTGGACCGGGCTTGCGTAGACCCCGCATGAATGCCGTGCGAAAGAGTGCGACCGTTTTTTTAGGCGGAGGTCGGATCACGAGCGCACTTGTGGCCGGCCTCCGGCTCTCTCGATATGCGAAGCCCATCGTCGTCCATGACCGTCATCCTCGCAAAGTGCAGCGTCTGAAACAGCAGCACGGAGTGATCGTCGAACATAATCTCGGCAAGGCGGTGCAGCAAGCTCGTCTTCTGATCATCGCGGTGAGGCCGAACTCAGTCCGTGAATTGCTAGACAGAATTGGTAAGATTAGCCACCCCGTGACCGCCGTCAGCCTCGCGGCGGGCATACCTCTGTCCAAGTTGCGAGCTCGATTAGGACCGCCGGTGCATTGGGCTCGAGCCATGCCCAGTCCGGTGTGCCGCAGTGGGCGCGGTTTGACAGCAGTAGTGTTCGAGCCCGAGCTTCCACGCTCGGAACGGCAAAGGGTAAAGCAACTCTTTGCCAGGGTCGGGCTCGTCGTAGAAATTCCTGAGAACCAGTTCGATGCCTTTACCGTGACCTACTCTTGTAGCCACGGCTATCACGCGCTTGCGGTATTGACGGCAGCCGCCGAGAAGTTGGGGCTCAGTCGCAGGATGGCCCAGATTGCAGCCCTGCACGCTCTCACGGATGGTCTTATCGCCTGGCGTGAGGGCAAGACATCGCTGCAGAATCTGCTGCACGAGGCAGCCACGCCGGGCGGTATTTCGGCAGCAGCCATGGCCAGCATGAAGAAGTATGGATATTCGCGAGCCGTCGACCGAGGTCTGCGGGCGGGTATGGCGCAGGCAAGGAAGAATGCGAAACGGTGATGGTTTCAGACTCGGTCGGCTATGAAATCAATCTTCCCGCCAATCGCATTAGACGCACGACGCGATACAAGGGGAACAGAGGGCCGGGCAATCGGATCGAGCTCCACTCCCCGACGCTTGGGGTGAAAGCCAATCGCCCCACAAAACGCAATCGATCCCGCGAGCGTTCTCGCACATCCATGATCAGCCGGAAATAAGCCATCGACTCCGTGTCGTACTCTGCTCCCTGGCTGATGATCGGCAGAAGTCTGTCTGCAAGCCCTTCGGCAGCGCGATCGTTGCGGATTCGCTCCTGTACTGGTTGCGGCATGCGTGTCCCAAGAAGTCGGGCAGCCAAGATGAAAGTCACCGCTACGATTCGTTCGATGCCCAACCGCCTGGCATAATCCTGAACAACGACCCAGTCGACCGACCGGGCCAACTCCGCGATATCGCACAGCCAGGAAAGCTGTACCCACGCATGCTTGGCGGCGTGAACGCAGAGCACCGCCATTAAGTCTTCCCTGCAAAGCGTGCGCAAAGAATGTCCGCCTAAACTTAGGACCATTGACCGGCTGAAAAACGCGTCGACGTCGAAGTTGATCGAATAGAAACGTGGCAGAATCCGCCACTGCATTTCCAACAGGTTCCGGCCGAGAGAGCTGTCGAATGCGTATTCATACCCGGACTCGAGATAAGCGCGGTTTTGCCACGGGGTCAGCTGAAGCGCGGGCTTGTATCCCAGTTCGAGAAGTGCGGCCTTGGCTTTCGCCATGTCCGCCTCGTGGATCAGCAGATCCAGATCCGAAAACTGACGCAGCGCAACATTGCCATACAGGATTTCTGCCAAAACAGGCCCCTTATATGACAGAGTCTCGATGCCATTTCTCTGCAAGTGACTAAGAATCCGGAGCAATTCGCGAGTGAGCCAGAGGGTCTGCCGCGCGTTAGCTTCGTAGTGCTGCTGAAGCAAAGGCAACGCTTCCTGGGGTATGACATTGGATGCCGACAGACAGTGATACAGCTGAGGTATCACGGCGTGGTGCCCGGCAAGCTGGAGAAGCCGCTTCCAGTCCAGCGGACCTTCAAGAATCTCGCGGATAGGTTCGTCGCCCGAAGCGTGGACACAGCAGGCGAGCAACAGGTCGAACTCGGTACTGGAGACGAATGCTCGCACCTGTCGTCGCTCAGGCTTGGCTGGCGGGACTGTCGGCATGGGCGGGGCAGAGGGCATACGAGAGGGTGGTTGGTTTTTCGAAATTAGCCGCTCCACTCTGGCGCGGAAAGTTCTGCGATCGCCACTATAATACCGTTGTCTTCGCGGGATACTCTTGCAATAGAAAAATGGATAGTGTCATCCTCCAGTCGGTCAGCAAAGTCTTCCGGCACCGCCCCGCCATGTTTAACTGGATGGGCCGGGAACGAAGAGGAGAAACTCATGCCTTGGATGGGATCTCCCTCCGAGTTTCCAGTAGCAAGGTGCTTGTTCTGCTGGGTCCCAACGGCAGTGGAAAAACAACCATTCTGAAGTTGGTATCCACCATGCTCCTTCCCGATGCCGGGAGTGTCCTGGTCGAAGGCGCCGACACCTACACAGATCCCGATCATGTGCGCCGGCATGTGGGTTTTGCGGTTTCCACTGAAAGGTCATTTTTCCCTCGACTTTCGGCTCGTGAGAATCTCGATTTCTTTGCCGCTTTGGATGACGTCCCTCGCTGCTCACGACCTCGTCAAATTGAGCTTGTGCTGGAACGAACGGGTTTGCTCGACGCGGCGGACACTCTGGTCATGAAGTTCTCCAGCGGCATGTACCAGCGGCTGGGCATCGCCCGGGCACTCATTAAAGGGCCATCAGTCATTCTGCTGGACGAGCCCACGCGCAGCCTTGACCCGGCGGCGGCGACCCACTTCCGGAATCTCATCCGCGCCCTGCCAGCCGGAGGCTCGACCGTCATTCTGGCCACACACAGCCTCAACGAGGCCGCCGCGGTGGGCGACTTCGCTGCCGTGCTGGATCAAGGCAGGCTGGCGGGCTACCGGAAAATTACTGGCGCGGATGCGGACGAGCTGCGCTCCTTCTATTTTCACGCTACTGGTGAACTGGATGAGGCGGCACCGTTGACCTCCAGGAGCTGGTGATGAGACTGGCCGGCCCGCTCGACAAAATGCTCGCCATCCTGCGCCGCGACCTCTTGACCGCCATCCGCTATCGCTCAGGCTTTCTGATTACCGCGGCGGGAACGGCAGCCGAACTGGCCGCGTTTTATTACCTCTCTCGTGCTATCGGTCCCTCATTCCGTCCCGAGGGAATGGAGTACTTCCCCTTCGTGCTCGTGGGCACCGGCTTCTACACATTTTGGCTCATGGGTATCAGCGCTTTCCTGCAGATCGTTCAGGAAGCGCAACAGACGGGCACTTTGGAAATACTGGTCACGACCTCCACATCCGCGCCGTTGTTGGTTCTACTGAGCGCCCTTTCCGCGTTTGGCCGAAATACGATCCAATTGCTCCTTTTTATCGCAGCAGGCCTTCTGTTATGGCGAGGCGCAATTCCCAGCCCAAATGTCGCAGCTTGCGCACTGATCTTCCTGCTGTCGCTCCTGATCGCGGTCGCGCTGGGCATTCTCGCTGCTGCCTTGCAATTGGCGATTCAAAAGGGATTTGCGGTCGTGTGGTTGCTTGGGTCCGGCGTGTGGTTTCTGACCGGAGCCCTATTTCCCGTCGCGACTCTCCCCTGGGCGCTCCGCGTGGTGTCCGAACTGATTCCCATCACTCATTCCCTCTACGGAATGCGCATGGCTCTTCTTGAAGGCGCGAGTTTCGCAGCCCTGGGACGCGAAATCATGGTACTCAGCATTTTCTCCCTGATTTTGCTACCTCTCAGTCTCCTAATTTTTTCCCACACCTTAAGGCGGTCAAGGTTGCTCGGCACGCTCTCTTTCTATTAGACGCAAGGCCAATTGGGCTTGGCTTCCGGGCGTCCGAGCAGTTAACAAAGGGTTAGCATTTGGCTTCTCGTCTGTTGTACACTGCGCTATCTTAGGACTCGTGCTCGGTTCGCAAGGCAGACGTCAGCCGTCTAGCGTATTGAGATTTCTATGACTCAGAGGAACCGGCCTTCTGCAGAAGAGAAGAGCGCACTGAACACACCGGGCCAGAATAAAGCCAAGAAGCCGTATCACAAGCCCGAGTTTCGATTCGAGCGGGCCTTCGAAACACTGGCCTTGTCGTGCGGAAAGATCCACGGCACCCAGCATCAGTGCAAGGGGCACCGAAAGGTGTCGTAGGCTCTTACCGATGAACCCTGAGGCGCGCGAGCAGCGCAGGTGCAGCCTGGCGGCCGAGGGGCTGCAGTCGAGCGGTAAATTGAAATTGCGAGCCACCGGAGCCAGCATGCTACCCACCTTGTGGCCAGGTGACCTTCTTACCATCCAATATAATAATTTTGATCAAGTGGAGCAGGGCGACGTCGTGCTTTTCTTGCGGGAGGGTCGCTTCTTTATTCATCGTGTTCTCAGCAAAACCAGATTAGAGAACGAGTTCTTAGTCACTCGTGGCGATTGCATGCCGCAGACCGATCCGCCGGTGCGTCCAGGCGAATTGCTGGGTAAGGTTACGAAAATTCAACGTGACGGTTGGTTCCCGGCACCTACGCTGAAGCTTGGTCCGTTTCGTCGGATTTTCGCCTGGGCGCTTTGTCGTTGCAATCTGCTCCGGCGTATCGTCATGCGCCTAGGCGCTCACCGCAGCAGTTCCAGATCTCGTTTTCAAAATGCAGTTGCCAAGCCGGCGTAAGGCCAGGAGACCTGTACAACACGGAGCCAGACAGAGTGCCTCAAGATCATGAGATCGCGGTGGAAATCGGCGGCTTGCCTATCCTGCTGCGCACCCAGGATGGATCCTTTCGTGACATGCTGGTTAGCAGGTATGCCGGTTTTGTCGGATCTGCTTCACGACCCAGGTTCGAGTTTGATGTGGATCTAACCGTGCCATCGCCGTCGACGGAATCTGAGTTGCCGGACGACGTTCGGGTCGAGATGCGAGACGGGGTGTGGCGATTAGCGCGAGGAGATTTTCACGCGCACTGGGACGCTCGGGCGGGGCGGGGGCGCATCCGCCAATCGGCAAACCCGTACTCAATTGATTCGGTGTTGCGCATCGTGCACACGTTGGTTCTGGCCAAAGAAGGGGGCTTCCTCCTGCACGCCGCGAGCACAGTAAGGAATGGCCGGGCCTTTGTCTTTTCCGGCATCTCCGGAGCGGGCAAAACTACGATCTCCCGCCTCGCGCCTGGCGATGTCACATTGCTAACCGACGAAATCTCTTACATTCGCCACGATCCGCATGGTTACCGGGCTTGCGGAACTCCCTTTGCCGGGGAACTCGCACGCGTCGGCGAGAATTGCTCGGCGCAGCTGTCCACACTCTTTTTTCTCGCCAAAGGACCCGAGAACAAGATCGGGCCTGTTGACGCACCCGAAGCCGCGCGCCTCCTGCTTAGAAATATCCTCTTTTTCGCCGAGGACGCGGAGTTGGTCAAAATGCTTTTTCGCTCCGCCTGTGAGTTCGTCGAAAGTGTTATGGTAAGGCGGCTGACGTTTGTTCCTGACCAGCGGGTTTGGGACTTGATCCAATGAGTGATAAGTACATTGTCCGCAGTTCCGCCATTGCCGCTCGGATGCTCGGCGGAGAGATGATGATCATGTCCGCAGTGGACTCCACCTTCTTCACCCTGAATGAGGTGGCCACCGCCATCTGGCAGTCGGCAGACGGCCGCACTCCACTTTCCGAAATCGTAGGCGGCGTCATCGAGCAGTTCGAGGTCGAACCCGACGTGGCACTCCGCGACGCCGAGCGATTCGTCGAAGAGCTTTCCCCCCACGGCATCTTGCTGGTTTCCGATCATCCCATCGACGATTCATCCGCTGGGTCCAGGGAGACAGTATGAGTCTCATGCAGCAGATGAATCAGCGGGCTATGGAGCTGGGTGTTCCTCTCGCCATCCATCTGGACGTAACTTACCGTTGCAACGAACGTTGCATTCACTGCTATCTGGATCACGACGATCACGGCGAAATGAGCACCGCCGAGATCGAAGACGTGCTGGATCAACTGGCGGAGGCAGGCACTTTTTTCCTTACCCTCAGTGGCGGGGAAGTGCTGATGCGTCGCGACTTTTTCGACATTCTGGAATATGCCCGCCGCCTGCGCTTCAATGTCAGAATCAAGACCAACGGCGTGATGATCCGCCAGCGTGAAGCCAAACGGATGGTGGAGTTGGGAGTCGAGAACATACAAATCAGCATCTACTCCCACCGCTCCGAAGTGCATGACGCTATCACCAAACTGCCCGGCTCGCTGAAGCGGAGTGTGGAAGCGATTCGCTTTCTGAAATCACAGGGCCTAAAAGTTGTGATCGCCAATGTTCTGATGACTGCTAACAGCCGCGACCATGCCGGAGTGCAGGCACTGGCCCGCGAGCTCGGTGTTACCTACACTTTGGATCCGACCATCACTCCGAAGATGGACGGAGACACTTCAATTCTACGTTTGCGTATTCCGAGCTCTGAGTTGAATTCGGTCTTTCACAATCCGGACCTGGTGGGGAATGTAGAGGAATTCTGTGCCCCCCCGCCCCCGCCCGACGAGGGCATCATGGACGAATATCCTTGCAGTGCCGGTCACACCGCGGGCTACATCTCGCCCTATGGCGACGTTTTTCCCTGCGTGCAGTTTCCCCTGCCCACAGGCAACGTACGAAAACACAAATTCATCGACATCTGGCGAGATTCGCCGGCCTTGCATGAGGTTCGTTCCATTCGCGCCAAAGACCTACCTGTATGTTCGACTTGTAGCCATGTTGGCACCTGCACTCGTTGTCCCGGTCTTGCCTACATGGAAGGCAGCATGCGCGGGCCCTCGACCGCAGATTGCGAGAAGTCGTTCCATCGCACCGGCATTCCCTCCGCGAACATGCTCCGCAAGGCCCGAGCAAATAGTTCCGGTCCGCTCATTCAAATCCAGCCGGTCGCCATCTAAGCGGCGCGAAAGGCCTTCTACCAGGCAGCGAAATTGGAGGTTACCCCCAGGTCTTTGAGCCCGCCGCCAATGCAGTTGAAGAGTTGCGTTCTCCATTACTTTGGTGTCCGTTTATGCCAGCGAGATCAACGCCAATCAGAATTTCGCACGTAAAATCTTGAACAAGCCTTGCATATGGAATCAACCGCAAAATTGCACGATACACCGACTCGCCGCACACGCATTCGAGCTCAAATCCCGCTTCGCGTGACCAGTTTGGATCCGGCCACACAGCTCTCAGAAAACTGCCACACTCTGGTCGTGAACCCACACGGTTGCGGAGTGCGTCTCCCATGCCCTCTGGAGCCAGGAATGCCGGTGCGGCTGGACGATCTTCCCGGCGGCAATCAGGCAACTGCTCGCGTGGCCAACTGCGTCCCGCTCGGAAGTGAGAATAAGTACTGGCTGGTCGGGCTGGCGCTTGATCACTCTGGAAATGTTTGGTGCATTCATCCCGCTCCGCCGGATTGGGAAGTCGAGCCGACGCCCCTTGCTCCCGTCGCCTCTTCCGCGCTTCCCACCAAGAAGAACGAATGGCCTTATTCGCAATTCTCCACCCGCGGGGAGTTCCATCCCGGCCGAAAGTAGATTGTGGCAGCGGTTGCTAGGCGGCTTCGTTAACTGAGACAGGTCCTCGCCAAGTAGCCGGGCCTGTGGGCCTTATCCAAAGCGGCTGCCAGCAGGACGGCGGAATCCGCCCATAAAATCGTCCAGTTCTTGCAAGGAGAATGGCCTTCGCAGAATCGAGGATCCCGTAACAAAGGCGTAATCCTGTTGGGGATTCTTCTGCCGCATGGCATCGATAAACTTAACCCCGCCAGCGCCGGATCCGCGCACGAATGTCAGATCAATAAGAACAAGAGGATATGGCCCTTGATTGCAGTAGATGCGAAACGCCTCATCGCAATTTGTCGCCAGTCCAACTTCGTAACCCAGCCGGTTAAGCATTACTCCCGTAGCTTTCACAGTGGTTTCATCCGGCTCAACCACCAAGACTTTCATGCGTCCCCCTTTTTTCACAGCCCGTGGAATATCGCCGTCGACCCGCGGACATTTTAACGCCTGCATCCCGCCTTGCCGATGGACGCAGATGGTTCCACCAAAGAACGATGGGGGAGCCGCTTTCTTCGCGAATCAACGGTTCAGCAGTTTTGAGAAGTAGCGGTTGTCGTAGAACATGGTGGAATTGTGCACAAACTCCAGGACACGGTGCATTTTCTCGCGGTCCTCGCGATTCATGTCGTTGAACCGAACCGCGATCCCCGATCCCGGATCGATTCGAACCACGCTGCCCTCGGCCTGCATCTTGCCATCGTCGATGGAAAAAACCAATTTAAGCTTGGAGCCAGGAGGCAAGATAGCGCTGGTCTCCACGTAGCAGCCCCCCAGACTGACGTCGATAAGATTACCGAGCACCGGAATTTCTTCATCGTGGGGTTGTAGCTCAATCGTGACCCTGCACTTCATCCGCGGATAGAGCCGGCGGTTTTTTCGCGAGGGTTGCCGCTGTTTCTCCAGGTACATGCGGCGATCGGCTTCCGCGAGCAATCCTTCGGCATCCTGTCCGTCTCCTGGATACGACGCCTGTCCTACGCTCAGCGAAAGAATATCTTCGCTGCAGACTTCTTTGCCGGCATGTTTAGCAAGTTCACGCAATTGCTCGGCTTTCTTGACAGCCGCGTCCGCGGGCAGGCCGGGGGCTACGACCACAAATTCGTCGCCGCCCATCCGAGCCACGTAGTCGTATTCGCGGCAGCTGTCCTTTAAAGCCTGCGCGAACAGGCGCAGTACACGATTGCCCTCGAGGTGACCGAAGCGGTCGTTGATCTGCTTGAAACCATCCATATCGCTGACCATCACGATTAGAGTCGAGTTGTCCCGTTTGCAACGCGCCAGCTCGCGGTCGAGTTGCAGAAACAGTGAACGGGCGTTCGGCAATCCCGTGAGATAGTCGGTAGTGGCGGAACTCTCCGCTTGCTCGTATTTCAGCGCGTTTTCGATGGCCAGGGCCATCTTGGAGCTGATCGCCAGCAGAATTCGCAGGTGATCGGAAGTGAATGCGTCTACCTCCGCGTGGTAAAGGGCAAGCACGCCGACTACTCCGGCTAACCCCTCCAGCGGGATCGCCATTGCCGAACGCAAAGTGCTGAATTTCGTCGGATCGTTCAGATATCCTGGCTCAACCGATGGATTTCCGTTGATGATCGGTTTCATGTTCTCTGCCACCCAGCCGGAGAGTCCTTGGCCCAGCGGGATGCGAAGCGACGAGAACAAGCGGAAATTGTCACCGCTCACATGCTCTGGAACTAATTCCGCACCACGCTTGACGTAGATGGCGATGGCATCGTAAGGCACCAGCCGTCTAAGCTTCACCGAGAAAACCGACAGGGTTTCGTCCAGGCTGAGCGAAGCCCCTAAGTCCTGGCTCAGTTCGAAAAGGGTCTGGGCCTCCTGCCGTGCAGCCGCAATAGAGGAGAGGAAAGTAGCCTCCTGGCCTGGAGCATCCTTGACCGTAATGTCTTCAAAGCCGGCGGCGGGTGCGACCCCGTGTTCCACCTTTAGGTCAGTCGAGAGCCGCAATGGAGCCACATGTCCGAAATGGGCTTCGACCAGTTTTTCGAGGTCACGATATCGCTTTTGTAAGACCGTCACCACTTTTGGATCAAAAGATTTTCCGGATTCGTCAGAAAGACGCCTAACGACTTCGTCCAACGGTAAGGCGCGGCGGTACTGGCGGTCGGATGCTAGCGCGTCCAGGTAGTCCACTGCCGAAAGGATGCGCGCTCCAATCGGGATCTCGGTGGCTTTCAGGCCAAACGGATATCCGGTTCCGTCCCACTTCTCATGGTGCGCCCGCACAATCGGCACTACCGGATAAGGGAATCGCACCCGCTCTAAAATCTCCGCCCCTACCACCGGATGAATCTTCATCTTCTCGAATTCTTCTGGGGTCAGGCGTCCGGGCTTGGAGATGATGTGCTCAGGCACGGCAAGCTTTCCAATATCATGCAATAGCGCTGCCGCGTGCAGAGCTTCCATCTCTTCTGGGGTTACTCCCAACTCCTTGGCAACTTCAATGGCATAGACGCGCACCCGTTGCAGGTGATCATGCGTGGTGTGGTCTTTGGCCTCAATGGCCAAGGCCAGCGCTTCGATGGTCCGCAAGTGCAGGTTTGCCATCTCCTCCACGTGACGCTTCTCGTCCTCCAGTTTTCCCAGGTAGAGACGGTACGAACGGTAGAAGAGGTATATGACCGGCACCACCAGCAGCGACGTTTGCCAGCCGAACGTACGGTTGAACCATCCCAAGGTGCCAGCGAATCCCGCACCCACAAGGTAGTAGGGAAAGGACCAGAAGTAACACTGCACCCAGATTTTCTTCAGTGACTTGTGCTCGGTGAGCGCTATCACGCCAGCAATCGAACCGGTGTTAGCAATGAAGTACGTGGAGGCCGCGATTACCAATAACGATGGATGACTCTTTATCCGCCCTTGCGACAGGGCAAAGTGATACACGCCGTACGCCACCGCGATAGAAAACGCGCTGGCGCACATATTGAATGTGACTTGGAGCGCACTCGGGCGATCTCGATAGAAACATTGAATCAGCAGAGCGGCCGTTCCCAGAACCAGGGTCTCCGTAAGACTCAGCTCCAACACTCCAAGAAGAATGAACAGGAAGTTCACCGACATCGTGCCCGTGATCCCGGGCAGATTGACTTTGAGACGTGAAGCCAGAATCGCGATCAGCAGATAGCAAATGAATTGAGCGATGTTCTTGCTGGTCGGGTTCACGGCCCCATACAGGAGCACACTGGTGCCTATCGCCACGACCAGGCTAATAAAAACCCTGGCTGAGGTGCTCAGTTCTCTCCACGACTGAGAGCGGTTGTTCACAACTCTACCGCAGGCTCCTTTTAAGGCCTCTTGGGAATTCCAGGCAATGAGTTTGTGCTACCTAAGTGATAGCAGGCAAAATACTTCCGGACAATCACTTGTGAGGTTGATGTGAAACTTTCGTAACGGGGAATTTGGCGTTTGCCTCAAGCCAGCCGTTTTTGAGGGGGTTAACCGGTACGTCTAAAGCATAGTTGGCATCTTAAAGTCTTAAGAGTTAGCCTTTGAGGGTGGCGCCGACGACGGGGCGCTGTCTTGTTGGGAGGGACGCCATGACTCGATCAACCATGCTGCTTTTCTGGGGCTTGCTTGTCCTTACTGCAGGCTTTCTTCTAGCTCTGGAGGGTTGCGGTGGAAGTGGCGGGTCGAGTCCTCTACCGAGTTCAGGGAAGATTCAACATGTAGTGGTGATCTTCCAGGAAAATCGCACTCCGGACAATCTCTTCCATGGTTTACCGAACGCAGACATCGCCAGCAGCGGGCTCAACTCGAGCGGTCAGACCATCCCGCTGGCGCCGGTATCTCTGGTGACCGACTACGATCTCGGCCACACTCATGAGGCGTTCGTGAACATGTATGACGGGGGCAAAATGGATGGCGCCGACAGAGTCATAGTAGGGTGCAAGCCCGGAGCGACGAATTGCCCGCCGCCCAATCCTCAGTTTGCCTACGTAAACCCTTCCGAGGTGGCGCCATACTTCCAGATGGCCCAGCAGTATACTTTCGCGGATCGTATGTTCCAGACCAACCAAGGTCCGAGCTTTCCCGCCCATCAATTCATAATCTCCGGTACCTCCGCTCCGACCGCCACAAGTAATCTGTTTGCCTCGGAGAACCCCCTTGCCCCCGGGGGTAATGGGACCGGCGGGGGCACCGGTTGTACAGCCGCTCCCGACCAGTTCGTCCAGCTGATCGATCCCAGCGGCAACGAATCCCAAACACAGTACCCATGCTTCGAGCATCCCACGCTCGTGGACTTGCTCGACGCTAAAAAGTTAACCTGGCGATACTACACACCATCGCCTACCTCCATCTGGACCGGACCCAACGCCATCCGGCATATTTGTGTGCCCGACGCGACCGCAACTGAATGTACAGGGCCGGACTGGACCAACGTCATTCTGCGACAAACCCAAGTGTTGACCGACATCGCCAACGGCAGTCTCGCCGCTGTAAGCTGGGTGATTCCGACCGGAAAGGCATCCGACCACGCAAGCGGCAACGACGGCTCAGGACCATCCTGGGTGGCGTCGGTGGTCAATGCGATTGGCACTAGTCAGTATTGGTCCAACACCGCCATCTTCATCACCTGGGACGACTGGGGCGGATGGTACGATCACGTCGCTCCTACGATCATCAATTCCTATGAGTACGGGTTTCGCGTGCCTCTGATCGTGGTATCTCCCTACGCGAAATCAGGTTATGTCTCTCACGTTACCCACGATTTCGGCAGCATACTGAAGTTCATTGAGCAGAATTTCGGCTTGCCCTCGCTGGGGTATGCCGACGCACCCGCTGACAATCTCTCCGATTGTTTCGACTTCAGCCAAACACCCCTTACCTTCCAAACCATTCCCGCCGCGCTCGATGCTAACTTCTTCCTCAATGACAAGAGATCGCCAACTGACCCCGACGATGATTGATAGCTCTGGCAGCCGTGCCAATGCCTCGCATCCTCTACAATGCTTGCTACACTCGGAAATGTCCTGCTTGCGTTTGGTGGACGGGCCCGTAGCTCAGCGGTTAGAGCAGTGGACTCATAATCCTCTGGTCCCTGGTTCGAATCCAGGCGGGCCCACCAGACCTCACGTCAGATCCTGTGTTGGCGGCGCAAACGATACGATAAGGAGACCCTCGGGAGGAAGATTGCCCCTCCTCCGGCGCGGACAAGACTAGTTGGTCGACAGGTTTTTCGGAGATTTCTTATCGAGCGTTGATAACAGTAGTTGCGCCGACTTGGGTGCCGGCACTGCTTTTTCAAAGACAATATCCTTCGCGCTCACTTCTTTGCCGTATAACGCTTTGTTGGCGTCGTTGTCTGGGCGAAGGGTCGAGCCCGCCAGGGATATTCCGGCGAATAGTCCGCGGGCCCGAGAATAAGAGAGAATCTCAGCCCGCAAAGTCACATCGCTTTCGGCGGAGGCATTCCGTCCCACCGGACCAGCCGCAGCGGAAGCGTCGCCGCCAAGCTTGACCTTGCTGCTGAGGATGCTGGTGGCTGATCTTTGACTCATCAGGAGCAGGACAAAGTCGGTTGCCTGCCCGCCCAACTGCAATCCGAAGCTGCCGCCTTCAAGCGCCATCATGGTCGGCGCACCCCAGGGACCATGAAAGTCCTTGCCGCCACGGCAGGTCATCACCCCCCGACCGTAGCTGCCGCCAATTCCGATCGCGAACTTGAGCACCGAGGGCAGAACGACAACGCAGTCTGCTTTGTCAATTACGCTCTGCGGGACATTGTCGGGAACGTCCATGATCTCCTTTATTACCGTTCCCGCATTTTCAACTCTCTTCTCCTCTTTATCTTCCCCGAGGGCGGGCAACGCCAGCGTGGAAATCAGGACCGCTACTAGCAACGATGTCTTCATAATTTCTCCTTTAGATCTTTGGAAACGAGGCTCTCTCTGACCGAATTTGTTCATTGTGGAGACGGAGTCAGTAGTGTGTGACGGGGTTCATGTACAACGGCGGCATCTTAAATGAGCCTGCCGGTGCATGGCAACTGTAAGTGCGCCTCTGAACAAGTGCGCGGGATTTGACCCCTTTTCTTTCCTCCCCCTAGAATCATTGATTCTGTCCGCAAAGCTCAACTGAACATGGCGCTGCGTTTCTACAATACGCTGTCGGGCAAAGTCGACGAGTTCCACCCCCTCGAAGGCAACCAGGTCCGCATGTACGCTTGCGGGCCAACCGTTTACGACTACGGACATATTGGAAATTTTCGTACGTTTGTCGCCATCGACATCCTCCGCCGGTTTCTTCGTCAAAGCGGATACAAAGTGCGTTACGTCATGAATATCACCGACGTGGACGACAAAATTATTCGTAACTCCGCACGCGATGGCGTGAGCGTGAGGCAATACACGGAAAAATACGAAAAGGCTTTCTTGGAGGATTCTGCGACTCTGAACATCGAACAGCCGATTCTTGTCCGCGCCACAGACCACATTCCTGAGATGGCTGAATTCGTTGCTGCGTTGGAGAAGAAGGGATTTGCTTACCGGGCTGAGGATGGCTCTTACTACTTCCGCATCGCCAAGTTTCCTGGCTACGGCAAACTCTCAAAAAAAGATTTTGCTGGGATGGAAGATGGCGCTCGCATGGATTTGGACGAATATGACAAGGACAGCGCGCGCGATTTCGCCCTTTGGAAGGCACCGAAGCCTGGCGAGGCTTTCTGGGAGACTCCTATCGGACGCGGCCGGCCGGGTTGGCACATCGAGTGTTCCGTCATGTCGATGGAAGAGTTGGGAGAAACCTTCGACCTCCACGCTGGAGGGGAAGACCTCATCTTTCCGCATCACGAAAACGAAATTGCGCAATCGGAAGCGCTCACCGGGAAGCCATTTGCCCGCTTCTGGTTTCACGCGCGTTTTCTGCTGGTCGAAGGTGAAAAGATGTCCAAGAGTCTGGGCAACTTTCTAACCTTGCGCGATCTGGTGCTCAAAGGATATAAGCCGTCGTCGATCCGGCTTTTACTGGCTTCGGTCCCCTACCGTCATCAGCTCAACTTTACCTTCGACGGGCTGAAGCAAATGGCCAGCAATGTAGACAAGTTGCGCAACTTCCAATTGCGCCTGACTGCGGGCCAGTTTCCGGCTGGCGTAAGCGAGGAAATGCAGCAACTAGCGAGCCAGACGGTTGAGAGGATGAAGTCCGCCCTAGAGGACGATCTCAACACCGCCCAGGCACAGGCCGCCATTCTCGACATGGTTCGCAAAGCCAACGCCGCCATAGACTCCGGACGGATCAAAAAAGACGACGTGCCGCCACTGCTCGCTGCGCTAGATAAGTTCGACGAAATCTTTGCCGTCCTCAAAGATGACGACACTCCCAAGATGAAAGCTATCCTCGATTGGGCCAAGGCGCAAGACCGCCAGAAAGACATCAGCCAGGAACTGGTGGACGCCCTCGGCGCACAGAGCCTCTCCGATGCCGAGATTGAAAAGAAGGTCGCTGCCATGGAAGCCGCTCGACGGGCTCGCAACTTTCAGCTCTCCGACGCCGTTCGCGCCGAACTCACCAGCGCCGGTCTGATCATCGAACAAACAAAAGATGGTATCCGCTGGCGGCGAAAGTAGAGACCGTTAACGGATACTCCTTCTCCACCTCGCCTTCCCGATTCTGCGCCGATGCCTTCGGCTACCTTCTGGCGCCGGCGGTCCACCCGCACCTTCCGCTGTGATTTGGGTCCACCCGTTTGCAGGATTTAGAACTGAAACGTATCCCCCGGGAGCGAGTTCCATCGGTTTCGACACTTGTTTTTTGAAATCGATGCGATCAGCTTGTGTCGGCTCGAACCAGGAGGGCGTGATGAAGTCCGATACCAACACACCATCGATCTTGTATCCCAGGCTGTCTGACTCGACCGCATCGCAGACTTCCAGTGCATAGATTCTTCCGTCAGAGCCCTGAGCACACCAGTTGATCCACGGGTCTGCAAGCATCTCCAGCAGTTCATGGCTCAGCGTCACCGTCCACGAAGAACCGCTTTCCGCGTCAAGTCCGGCAAAGACTTTGCCAAGGGAGTGCCATTGCTGCTCATCTCATGGTAGCCGAGCGCTCCAGCTTGATCTGGATCGTCGGTCAGAACAATCTGCGACCAACCTGCGACAAGCGCTTGAGCTTTAGGCAAAAAGGTCAGTGAGCAATCGATGTCCCAATACGCACAAAAATCCCGGCTTACTTGACGCTGCAAAGATGGCATTACAGTCTCTACTTGCGCATCGCTGAGGCAAGTAGAGGCATTGGTTAGCGCGATGACCGGAACGCTCATGAGCTCTTACCTCAACGCGCAGGTCGTAAGCGCGGCGTCAAGTGCAGAGTTGCCGGTCGGCGCGCAGACTTGCTGGTTCCATTGCTTCCTTAACTCTTCAGCCTTTGGGATGACAATGTTCCGTCGCGTTTTCCGGGCTGTGGACGGTGCCGCAGGCTGTGGAATCAAGGAAGCGAAGCTGCTCACGGTCGTCAGGATCAGGTTGACTCCCGCTGTCACCCTCGCCGCGAGCGTCGGGTCGCTGATATGCGCGGCTTGCAATAGGGCAGGCAGGTTTTGATTGATATCTGCAATCACGTTCTCAATTTTCTGCATCGCGTCATGCGCTAGGGCTAGCTTTGTAGTCGTTGTAAAACGTCTGCAGCAGGGTCAAGTCTTTGCTGGCCTCGGCTGATATGTTTTGTACAGCCGCCAACTCGGCGGCGCTGGCTTGCTTGCCAGATTGCAGTGTGGCAACCATGGCGGCGATGTTCAAAGCCATCTGGGTCAGCACCGGCAAATCCGCCAGTGCCACGTTCACCCACTGCGCGCTGCAGCCGGTGGCAAATATCGACAGTGACAACACCAGCGCGAGGCCAATTTTGGCTTTCGAGTTTGAGCCCATAAGTGATATTTCTCCTTTTTTCGTAATACAATTGCGGCAGTTCTGAGAACTGAGAACCGGGAACTAAAACTGGACTTTGCAGACTCCGTGCGAGACATGGCCTTCGTGCGCCTGATATGAAATCTCTTGACGAATATCTTCGCGATGCCGAACTGGCACACGGTCACCTCTGCGCCGGACAAGTTCTCGGCGTTCGCTTGGCCATGCTCGGGCTTGCGATGTTAGGGATCGAAGATCCCCATAAGAAAGACCGCAAGCGTTTGGTTACTTTTGTGGAGATTGACCGTTGCGCCACCGATGCCGTTGCCGTGGTCACCGGCTGCCGCCTCGGTAAGCGCGCCTTGAAGTTCCGCGACTGGGGTAAGATGGCTGCCACCTTCGTCGAGGTGAGCACAGGCAAAGCGGTGCGCATCGCAGCTAAAGAGTCATCCAAGACCCTCGCCTGCCAAATGCACCCGGAGTTGGAAAGTAAGAACCAGCAACAAATGCTGGCCTATCGTGAAATATCAGATGACGACTTGTTCACCATGCAATGGGTGAAAGTTGAGCTTCCCCCAGAAGAATTTCCCGGATACAAAGGGGAGCGTATCGTTTGCGAAGTTTGCAGCGAAGGGATTAATTTTCGCCGTGAAGTTCGTCGCGAAGGAAAAGTACTCTGCCGCGGCTGTGCGGGAGAGAGCTATTACGAATTGACATCCTAACCTTGCTAGGCTCTGACTCTCGCTCACGCCGCATTTTCATACGCATGCGCCACGCGCAGAATCGTGCTCTCGTCGAAATGCTTCCCCAACACTTGCATCCCGATCGGCAATTTCTCTCGCGTTTGTCCACATGGGATCGAAATCCCTGGGATACCCGCTAAATTCGCCGTCACTGTGTAAATATCAGCCAGGTACATCGCGAGAGGATCATCCACCTTTTCGCCTAGCTTGAATGCTGCGGTGGGACTCGTCGGAGTCACGATCACGTCGACGTGCTTGAAAGCGTTGTCGAAATCGCGAGTCAAAAGCGTGCGTACCTTTTGCGCCTTCAAGTAGTAAGCATCGTAGTAACCGGCACTCAAAACATAGGTTCCTAGCATGATCCGGCGTTTCACTTCTGTCCCGAAACCCTGGTCGCGGGTGCGCCGATACATCTCCGAAAGCGAGCGCGCCCCATCCGCGCGGTAGCCATAGCGCACGCCATCAAAGCGAGCTAAGTTCGACGACGCTTCCGCGGTGGCAACGATGTAGTAGGTCGGCACCGCGTACTTCGTATGTGGCAGAGAAATTTTTATGATCTCGCAGCCCAGATCAGCCAGCTTCTCAATCGCCGCCTCCACTGATTTGCGAACTTCCGCGTCGAGACCTTCCCCAAAGTACTCTTTGGCTACCCCAATTTTTAAGCTGCGCACTGGCTTCTCCAGTTCTGCAACGTAGTCGGGGACGGGCATCTCGGCGGAAGTCGAATCCATCGGATCGCGTCCTGCGATTGTCCGCAGAACGATCGCTGCATCCTTCACCGTCTTCGTCAGGGGGCCAATGTGGTCGAGCGATGACGCGAATGCAATCAATCCATAGCGTGACACTCGTCCATAAGTGGGCTTCAACCCAACCACACCACAAAAAGATGCGGGCTGTCGAATCGAACCACCGGTGTCCGAACCGAGCGTGGCCACCGCCATGTTCGCCGCGACCGCCGCTGCTGAACCGCCCGAAGAACCGCCCGGCACGCGGCTCAGATCGCGCGGATTGTGTACCGGTTTCCAGGCCGAGTTCTCGTTGGACGAACCCATAGCGAATTCATCGCAGTTCATTTTTCCCAGCACCACAGCGCCCGCCGCTTCCAGTCGCGCCACCGCCGTGCAATCGTAGGGCGGCATGTAATTGCCTAGAATCTTCGAACCGGCTGTCGAACGCGCGCCCTTTGTCACCAATACATCTTTGATACCGACGGGCAGGCCGCCCAAAGGCGGTAGCTTCTCTCCCTTCGCGGCCAGGGCGTCCATTTCCGAAGCCTTCACCAGCGCGCGTTCTTTGGAGAGCGTCAGAAACGCTCCGACCGCGGGATCTTCTCTCTCGATCTTGCCGTAAATTGCTTCCGCTAGAGACACGGCCGTCGTCTTACGCTCCTGGACCGCGGAGCGAACGGCATCAATCGTGAGCAAATTCAAGTCCATGATCAGGTGGCAAGTGGTCAGTGATCAGGTCGGTAAACGAGAGGCCCTTGGCTGCTGATCACTGGCCACTGACTGCTACCTCTCAATTACCTTGGGAACTTTGAAGAAGATTCCATCCGAATCAGGGGCATTTTGCAAAGCGACGTCGTGCGGCAGCGATTTTCGCAGCCCCTCGTGAATGTCCTCACGGGTAGCATAGGCAAAGCGCTCGCTCCCCTGCTTGGACTCGTCCATCCCATAACGATCCGACACTTGCGCCATGGGCTGTACACCCGCCGTATCGAGCTCGTTTAACGAATCAATGTGTTGGAGAATCGAATTGAGATCTTGCAGCATGCGGACGCGCTCCTCGACAGTGAGCTCCAGGTTGGCGAGGTCGGCCACATATGCGCCGTCCTTTTCTGTGACTTTCATTTGGCTTTGCTCACCTGACTGCGGGAAAACTGACCCTCTATATTCAGAATAGCAATTTCAACACAGCAAATGGGACATACCTGGTGAAAATATATTGGCAATAATTACCTTGACTAACCAAGCTACTTTCGTTAAGATCGTAGCATGGAAAGCCCAAAGACACTCCAACAGGCCATGCGGTTCTTCAATGATGAGCAGGTCTGCATCGATACCGTGGCAAAGATGCGATGGCCCAAAGGCCCCGAATGTCCTGCTTGCGGCCACAAAGAGCACTACTATCTCAAGACTCAAAAGCGCTGGAAGTGCAAAGAGTGTTACAAGCAGTTCACCGTCAAGCTGGGAACCATTTTCGAGGATTCGCCCATCACCTTGGACAAATGGCTTGCGGCTCTGTGGATGCTGGTGAACTGCAAGAATGGAATCAGTTCTTACGAAATTGCCAGCGCCTTCGGCATCTCCCAAAAGGCGGGATGGTTCATGCTGCATCGGCTCCGTCTTGCTCTACAGGATGGCAGCGTGAGCAAGCTCGGCGGCTCTGGCGAAGTTGAGGCAGATGAAACCTACGTGGGTGCCAAAGCCAGAAACATGCACCTGAGCCGCAAAATCAAACTGCTGAAAATTCGTAACGAGGTTCCTTCAAGAAAACTTGTCGGAACCAGCCCCGGCAGTATGCCGGGAAAGACTCCGGTCATGGGCATTCTGGATCGCGAAACTCGCAAGATCAGAGCTACTGTTTTGCCAAACATTAAGCGCGAGACTCTACAAAGCCAAATCCTAGGCACTGTCGAGCACGGTTCACGGCTCTACACCGACCAAGCTGTCGCCTACGACGGACTCTCGGGAAAATACGCTCACGAGATCGTGAACCATTTGGAAGGCTACGTAAACGGGCGAGTCCATACTAACGGTCTAGAAAATTTCTGGAGTCTGCTGAAACGTAGCCTGCATGGCACTTACGTTGCGGTTGAGCCGTTCCATCTGTTTCGGTACGTAGATGAGCAGGCATTCCGCTTCAATAACCGCAAGGATGCGGCGGGCAACAAGCTAAGTGCCTCGGATCGCTTCAATCTCGCACTCTCACAGGTCGCAGGGAAGCGGCTCACTTTCGCGGAGGTCACAGGTAAGGCCGGTGCGACGTCTTTCTAATCCTTTTCGCGGGAAGCGCGGGCGGATGTCCGCGTCTGTCGGCGCTGTTTCCGCGCTTGCCTGTCGGCCTCGATCCTAGCTTGCATTTCTGAATGCGAAACTCGCAGGACTTTGCGAAGTGCTTTGGAGAACGTCGCGTATTCGTCCGTAGTTTTAGCTTTCGTTGTCACAAGCCAATAATACTCCCACGCCCCGCAATGGCCGCTGGCATCAGCTCCCACATTTGGGAATTAGGAGAACTGATCGCATGATTAACGAGAACGCTTTGAGAGATGCTTTGCTTGCCTTGGTCGAGCATGAGAAATCGACTTACTTGATGGCTTCTTCCCTTGTGGCCGAACTTGCCGCGCTTCGAGAGACGGTTCGCGGGCTAGACCCAACTTTCGCCGAGGTGCTCGAACAGAAACGTTTGGCCGTGGCCCAAGAAAATGCTCCACTTGAGCGTTCTGTAATTCGCACATACGACGAGATACTTCATAGATTGAAAAGTGGTGAAGTTTGCTAGCTGTCACAAGTCATGCTCCTCCAAGAGCAACACGGAATTAGTCCAGTACCGATTTAAGTCCAGACAAGCGATGTATGTTTACCCTCCGAGATTTTGCCAGCGAGCGTGGTTAGGAACGTGTTGACGTGTCCCCAAAGAGCTAACGCTTCCGCATCTTCCATCCGTGGCATGTTTGGTCTTGCATGGGCTGCGTGGCGTCTCCACCCATCATTGAATGCACGGATTTCGACAACAGCGTGATTGTAAAACTTGTGAGCTTCTTCTTTTGAAGAGGAATTTGGCCATTGTTGGATGGCCTTTACCGCATCCTCTAATTCTTCAATGATTTTCCCCCATTCACTGAATTCGATCTTGTTGCTCACGGCCAAGGGAATCTGGCGATCACGCCCTAGCTCCCAGAGGCCGACTTCCGCTGCACGCATTAGGTGGAACGCAGTGGCAGTGTTTAATCCACAACCCAGGCAGCTACCAGCATCGGTTAAATCGGCACGCGCACTAGGAAACGCATCGAATACGGCTTGCCCGCATGGTTCAGCTTTGTCCACGTACTTTGCTAATGATTGTGGAATGCTAAAACATAAACGTTTTCTCATTTCGCTTTCCATCAACTGCATCAGATGGTAAAGGCCGTATTGGAATTCCTCAGCGAGCACTTGGCTCTTCCACTCCCTTGAGAGTCTCTTGATGAATTCAATTGATTCCTCCAAGGCCAACTCATTAGCGAGGAATGACGCTGGCATCAATACGGTGAGCTGCGTGTTGTTTACCCACTCTTGAGCGATTTCACTTCTGGCCGGACTAGTAGAAGCGATTTGCACCGCTGCCCGATGGCAGCGAAAAGTTCGCAGCAATTAGCAACGTTAAATTTGGCCATTATGTCCCACAGACTGAAAAGTACGCGGGCTTCCCGTCCAAACTTGATAACACGTTCCTTTTCTACAAGTTCGGCTATCCCGGAAATCATATTGGCCGTCTCCTTGGTTAGTCAAGGTAATTATTGCCAATATATTTGGTTTGCATTCAGGAGTTTGACCCCGCCGATTCGCGGCTGGGGGCTTGACAACCAAACACGCGAGAACGGATTCACGCCTTTTTGGCTCCCTTAACTTGGCGGAAATTCTCGCCGCACCAGATCCAGCGCGCTTTCCTTCGAGGGCAAACGCCCCTCGAGCTGTGCGTCTTCCACTGCGGTGAGAATTTCCTTAAATCTTGGTCCGGGCTCGTAACCGGCTGCGATTAGATCGTCGCCAGTGACAAGTGGCGCTGGACGGATGCTTTCTGGCCGCATGGAGCCCATCTTTTCGCGCACAAGATTATAGGAACGAAGATCGCCGTGGCTGGCCTCGCAGTCTGCCCGGTGTAGCGCCAAATGCTCCTCAAAACGCGGCAAACGCAAAAATCTCTTCAAGGTAGATTCCTTCATACGATCCACCTGCGCGAAGCGCATATGGTTGTCGACCAGCCTCAGAATCTGCTCGGCGTCGTCGTTAGAGAAACGTAAGCGCCGACAAATCTCTTCCGCGATTTTGACCCCGACATCCACATGTCCGTCAAAACGGATGCGGTCCGGCGCAACCCGAAACGTGGCTGGCTTGCCCACATCGTGCAGCAGCGCGCCCCAGGCCAGCGTGGGCGGGCACGGCTGCGGCAGTTTGTCGAGCACCAAAAGCGTATGTACGAACACATCTCCCTCCGGGTGAAACTGTGGCGGCTGTTCCACTCCTTTCATCCCTGAAATCTCGGGCAGGACTTCCCGCAGCAAGCCAGTTTCGTCAAGCAGCAGGAAGGCGCGCCGGGCGTGGCCTTCGGTGAGCATCGTGGTCAGTTCATCCCGGACTCGCTCGCGGGAGATGTGGTGGATCTGCGGGGCCAACTTCTGAATCGCAGCGAAAGTGCCTGGCGCGATGGTGTATTCGAAACGGGCGGCGAAACGAACGGCACGCAGCATGCGCAGTTTGTCTTCGGCAAAGCGCCGCTCTGGTTCGCCAATCGCGCGGATAATCTTGTCTCTTAAATCTTTTCGCCCGCCGACAAAATCGAGCACACCGTCCTTCAGCGGATCATTAACTAATGGATCGAGCATCATGCCGTTGATGGTGAAATCACGCCGTCGCACGTCTTGTTCCGGATCACTGGTGAAACGCACCTCATCGGGATGCCGGCCGTCCGAGTAGCCGATGTCTGACCGAAATGTCGCGACCTCGACGACATTGGTCTTCGAAGTTTTGGCACCCAACCCTCGGTCATCCCCACCGGAATCCGAACCTCGCTCGGCGAAGTTCGGCCGCAGTCGAGGCGTCTGCGGTTGTTCTTCGTCCGGCACTGGCACCAACACCACGCCAAACTGGGCGCCAACCGCGTATGTTTCCGGGAAGATGCGCATGACTTCGTCCGGCGTAGCGTCGGTGGCGACGTCGTAATCCGCCGGCTCGCGTCCCAGGAGCAGATCACGGACGCATCCCCCGACGAGGAAGGCTTGGTAGCCGGCCTCGCGCAGTACACCGATGATCGAGATGGAGAAGGATTTCAGCACATTAAACTGACTGTATTTTATTTTTCGGCACCGTCTTGGATTTTTGCTGATTTCCAGGGTTCGGCAGAAAGGTAACTTTTTCGGACAAAATGTATAGTTGCCTTGATCCTAAGGAAACTCCAGTATCATTAGGCCGAACGTAATGATACTTCCACATGCCTCGCCTTGCGTTAAGTATAGTTTTTTATCCTGCAGTATACTTGTAGAATTGTCCCGCATAAGTATACTATTTACATAAATAGTATATTTATGTCACTGGTAAGTAAAACGGGATAAATTTACGGAAGAGCTCACAATGGACCCTGCGAAGTTCAAAAAAGAAGGCGCTGGAAAGCTTTTGAACGTCGGACGAGAGCAATGGGCGTTTGTGCCCAATTCCCTCCCGCCGAGGCTGGAGAGTACTTGGGAACTGACGGAGCGAATTTCAGATGCCGATCGAGCCTTGGGGGAGTTGGCTGGGGTCGCACGCACGATTCCCAATCCTCATCTGCTGATCGGACCCTTCACACGGCGTGAAGCGGTGCTGTCAAGCCGGATCGAGGGAACCCAAGCTACCTTGACCGAACTTTTCTCGGCTGAAGCCGCCGCTCGGCGTGAGGGTCCGAGCGAGGGTGTCCACGAGGTAATGAACTATGTGACCGCGCTCGAATACGGACTACAGCGAATGAAGCAACTTCCGGTGAGCTTGCGGTTAATAAGGGAACTCCACGAGAGGTTAATGAAGAATGTGCGTGGCGAATCACTAACACCGGGAGAATTTCGCAAAGCGCAGAACTTTATTGGCCCGCCGGGTTGCAAGTTGGAAAACGCCACCTACGTTCCACCCCCGATTCCAGAAATGAAGGATGCTTTGGACCGCTTTGAAAAGTACCTCCACGAAGAACGGAGAAAACTTCCACCCTTGGTGCGCCTTTCGCTGATCCATTACCAGTTCGAGGCCATCCATCCGTTTTGGGATGGCAATGGCCGTGTGGGAAGACTTCTCATCACCCTCTTATTGTGCTCCGAAGGGCTGTTACCGCAGCCGCTGCTTTATTTGAGCGCCTATTTCGAGCGCAACCGGAGAGAGTACTACCGACTCTTGCTAGACGTCAGCCAGTCAGGGAATTGGATTGATTGGGTGCGGTTCTTCTTGAACGGAGTCTCGGAAGAAGCACGCGACGCAGTGGCACGTTCGAATCAGCTGCTCGCTCTGCGCCAGGACTACCGGAGAAAGCTCCAAACACAGAAGGCTCCAGGCCGCACCTTAGAATTGATGGAGATGCTATTTACGGAACCGGTGGTCACGGTGGCTGGGGCGAAGCAACGCCTGCGAGTAACCACGCCCTCTGCCCAGCAGAACGTTGACAAGCTTGTTCGGGCAGGAATTGTAAGAGAGGTTACAGGGAAAGCTCGTTACCGGGTTTATGTGGCTCAGAAGATCATGCAGATCATAGAAGCTGATCGAGCGCCCCGATCCCCAAAGCGGGAGAATCTATTCGATGCTGGCGCTTGAGAAGTGCCGCCGCTCCTGGAACCCGACCAGCCGAGGACAGCCCCTTAGTGGCGTGTCGCGGGTTAGACTGGAGATTGGTATGCCCGAAGCCTACATCCTCGGCATCGAGACCTCTTGC
Organism: Terriglobales bacterium; assembly: GCA_035512155.1. GTDB lineage: Bacteria > Acidobacteriota > Terriglobia > Terriglobales > Acidobacteriaceae > JABCYV01. The sequence goes on along the minus strand of DATKEN010000003.1, from coordinate 28,538 downwards.
GACGAAACTGCTGCGGCTGTAGTGCGTTCTGATGAGCAAGTCGTTTCAAACATCGTCTATTCGCAGATCGCTACCCATCAACCCTACGGGGGTGTGGTCCCAGAGTTAGCTTCGCGCGAGCACTTGAAGGCGATTGTTCCGGTGGTACGTCAGGCGCTCGCCGATGCCGGACAAACCTATCAGTCGATCGACGCCATCGCTGTCACCCAGGGCCCCGGCCTCGCGGGCGCGCTGCTTGTCGGTATCAGCTATGCCAAGGCTCTCGCTTTCGCCCTGGAAAAACCACTGATCGCAGTCAACCACCTTGAAGGGCATATCCACGCCGTCCTGCTTGAGGAACGGCAGAAGGGCAATCGGCAGATCAATTTTCCCGTGGTGGCGCTGGTCGTGTCTGGCGGACATACGCATCTGTACTTGGCCGAGCAGCGAGGTGAGAGCTGGTCATACGAGAACATCGGCCACACCCGCGATGACGCAGCGGGAGAAGCGTTCGACAAAGTAGCCAAGCTGCTCGGGTTGGGGTATCCAGGTGGTCCAATTATCGACCAACTCGCGAGCCATGGTAACGCGAGTGCCGTGAGGTTTCCGCCTTCGCAGATGAAGCATCGCGACCGGAATGACAAACGCGAGTCCGAAGCCGAAGACCGGCCGCGTTTTGATTTTTCCTACAGCGGAATCAAGACGGCCGTGCTCCGTTACGTCCAGACTCACAACCTGCAAGTGTCGATCGACGCCTGCCGGAAGGCGCTAGCCAGAATTACCAAGCCAAAGTTCGAAGATTACCTGGCCCACGCCGACCAGGAGATGCTCGATCTCGTCGCTTCATTTCAGCGCGCGATGGTCGAAGATCTCGTCGGCAAAACGTTGGCAGCGGCCCGCGCTTACGACGTTGCGACCCTTTTCGTGACGGGAGGTGTAGCTGCCAACCATGAGCTCCGCCAGCGATTTGAGCGAGACGCTGCCGTGGAAGGCCTTCCCGTTTACTTCCCGTCCCGTCCCCTGGCTACTGACAACGCAGCTATGATCGGGGCTGCGGCTTTCCCCAAATTTCTCGCCAGAGATTTTGCACCGATGGATTTGTCAGCAGAGGCAGGGATGGCGCTGAGGTAGAGCAACAGCTCTCAGCTTTTGGCCCCTAGCTATTAGGTTTGAATATTTTCGGGCTTCGAACGGCAGGGAGCTGAAAGCGAAGAGCCAAAAACCAAGAGCTGTTTTTACCGTCCTGCTCCCTTACCCTTAGCGGCGCGGTTACCGAGGATGGCGCGGAGCGCCTTGCCCAGCTGAACCTCGATATCGATATCTTTGAAAATTGCGAAGTCGGCGCGCTTTTCTTTCTTCTCATCAAAGCCGCTCTGTTTCCCCGCCAGTATCACAACCGGAATACTCGCGGTAACGGATTCGCTCTTTAGCGCCGTAATCAGCTCGCTGCCACTCATCTTCGGCATTTGCATGTCAGTGACAATAATGTCGGGATGGATCTGCTTGAGCGTCTCAAGAGCTTCTTGTCCGTTGGTGGCGGATTTGACGGCGAAACCACGCTCCTCTAGAAAGCGGCACACGGTGTGCCGGATCAGCATGGAATCGTCGACTACCAAAGCCACGAGCGGCATTGCCTTCTCCGCGGACAAGGGTCACCCCGCGCCGACACTAACAAACTGTTGAGTTGGCGACAAGGACAAAGGAATCGGCCCAGGTTACTTTTGTTATAGCTGATGCCCGGATCAGGACGCGAGTCCACTTAGCGGTTTGGAGCTAGACCGGCACGGAGAGATTCAGGGTTCGTTAGTCGGCGTGGCGTCTTCGATCGTCATGTCTTTGAATTCGCTGGCTTCGAAGATCTCGCCACATTCGAGGCATTCGACGAATTCGGCGTCTTCTTCGCGAGCCACGATCTGGACACGCGGATGCTTACACTGTGCCATGGCTTCTCATCTCGGGGGCTGGTAACGGTGGGATTGGAGTCATAAATCCGGCATGGTTCGCCGACCCGAGCGGGCAGGCCGAATGTCGCCGGAAGTTGGCGGTATTTTAGCCCCACCCGCAGGCTTGTCAAGCCCCTATCCATCGTTCTCTCCTCCCATCAAATCCACCAGGACCTCTTCTTTGACTAATGAAGTTACGGGAACCTCGAGCCGGTTTACCGCCCCTCTAAGCCATTAAGTCAGCCGCAGTTACAGTTTAGCCGTCGATTTCGACCGGTGCCTGCAAGGGGTTGTGTTTCTAGCCCGCAGTCTCTAGAATAGATATGTCCGACTAAAAAGGTCGGATTTAACTTTACGGTACCGATGCTCAAGCTGACCAAGAAAGCGGACTACGGCCTGATGGCGATGAAGCATCTGGCGGAGCACGCGGACCGCGGAGCATGCAGCGCCAAGGATGTTGCCGAGTGTTACGGCATTCCCCAAGAGGCGCTAGCCAAGATTTTGCAGCGCCTGGCAAAGGCCGGGTTGCTGCATTCGCAGCATGGAATCAACGGTGGCTATACTCTGGCACGCGACCCAGGGACGATCACCGCGTTTGAGGTGATCCGGGCCATAGACGGGCCGCTTTTCATTACTTCGTGCGTGACCGTGCGGGGTGAGTGCGATCAGACCGATCGCTGCAGCATCCGGGAGCCGCTACGCCGGGTGAGTCATAGCATCGAAGAAGTGCTGCGGCGCCTCACGATTTTGGAGATGAAAGAAGACGCGCAGAGCGAGGCCGTGAAGGCGAAGGTTTCCGCTGAGTTGGTGACGATTACGTAACGTTTTTGGTCGCCGAGCGCACGATAGGTTTTGCAGGTTCTGAGGAGAGCAATCATGAGCACGGATGTGAAGTCGATCCCCCTGGGAGAAGAGAAACTACAACAGCGGAAGTCAGAGCGGCAGAAATTCGAGCAGCAGACCACCTCCGCTAACGGCATCAAGCTTCCCATTTACATGGATAACCATGCCACCACCCCCATGGACCCGAGGGTACTGGAGGAGATGCTGCCCTACTTCATGGAGAAGTTCGGCAACGCCGCCAGCCGTAATCACTCCTTTGGCTGGGTGGGCGAGGAAGGGGTGGAAACCGCGCGTGAACGGGTTGCCAAGCTGATCGGCGCCACTACGAAAGAGATCATTTTCACCTCGGGCGCAACCGAGAGCGACAACCTCGCTATCAAGGGCGTCGCCGAGATGTACAAGGAAAAAGGCAACCACATTATCACCGCGGTCACCGAGCATAAGGCTGTGCTCGACACCTGCAAGCGGCTGGAAAAATACGGTTACCGTGTGACCTACATGCCGGTGCAGAAAGACGGACTGGTTGACCTGGATGAGCTGAAGCGCACCCTGAATGACAAGACCATCCTGGTTACGATCATGGCGGCCAATAATGAGATCGGCGTGCTACAGCCGATCGCGGAAATTGGAAAGCTCTGTCGCGAGCGCGGTGTGATCTTCCACAGCGACGCGACGCAAGCTGTAGGAAAAATTCCCATCGATGTGACCAAGCAGAACATCGATGTAATGTCGATTTCCGCGCACAAGATGTATGGGCCCAAGGGAGTCGGCGCTTTGTACGTGCGGCGCAAGAATCCGAGAGTGCAGATTTCCGCCATTATTGATGGTGGCGGGCACGAGCGCGGCATGCGTTCCGGGACGCTGAACGTGCCCGGCATTGTCGGCTTGGGCAAGGCCTGTGCGATCTGTATGGAAGAAATGCCCAAGGAAAGCTGTCACCTCGCCGGAATGCGTAACCGCCTCCGCGACAAGATCATGGGGGGATTGGACGAGGTTTACATCAACGGGTCATGGGAGCATCGGCTGCCTGGAAACCTGAACATCAGTTTCGCCTATGTGGAAGGCGAATCGCTGCTGATGGGTATCAACGATATTGCGGTATCAAGCGGTTCAGCTTGCACCTCTGCGACGCTTGAACCATCTTATGTATTGAAGGCTCTGGGCACCGGCGACGATCTGGCGCACAGTTCCATCCGCTTTGGCATCGGACGCTTTAACACCGAAGGCGAAGTGGACTATGTGGCCGAGCGCGTAGTGGAAACAGTGTCCCGGCTGCGTGAACTTTCACCACTCTATGAGATGGCGAAGGAAGGCGTTGATTTGAAGAGCGTGAAGTGGGCAGCTGAATAGGGATGTTCGCGTCGCGCTTACGCGCGGTCGCTCACTCAGGTCCTTCGGCAGCAAAAAGCGGCTGCCTCAGGATGACAAGAATTTAGTTTCTACAGGAGAGAGTCAAATGGCATATAGCGATAAGGTTCTCGATCATTATTCCAACCCGCGCAACGTCGGGTCCCTGGATAAGAGTAGTCAGGAAGTCGGCACTGGCCTGGTGGGCGCGCCCGAGTGCGGCGACGTGATGAAGCTGCAGATTAAGGTCAATCCGCAGACCAACATCATTGAAGACGCCAAGTTCAAGACCTTCGGCTGCGGTTCGGCCATCGCGTCCTCCTCCCTGGCCACCGAATGGGTGAAGGGCAAAACGGTCGACGAAGCCCTGCAGATCAAGAACACGGAAATCGTGAAGGAGCTCTCATTGCCACCAGTGAAGATCCACTGCTCGGTGCTGGCTGAGGACGCCATCCGCGCCGCGATCCACGACTGGAAAAAGAAGCAGGACGTCTCGAAGCCTGCGGTAGTCGAAGCGAGGTAGGGTTGTAATGACCATTGCGACAGAAGCCACCCCTAAGACCGGCGCTCCAGCTAAAGGCGTAACGGTCACTGATAAGGCTCTGGCCAAGATTCGCACGGCTATCGTCAAGGAGGGCATCTCTCCCGAGCAGGGTGGGTTACGCCTGGGAGTGCAGGGTGGTGGATGCTCTGGGCTGAGTTATAACATCCGTTTCGACACTCAGCCCCGCGAACGCGACCGGGTCTTCCAGTTCGGCGATGTGCGGGTTTTTGTGGACCCAAAGTCGTTTATCTATCTGCACGGCATGACCCTGGATTATCAGGAAACCCTCATGCAGCAAGGCTTTGTGTTCGTCAATCCGAACTCGTCAAAGTCTTGTGGGTGCGGTACGTCGTTTTCGGGGTAATCGTGTGGTGAGGGCGCTCTACGCTCAGCCTGGAGCGGCGTCTTCTGTGATCCACTTTCTCCGGTCGAAGTTCTCCGCTCCCTTGACCGAACTTCCCTGAGATCGTTTGCTGGTACATGAGGTGGTCGCGGGCGGGGCGCACCGCCATGATGGAGTCCATGACGGTCGAAGTGTCCAAACCGGTGGCAACTGCAAGTTGCTGGTCCTGCGGCGAGATGCGCGCGGCGCAGTTTTGTCATGCCTGCGGCAAGGTTCAGCCGCCGGTTCCGGTGGACTACTTCACATTCTTTGGCTTGCCCCAGAAGCTGGAAGTCGATGTCGGGCTCCTGGAACGAGCATTCTATGAGCTGAGCCGCAAGTTGCATCCCGACGTCTACGCCCGCGGGGATGCGCGGGAGCAAGAATGGAGCCTGCAGCAAAGCTCGTTGCTCAACGATGCTTACCGCACCTTGAAGGATCCTATCAAGCGCACGCAATACGTGCTGCGGCTGGAAGGTGTGGAGCTGGAAGAGCAGTCCAAGACAGCCACCGACAGAGCGCGCTCAACTGGCGAAATCAAGAAACAGGTTGTGCCTCCGGACCTGCTCGAAGAGGTCTTTGACTTGAACATGCAACTAGAAGAGCTGCGTGCGCAGAAGAAGCTGGGCGAGGACGATCCTGCGCTGGTCGAAGAAATAGGCAGGCAAAAACTAGAGCTCGAAGAAAAACACGCGGCGCTCGTCGAACAATTGAAAGCTTGTTGGAAAGAGTGGGACAAAGCCGTGGACAGCGGAAGCGACGAAGATCGTCGCAAAGTGCGAGACGGAATGATAGACCTGCTGAACCGGCGGAATTACATCAGGAATTTGGTCAGGGATGTGAATGAGGTGCTGGAGAATTGAAGAATCGCCGGATTTTAGAATTGACGAATTGAAAATCAGTTTTTGAATTCGACAATGTGTAAGTCAGACAATTCGTAAATCTGAACCATGGCAAACGATCGCATCGTCGGAATCGATCTCGGAACCACGAACTCCCTGGTGGCTTTCATGCAAGGGGAGAGTCCTGTTGTGATTCCGGGTGAGGATGGGCTCAATCTAGTGCCCTCGGTTGTCGCACTCGATGAGCGGGAGCAGATCATTGTTGGCAACGCCGCGCGCAAGTATCTGATCGAAACGCCGGAGCGCGCCGTCTACTCGATCAAGCGCCTGATGGGACGAGGGGTCGAGGACATTCAGGATGAATTGAAGTTGTTCCCTTTCCGGTTGGCGGACGACTTGCAGCCAGGCGAAGTGATTCGTATCAAGCTGGGTGAAAAAACATTTACTCCCCCTGAAATTTCGGCGTTCATCCTGCGCCAGCTCAAGCGCAATGCCGAGCGCTTCTTCAACGCACCGGTCACAAAGGCAGTTATCACTGTTCCGGCATACTTCAATGACGCTCAACGGCAAGCGACCAAGGACGCCGGGCGCATCGCGGGACTGCAGGTTTTGCGACTGGTCAATGAACCCACCGCCGCTTCGCTTGCGTACGGGCTCGACAAAAAGCAGAACGGCATTGTCGCCGTGTACGACCTGGGGGGCGGTACCTTCGACATCTCAATTCTCAAGCTGCATGACGGAATTTTTGAAGTGATTGCCACTAACGGCGACACCCATTTGGGTGGCGACGACATTGACAATCTGCTGATCAGAATAGCGTTAGATGACATTCTCGGCGACCTCGGCCTCGATGTGTCGCGAAATGGTGAAGCGGTAGCAACTATTCGTAAGGCTGTGATTGAAGCCAAGATTGCCCTTTCTTCGCAGCCAGCTACCAAGCTCGATATTGAATTGCTCGGCGGCAAGCGATATCAGCGGGAGATTACGCGGAGCCAGTTTGAGCAGTTGATTCAACCGATCATCGACCGTACGGCTGGCCCGTGCCGACAAGCGATGAAAGATGCTGGAATGAAACCTGAGCAGATCGACGAAGTAGTGCTGGTCGGCGGTTCCACGCGCATCCCCAAGGTTCGGGAGTTGGTCGAACAAATGTTCCAACGCACGCCGCACACCGACCTTAATCCCGACGAAGTGGTGGCACTGGGGGCGGCAGTACAAGCCCACATCCTTTCCGGTGGCTCCGAAGCTACTCAGGACATGCTGCTGCTGGACGTGACGCCGTTGTCGTTGGGAATTGAAGTCGCGGGCGGCGTGACAGACAAAATCATCCTGCGCAACTCCACAATTCCAGCTTCGGCCACGCAGCACTACACGACACAGGTGGATGGGCAAGCGAACGTCGCCATCCATGTTCTGCAGGGAGAGCGTGAACTTGCCAAAGACTGCCGTTCCCTCGCCCGTTTTGACTTGAGGGGGATCCCGCCCATGGCAGCGGGCATGCCGCGGGTTGAAGTGAAATTTCTTATCGACGCGAACGGGATTCTGCACGTCACCGCGCGCGAGCAACGCAGTGGCAAAGAGGCTGAAATCGAGGTCCAGCCCAGTTACGGCCTGACTGACGAACAGGTCGAGAGCATGATTCTGGAGTCGTTTGACTCTGCGGAAGAAGACTTCCGCCAGCGTCAGGTGATCGAAGCCCGCAATGAGACGGAGACAATCCTCGCGGCACTCGACAAGGGCAAGAAGAGCCCGGCCTGGGATCAACTCACTGGTGACGAAAAAAAGCAGATTGCCAAGCTGGAAAAGGCGCTGAAGCTAGTCAAAGGCGAGGATGATTATCAGGCTATCCGCGGCGCGATTGATGCGCTGAACCAGGGCACCATGCGACTGGCGGAACTCATGATGGACACCGCGGTCACCACGGCCTTGAAAGGTAAGACGATGGAGCAGGCCGACCGGGGCGAGGAGCTTGAGGCGCCCCATCCCGTGGCAAAAGCGGATTTCGAGTAGCCGCGAACACTGGCGGCACAGGAGTACTAATGGCTGAAGAAAAGACACACGGCGTGGGCGCGGCAACCGCGGACGCCCCTGGGGAAAATACAGTGCAAGTAACCTTCCTGCCCGAGGGGAAAACCGTGGAATTCGATCACGGCAAGCTGCCTTACAAAGACCATGGCAAGGAAGAGTCTCTGCTGGATGTCGCGCTAAATTATGGTGTCCGTCTGGACCATGCCTGCGGCGGAAACTGTGCCTGCACCACCTGCCACGTTTGGGTGAAAGAAGGCGCTGAGAATCTCTCAGAAATGGACGACGACGAGGCTGACCGGCTGGACATGGCTGCTGACTTACAGTTAAACTCCCGTCTCGGTTGCCAAGCTGTCATTACCAAGCCCGGCAAGGTCGTAGTCGAGATTCCTGCCTGGAACCGGAATTACGTTTCCGAGGAACACTAGAGCAGTCGTTGGTCGTTCATCGTTGGCCGACGACCATTTGAGCAACGACTAGGATTCGCAAGGAGCGTGCATGCCGAACGAGCTCACCTGGGACGACGCGGACGACATCGGAATCCTGCTTTCCGAGAAGCATCCGGAGACCGATCCGCTGGGGGTGCGCTTTACCGAACTGCATCGCTACGTGACCGAACTCCCCGAATTCAAAGACGATCCCAAGAAATCCACGGAAGGCAAGCTGGAAGCTATCCAGATGGCATGGCACGCGGAGTTCCTGGATAGAACCCAGGGATAATGCCACTTCGATTAAAAAGCCACGGCTTGCGCCGTGCCATTCTTCTGCTTCAATCGACCGATCTCTAGCCCGCAGTGGCGGGTAGCGCCTCTTCCACGCTGGCCTCGCGCAGAAACTTGGCAGCCTCCTCTGGCGGCGTCGGGTTGATATAGAAGCCGGTTCCCCACTCAAATCCCGCCGTCTTGGTCAGCTTAGGCATGAATTCGATATGCCAGTGATAATGATCATTGTTGGGATCCTGCACTGGCGAGGTGTGGACCACAAGATTGTATGGTGGATTGTCGAGGACGCGGTCAGCCTTGGTCAGTAGCGTCTTCACGGCTTTGGCCAGATTCTCGAACATGTGCGAGGAAGAGTTCTCGAATGCTGACTCGTGTTGCTTCGGCAGAATCCAGGTTTCGAACGGAAAACGTGGGGCGTAGGGAGCCAGAGTGAGAAAGTCTGCGTTCTCAGCTACCACGCGGGTGCCGGATTCCGTCTCCTGCCGGATGATGTCGCAAAAGACGCAGCGCTCCTTGTAGATGTAGTACTGCTTCGCCCCCTCGATCTCTTCCGTGACATAGATCGGAAGGATGGGAAGCGCAATGAGCTGTGAGTGGGCATGTTCGAGTGAGGCGCCGGCGGCTTCGCCATGATTCTTGAAGATCAGAATATATTTGAAGCGACGGTCCTTCTTAAGGTCGAGAATGCGATCACGGAAGGTCCAGAGCACATCTTCAATTCGTTTGGGCGGCAGCGTGGCTAGGCTGGCGTTGTGGTCAGGGGTCTCGATGATCACCTCGTGCGCGCCAATGCCATTCATCCGATCAAACATGCCCTCGGCCTGACGGTTCAGGTTGCCCTCAATACCAAGCGCTGGGAACTTGTTAGGGACCACGCGCACCGTCCAGCCCGGGGTGTCGCGTTGCGGCGGAGGTCCGCCATTCGGGTTGGGACGATAGGCCTGAATCTCCGGAGGAGTCTTTGATTCATTGCCGTAACAAAAAGGGCAGAAGCCGCCCTTAATTTTGACCGCCTCACGAGCGAAATCGGTCGGACGCTTGGCACGATCGGTCGAAATAATCACCCACCGGCCAACAATCGGGTCTTTTCTAAGCTCAGGCAAGCATTAAATCCTTTCAGTAGGCTGAGGGCCAAATCGTTATTTTACGCCAAGGGGAGAACATTCTGGAACAACTCGAACTGTGGTGGGCTGGAATGTTCCTTATAATATACGCTCAGCACATCGAAGCGCCACTGGCACGAAGGTGGTAGGTGCCTTAAGTACTCACGCGCGACGGCGATTAGTTCGTGGCGCTTGCGGCGGTCCACCGCCGCCTCGGCCGGCTTGACGTCCCGCGTGGTTCGAGTCTTGACTTCAATAAAGCACAATACATCTTTATTCCATCCGATGATGTCGATCTCGCCTTTGCGACGCGCAGAGCGGAAGTTGCGGGCCACCATGATGTAGCCAAGCCTTCTCAAGTAAAAGTAAGCCTCTTCTTCGCCTCGTCGTCCGGTTTGCTGGTGAGCGGGACTGCTATCCGGAGGAAGAGTTTTTTGTGCTATCCAATCAAGTACTCGGATGGTGGCGTGGGTCAGACGACCGGACATAAGCACCACTTCGAATAGACCCTGAAATTCTCGATCAAAGGGGGCGGGCCATAAGTGACCGATGTCACAGACGATTGTGGTCGGAAACCATTGCATCCCGCCAAACTTCTGGTTTAAATCACCGGCTGTTGAGGTGTCGCCCCGCAGCTCAGGCTGCCTTTTTCCTCTTGACTCTGGACCATGCTCCAGATTGTATGATTCAGTTATGGCGGCAAATCATCAGGCATCAACTCCCATTCTACAAATCGGCGAGCTGGCAAAACGAACCGAGTTGACGGTCGATGCGATTCGCTTTTATGAAAAACGCAGACTGCTTCCGAGAGCGATTCGAACCACAGGCCGCTTCCGGCTGTATATGGCGGAAGACATCGAGCGCATACGTTTCATCCAGCGAATGCAGGCACTCGGTTTCTCCCTCAGGGAAATCAGAGAATTGGGAAACCTCCGGGCCCGCAGCGTAGACGCGTGCGAATCGGTAAGGAAACTGCTGACCGCGAAGATGGTTGAAGTGCGAACGAAGATGCGCGACCTTGAGCGGCTGAAATCTGAACTCGCTGCGGACTTGCGAAGATGCAACGCAGAACTGGAACATCGGCGGCGGCACGCACCCAGTGCATGTCCCGTACTGGAAACGTCAGGGGGAGGGCTCAAATGAAAATAGAAATCCTTTATTCTCCCGGGTGCCCTAATTACTTCCCGGTAGTCGAGCAAGTCAAGCGGGTGTTGTCCTCCGAATCCATGCCGGCGGAGATCCGGTCGATAGCTGTAAGAACAGATGCCGAGGCAAGAGAGTTGATGTTCCCGGGGTCTCCCACAATCCGCGTGGACGGTGAGGATGTCGAAGCCGCCGAGACGCTCGCCCCAGGTCTGAAGTGTCGTCTGTACGCCAACCTGAGCGGAGTCCCCTCGGAGGAGATGCTTCGGATGGCGGTTTCAAGAGCGAAGAACAAGGAGTGAAACTGGCATGAGGATCGCGGAACGAGCAACTCCCGTCGCAGCCGTGATAGCCGCTCTTTCTACTCTGGCGTGCTGCCTGCCACTGGGCTTTGTTGGCGCGGTGGGGCTGGCGGGGCTGAGTGTTTGGGCGCAGAGTTTCCGTAGCTGGTTTCTCGGTCTTGCGGTCGCTTTGCTGGTTGGCGGGTTCGTTCAGCTGTATCGCGGGCGCAGCCAGTGCAGAAGACGCAGTCCGCTGAGCATGGCCATGCTGGGGGTTGCCACCGCAATCGTTCTTGTGGTCATTCTCTTCCCGCAGATGATCGCCAGCGTGCTTGCCCGGTGAGACATGGAAACTGCGAAGATCAAGAATGCTCCCGCGCTGGCCGCAGTCATCGCCACGCTGTTGGTCGGCTGGTATTTCTGGGGGCCAGCGGGGGGCAAGTTGACCGTCCTCAACGAGAGCAATTTCTCCGAGTTTGTCCAGCAGTTTGATGGCGCCGCCAATGACGAGCGTATCCTGTTGCTCCTCTCTCCGACTTGACCAACGTGCTTGCGGGGGGCTTCCGCGACAGAACAAATCCTGAAGCAGAATCACTCGGAACATCTTAGAGTGTTCATTATCTGGGAGCCGATGCTGGCCTCCGACTGGTCTAGCCCAAGTCGGTTCATCCAGTCGCGAGTCCCGGACCCACGAGTCATGCAGTTCTGGGACAAGAACCATCTAGTTGCAAAGGAACTGCGTGGACATCTGCCTGGCTTGACGACTAGCTGCTGCTCCCGCGCCGGAATACTCTGGGATGTGGTGGCGGTCTATCCAAAGAATGCCGGGTGGGATTCCGCGCCCGTATTCATTGACGGTCCCGTTGTCGATGTAGCGTCAGATGCAGCGAGACAGCTCTCAGCATTGACCGGCGAGGCCCGATGAAAAACGCCACATGATGGATTAGATTTAGTGCTTTTCATCCCGGCTGCGAAGCCAGTCTATGAACATTTGCTCCACAGGCTTGTCGTAAGCCATGAGGACGTGTCGGACGGTGTGGCCGCTGACAAAGTGGCACACTTCCTCGGCCAAGTTCTTTGCGTGGTCGCCGGCGCGTTCCAGCGATTGGGTCATAAAAATGACTTGCAGACTAGCCTGGCGCTGCACATTTTCCGGGTTCTCGATGTGGCGGAGGAAGATCAGGTTGCGCAGGCGATCCATCTCGGCGTCGGCGCGGAGTACATCCACTGCCTTCTTGACGTCTCGGGTGGAAAAAGCGGTGCCTGCATCGCTCAACATTTTTTCCAGCACCGTTGCCATGTGGGTAAGATCGCGGGTGTCCTGCGGATCGAGCCGCGGCCCCGCCGCTTGCGCACTGCTCCCAAAGCTGAGCAGAAGATCTCCAATGCGCTCTAGACTGATCATGAACTTCATGCAGGCCAGCAGCTCGCGAGCCTCGGTCTCGCTGACCTGGGTGATGGCCAAGGTCACCCCGGCGTCGATTTCCATGTCCATTTCATCGAGCTGCTTTTCGCGCTCTCGCAGCGTGTTGAGCAAAGGAGAGGATCCGGTGGCGATACCTTCCGCGGCAGTTGCCGCGGCCTCCTTGGCCACCCGGCAAGCTTCGACGGTCCGCCTGACCAGGTGCGGATAGGAAGACTCCGGTTGTGGACTCTTGGTGCTGGCTGTACTCATGCGCCTATCCCTTCGTAGCGTGATCGTCCGCCGCGTTCGCTCACGTCTTTCCTTGCGCTTTGTTAGTCTGCCATTCATTTGGATGGATGACCAATAGAGGAGGATAGGTTGTTTTTTCAACAACTTGGTTAACGTGGGATGAATTTTTCGCGCGCTGGTTTGACCCAAAAATCCCTGAATCAGGGCCGTTTTTCCGGGATTGGGGTCAAAGGCAAGGTGAACAGAAAAGTCGAACCGTGATTCAATTCGCTCTCGGCACGGATCATGCCGGAATGTGCGAGCACAATGTGCTTGGCGATGGCGAGCCCCAAGCCGGTCCCGCCCGACTCGCGGGAGCGGGCTTTGTCCACTCGGTAGAAGCGTTCGAACAGACGGGGCAGGTGCTCGGAAGGAATGCCGGGGCCGAAATCGCGGACGTAAAACTCCACCCCGCGCGCTGAAGGTCGTGCCCCCAGAACAATGCGTCCGCCTGAAGCTGCATATTTGAGGGCATTATCCACCAGATTGGAGAAGACCTGGTGGATGGCCTCGGCGTCAGCGCCGACTGCAACCGCGGCATGGTCTTCTACTTCCAACTCGATATTGTGCGACCGCGCAACCTCCTGAAAACTTTGTACTGCCTCCTGCAGTAGTTCCCCTGGCATGACCGACTGCAGAGCAAAACGTTGTTCCCCTGATTCCACCCGAGCCAGGGTTAGCAGGTCTTCAGTCAGGCGTGACATGCGTGTGGCATTTTTGCGGATGATCTCCAGGAAGTCGCGAACGTGGTTGTTTTCAGGTGCGCTGTCGAGCAGAGTCTCGGTGTAACCCTGGATGGAAGTCAGTGGCGTTCTCAGTTCGTGCGAGACGTTGGCAATGAAATCGCGCCGGGTCTTCTCCACCCGCTCAGTTTCGGTAAGATCACGCAGAACGGCTACGGCCCCTCCGCCGGGCATGGGCGCAGCGGTCACATCGAAGGTGCGACCGGGGAGAATTGAGGCTGCGCGGGCGGTGAATACCTTACGTGACTCGCTGGCCCCGCGCACTGCCCGCAGAAAGTCGGGGTCGCGGACAGTTTCAACCACCGGCGCGTTTAGCCGGGTACGCTGCGGAACCAGTTTGTTCATGCGCTGGTTGGCCCATTGCACAAGGTCATCTGCGTCGATGGCAATGACGGCGTCTTGCATGCTGTTGAGCATGGTTTCAAGCTGACGCTGGCTGGTTTCAAGCGCAGCGAAGTTTTCTTCGAGTTGCCGGGCGGTTTTGTCGAGGGCAGCTGCGACCTGTCCGATCTCGTCATCGGACGTCCCAGTAACGCGCGCCGTCAGATCGCCAGCCGTAATCCTCCTGGCAAACTCGACGATGCGTTGCAGGCGTCGTCCGGTCAAGTACGCCACAATCGCGGACATCAGCACTGCAACTGCGAAGGCCACCAGCGCCCCCCACAGCAGCGTGCGGTGCACGAGTGCAATCGCGGCTTCGACATCTGAGAGCGGATAAGCCAGGCGGACGGCGCCTCCCGCGACAGGAGCAGCCACATACTGAATAGGCACAGCAACGCTGCTGGTACTTCTCGTAGCGCTACCCACCTCTCCCTTCAGCGCATCGACGAATTCGGGTTGATGGGCTTGGTTCTCTGCAGCATCAGCGCTGGCTTGGGAATCCGCCAAGACCTTGCCTTGGGCGTCAATGACTGTGGCTCGCGCACCCGAGGCCTGCCCCTCCTGGGAAACGACATCTGTCAAAGCGTACGAGTGGTCGGTGTTGACGCGATAAGCAAACATCACGGTTTTTTGTCGCAGATTGCGTTCGATTTCTTTGCGAAGTGAAGTTTCCCAGGCGCGCCGAATGGAGATATCGAGGGTTATGGTTGCCGCTGCAATTACTATCGCAAAGGCAGCCACCAACTTGCTGAAAATCCGATTCCTCACTTCGGCGCCTCGAAGCGGTACCCCGCGCCCCGCACGGTCTTTAGATAGCGCGGATTCTCCGGATCTGGCTCGATTTTCTCCCGAATGCGCCGCACGTAAACGTCAACCGATCGTGGAGTCACATAGGCGGTATCGCGCCAGACCGAATCGAGAAGCTGATCGCGGGTGAAAACCCGGCCGAGGTGGCGGGCGAAGTAATCGAGCAGACGAAACTCAGTAGCCGTGGTGGTAACCGTATTGCCGCGCACAATCAACGTCATCGCGCCCGGATCGATCTCGATTTCGCCAACCTTGAGCGGAGCCTGCGACAGCGGCCGCTCGAAACGGCGGAGAACTGCCTTCACCCGAGCTACCAGCTCGCGCGGACTAAAAGGTTTGGGAATGTAGTCATCTGCCCCCAGTTCCAGTCCCAAAATGCGGTCCGCTTCGCCGCTCTTGGCGGTGAGAAAGATCACGGGGGTCGGGGCCAGCGACGGCATCTGCCGGATTTGGCGGCACAGCTCCAGACCGTCCTTGCCGGGCACCATGATGTCGAGAATGAACAACGCGGGCCGTTGCCGTTCAGATTCGCTAATCACGGTTGCGCCGGTGGGGAACACCTTGAGCGCGAATCCAGCTGCTTCCAGATGATGGCGTACCAGCCGCGAGATATCCGGATCGTCCTCGACCACAAAGATGCTGGGTTTCATGCAGACATTGTAGCGGTCAGTGATGCTGAGTACCTAGTTTCGAGATCCGTACTCACCGAGCTTGAGTTTCGATTAACAAGTTTCCTGCTTTGTCTATCCGAAAGCGCGTTCGCGGAGGCACTATCGTCGTCGCGCTGCACTCACTAATTACGGCTGGACCAGAATGCGTCCTTCCCGTCTGCAATGAGTCACGAGTGTGAATCGCGGTGGCCAGTTTCTTGCCGTCGAAAAAAACTTGGGTGTGGCGTGGCATTCGATCGGCGACCGAGAATTTCTTGCCATCGCCAGAGCCGAGCTGCGCTCGGCTTGGGAGGACGGCCGTCCCCTCATAAGCGTGAATTGGTCGGGGCGATTTGACGATGGCTCGCAGCCGAAGTGTCACCAGTTCCAACTCACGGGCCGGATAGTTGTAGCCGTAGCGACGTTGGTGCTCGCGCCGGAAGTCACGGATCAGGTTAGTAGTGAAGGGAATCGGCAGCTCGTATCCCTGGCCTCGATAGCGAACATCGACACTGCGCTGATATCGGACGGCTCCTTGCCAAGCTTCACTGCGGAAATTCTCTTCCGCCTTGCCGCGCAAGGCAGCGAATTCTTTCTTCAGGCGCTCGCGGGGAAGCTTCTCCGACGTGCGCCACAATACCGTCCGTGAATAATCTTTCACCACATCGCTCATCAAGATGCCGTAGGCGGAAAACGCGCCCGGCAGTGGCGGCACAATCACACGTGGAATGCTGAGAGCCTCGGCGAGATCACAAGCATGCAATCCACCCGCGCCTCCAAAGGCTACCAACGCGAATTCCCGCGGATCGTACCCACGTTCAATCGAGACTACGCGGATCGCCTTCTCCATAGTCGCATTTACCACTCGAATGATTCCGGCGGCGAACGGTTCTAGCGTCAGCTTGGATCGATGCCGCTTCAACCACTCGGCAACGATCCGCCGCGTGCGTTCGATATCTAGGACGAAATCCCCGCCGAGAAAGCACTCCGGCTGCAAGCGTCCCAGTATCAGGTTGGCATCGGTGACTGTAGGCTCCGTGCCGCGACCATAGCAGATTGGCCCCGGATCGGCCCCCGCGGACTCGGGGCCAACGCGGAGTGATCCACCGGCGTCGAAGCGGGCGATGGAGCCCCCGCCAGCGCCTACCGTGTGAATATCAAGCATGGGTACGCCGACGGGCAGGCCGGCAATTTCAGCCTGGCTTCCGGCACGGACCTCGCGGTCGGCGAGCGCGACATCGGTGGAAGTCCCACCCATATCAAACGAAATGATTCGTTCAAACCCGCTATGCCGCGCCATCGCAGCGGCGCCAACCACGCCTCCCGCCGGTCCGGACAGTATTGTGCGCACCGGTTCACGAGCCGCTGAGTTCAGAGGAGTGATCCCGCCGCTGGACTGCATGACAAAGATCCTGGCCTTGCGGTGCGGAGATGTCATTGAGCCTTGTGCCCGCCGATTCAGGCTCTCATGGAGCCGCTCAAAATAGCGCTGCATGACCGGTTGCAGGTAAGCATTCACGACAGTTGTGCTGGTACGCTCGTATTCGCGGAATTCGGGCAGGATTTGATGAGAGATGGACAGCGGCACTTGCAGAGACTTGAAAGCGGCGCCGACGGCGAGCTCGTTCCGTGGGTTGGCAAAGGAGAACAGCAAAGACATTGCAACCGCTTCCGGATGTTTCTCGCGGACTGCATCCAAGAGCGACCGAATCTCATCCTGCGTCGGCGACTTTAGAATTTCACCGTCGCTGCCGACGCGTTCATCCACACCGAAGCGTAGATCGCGGGATACGAGTGGGTCCAGGCGATCGAAGAAGAAATCGTAAAGTTTGGGGCGGGCCTGGCGTCCAATCTCGATGGCATCCTCAAAACCCGCCGTGGTGAGCAGAGCCACGCGCGCGCCTCTGCGCTGCAGCAGGGTGTTGGTCCCCACGGTGGTGCCGTGCAGCAGAGTCAGCGGACCGCTTACGCCGATTCTTTCCAGGGCCTCGACGATCGCCAGTGAAGGGTCCGATGGGGTGGAAAATACTTTCAGCATGCGAATGCGTCCACGATCAATCCAGACACAGTCAGTGAAGGTGCCACCGGTGTCAATGGCGACGCAAAGTGGTTGAGTTCGTGAACGGCGCCGCATGGGCATGAAACTGGAACGTTAGGGTACCATTTGCTGACGAGCTTATGGTGAAGGTGACCTGCGGTAGTGGCTCGGTTTTAGCTACACTAGCGTCATCGCTCGCTTTGCGAGGGATCTGGCGGCCACGATAGGGAACTCCGGTGAAGGTCCACGCGAGATCCCTCCCCCGGCTGAACTGTGCCGGGTCTCCGGATGACGCCCAATCCTTCCCAATCGCCATGGACGAATCTAGGTAACCTCACGATCCTGAGAAAATGCCATGAAATACGACTTTCTGATTGAGACTTACGAAACCGAGCGAATTAAGGTCATCAGCGTTTGGAGCGAGTTCAAGGACGCGGACCTTCCCGTCCGCCCTCGCTCTGGCGATCCGCGGGGACGCAGCGTTCACGAGCAAATGGTGCATCAATGTGTCAGCGAAGATCTCTGGTTTCGTAACATGCTGGGCATTGATGTTGGCGCGCCACCTTTACCGCGATCCGAAACCCGTTTGGAGTTTATGAAACGCTACGCGGAAGACAGTGGCAAACGCCTTGCCACTCTGCAAGGAAAGAACGAACCCTGGTGGGAGGGGCAAACAACTTTTTTTAGCGTTCCGCGCTCGCGGGCTTGGGTTATGACGCGTCGTATGACCCACACCTCGCATCACCGCGGGCAATTGATGGCAATGCTGCGGATGTTAGGGTGTGATCTGCATAGCAATTACGGCCCTACCGCTGATACCGGTGGGTTGATGCAAAATCATGCGCCAACAATTTATGCCTACTCTTCTCTGGATGCGCTGCTCAAAGGAGAAGCTCAAGGTGGAGCAAAAACTCCGTTGCCCGGCTCTGGCACCGAACCCGTTACAGAGCGTCCGAGCGGGAAGTAGCTTGGACCTAAGCTTTGCTGAATGCCAACGCCAGCAGGGTCTTTTGCTCCACTTCATGCGCCTTCGCCGATCCCGTCGCCGGACTGGCGCTGGCGGAGCGTTTCACGGACAGGACGGAGCGTTCGCTGGCGATGTGTCGGAGGCGCGGCAGCATGTAGAAGAGCGCACCCATATTGGCCGGCTCTTCCTGGACCCAAACAATGTCCCGCGCTGATGGATGCTGCTGAATCGCAGCCACCAGTTCGTCCTCGGGAAAAGGATAGAGTTGTTCTACAAAAACGATGGCAGTTGTAGTGTCTTTCCGCTTCTTGCGCTCGGCGCGCAGCTCGTGGCCAATCTTTCCGGTGCAGAGCAGAACCCGGCTGGCATCAGTTACTTCCGCATCCGGCAAGACATTCAAGAAGCGTTTGTGGGTGAAATCCTCAACGGCGGAAGATGCGTCCGGATGGCGCAGCATGCTCTTCGGCGTAAAAACCACCAGCGGCTTGCGCCAGGAGCGTAACGCCTGACGACGCAATAAATGGAAATATTGCGCTGCAGTTGAGGGCTGGCAGATTTGGAAGTTGTCGCGCGCCGCCAGTTGCAAAAAACGCTCGATACGGGCACTCGAATGTTCCGGCCCCTGGCCTTCGTATCCATGGGGCAGGAGTAGAACCACCCCGGAGAGAAGCCCCCATTTGTCTTCGCCCGCGCTGATAAATTGGTCGATTACGGCCTGAGCGACATTTACAAAGTCTCCGAACTGCGCCTCCCAGAGCACAAGAGCCTCGGGATAGTCGCGGCTATAACCGTATTCGAATCCAAGAACGCCCGCTTCCGACAGAGTGGAGTTGTAGATTTCGCAGCGTGCCTGATCGGCTGCTATATGTTCAAGCGGCACATACTCCTGCTCGTTCTCTACATCGAGGAGCACGGAGTGACGCTGATTGAAAGTGCCGCGGCGGGTGTCCTGTCCGCTCAGCCGGACTGGGATACCGGCCCTTACCAGACTGCCAAAGGCCAGCGCCTCGGCCATCCCGTAATCCACCGGGCGCTTTCCCGCGCCCATTTCAGCCCGTTGATCGAGCAACTTCTTGACCTTTGGATGGATGTGGAATCCTTCAGGATAAGTCGTGAGACGTTCGGTAATTTCCCGCAATTCTTCCGTGGGCACTCCCGTGTCAACTCCGTACTGCGCCTTGTACCGTCCACCCTGGTAGTTATCCCAATAGCTAGGCAAATCGCGCAGCGTGGGTTTCTTCGTGATGCTGCCGGCTTTCTGCTGTGCAGCTTCCAGTTCGCGGCGGATTTCCTCTACTAGCGCCGGAGCGTTTTCTGCTTCTATATCGTCAGCGTAAATCTCCCAAAGCGGAGGGTGGTCCTTGATCGCTTTATACAGCAGCGGCTGCGTAACTGTGGGATCATCGACTTCGCTGTGTCCGTGACGACGATAGCCGATCATGTCCACAACCACGTCGCTGCCAAAGGCGTAGCGATATTCAAGCGCCATGCGGCCTACTCGTACGACAGCGTCCACGTCCTCCCCATTCACGTGAAAAATCGGAATGGACTGCCGCCGAGCAAGCTGCGCCGCAAATCGAGACGAATGTAATTCTCCGGGAAGCGTGGTGAAACCGAGCAAGTTATTGACCAGTAGGTGGACGGTACCGCCTACGTCATAACCTTTCAGGTCGGCGTAGTTGAGAGTCTCGGCGGTGATACCTTGGCCGGCAAACGCGGCGTCGCCGTGGACTAGCAGGGGGACATATTTCTGCGCTCCTCCATCGCCGGCGCGGTCCTGCTTAGCGCGAGTGCGGCCGACGGTGACGGGATCCACGGCCTCCAGGTGGCTGGGATTAGAAACCAGATGGATGTGGATCTTGGCTCCGCTGCGCGTCGTGTACTCGCCGGTTGCACCCATGTGGTATTTCACATCACCCCCGCCGAGAACACTGCGGGGATCGACATCTTCGAAACCGGCGAATACCTCTTCGGCGGCGCGTTTAGCGACATGCACAATCACGTTCAGTCGTCCGCGATGGCTCATTCCCATCACCAGCTCGACCGCCCCGCGTTCTCCAGCAGCTTCCAGAATCTCGTCCACTAGCGGGATCAGCGCGGTTACACCTTCGAGGGAAAAGCGCTTGGTGCCCAGATACCGCTGTTGCAGAACCTGTTCAAACAGGTCCGCCCGGATGAGCAGATCAAGCACTCGTTCCTGATCAACATCAGCCTGCTGGCCTTCCATGCGCTCCTGTATCCAGCGCCTGCGTTCAGGATCGTCGATATGCATGAACTCCGCGCCGACGGTGCCGCAGTACACACGCCGCGCCTCGCGAGCCAGCTCACCTTCAATCTGCATATCGGGGTGTGGCACGGGAGCCAGAAAACCGAGCGGATCCAGATCTGCTTGCAGATATCCCCAGCGGCGAAACGCGTCAAACACACGCTCACGCTCTCCATTGGGAGCGCTGATAATTCCTGCGGGTACTGATTCGGTGCTTATTTTGGACTGCGTGGCCATACCTACACTACTAGCATAAAGGATGAGATGGGATGCGCGCTGGATTCTGCGACCGGCGTCGATGCCTGGTCTGATTCGCCTTGTTATCGCCCGACTCTCTTTGCCACTCTTCCTGAAACGACCCTCTTCCTGAACTGACACCTCGCCAGCAGCTTCGTCCAATAACCACACCGTTACCCGCGATGCTTCCCTCATGGGCCCCCGATGTAGCACTTAGCCGGGGTGCGGTCATGAACAGTCTGACTAATGTTGCCATCGGCAGCAGGCAAATGCAGATACTACTGGTGGCAGGAGATTACGAGGATTTCGCCTACCTGCGTGATTTGCTAGTTCGGGCCGGCGAGGAACAAATAGCCCTGAACCACGCCCATTCCTTCGAAGAAGCACTTGCACTCCTGAAACAGGCAACCTATGACCTGGTTTTGTGCGACTACAATTCTGGCGACGGCGCGGCACTTCGCCTATTGCACGAGTTGCGCGAACGCGGATTGGGGGCGCAAGTCATCTTTCTCAGCGATTTTGTCGACGAGGCAACGGTTGAGGCCGCGATTAGAACCGGAGCAGGCCGCTGTTGCCGGAAACCTGGGTCAGACGTGGCGTCCGTTTCCCGCGATATCCGCCACGCCATTGAGGTCTACTGCAAAGAGCGCCAGCGCCAGAAAGCGGAAGACGCCTTGCGCAAGCTCTGGGGCGCCGTGGAGCAATCCGCGGATTTGGTGATAATCACCGACCGCGATGGAGTGATTGAATACGTCAACCCTGCCTTCGAAGTTTTCACCGGCTACTCCCGTGAGGAAACCATCGGACAAACGCCCCGCATGCTCAAATCTGAAGAGCAGACTCCCGAGATTTATAAGGAATTGTGGCAAACCATTCTTTCGGGCGCCGTGTTTCGTGGGATTTTGGCAAACCGAAAGAAGAACGGAGAGATCTTCTTGGCGGAAAAAACCATCACACCCCTGCGCGATGCTGAGGGAAAGATCACTCACTTTATCTCCAATGACCGCGACATCACGGAACGGCGCAGGTTGGAAACCCAACTCCAGCAAGCTCAGAAAATGGATGCCATCGGCAAGCTGGCGGGCGGCGTCGCTCATGACTTCAATAACTTGTTGATGGTAATCAGCGCCTACGCCGAGCTGATGTTGGATTCCGTGGCGCCCGAGCACCCATTGCGTCGCAACGTGCAGGAGATCATGACCGCCTCGCGCCGAGCCGCCGACCTTACCCGGCAATTGCTGGCCTTTGGCCGCAAGCAGGTGCAGTCCCTTCAACTCGTCGATCTGAACTGGATCGTCGAAGAGATCAACAAGATGCTGCCACGTCTGATTGGTGAAGATATTGAGCTGATATTTGCTCCAGGACAAAATCTAGGCAAAGTTAAAGCCGATCTGGTGCAGATCGAGCAGATTGTCATGAACCTGGCGGCCAATGCGCGCGATGCCATGCCGAAAGGCGGCAAGCTCACGATCGAAACTGCGAACGTCCAGCTTGACGAGGATTATGTGCAGGAGCATTCAATCGTGCCCGCCGGCGATTACGTCTTGCTCGCCGTTACTGACTCGGGCACCGGCATTGCTTCTGAGCACATGGCTCACATCTTCGAGCCTTTTTACACCACGAAGGGAGAAGGCAAAGGCACCGGGCTGGGATTGGCCACTGTCTATGGAATCGTGAAGCAGAACGGTGGCTTTGTCTGGGTATACAGCGAGCCCGGGCTAGGAACCACTTTCAAGATCTACTTGCCTCGAGTTCAACAAGGGATCGAAAAGATCCACTCTTCAAAGCCGATCGAGATCTCTTCCAAGGGATGCGAAACTGTGCTGCTGGTCGAAGACGAGTTGGCTGTCCGGCAGTCGACTCGGGAGTACCTGATGCTGAATGGGTACATCGTCCTGGAGGCCAAGAATGGCGAAGATGCGCTCTGCATCGCGCGGGATTACATTCCGCCAATTCACATGATGATCACCGACGTGGTCATGCCCAACATGGGTGGGGCAAAGCTGGCGGGTCATTTGGCGACGGAACGGCCCAGCATGAAGTGCTGTTCGTCTCTGGCTACGCGGAAAATACGGTGCTGCGACATGGGGCGATTGATGTGACCACTCGTTTCCTGCAAAAGCCTTTTTCCTTGAAAACCCTGGCCCGAAAAATCCGCGAGGTTCTGGAAACTGAAACCGTGATGGCCGCCTCAGCTGGTTCCAGCTAGTTCCTATCCTTTCCGCCCCTCTCGTATAATTGACAGCCGGAATCCTGCATGAATCTGTCGGTCGCTGCGCAGAAGCCCGGTCATGAGCCTGGTTATCCGGTTTCCGCATCGCCCACTCGGGCATCATTCACTCGCGCTCAGCCTGTTTCGTCGATTTCATCTTTGCTCGCGATCGTTCTGCTATGGGCTGCGATCTACCTAGCGGGAATGTTTACTCCCGCCCTGCTCGATGATGTGGACACCGTTCACGCCGAAGCCGCCCGCGAGATGGTGCTGACCCACGACTGGGTGACATTGCATACCAACGGTATCCGATATTTGGAAAAGGCCCCACTCCCCTATTGGACCGTGGCCGTGAGCTACGTGCTTTTCGGAGCGACGGATTGGAGCACGCGGCTTCCGCTAGTGCTGGCCGTGCTGGCCTTGTTGCTGGTCACGTACAAGATAGGAAAACAGTCCTATGGGGAAACGGGCGGGTTTTATTCGGCTGTTGTGTTGGCTACAGCCGTCGGTCCCTACATCTTTACCCGCTTTCAGATTCCGGACGTGATCGTAGGCCTCTGGCTAACCTTAGGAGCATATTTTTTCTTGCGATCCCTGGAGGAGGATCCGCCTTCCCGGCTGACTTGCTGGGGATTTGCCGCCACCTGTGCGTTGAACGTGCTGACCAAAGGCTTGATCGGTCTGATATTTCCTGTCGCCGCGGTCGGCCTCTATTTGCTTCTCACCGGCAACCTCCGTCATTTACTGAGACTGCGGCTGCTGTCCAGCACATTGGTCTTTCTTTTGCTAGCGGCGCCGTGGCACATTCTGGCAGCTTTGCGCAATCCCAGCCAGGGTGCAGTGCGGGGGTTTCTGTGGTTCTATTTCGTGAATGAGCACTTTCTGCGGTACGTGAACAAACGGGTGCCGCCCGGGTACGACACGGTTCCCTTATTGATTTTCTGGGGATTGCTTCTGGTCTGGCTGGTACCGTGGAGCGTATTTCTTCCGCAAGCGATCCGTGAAGTGCCGATGAAATGGAGCCAGTTGCGCAGCGGTCTCGACGCTCGTCTTCGGGCGAATCTATTTTTCGCGCTGTGGGCGCTGGTCATCGTGGCTTTCTTCAGTTTTTCGACTCGCCAGGAGTACTACACTATTCCAGCCGTTCCGGCGCTGGCGCTGTTAGTGGGCGGATGGCTGGCAAAGGAATCTGACGCAGCTGCCGATTCATCGGCGCGTCGCGCTGGACGAATCTCTTCCGCCATCTTACTGGCGATCGCTGCCGCAGGCTTTGTGGTTGGCGTGATCCTGTTGATGTCTTCCCGCGCGCCCGCGCCGGGAACTGATTTGGCTGACCTGCTGAAGAAAAATCCCCAGGACTACGATCTCGCCCTCGGTCACTTTCTGGATCTGACTCCGCAAGCTCTTGGCGCGTTTCGCGCGCCTCTGCTAGGCACCGTTATTTCACTGCTGCTGGGGTCGGGATTGAATTGGATTCTGAGAAGGCGTGGACGCCCCGGTCAGGGCAACGTGGTGTTGGCGTTGATGATGGTCGGGTTGCTGGCTTATGTACATTCGGCTTTCGTAACCTTTTCGCCGATTCTGTCCTCGCATCAGCTCGCTCTGGCCATCCAGCGGCGTTATCGGCCCGGAGACGTCATCGTAGTCGACGGCGAGTACCATGAAGCCTCGACCCTGAATTTCTATACCGGCATCCCGCTGGGAGTTCTACATGAGCCCAGTGGGAACCTTTGGTATGGATCGAAGTTTCCCGACGCTCCCCACGTGTTCGAGACCGAATCATCTCTGGCTGTTTTGTGGTCGGGTCCGGCCGAGGTCTTCCTGTGGACCACTCAAGAAAATCCCAAGGAATTGCGCGGTGCCGAAAAATACGAACTGGCCCGCAGCGGCGGGAAGTTCATTTTCTCTAACCGCCGGATTGAGTGACTGAAATGACCTACGTCCTGCTGATTCTGCTTGCGGGCGCCGTGGTGTACTCCTTCCTCACCATTATCGCGGGGTGGCGGTATCTCGCCGTACAGAAGCTTCCTCTCAGCTCTCCCGAGCCCATCAGCATTCTTAAGCCATTGTCCGGCTTGGAGGATGGACTCGAGTCGAACCTGCGAACCTTCTTCGAACAGGACTATCCGGCCTGCGAGATTCTTTTTGCGGTTGGTGCAGCCGACGATCCTGCTGCTGGCGTCGTCGAAAAGCTGCGGCGCGAATACCCAGAGATTCCCACTCGCCTGATCGTAACGGGTAAGCCACCGTACCCCAACGCGAAGGTTTTCAGCCTGGATCGAATGCTCGCGGCCGCTGCGCATGACCTGATCGTGATGAGCGACAGCGACACCCGCGTCACTCCCACCTTACTTCGAACCGTGACCGCTGAATTTAAAAATCCTCGCGTGGGAATTGTCACCTGCCCCTACCGTGCCGTGCCTGGCCCAAGCATCTGGTCTCGCTTAGAAGTGACCGGCATGAACACCGATTTCATGGCTGGCATCCTGGTGGCCAGGATGATCGAAGGTATGCAGTTCGCCGTGGGTCCGACCATCGTTGCGCGGCGGTCGGCGCTTGAATCCATTGGAGGTTTCAATCGGCTGAAAGATTATCTTGCCGAAGACTTTGTGATGGGCAAGTTCGCCGCCGAAGCTGGTTACGAGGTGATTCTCTCTTCGTACGTGATCGAACACCACATTGGCAGTAGCGGTTTGCGTCAGAACATGGCGCATCGTCTGCGGTGGGCGCGCAGTACGCGGCGGTCTCGGCCATTGGGATATCTCGGCCAGCTATTCACCATGCCCTTGGCCCTGTCGCTGCTTGTCTGGGCGTGGAAGCCGGCGTGGTGGCCTGTACCTGTTCTGGCTCTCTTGGTGCGTGCTCTAGCCGCTTACGTAGTCTCAGCGCGAGTCCTGAAAGCGAAGCTCAACTGGTTGCTGCTTCCGGTCGAAGACGTGGTCGCGTTCTGCTTCTGGATCGCGGGCTTCTTTGGAAACACTATTCTGTGGCGTGGACGCCGTTATCGACTGCATCGTGACGGACGCTTCGAATTACTTACGGATTCGGCCAGCTGAGGGAAATGCCAGACCGTCCCGCCGGTCCATGTGGTGCCCGAAGGTGGCTAGGCATCCGTGCTTATTTTGCCGAAGCTTATTCGGCTCGGTAGAAATTCCAAGCTCGTCCAGCACTAGTTGATGGTCAATAATAATGCGCTGCTGTCGCCCCCGCTACTACAGCCCAGGTCTCCGGAGTTCCCGCCCGGAGTATGCACAGTCACTTTCACGCTCCCTGGAGCAGAAATCAAACTGGTCGTAATCATGACGCTCAGCTGCTGAGCGTTGATAACTGTGGCGCCCAGAGTCTTTCCGTTGATGACAACTTCAGAGGAGGGAGCAAATTGGCTGCCGTTCACGATGAGCAACGTACCCTCCTGCACCTGAGCAAAACTCATGGTGCTGGGGGCAAGTGAACCGATAAGGGGCGCGGGCCTGGAACTACCGCAGAGGGGGTTAAGAGCATTGTTGCAGCCTGTATGGAACACAAGAGCAAGCAGGGCGGCAACGGACAGGACGGAGGTGCGGGAAAACATAGGATCTCCTTTTCACTGAGGTTCCCGTCTGGATCGTCGGGTGCTGCCGCGAACAAGCACTCTGCGCTCCGCTGGGAAACTCATGTGCTTACAGCGGTCTAAGGTCTATCGGAAGAAAAACTCTCTGGATACGACGTTGGGAACACCGGGGATAGACATAAGTTTCGCCGCCGTGGAGATTTCTTTTAAACCGCAAAGCCCAGAGGGTAGCCAATCACCTGTTGACGAACCCCCCGGCCACATCGATAGGGTATCTATGGGTAGTCCTATTTATTAATCCGGGCCAGCTTTCCGTCTTTTAAATAAAAGTAATCGCCCCGCCAGACTACGCTGCTTCCGGCAAAGCTACCCAGCCAGACCAGGACCGCAACCACGTCGCGCAGCGGAATCAACCAAATCCAGCGCTTCACCTGGCGATCGTGCAGAACTCCTCCTCCGATCACCAGAGCCGTTAGCAGACGAACCGCACACGCTAAGGCAAACAATCCCCATGCCCATGGGGCGCCCTTCGAGGAGACCAGTGTCAGCAGCGCCCACGGCAGGAGGAAGGTAAATACCAGACCCACATAACCCCAACGGCGCGAATCGCGGATGGTGCGCGCCCATCGCAACTGGTGCTCGACAAATTCGCGCAACGAGTAGGGCGGGAGGAATGTCTCGACTACAACGTCCGATAACCTCACCTCTAGGCCTCGCGCGGCAATTTGTGTTCCCATCTCATAGTCGTCCGCCAGGTAATCCACGAACGCTTCGAACCCTCCGATCGCTTCCAAACCCGAGCGCCGGAACGCCAACGTGGAACCCAATGCAAAATGGAGGCCTCCTTCCAATTGACCTGCCGCCAGTACTCCAGCAGCAAAATCGGTGCTGATGCCCATCATCTCCATGCGTGAACCCAGAGTCGGACTCGCCACGCCGCGGTAAAGACAGGTCACCATGCCGACCGTCGTATCGGCGAACGCAGCAAACACCCGCCGCAAATAGTCAGGTTCCACCCGAATGTCACTGTCATTCACCAGGAGATATTCATATTTCGAACGAGGAAGCATCTGCGCCAGGTTGCTGACTTTAGTGTTCGCTCCCAGGTTCTTTTCACAGACCAGCAAACGAATCGCGCGCCGTGGAAACTCCGACTTCAGGCGCTCGACAATTTTCGCCGCAGGATCAGCGGACTCGCTCACTCCGAAAATAATCTCGTACTCCTCATATTCCTGCACGCAATGACTGCGCAGGCTCTCATACATTTCAGGATCCGTACCCTTGAGTGGCTTGAGAATCGAAACCGGCAGCTCAGGTTGTGTAGTGCGAACCTGCCCTGAGCGAAGTCGAACGGGCTCCTCGCCCGCACTCTTCCGTTGCCGGAGTAATTTCACCGCACTCCACAGGCAGAGCGCGCTATAAGCTAAGCTCGAAAGCGTTCCGAGGGCGCCGACAATTTCGAGGGCATGGCGAATCATTCGGATGGGACAGTCTACTCGTATCGTAGATTTCGATGGGATCCAAGTTCAGTAGCTTCCACGCGGATAAATACTTTCCGCGCGCTGATGGGGAAATCGCGCCTCCCGTGAGGTCTAGCGGTCTGAGGTCTAAGGTCCGATGCCTGACGTCCGATATAATGATTCTGTTGGCAGCTGGACCGGACGGTCGCTCGTCGCGAGACGGGAGGAAAGTCCGAACTCCGCAGAGCAGTGTGCCGGATAACGTCCGGGAGACCGGGTTCAAGCCCGGCCGACGGAAAGTGCCACAGAAAACATACCGCTCCGGCCGCAAGGCCGAGGTAAGGGTGAAAAGGTGCGGTAAGAGCGCACCGCCGCCGCAG
>DATKEN010000002.1:0-34881 GCA_035512155.1 Terriglobales bacterium | reverse complement strand
CTCGGGCGGAGGCGCACCCGCAGCACGGTCTTTCTCGTATTTGTCCGTGGCCTCCCAATCCACCAGGGATTTGGGCACCTCCTCCCAATCGTTGCGTTCTGCACTCAGGTAGCGCACACGGTCGCCCTTCACTTCCCACTTGCTGGCAAGCTGGTAAGAGCCGTCCTTCAGGATGAGACGCTTGGCGAGCTGTTGGGCCTGGGCTGGAGGGGGCAGCAGCACGAACGAGAGGATTCCCAGCAGCGCGGCCGACAAAAAGCGATACAACTGACGCATCGGATTAATTTCTTTGACGGACGTGAATTTCACCTAGTCTACTGCGCTGGCCTGTCAGCGCCAAAGCCACATTTTTGCGGCGATGCGCGGGCTGAACCTCTACGCTTGGCAACAATACCTAGTCATCTAACCCTGTTTCTGGCATAATAGGTCGTGCACCCATCCTGCACAAAATTCCAAACACAATTTAAGGCGAGGAAGCGATGTCAGCAAAGTACATCTTTGTGACTGGCGGCGTGGTGTCTTCGTTAGGCAAGGGTCTCGCTGCGGCTTCGATTGGCTGTCTGCTGGAGAGTCGCGGATTGAAAGTCAATCTGATGAAGTTCGATCCTTACCTCAACGTCGACCCGGGCACGATGTCGCCCTTCCAGCACGGCGAGGTATTCGTGACCGACGACGGTGCCGAAACCGATCTTGACCTCGGGCATTACGAACGTTTCACTCACGCCAAGCTTTCGCGCGATAACAACTGGACCACCGGCCGCGTCTACGAGCAGATCATTGCCAAAGAGCGCCGCGGCGACTACCTAGGAAAGACGGTGCAGGTCATCCCCCACGTCACCAACGAGATTAAGGCCGCTATGAAAAAAGTGGCGCAGGATGTGGACGTAGCCATCGTCGAGATTGGCGGCACGGTTGGCGACATCGAATCCCTGCCCTTCATGGAAGCCATTCGGCAGATGCGCCAGGAACTGGGCCGCGAACATACGCTGTTCATGCACGTCACTCTGGTCCCGTTCATCGCGGCTGCGCAGGAACTCAAGACTAAGCCAACGCAGCACTCGGTCAAGGAATTACTCAGCATTGGGATCCAGCCTGACATTCTGCTCTGTCGTACTGACCGCTTCCTCTCGAAAGAGATCAAATCGAAGATCGCGCTCTTCTGTAATGTGGAAGAAGAAGCGGTCATCACCGCCAAAGATGTGGCGACGATCTATGAGGTACCGGTGGTTTTCTCCCGGGAAGGTGTAGATACACTGGTACTTCGATACCTTCATCTCAACGCCAAGGAGCGAGATCTCAAGGATTGGGAGGAAATTGTCCACCGTGTTTACAACCCGAAGGCGGAAGTCACAATTGGCATTGTGGGCAAATACGTGGAGTATGAAGACTCCTACAAATCGCTGAAAGAGGCGCTGGTACATGGCGCTCTGGCGCATAACCTCAAGCTTAACTTGAACTGGGTCGAAGCTGAAGGTTTAGAGACCGGAGATCGCACCTACGAAGAACAGCTCGCTGATTATGACGGGCTGTTGGTGCCCGGAGGCTTCGGGAAGCGCGGCATTGAGGGGATGTTGATCGCAATCCGCTATACCCGTGAGAAAAAGGTTCCCTTTTTCGGTATTTGCCTGGGCATGCAGGTCGCCTGCATTGAGTTCGCACGCGATGTGTGTGGGCTGGCCGACGCCAACTCCAGCGAATTCGATCCTGCTACGCCCCACCGCGTCATCTACAAGCTACGGGAATTGCGCGGGGTCGAGGAACTCGGTGGCACCATGCGGCTGGGCGCGTGGCCCTGCAAGATTGAGCCGGGAACCCTGGCGTATAGGATTTACGGCAAGTTCGAGATCAGCGAGCGTCATCGCCATCGTTACGAATTCAATCGTGAATATGAAGGTACTCTGACCGCCGGCGGACTTCGCATCTCGGGATCAACTCCAGATGGCACATATGTGGAAATGATCGAACTGCCAGATCATCCCCATTTCATCGGATGCCAGTTCCACCCCGAGTTTAAGTCGAAGCCGTTGGAGCCGCATCCCCTGTTTAAAACGTTCGTCGGCGCAGCCTACGAACACGGGCTGAAGCGGCGAGCGGATAAGCTCGCGGCCGAAGTTGAGATGTTCCATCGCCCGGAAAAAATGGGAAGAAGATAAAAACCGTCGAACAGGTCATCCTTCGACTGTGCCAACGGACACGCGCTGCTAGCTCGTCCGCATCGCTCAGGATGACAGGAGTACGAAGCAAACTCTCCCGCAATGACGACTTCCTTCCAACTCGACAATGTTCGCATCGGCTCGGGGAACCTGTTCCTTATTGCCGGGCCGTGCGTGATCGAAAGCGAAGACCATGCGCTTTTCATGGCCGAAGTCATCAAGGGCGTTACGCGTTCCCTAAACTTCCCTTTCATCTTTAAGGCTTCCTACGACAAGGCCAATCGGACCTCCATGCGCAGCTATCGCGGTCCGGGACTGGCTGAGGGTCTGCGTATCCTGAAGAGGGTGAAAGATGAGGTGCACCTGCCGGTCCTCACCGATGTACACGAGACCACCGATGTTGCGAGAGTGGCCGAAGTCGCCGACATATTGCAAATTCCCGCATTTCTGTGCCGCCAAACCGACCTGATTGTGGCCGCCGCCATGACCGACCGCGTGGTGAATATCAAGAAGGGCCAGTTCGCCTCGCCCTGGGATATGCGGCATGCAGTCGAAAAGTGCCGCACGGCAGGCAACGACAAAGTTTTCGTCACTGAGCGGGGAAGTTCGTTCGGCTACAACAACTTGGTAGTCGATATGCGCTCATTGGCTATCATGCGGAAATTTGTGCCGGTGGTTTTCGACGCGACCCACTCGGTCCAGTTACCGTCAGCGTCCGCCGACGGAGATGACGCCGTGAGCGGCGGACAACCAGAATTCATCCCTGTTTTGGCCCGCGCCGCGGTTGCGGTTGGCGTAGACGGAGTCTTTCTCGAAGTGCATGACAATCCCAAAGAAGCCAAATCAGACGGTGCGAACGCGCTGGAATCCACGAAACTCCGCGCGGTGTTGAAGGAGTTGCAAGCGGTACAGGGAGCCCTGACGGCGGCGCATCAGACACCGTGAAATCCGCTCCGGCTTCTTTGTCATCGAATCTGCTACCATCCCATCTCATCTGACGCCAACATGCAGATTTTCTCCACCATTGCCGGCATTGTGGTCATTTTCCTGATTCTGCTGGACGCCTTTGAGACCGTCGTTCTGCCACGGCGGGTGCAGCGCCACTTTCGTCTGACTGCATGGTTCTATCGCCGGACTTGGCGCCCTTGGAGAGCAATTGGGAGCCATATCGACTCAGCCGGGCGGCGGGAGAATTTTCTCGGATATTTTGGCCCTCTCTCACTGATTTTCTTGCTGGCTTTCTGGGCCTTCGGCCTGATCTTCGGGTTCGCCCTGCTGCAATACGGCGCGGGAGAACACGTTCAATTGGGGAACGAGCCCATCACTTTTGGGGCGCTGGTTTACCACAGCGGCGAGACTTTCTTCACCCTGGGATATGGCGACATCACCCCCACCTCGGGAATCGCGCGCACGCTGGCCGTGCTCGAGGCCGGCATGGGGTTTGCCTTCCTGGGAATCGTAGTGGGATACCTGCCGACGATTTATTCGTCCTTTTCTCGCCGCGAAATCGAAATTTCTCTCTTGGACGCGCGCGCCGGATCTCCGCCCTCTGCGGCCGAGTTACTCGCCAGATTTGGCAACCATCCTCAGCAGACCGGGCTGGATCGAGTCTTTCGCGACTGGGAACACTGGGCAGCTGAGGTCCTGGAGAGCCATTTGTCTTACCCTGCGCTCAGCTTCTTTCGTTCGCAACACAATAATCAGTCGTGGCTCGGTGCGCTGACCACGATTCTGGACGCGACTGCGTTAGTTATCGCTGGGGTGGAGGGAATTCGTCTCGAGCAGGCTAAAATCACATTCGCAATGGCGCGGCACGCGGTGGTCGACCTGGCGCAGGTAGTGAATGCGAGCTACGACCCGCATGCGCCGGACCGACTGCCGGCCGCCGAGCTAGCGCAATTGCGGCAGAGTCTGGGCGAACGTGGTCTAAAGGTGCGCGATGATGGCGACGCCGAGGCGAAACTGGCGAGTCTGCGCGCGCAGTACGAACCTTATGCGCAGGCTATCGCGCTTAATTTGCTAATCACGCTGCCGCTATGGATCTATCCCGAGAGGAAAAAAGACAACTGGCAAGGGGGGCCGTGGGATCGAGCCATCCAAGCCAGAGGTTTGGGCGGACTCGGAGGGAAGGCCGAGCATGTGCCAAGGATCGACGAGCACTTTTAGATCATTTTCTGCGCCGCTTCTGTTCGCGAAGTGAAGAGGTCGTCGAGGCACGGGTGGCGGAAGGTGAGCGCGTGCTAACATCCTTTTTCTTCCATGAAACACGTTGGAGAAAATGTGGTCCGCATTGAGGCCGAGGCGTTACGTGCCCTGGCCGACCGCATTGCCGGACCCATGGCCGATGCCTTCGACCGCACGGTGGAATTGATTCATGCCTGCCGCGGTCGCGTGGTGGTTACGGGAATGGGCAAGAGCGGGATCATCGCCCACAAGATTGCGGCTACGCTCAGCTCGACCGGAACACCGGCGCTGTTCATGCATCCGGTGGATGCTGTGCATGGAGACCTCGGCATGGTGGTGCGAGGCGATATCGTGTTGGCGCTTTCGGCAAGTGGGGAGACAGAAGAAATTCTGCGTCTTTTGGCGACCATTAAGCGCTTGCAGGTGGCGCTCATCGCGATGACGGGAGATGAAATCTCCACGCTCGCGGGCGAGGGCGCCCGCGCCACACCAAACAAGCTCTCCACTTTGGCTGCCGCTGCCGATGTCGCGCTTGACTGCTCGGTGGCTAAAGAAGCCTGCTCTCTTGGCTTGGCGCCGACCGCTTCCACGACCGCCATGCTCGCACTGGGCGACGCGCTGGCCATGTCGCTGGCTGAAAAGCGCGGGTTTCAGGAAGAAGATTTTGCCAACCTGCATCCCGGAGGCAAGCTGGGCAAGCGTCTGGCCCGCGTTGACTCGTTGATGCATACCGGCGACGCCGTGCCGCGCGTCACGCCAAAGACCAATATGCCGGACGTGATTTATGAGATGTCACGCAAGAAACTCGGCATCGCTACCGTGGTCGAAGGCGAAAAGCTGGTGGGGGTCATCAGTGACGGCGACCTGCGTCGGTTGCTCGAACAACGCGGCAAGGATGTGCTGGACCTAACCGCGAGTGAGTGCATGACCAGGAATCCCCGGACAATCTCCGGGCAAGAGTTCGCCGCCACCGCGCTGGCGCTCATGGAGGAGAAAAAGATTACGTCGCTGGTGGTGGTGGATGGGAGCATGAAACTCGAAGGAATCGTGCACCTGCACGATCTGTGGGGAACAGAGATGATGTAGGGATTGAGGCATTGAGAAGTTGAGTCATTGAATCATTGAAAATCAATGAACATGCTCGACAAAGCCGAGGCAATGAAGGATCGGACGAAGCAGTTTGCGATCCGGATTGTGACTGTTTGTCGGGCGCTTCCCGCATCGCGCGAAGGCAATGTCCTCGGCAATCAGTTGCTACTATCAGGTACGGCGTTAGCCGCCAATTAGCGGGCAGTCTGCCGTGCGCGTTCCAAGGCAGAATTTGTCTCGAAGATGAGCATCGTGGTCGAAGAGGCGGATGAAACCGTGTTTTGGCTCGAAATGCTAGTAGACACAAGGATCGTGCCCGTCCGGCAAACTGACGTTGCTACTAAAGGAAACCAACGAATTGTTAGCGATTTGCGCTGCTTCGCTACGCACAGCGAAGTACAATCGCCAAGTCTCATGAATGTTCAATGATTCAATGTCTCAATGACTTAATGAGCTAATCCCATGTATCACTACGATCCCAACACGGCTCTAGAAGAATTGACCGAAGATGCTACCCTCCCCAACCCCGTTCACGTTCGTGACATGATACTGCGCAAACGACTGGGGCCGGACAAGTCGCTCGAGCTAAACCGGCTATTCGTCGAATATCAAAGGCTCTTCGGCGAGGCGCAGAAGCTGGGGAAAGAAATCCTGAAACAGTTGGCGGGCTGACATTCATTGACGAGCCTCGCACGGTAGGGCTGCCAACCGTGGCTGTCCCTGCAGGTGTACGAAAGTCCAATCAATTACAATAACCAATTCCCTGCTGCTCAGGACCGCCAACTATGCATCGCTGGTCTGAACTCTTTATCCCTACTCTGCGCGAAGCCCCGGCCGACGCCGAGGTTGCCAGCCATAAGTTTCTGGTGAGGGCGGGCTACATCCGCCAGCTTGCTGCCGGAATCTACTCGTATCTTTTTCTCGGAAACCGATCTTTCAACAAGATCATCGCTATTGTCCGCGAAGAGATGGACAAGATCGGGCAGGAGTTCTATTTGCCGGCGCTGCATCCGCGTGAACTGTGGGAGGCCAGCGGACGATGGGCCGTCATGGGCGACACCATGTTCCGGCTGAAAGACCGTAAGGGGGCCGACCTGTGCCTGAGCATGACGCACGAAGAAGTGATGACCGAAATTGCGCGCAAGGAGCTGCGCAGTTACAAGCAACTACCGCAAATCTGGTACCAGATCCAGAGCAAATTTCGAGATGAAGCGCGGCCGAAATCCGGGTTGCTGCGGGTCCGGCAGTTCATGATGAAGGATTCTTATTCGTTCGACATGGACGCAGCCGGGCTGGATGTTTCTTATCAAAAACATTACGACGCCTACTGCCGGATCTTCGACCGCTGCGGGCTCGAATACATGGTGGTCGAAGCCCATTCCGGCGCAATGGGCGGATCACAGTCGCATGAGTTCATGGTGCGAACGCCGGCAGGTGAAGACCTGATCGTGAGCTGCGAAAGCTGCAGCTATGCGGCAAACCTGGAGAAGGCAACCTCGAAACTTGCGTCCGTGGACGATCTGCCCGCCGCGGGCGATGGCAATCCGATCGAGGTGCACACTCCAGGAATGAAGACGATTGAAGACGTCGCTCGGTTTCTTGGCGTGTCCCCAAAAAACAAAATTAAGACGTTGGCCTTGATGGCGAACGAACCGGATTCGAGAACCGGGAAGACGCGACCCCGCCCGGTCATCTTATTGCTGCGTGGCGATCATCAGATGAATGAGGCCAAGCTGTCGACGGCTCTGGGGGGTAGAGAAACTCGTCCCATGGAAGCCAACGAAATCGAGGAGCTCTTCGGCTCTCCCGCAGGATTCCTGGGACCGATCGGCATCAGTTGGGCAAAAGACCTGAATGACACCGAGCATCCCGCGCTACTGGTCGATAAGGGGCTCGAGGGACGCAAGAACCTGATCGCAGGCGCGAATAAGGAAGATTATCACTTGAAAAATGTAACCCCCAGCCGCAACTTTCAGCCGACGGTGTACGTCGACTTGCGCAATGTGGCTGCGGGTGAAGCCTGCCCGAATTGCGGCGCTCCGCTGCGTATTGACACTGCGGTCGAGATCGGCCACATCTTCAAGCTGGGCTATAAGTATTCGGAGTCGATGGGAGCCCGGGTGCTCGACAAAAATGGCAAAGAAGTTACGCCGATCATGGGCAGCTACGGAATCGGAATCGAGCGCATCCTGACTGCCGCCGTCGAGCAAGGTAACGATGAAAATGGTTTCTGGTTGCCGCCGCCAATTGCGCCCTTCGAGATCATCGTCACACCGACCAATGTTGGCGATGAGAAGTTAAAGGCGGCAGCCGAAGACATTGCCCGCCGCCTGGAGACTTCTGGTTTCTCGGTGTTACTAGACGACAGGGACGAAAGGCCAGGGGTGAAGTTCAAGGATGCTGACCTGGTGGGCATTCCCTTTCGTGTCAACGTTGGAAAGAAGGTTACTGAAGGTACTGTTGAAGTGGTTCGGCGCTCGACACGGGAAATGCAGGATGCTAGCATCGCCGCAATAACCGACTACTTTGAGAAAGTCTTGCGGCCGGTGCCTTAGGGAAATCGACCCATAGCGCACGCCACAAGGGGAGCAGAATATGGGTTCGATCAAACTCATCTTTGGCGTTTTCGTTATTGTCGCCGCTATATTCTTGGGCGCGGAGCTGATTCCACCCTATTTCTCCAACTACCAGTTCGAGGATGAAATAAAGACCGAGGCCCAGCTGGCAACTTACAGCACCAAGCCGGAAGACGCTATCCGGGATACCATTTTCAAGAAAGCACAGGATTTGGAGATTCCGCTCACTAAAGAGCAGATCAAGGTTCATCGCACGGGACCGACTGGCACCGGGACAGTAATGATCGAAACCTCGTACATGGTTCACGTGAATCTGCCCGGCTATCCCCTGGATTTGCACTTCGAACCGTCGGTCAAAAATAAAGGTGCATTTTAGCCAAGCGGCGCTTCGCAGAGCCGCCAAACGACACAGACGTCCAGCGCACCCGCGCATTTCGGGCGTGAACCTGCCACGCCAATCTTGCTTACTTCGGTACTCTTGTTTCCGCTTTTGGTAACCATCTAACATCCGGAAAGTCCTAATCCAGCGTCGAAAGTGGAACGAAAAACCCTACCTACATACCAGTGGCGGTGAACAAGAGAATTCGGAGGATGTGATGGGTTTCACCAATAGAATCTTCCTGGTGCTGGCTATCGTGGCCGGCATGACCCTGGTGGGATGCGGAAAGCAGCAGTGTCCCAACAGTTCTCTCAGTGGCTCCGGCACTGGTAGCGGATCGTCGGGAGGAATCACTACTAGCAACGTTTGCGGCTCGGGATCAAGCGCCGGCGGTGGTGGCGGCGGGGGAGGGGGAAGCACTACCAGTGTGTTCCTGTACTATTTCGCGCTCGACAATACTGGTGCTGGCACTATTGAGGCGGCTGGCCTCAGCAATACAGGCACTCTTGCTCTCCTGAACCCATTTACACCGCCAACCCTGCCCAGTACTGGCACCGACAACATGGTGATTGTGAACAAGCAGTTTCTCTACGTTCCCATGGGTGATTCGACGGTTCAAGCGTTTGCGATCAATCGCACCAGTGGCGCGTTGACACCCATAACCGGCAGTCCGTTCTCGGCGGCAGGCGGAGATACGGCGGTCAGCGATCCAAAAGGCCGTTTCCTCTTTGTCGGGGGGGAGGGAGTTGGAGCAATCACGGTGTTCAAGATCGATCAAACAACAGGTGCGCTGACAACCACAGGAACCTTCCAGAGTTTCAATATGGTTAGCGCCGATAGCTTGGCGGTGGATGGAAAGGGAAATTTCCTGTATGCCGGACAGGGAGACATCGTCACCCCTCTTCCCATCGTTGCCTTCTCAATTGACCAGAGTAGCGGGGCGCTCACCGAAATCGCGGGCAGCCCATTCAATTTAGGCGTAGCCACCGTGCACGCAGACTCTAGCGGAAAATTCCTGTTGGGCGTTGCCGGGATCCTGGACCAGCCGAACTCTGCGACTGACGACCATATTTCCGTGTTCTCGATTGATTCAGCAGGGACGCCAACTGCAGTTGCGGGCTCTCCATTTTCGACGACGGCTGCGCCTTTTGAGTTCGCGATCCATCCTAGCGGACAGTTCGTTTACACCTTTGGGACGGACAGCACCAAGGCAATCACCGCAGTCGAAGGGTATCAGCTTAGTTCTACGGGAACGTTGACGAAGCTGCCAAATTCACCGTTCATCAGCCTGCCCATTGTTCAGGATTGCCAGTTTGATCAGAGTGGCGGAGCGGCGTTTTGCATAGATGCCGTCGGGGGCACGAAGTTTTCCGTGTTGACCGCAAATCCAACCACCGGGGCGCTTACGCATACCGTCC
The DNA here is from genome assembly GCA_035512155.1 of Terriglobales bacterium. Classification (GTDB taxonomy): domain Bacteria; phylum Acidobacteriota; class Terriglobia; order Terriglobales; family Acidobacteriaceae; genus JABCYV01. The sequence continues at coordinate 25,082 of DATKEN010000002.1, read as the reverse complement.
AGGATCTGACGGTTACAAACAACTTCCCCTTCGCCATCACCGACTAGCCTGGGAGGATCGGACGCGCCACATGCGGAAGCCGAGAGGCCGGTGTACCAGAGTACCAACCGCCAAGCGGCAAAATCATCGTTCGACGGGTTAAAATGAGTCATCTTTCCCCGAAGGCGATTGGAGTCGAACACCGCGAGCCTGACGGCGAAAAAATTGTTCGCGTTCGGATAACAACACTGGCGCAATCCATCGTCAAAGTAGGTATGGAATTCGATTCCAGCCCATATCCGTGGCCATAACACTCAAGATTCCGAAAAGCTCGACCTCTGGTAAAGGCACCCACGATCCGGTAGTCCGAGCCGCATTGATCGTTTTCGCAGTGCTCGCGACTTCTGTCGGCGTCACGTTCACCTACCTCTATGTAAAGTACGATCGCATCATCGATCAGCGCTTCAAAGGACCGGTATTCAGCAGCTCAGCCACCATCTACGCCATTCCTCAAGCCCTTCGCGTGGGCGCGAAGGCGGAATCCAAAGAGATAGCGTCGCGACTGCGTCGGACGGGCTATACCGAGACGGATGGGCAATCCTTGATGGGCAGCTACCGCTTGCTTGAGGGTGGGATCGAAATTAAACCCGGTCCCAACTCGTATCATAGTCCTGAACCCGCGACCATTCGCATTCGGGGCGGACAGGTAGAGAGCATCACAGGGAAATCGGGCGAGCTGGCAGCCTACGAGCTCGAGCCGCAAAAGATCACATCGCTGTTTGACGCAGAGCAACGCTCCAAGCGGCAAGTCGTCAAGTACGACGACATTCCCAAAATCCTGGTAGACGCAGTCCTCGCTATCGAAGACCGCCGCTTCTTCGAGCACAACGGCGTAAATTTTGTCCGCATGGCCGAAGCCACCTGGATTGACCTGACCCACCAGCGTCACGAGCAGGGCGGTTCCACCATCACCATGCAGCTCTCTCGCGGCTTCTTTCTCACCCCGGAAAAGAAAGTGAAACGGAAGCTGGTGGAGATGCTGATTGCCATGGAATTGGAGCATAAGTTCAGCAAGCAGCAGATTTTCGAGTTTTATGCCAATTGGGTGGACCTGGGCCAGCGCGGTTCCTTTGCGGTAAGCGGCTTCGCGCAGGCATCGAGGGCGTATTTCAACAAAGACCTGAAGGACATCACCCTGCCCGAGGCGGCAATGCTGGCGGGAATCATTCAGCGGCCGAGCTACCTGTCGCCTTATCGCCATCCGGAACGTGCGCTGGAGCGGCGCAACCTGGTGCTCGACAGCATGGTGGATACTCATGCCATCACCAAAGCCGATGCCGAAAAAGCAAAGGCTACAGCGTTAAAGCTGGCTCCGCCCAACGTAGAGGCGAGCGACGCACCCTACTTTGTTGACTTGGTTCGCGACACAGTGATCACTAAGCTGGACGAGCGCCAGATGAACGAGCAGTCCTATCGGATTTACACCACGCTCGATCCGGATTTGCAGAAAGCTGCCGCCCAAGCCGTGGAAATGGGTATGAAGCTGGTGGATGACCAGGTCACCAAGCTACGCACTAAGCGAGTGAAGGTTGGTAAGAACAAATTTGAGAGCGTAGTCTCCCCCGGGCCGCAGGCGCAAGTGGCGATGGTGGCCATGGACCCCCACACTGGCGAGGTACTGGCCTTGGTGGGTGGACGCAATTATGGACTTAGCCAGTTGAACCATGCGGTGGCCAGACGTCCAACCGGATCCATCTTCAAGCCGTTCGTTTATGCCGCAGCCATGAATACGGCGCTGGACGGCGCAAATCCGGTGTTTACGCCGGCGTCACTCGTCGAAGACGAACCCACCACGTTTTCCTACGGCGACCAGATCTACGAGCCACGCAATTACAAAGAGGAATATCACGGGGAGGTTACAGCCCGCTACGCTTTGGCGCTCTCCTTGAACAATGCGACCGTAAAACTGGCTGAGCAAGTGGGATACGACAAAGTCGCGGACCTGGCAAAGTCCGCAGGGATCGTTTCGGTCAAAGCCACTCCGGCCATGGCTTTGGGCGCCTACGACGCCACTCCCTTGGACATGGCCGCGGCTTACACGGTATTCGCCAACCAGGGAACACGGATTTCGCCAGTCGTAGTTAACTCCGTGCGCAACCAGAACGGCGACGTAGTCATGGATTTCAAGCCAGAACAACGACCGGTTCTGGACTCGCGCGTGGCATACCTGATGACCAACATGATGGAGGGCGTGTTGAACTTCGGCACCGCTTTCCCGGTCCGCGCCCGCGGATTCAATGCCCCCGCCGCTGGCAAGACCGGTAGCTCGCACGATGGCTGGTTCGCCGGCTACACCAGCAACCTTCTGTGCATCGTGTGGGTCGGCTACGACGATTACAGTGATCTTCGTTTGAGTGGAGCGCAAACCGCCGCCCCTATCTGGGCAGAGTTCATGAAAAAAGCTGTTGTCCTTCCGCAATACTCAGACGTGAAGCCTTTCGGCCAGCCTGCGGGGGTTGTGGATGTGCAACTGGACAAGCTAACTAATCTTCTGGCAACCCCTTCGTGTCCCGACAATTACACCGCCGCCTTCATTGCCGGCACCGAACCCAGCCAAACTTGCGACCAGGGTACGGGGGTGCGCGGCTTCTTCTCCCGAATCTTCGGATTGGGCAACGATAAGGTCCTTCCGCCTCCACCGGCAGGCGCAGGATCAGAAGCGGCGGTAGAGGATGCTAAGAAGAAAAAGGGTCTATTCGGTAAAATTGTGGGTATCTTTAAGGAGGACAAGTCGTCTAACTCTACGCCGCCCAAACCACCGGAGAATGGCGACCCTCCTCACTAGATCGCGGCGAACGGCCCCGCGGAGTTTTGGCTTATCTGCAGGAGGTAAGCTTATGTGTGAGTCTCAGCTTGCCGCTTTACTGTTCGTAATTTTGCTGGCTCCCATCCAAGTGCCGGCGCAAGTCGGCCCCACCGACCAGGTTCAGGTCAGTCCACCGCAGATACGGCGCGCCGATCCGCCCACCATCAATGCTTCACTCACTGAACTGGAGCAGCGCGGTGATGAATTGCGCGCAGAAAAATCCTACCTGGATGCCCTGGACTACTATCGAGCGGCGCTGGCCAAAAAACCGGAACCCAAGGTTTACAACAAGATGGGCATCGTAGAACTGCAGATGCAGCGCTTCCGCGAGTCGCAGAAAAGCTTTGAACGTGCCATCCATTATGATCACAACTTTGCTGACGCCTATAACAATCTTGGGGCCGTCCACTACGAAGAAAAGGGCTATCGGAAGGCCATTAAACTGTACTTGAGAGCGATTGAACTCCGCGGAGACGTTGCATCCTACTATAGCAATCTGGGCGCGGCTTACTTCTCCAAGAATGAATTTGAGAAGGCGCTGCAGGCCTACAACCGCGCTTTAGAATTGGATCCGGACGTGTTGGAAAGGACTTCTCGTACGGGCGTGACCGCCCAGCTGGCGTCGCCTGGAGACCGCGCCCACTACAGCTACGTGATGGCCAAGCTTTACGCCAAGATGGGCGCCACTGACCGGTCGCTGGAGTATCTGCGCAAGGCCATGGAAGAGGGCTACAAGGGAATTGACCAAGTCTATAAAGACGCCGAGTTTGCCGGGCTGCGCAATGACCCCCGCTTTGTAGCGCTGATGAGCGCCCGCCCGCCGGGAATACCTGAATAGGCCTGGTTTCTGGTTGAATGGGTATTACAAAACTTTACAAAATCTGACGCGACTTTTTATGAAGCCGGGGGTTAGATCCAGCAAATACTCCTGAAAACAACAGGGTGAGTAAGGAGAAACGGTAGCCCATCGGTCGTCGACCCGAGCACGCCCCAAGCAGACGGCCGATGGGTTTTTTAAGATCAGACAGTAGCGGTTTCCATCTGGCACTTTGGCAAGTCCACTCATATTCGCTACGCTAAAGACTAAGAATTGGCTTTCTGCGGACTTCTCTCACAGATGTAAATACTGACTACCTGCTTCCACTTCCCTTGCGCCTTCAGGATGTACTCGATCGCGTCACGCAGGGCCCCGTCTCCGCCGGAATGGGACGTGACGTAGTGTGCTTCTTTTTTCACCTCGGCACGCGCATTTGCCACGGCAATACCCAATCCGCAGTTGCGCATCACGGGAAGGTCGATTACGTCATCTCCAACGAAAGCGGCTTCACTTGCTGAAATTGACTCTTGCTTCAGGATCTGTTCGAAGCAGGTTAGTTTGTCTTGGATGCCCTGATGCACATGCTCCAGCCTGAGGTCGCGGGCGCGCAGGGCAACGGTCTCCGAGATGCGCTTAGTGATCAGCCCCGTCTTTATGCCCGCGAGGCGAGCCAACGAAATCGCGGCACCATCGTGCGCGTGGAAACCCTTGGCTTCGATCATGGTCTGACTGATCAAGCCGAAGCCGCCCTGATCTTCACCTTTGAAGGCTCGTCCCTCGGTCGCTGGCGCGGCGCCGATGGGAGCAGGAAAAACAAAAATCTTGCCGTCGGTGAGAACGCCGTCCACGTCGAAGAGCAGGAGTTTGATCTTCTTGGCACGGGACTGAGCCGACTGTGCTTTGGCCATGGCGGGGATTCTAGCATCAGGCCGCGGATATCGCGTTCAGGAGGGAATGAGACTCTGATCGTCCACCACCGGAATGTTTGGCCCGCCGTAAAGGTTAGCTTGCCTCCTAAAAACCGATCACATCGACGGTCAGGTTATAGGCCGGCGAAGCGCCCCACTTCGGGGGCGAGAAATGGTACGTCATCAGTTGTAGCGTCGCGCCAGCCTTCACCCGAATGGGAAACACCATCATCGTGGGAACACCGTTCGGATTGGCGCATCCGGTTTGCGTTTGACTTCCGGAATACTCGTCCGTGGAGATGATGTCCACACACATTACGTCGCCGGCGGAGTTTGGCACCTCGTCAAAATCAACCCGGACGAGATAGCTTTTATCGACGCTTGGGGCAGTCAAGATTGATTGCAAATTCGGATAACTTGCATTGGTCCACTGCAAGAGATCTTTGTGATAGCTGGTGAGTGAGGTCTTCCCTGCCGCCGGGATCCAGAATCCAACCCCACGAACAAAAAGATCGTAGGTGGTCCCAACAGTCCCTTTGGTTTCCACAGTTACTCGGGTGTTGGCGACGACACGGATGGGGAACGCGATCCCCTGTGGCAAGCCGTTGTCAAGAAGGGCGAGGCTTTTGGACTGCGGACCCTGCTCGTCTGTCCAACGTAGAGTGGCTGTGATTGTGCCCAACGAACCAGATGGTTGATTGATGAAGATGGACATCAAATAGCTTCCGCTGGCCGTGGGCGGGGCCATGACGCGGGTGGCCGAGAAGATCGTGGTCCGGTTGACAAAGTCCTTCGCGATGTCGGTAAGGCGTGCGGTCGCGTTCAGCGGCGCGGCCAGAAGCATCGTTATGGCGAGCAGGCGTTTCCATTTCATGTCTAGCTCCTAGTTCCAGAAACCCATGCCGTCGACAAAAAGGTTGTAGGTGCCGCTGACGGTCCCTGTGGTTGCGACGGTTACAGTGGTATTTGCCTTGAGGCGAACCGCGAACCAAGCCGATCCGCCCAGGACTGGGAACTGCTGCTGGTTGCCGTTTTCGTCCGTCCACCCAATTGTGGCGGAAACTGTGCCTCCGGCCGGCTGATCCAGATAGACCGTGATCAAGTAGCTGCCGTCTGACGTGGGAGCGGTCATTACGCTGGTCGAAGAGAATGTTGCAGTTTGATTGAGAAAATCCTGCCGGACTTCCGTTAGCGATGCGCTTGCCGTCGTCAGCAACGCTAATACTATGATTGAGGACGCCAGTAATTTTCGGGCCACAGAGTTTTCCTCCCTGCTCTTTGACGCAGAGTTCATCCTATGCATGAGGTTCGACGGTGAGAAAGGTCGTGCGTCACACGGAGCTAGAAATTCGTACCGAAGTGGGATTCGGCTTGGGGCTGAGGGAAAGCCGCCCTCTTCATCGTGGGGCCTAAGGGCGAACAATCTACGAAAGTCTTGTGCTAGAATCACTCAATGTCCTCCCCTCCCTCTTCTCTTGCCTGGGCGCATCCTCTGGTCAGGGATTGGTTTGTCCGGCGATTTGGAACTCCAACGGAGCCGCAGGAGCAGGGTTGGCCGCATATTCTCGCGGGCCACACCACGCTCATTTCCGCGCCCACCGGCTCCGGCAAGACTCTGGCTGCGTTTCTCGCCTGCATCGATCGGTTGGTACGAAAAGCGCTCGCCGGTGATCTGCACGACCGGACCGAAGTGCTCTACGTTTCTCCATTGAAAGCGCTGGGCAACGACATCCAGAAAAATCTTGAAGTGCCGCTCGGCGAGATTCTGCGGATGGCAGGCGACCGCGGGTTGCTGATGCCCGAGATTCGCACCGCGGTCCGCACTGGTGACACGCTCATGCACGAGCGTCGCGCGATGCTGAAGCGCCCGCCTCATATTCTGGTGACCACGCCAGAGTCGCTTTACATTCTTCTAACCGCGGAGCGCAGTCGGGCAATTCTGCGCGATGTCGAAACCGTGATCGTGGATGAGATCCACGCCGTGGCTGACGACAAGCGTGGAGCTCATTTGGCGCTTTCGCTGGAGAGGTTGGAGGCACTAACGTTCTGTCCTCCGATACGGATCGGGCTTTCAGCAACACAGAAACCAATCGAAGAAATTGCTCACTTCCTGACCGGCAATGGGCGTCCGGATCCGGTTGTCGTGAATATCGGTCACAAACGAAACCTCGATCTCGCAGTCGAAGTTCCGGCCAGCCCGCTTGGCCCGATCGCTACCAATGAGATGTGGGAGGAGATTTACAACCGGCTGGTGGAGTTGATCGAGCAGCATCGCTCCACGCTGATTTTTGTGAATACGCGGCGGTTGGCGGAACGAGTGTCGCATCATCTGGCTGAACGGATTGGCGAAGATAACGTCGCGGCCCACCACGGAAGCCTCTCCCGCAAGCTGCGGCTCGCCGCCGAGAACAAGCTGAAAGATGGCAAGATTAAAGTATTGGTCGCCACGGCTTCCCTGGAGTTGGGAATTGACATCGGCACGGTGGATTTGGTGGCTCAAATTAGTTCGCCGAGAGCCATCGCGACCGCACTGCAGCGAGTGGGGCGCTCGGGGCACTGGCGAGGGGCGGTTCCTAAGGGACGCTTCTTCGCGACCACTCGCGACGAGCTGCTTGAATGCGCCGCGCTCGTGCGGGCCATCCGGCAGGGCGACCTGGATCGCATCATGATCCCGGATGCGCCACTGGATATTCTGGCACAGCAAATCGTCGCAGCCTGCGCCGCCGAGAGTAGCAATAGTCAGGTGGCGCGGGCGCCCCGCCCGCGGGCACCGGAAGCTGTGCTGGAACTTGAGGAAACAAAAGCCGAGCTTCAGGACCGTGTAAGCCAAACCGCTGCCGCTCTGGATACGCGGGCGGGGCCCGTGCGCCACACAGCCCACCGCACAACTGAAGACGATCCGGGCGGCTGGGACGAAGATGAACTGTTCGCTCTGGTGAAGCGGGCGTATCCCTATCGCAATCTCCGGCGAGAGATCTACGAAGCGGTTCTTGAAATGCTCTCCGAGGGGATCGCCGCAAAACGTGGCCGATATGGTGCTTACATTCATCGTGATCGTGTAAACCACAAATTACGCTCGCGGCGTGGCAGCCGTTTGGCGGCAATCACCAGCGGCGGCGCCATCCCGGAGACTGCGCTTTTCACTGTGGTTGCCGAACCTGAAGGCATCGTCATTGGCACGCTCGATGAGGACTTTGCGGTAGAAAGCAATGCCGGCGACATCATGCTGCTGGGCAACAGCTCCTGGCGAATTCGCCGGGTGGAGGGCAAATCAGGACGTGTTCTGGTGGAAGATGCGCACGGAGCCCCACCGACTGTACCCTTTTGGCTGGGTGAAGCTCCGGCACGAACGCAAGAACTTTCCCTACATTTGGCCAATCTCCGGAAGCAGGTCAGCGACAAGCTGGAAAACATCTTCCCGGTTGGAGTTTCGCAGAATCAATCCGAAGTCGCTGAGACTGTTGCCTGGTTGAAAGAAGAATGCGGCCTGGATGAATCAGGCGCTGAGCAAGCAATCGAGTACATCCTGCAAGGACGGGCCGTGCTAGGCGCGGTACCAACGCAGGACACGATCATCGCGGAACGTTTCTTCGATGAAGGCGGCGGGATGCAACTGGTCATCCATGCGCCCTTCGGCGGGCGCATCAACAAAGCCTGGGGGCTGGCGTTGCGTAAGCGATTCTGTCGCAGTTTCAATTTTGAATTGCAGGCCGCAGCCACGGACAACGGCCTCAACATCGCGCTGGCCGAGCAGCACAGCTTTCCGCTAGCGGACGTTTTCCATTTTCTGAACGCGGAAACCGTCCAGCCTATTCTGGAGCAGGCTGCCTTGGCCTCGCCCATTTTCGGCACACGCTGGCGCTGGGACGCCAATCGCTCTCTTGCATTGCTCCGCTTTCAGAGCGGTAAGAAGGTTCCGCCGCAAATTCAACGCATGCGCTCTGATGATTTGTTGGCTTCGGTTTTTCCAGATGTGGCAGCCTGTCAGGAAAACATTGCCGGTGACATCCAGATTCCCGACCATCCGCTGGTGAAGGAAGTCATGAAGGACGTTCTGACAGAAGCCATGGATCTGGACGGACTGAAAGATCTGCTCCGGGGCATGGCCGAAGGACGCATCCGCTGCGTAGCCGTAGATACGCCGGTGCCGTCGCAGTTCTCCCATGAAATCCTGAATGCTAACCCGTACGCATATCTTGACGATGCGCCGTTGGAGGAGCGACGGGCGCGCGCGGTGGAGATGCGGCGGATTCTGCCAGAGTCTGTACTTGAGGAGGTTGGCAAGCTTGATCAGGCGGCGATTGCGCAGGTTCGGGAAGAGGCTTGGCCGGATGTGCGCGATGCCGATGAGTTGCATGATGTGTTGCACACGCTGGTAGCTGTGCCGGAAGACGCCAAGCTGGCCCTGATCGAATGGCAGGTATATTTCGAGAGGCTGCTCGAACAGGGACGCGCCACTCGCGCTGAGCACGCCGGCACACGTTACTGGGTGGCGGCGGAGCGTGCCAAGGCTTTCCTGCTTCTGTTTCCTGCAGCCGCCTTTGAACAGAATGTGGCGGAAATCGCGGCCGCCGTTCCCTCTCACGGTGATGCCCTGCTCACTCTTGTGAGCGGCTGGATGACACATCTGGGGCCTGTCACGGCAGAGCATCTGGCATCGTTACTTGGACTTCCCTCTTCTGAAATCGAAAAGGCGCTGCTGCGCATGGAAGCGGGTGGCACGGCGCTGCGGGGGAAGTTCACGGAGCACGCCCCGCCGGCGGGCGCGCCCGCGCCACACGAACTCGCCCCACACGAAATGGAATGGTGCGAAAGGCGGCTGTTAGCGCGCATTCATCGGCTGACCGTGGCCACGCTCCGCAAGCAGATCGAGCCAGTCACAGCCGCGCAGTTCATGCGCTGGTTGCTGCGCTGGCAGCACATTGCGCCTGGAACGCAGGTTCAAGGTGAACGCGCAACGCTCGATGTGCTGCGCCAGTTGCAAGGTTTTGAAATCCCCGCCAATGCCTGGGAGCGGCAGATTCTAGGCCGGCGCATTGCGAACTATGATCCCAAGTGGCTTGATCAGCTTTGCCTGACGGGCGCGGTGGGCTGGGGCCGCTTGTCGCCGCATCCGGCGACGCTCGAGGATTCAGCCGCCGGAAAACGCCGAGTAATTCCGACCAGCGTGGCCCCGATCACTTTCTTCATACGTGAAGAATCGGATTGGATGAGCCCGCACAACCCCGCAACGGAGCAACCGGAGGCGCGCGGGCTCAGTGAGGCAGCGCGGCGGGTGTCGGAGTTTCTGCGCCAGCGCGGCGCTTCGTTCTTTGCTGATATTGTCCGCGGGACGGGAAAGTTGAAGTCCGAAGTAGAAACGGCGCTGTGGGAATTGGTCGCAGGTGGATTGGTCACGGCGGACGGCTTCGACAATCTGCGTTCTCTTATTGATCCCAAGCGGCGGGCTGGGCAAGGCAGCGGGCGTAGCGCGCGTCCACGGCACAGCACTGGACGATGGGCGCTGCTTTACACTGACCAGGCGGTCGAGCGCAATCGCGCGGTGGAGGCCACCTGCTGGATGTTGCTTAAGCGCTACGGGGTAGTCTTCCGCGATTTGCTCCCACGAGAGACTAACCTACCCAAGTGGCGAGAACTTCAGATGGCATTCCGGCGCCTCGAGGATCGCGCTGAGATTCGCGGCGGCCGTTTCGTAGATGGCTTCCTCGGCGAGCAGTTCGCTCTCCCCGTAGCGGTGGAATCGCTCCGAGCAACACGCAATTTGCAGCCTACTGGAGAAGTAGTCGCACTCTCCGCCGCTGATCCCCTGAATCTGGTCGGAATTCTCGTACCCGGCGATCGCGTTCCAGCAATCTCAGGAAAGAGCGTGCAGTTCCGCGACGGAGTTGCCGTGCCGCAGGCTGAGCCGTTACCCAGCCTGCTCGCCGCCAATGGCTAGCAGAAAAAATCCGCAAAATAAAATCGGGAGCCCGATGAGGGGTCCCTCGGGTTCCCGATGAGCACTGCCTAGCGAAATATCTGAAAGCGCTTCCCCCGTCGCTTTTGCCAGGCTAGTCGTCGATATTTTGTAGAGCACGTGTGTGACCACGGCTCGGGTTGGTTGCCAAGAAGGCAGAATGTCCTTTAACGTATTGATTTCCCGGGAGGTCCGGGCGCATGGCACAATGCATGACAAACACATCGTCCGGGAACGGACTATCCGATCGGATAGCCGTCTATCCGTTCTGATAGTGGAACAAGCCGATTAGCGATAAGCTTACCCTCGAGAAGGTTTGTTAAACCACTCCGGGCTCAGGCAGGGGCTCTAAGTGAACCCAAGGCTTCAGGTAGTCGCGGGACCTTTGAAGGATTCGATTTTTGCGCTTCCCGAGGGCAAGCTTCCCGTCGGACGCGACCCATCCAATCTGCTCTCCATCAGCGATCCTTCCATTTCGCGGCGGCACTGTGTGTTCAGCCGCAAGGACGGCGGGTATCAGATCCGTGATCTGGATAGCCGGAATGGCACATTCGTAAACGGCGCGCCCATCAAAGAAAGCAAACTGAGTCACGGCGACCAGATTTCCGTCGGGGACTCGGTCTTTATCTTCCTGGTTCAAGAGGACGAGGAAGAGCTTGGGTCGGGGCCGGTAGAGTTCGAAGACAGCCAGGCTCACACCACGACGCAGATTCGTCCACAGGACGTGCTCTACTTGCAGCCGGATCGCATCCTGAGCGAGCTGCCGGCCACTTCGCGGTTAGCGCGAAATCTAAACGCGCTGCTTAAGATCAGCCGGCTGGTGCATTCCATTGGCGACCTGGAGCAGTTACAGGCACGAATTCTGGATTTGATTTTCGAGGTGGCTCCTGCAGAGCGCGGCGCCATCCTGCTGGATGGGAAAGGTGGCAATCAGTTCACGTCGGTGTTTGCCCGCCATCGTGGATCGCGATCGAGCGAACCGGTGCGCGTGAGCCGCACCATTGCGAGTAAGGTGCTCGAGGAAGGGGTTGCGATCCTGGGAATCGACGTGCCGAACAGCGGCGGATTCAGTGGAGTGGAGAGCCTGATTAGTTCCAATGTCCGCTCGCTGCTATGCGTGCCCCTGCTGATTTTTCAAAAAGTGATCGGTTGCATCTACGTGGACACCACCAATACGGCGACGCGCTTTGATAAGGATCACTTGGAGCTGGTGACGGCCATCGCTGGTATATCTGCCGTCGCCCTGGAAAACGCGCGCCGCCTGCAATGGCTGGAGCAGGAAAATCTGCGGTTGACCACGGAAGTGAATCTCGATCACAACATGGTGGGAGAAAGCGCCCCCATGAAGGATGTTTATCAGTTTCTATCCCGGGTGGCCCCGACAGATTCAACTGTGTTGATCGAAGGTGAGAGCGGGACCGGAAAAGAATTGGTGGCACGGGCCATGCATCGCAACAGTCCGCGATCGAGCAAGCCCTTCATCGCAATTAATTGTGCAGCAATCCCCGAGGGCTTGCTGGAGAGCGAATTGTTTGGCCACGAACGCGGGGCGTTCACTGGGGCGGTCACGCAAAAGAAAGGCCGCTTTGAAATGGCCAACGGGGGCGTGGTTTTTCTGGACGAAATTGGGGAACTGGCGCCCGCTCTGCAAGTCAAGCTGTTGCGTGTATTGCAGGAGCGCGAGTTCGAGCGGGTGGGCGGCACTCGCCCGATTTCCGTAGACATCCGGCTGATCGCTGCCACCAATAGAGATTTGAAGGAAGCCGCGAAGGCCGGTTCTTTCCGTCAGGATCTTTATTACCGTTTGAATGTGGTGTCGCTGGTGGTGCCGCCACTGCGGGAACGCCGCGAAGATATCCCCATGCTTGCGGACTATTTCGTGGTCAAGTCCAGTTCCCGGTGCAAGTTAAAGGCTAAGCAGATATCTCCTGAAGCGATGGCGTGCCTGGTGAATTACGACTGGCCGGGAAACGTGCGCGAATTGGAGAACGCTGTCGAGCGCGCTTTGGTTTTGGCCTGGTCGGACGTAATTCGCCCGGAGGACCTGCCAGAGTCGATTCTGGAAAGAGATCCGCGCCCTGGGGTTTCGGCGAAATATCACGGCGCCCTGAAGGAACTAAAGAAAGAACTCATTCTGGGTGCGCTGGAGGAAGCCCAGGGCAATTACACTGAGGCGGCGCGCATTCTGGGAGTACACGCAAACTATCTGCATCGTCTGATCCGGAATTTGGGGTTGAAAGACTCTGCGCGCTCCGTCCCCGGCCCACGCAGCGGGACGGGAAGAATTTCCGGTGGGCGGTCGTGAATTCGAAGTCCGGTGATGCCGGCTTACGGCAACTTGAGAGCGAGTAGCGTCGCCGGATTCAGGTAGATGCCTTGCCAGCGTACTGCGACGTGTAGGTGAGGTCCAGTAACGCGGCCGCTCCCACCGCTCAGACCGATTTCCTGGCCAGCCGCTACGTGTTCACCTTCCTTTACCTTGATCTCTGAAAGGTGCAGGTAGAGCGTCAGTAGCCCCTGCCCATGGTCGAGCACAACGCAGTCGCCTTCGAAAAAAAGCGGCCGCGCCAGCAACACGGTCCCAGCATTGAGCGCCGAAACTGGTGTGCCCGGTGGAACCGAATAGTCGAGCCCCTGGTGCATACTCTGCACTTTTCCGTTGAATGTCCGGCGTGTACCGAAGACGTCGGAAATGCGGGCATTCACCGGGGGTCGGAATCTCCTGGACCACTCGCGCTCGGTTCCAACTCGGCCGAAAACGTCCTGCTTGAGTGTTTTCTCTTGATTGATCCGCTCCAGTTGTTCTGGGCTAGGCTCGGTAAATTGCTTGGCAACGGTCACTGCGATGCTCGGATATTTTGCGGAGCGAACACGCAGCTTTTGTTCGAAGGAAATTTCCTTCCCTCCTGAGGTCGTCGCTTTCAAAGTCAGCAAATATGTTGCCGGATGAGTCTCGAGGCTGACTCCTGCGATTCCGTACCAACTCTTCTTAGTCGCGTCGAAATTAAAGAAGACTTCATGATCAAACCATCTTCCTGAAAGAGATTCCAGGCGGGCTGGCGGCCTGACCTGAAACACAATGGGTGTCCCGTTTACCAGCAGCGTTGGCTGCCAACGGACGAGCCATGACTTGGTGGCGGCCTCACCGGAAGCTGTGGGCGTGGCAGCGTTGCCTGGGGCATAAGAGGCCGCGAAAAACAAGAATGAGAGCGCGAAGAAAAGCCTCCTGTGCACGCCTTGGCTCGGGTATTGGTGCAGCGGCGTTCTCTCCACAAGATGAGCCTAGCACTGCGAGCGCAGGTGGGGAGCTATAATCCGCGAGTGCGAACCCGGCTCTTCATCATCGCAATCCTGAACCTAATAATCGGCTGTTCCGCAGAGGACAAAGCAACACTCACCGGCGCTAGGGCGGACCGCGTTGTCGTAATAAAGAAAGAGCGCACTCTCACTTTGATGAGCCAAGCGAGAGTTCTCAAAACGTACAAGATCGCGCTCGGTCGAGATCCGAGCGGCCCGAAAGTGCGCCAGGGCGACCATAGGACACCAGAAGGCGTTTACCTCCTAGATCGAAGGAATCTGAATAGCCGATTCCACCGCTCGATTCACATTTCGTATCCGGAATCCAAGGACCGCGCGGACGCTGCACGACTCGGCCTCGCTCCGGGCGGCGACATCATGATTCACGGGTTGCCCAACGGATTGGGCTGGCTGGGGAGCTGGCACCGCAAGATGGACTGGACCGATGGCTGCATCGCGGTTACCAATGAAGAAATGGACGAGATCTGGCACGCCGTGCCCGATGGCACACCGATCGAAATCAAGCCCTAACGTTTCGTCGGATCGGGGAAAGCCGGCGCTGCGTGCGGATTGTTGAGATGGATGCGAGAAAGCAAAGAGTGGGGTCCGCCGTAGAGGAATTCCAGCGCGATATTCCCGCCCACATATCCAAGTAGGCTGTAGTTTCCCATCCGCAACGCATCTTTGGCACTGTAGCGGTCCGGATACCATCCATAAACGGCTGTCATCGTACCAGCATAAGGAGCAACCACTGCAGCCATGGAGAAGACACGATGACCATTGTCGCCGCGGCGCGCGCTAAACGTCGAAATTATCGCGTGGCTCAGACGAGGAAGCACGCCTTTGCATTGGCAGCGGTAGTACAGGGTGTCCTCGCGGAACGCTGCCGCTAGCGCATAGCGTGTGGTCGTTGTTATCCCTGCGATGCCAAAATCGGAGCCGAATCTCTTGCCGTAGGCTTCGGCGCCTTGCTTCCATTCGGGCGGCGTGTTGTCCCCTTGGTTGATGCCGGCAGCAAGCGCGGCGCCGACTATCGGGTAGGGGCCAAACGCGTCGAATAAGTATCCGCGGAGCTTCATTTTCTGGGTCGGGCGAGCGTAGGCGACCTGCGGAAGGAGCGCGGCTCGTGACACCGAAACCGCTGGGAGGGAGGGAGTGGCGGAATCGGCAACCAATTGCGCATTCGCCGACCGTGACAGGACAGCCATTGCTGCGATCGCAAGTAGCAACCGCGTGAACGGAGGCGTCTTCAAGTCTTTTCCTCACAGTCTGGCTAACTCATGGTCGGGCTAAGATAGGAGAGCACTGGCCGCATGCACCGAAGGCCGTCGAAACACTTCCACGTCATAGCAAATCCGCCTTCCGAGGCCGGCGCAAGCATAACACTTAACTCACGACCTCGTTCGGAGATTCCTCCTTGAAGCGATTCACGATTGTAAGGTGGCTAGTCCTGGTTCTCGCTTGCTTCGAGACGCTCCCTGCCGCCGCGCAAACGCCGACCGCGTCCGTCAGCAAAGTGGCACTCGTAAGCGAACAGGACGCGGTCGTTCCCGGCAAGCAATTCTGGCTTGGCCTGAAGTTCGACTTGGACCCTGGGTGGCACATCTACTGGGTCAACGCTGGAGATTCCGGTGAGCCCCCAAAAGTTGAATGGCAGATGCCGAAGGGCTTTCGAGCAGGCGACATTCAGTGGCCCTATCCCGAGCGTCTGAAATCCTCCTCCTTTGTTGACTATAGCTACCAAGATCATGTGTTGCTCATGGTGCCCGTTCACGCCCCCTTGGACCTTAAAGTGGGCGAGAGCGTCAGCCTGGAAGGTCATCTGCGCTGGGTAGTTTGCCGTGAAGTCTGCATCCCCGCGCGACAGGATCTCACGCTAGTATTACCCAGCGCGCAGCACGAGACGGCATCTGGTTCGCACAATCTATTCGAGGTTACCCGGAAGCGCTTGCCCAAACCGATGCCATCGAACTGGGGAGCTACGGCCGTATCCGATAAAGATCAGCTTGAATTGACCATCAATGCCGGTCACCGCATTTCACAAAGCACTTTTTTCCCGCTGCTGCCGCAACAAGTTGAAAATGCCGCACCGCAACAACTGAGCTCCTTCCCGCGAGGCGTAAGGATTCGGCTAAGAAAATCAGATCAACTGCTGAAGCCGATTGTTGAGCTCAAAGGTGTGCTGGTCGTGGCGCCAGACGAGGCCTATGTCATAGACGCTACGGTGCGGAACGCGGGACATCTTCGATAAAATGAGAAGGGCGGGAGGGACTCATGAAGAAAACATATTTATTGCTAGCTGTGGTTGCGTGCCTGCTGATAGCTTCAGCGTTGTTCGGCGTGCGGATTGGAGAGGCAGCGCCCGATTTTACCGCTGTTGACAGCCGCGGAGGCACTCATCGGCTTTCGGATTCAAAAGGCAAATTTGTCGTTCTGGAGTGGCACAATCAAGGTTGCCCGTACACCCAAAAACATTATCAAAGCGGCAACATGCAAAGGCTACAAAAAGAATGGACCGCTCGCGGGGTAGTCTGGTACACCGTGATTTCCTCTGCCCAGGGTCAACAGGGATTCGTCACGGCGCAACAGGAAAATGATTACCTGGAACGTATGAACGCTTCTCCTACGGCCGCGTTATTGGATCCCACGGGTCAGGTAGGGCACCTCTACGCAGCCAAGACCACGCCCCACATGATTGTCATTAATCCAGCCGGAGTTCTGGTTTACGACGGCGCGATTGACGACAAACCCACAACCGACCAGTCCGATATCGCTACTGCAAAGAATTTCGTGTCTCTTGCTCTTCAGGAAGTCACTTCGGGAAGGCCGGTCAGCATTCCCACGTCGCGACCATACGGATGTTCGGTAAAGTATGCCAATTGAAAATAGAGATGGGTGACCAATTCACCGAGTTTTCGGATTCAACAAGCAAGTGCGTCGTCGAGCCTCCGGGGTTGATCGAGAATGTCTCCCCGACGACTCCGATTTGCACGGGCGAGGACGCCCGCGCCTACATTCCACTCCGCAGAGACCGGGATGACGAAGTTGTGGCGGGATTGGCGCACGAAGGGATTCGCCTTCGATCACCGAAACCTCAGGTAACACGATCTCCTCCAGCGGAACCGAAGCGGTGATACCAGACTCTGGCCGCACCAATAAGATTGCTATCTTCGCCAAGCGAAGCCACCACTAGGTCTGTCTTGTCGTAGGGAACAAAGCGGCAGCTCCCGGCAATGACCGTGCGAATCCTCTCCAAAAAAAGTGTGGCACTCTTCATGAGACTACCGCCCATCACGATCACGTCGGGCACGAATATGGTGACCAGATTGGCCAGACCCAAACCAAGATAATCGGCTTCGCGTTGGACGGAACGCTGCGCCCACTCATCGCCATCGCCAGCCAGGTCGCAGATTCGCTTCGCGGTCAGTCCGGCACGGTGCGGATAATCGGAAGGAGCATTAGTTTCCAACCAACTGACCATTGCCGGACCAGCGGCCAAGGATTCCCAGCATCCCCGAAAACCGCATACGCAAAGCGGGCCGGAAGCATCGATGACATGATGACCAATTTCAGGATGGGCCTGGTCCACTCCGCGGTAGATACGTCCATCGAGGATGACGCCGACTCCAATCCCGGTGCCTACGGTTACGTAAATCAGCCGCGACTTATTCTTTCCCGATCCCCAACCAGCTTCGCCCAGGGCTGCAGCGTCAGCATCGTTTTCCATTGCGGCAGAAAGGCCGAAAATCTCTTCCAAGTCTTTGACGGGGTTTTGCCCGCGCCAACGGGGAAAGAAGTGCACGTTGCCGAATTCGCCGGTGAATGGATACACCGGTCCCGTCGATCCGATTCCGATTCCCAGAAGTTTTGCCCCAGTCTTGGCCACGGCCGTTTTCAGCATAGCGACTGTGCGCTCTAGCGCGCTCTCGTAGGGGCCTTCCGGCTGGGTTGCAGATTCCAAACGGCACAATACTTTGCCCTCTGGATTCACGATCCCGACGGCAATCTTTGTTCCGCCAATATCGACCGCGCCGACCATGCGCCTCCGCAATCCAGTGCTTTAATGTTTACTCCACTCCACAATCCCAGTCCTCATAAAACCCGATTTTCTGTGGGGATTTTCACTGCGACTGACGGTCGCAGCTTATGCTGCGGGCGGTTGAACTTCTCGCAGCCGCCGCTCAAGGAATCGACGCTCACTGTCGTTGGTGACCAGCGCGAGGGCCCGCTGGTAGCTGCTTGCAGCTTCCTCTGACGATCCAAGGCGCCGCAGCAGATCGGCGCGCGCGGCATGCAGGAGGTAATAGTTGTCGAGATCACCGGCACTGATGAGACCGTCAATGATCGCGAGCGCGGGTTGCGGACCGTCCGCCATGGCAACCGCTACCGCGCGGTTCAGAGAAATGATAGGAGAAGGTTGCAGGCGCTCGAGAAGATCATAGAGCCGAACGATCTGCGGCCAGTCCGTATCCTCGGGGCGTGACGCCTGACAATGTAAGGCGGCGATGGCCGCCTGCAGCGCGAATGGACCGGATCGGTCGCGCAGAGCCTCCTCAACCAGGGGCAGAGCCTTGGCGATCTGCCGCTGGTCCCATCGGCTGCGGTCCTGTTCTTCGAGAATGACGAGATCACCAGCCTTGTCAAGACGGGCATGACGTCGCGCATCATGAAGCAACATGAGGGCCACAAGACCGGTCACTTCCGCTGGAGGTTGTGGTCCCATCAACGTCCTGACGAGAGATCCCAGGCGGATAGCTTCGGCGCAGAGATCGGTCCTCACCAGTGGAACACCGCGCGTGGCTGCATACCCTTCGTTGAAGACCAGATAGATCACGGTCAGTACTGCATCGAGCCGATCGGCTATTTCGCTTTTTTCCGGTACGACATAAGGAATGCCGGCGTCGCGAATCTTGTGTTTGGAGCGCACCAGCCTCTGCGCCATTGTCGGCGTCGGAACCAGGAACGCCCGCGCAATCTCGTCTGTCTCAAGGCCGCATAGCGTGCGGAGGGTTAGCGCAACCTGCGCCTCCAGCGCGAGCGCCGGGTGACAGCAGGTAAAGATCAGGCGAAGGCGATCGTCGGGTATTTCGCTGGTTTCGTAGTCTGGTTCGACAGACGGTTCAAGTTCCGGGCCGCGCAATTCCAGTTTTTCGGCCAAATTGGCTTGGCGTCGAATGCGGTCGATCGCCTTATGGCGAGCGGTCTGGACTATCCAAGCCCGGGGGAACTCGGGGACGCCGGAAGTCCGCCACTGGTCAACGGCCGCCGTAAATGCTTCCTGTGCAGACTCTTCAGCCAGATCGAAGTCGCCGACCAGTCCGATCAGGGTAGCGACGATGCGACCCCAGTCCGAGCGGTAAACTGCTTCGACGGCGGCGGTTGCATCGGAGGACATACCCGATTGTAAATATTTTCTGATCGGAGTGTCGATCTGAGCACTCTCCGTTCGACTAACCAATGAGAGGCAAAGACATGAAATACATGTTGTTGATTTATTTAGATGAAAAGGTCCTGAGCGAAGCTGAAAGGAGCCAATGCTACAAAGACTCGACGCAGTATGCTCATGAGCTCAACGCGAACGGCCAATTTCTGGCTACTGCGCCTTTGCACCCTGTCTCAACCGCGACCAGCGTCCGTACGCGGGACGGCAAACGGCTGGTGACGGACGGTCCATTCGCGGAGACACGCGAACAACTCGGCGGCTTTTTTATGGTTGACGCCAAAAATCTCGACGAAGCGATCAGCATAGCCTCGAAGATTCCAGCAGGAAAGTGGGGCACGGTTGAGATCCGGCCGGTGGTCGAGGTACCAGGTCTGCCAGAGGGTCGGCGGAGGCAGTGAGGCAAGGAGAAGCGAAATATGTGTCCGGCATGCATTCAAAGCGTGGCGTTCGGGGTTGCAGGATTGATGTTGTCCGGCAGCCTGACCGCTCTGCTGTGCAGGCGGGCACTGCGCCGGCGGGACCGGGACCGGTCACAGCGTAGTCGGTTACTTATGAAAAGGCTTCGGCCGACGAACAACGCCCAAAATAAGGAGATTTCATCATGGCAACGGGCACGATAGTAAATCCGCGAGTCGTATCCCGAGCGGAATGGCTGGCCGCACGCAAGGAGCTACTGGTGCGCGAAAAGCAGCTCACCAGAGCCCGCGACGAACTGAGCCGGCAGCGCCGCGAGCTTCCCTGGGTCAAAGTCGAGAAGTCATACGTTTTCGACGGACCGAACGGCAAGGAAGCGCTCACTGATCTCTTCGAAGGACGCAGTCAATTGCTGGTTAAACATTTCATGTTCGGGGCCGGTTGGAAGGAGGGCTGCGTGGGCTGCTCGTTTGAGGTTGACCATATCGAGGGCGCCCTGGTCCACCTCCAGAATCACGATGTGACATATGTTGCGGTCTCGCGGGCGCCGCTGCCTGAGATTGAAGCCTTCAAGAAGCGCATGGGCTGGCGCTTCAAGTGGGTTTCGTCCTATGGCAGCGACTTCAACTATGACTTTCATGTTTCGTTCACCAAGAGCGATCTTGCCCGGGGTAAGGTTTATTACAACTTCGAAATGTGCGACATCCAGATGGAGGAACTTAGCGGCCGCAGCGTTTTTTATAAGGATGATGCTGGGGACATCTTCCACACTTATTCCACATACGGGCGCGGGGCGGAGGAACTGCTCGGCAGCTACGTGATTCTTGATCTCACGCCCAAAGGCCGCAACGAAACCGGCCCAAACTACACCTTGGCGGACTGGGTCCGTCACCACGATCGGTATGGCGCCGGCGGGTTTGTGGATGCCACGGGGCGTTACCACGCCGATGAGAAACCAGAGTCATGCTGCCATGCAGCGGAGAATCATTCTTAGGTAAGGGAGAACGATATGCAAAAACTAACCACGTGCTTGTGGTTCGATGGGAAAGCGGAGGAGGCGATGAATTTTTACACCTCCATTTTCAAGGATTCGAAGAAAGGCAAGATCAGTCGTTACGGCGACGGAGCCCCTTTTCCAAAAGGTACGGTGATGGTCGCTACCTTCGAAGTCCTGGGGCACGATTTTATGGCGTTGAACGGCGGCCCGCAGTTCACTTTTTCTCCCGCCATCTCGTTCGTTGTGAACTGTGAGACCCAGGAAGAAGTGGACGAGTTCTGGGAAAAACTCTCCGCTGGAGGAGAAAAAGTGCAGTGCGGCTGGCTGAAAGACAAATATGGCGTGTCGTGGCAGATTGTCCCCACGATTTTGGCGCGGCTGATGTCAGACAAGGATGCCACCAGGACGCAAAGAGTGATGCAAGCCTTGATGCAAATGAAAAAGCTGGACATCCAAAAATTGCAGGACGCCTCCGATGGAAAATAAATTTGCCGCGCCTGTCGATATGGATAGCTCTTGTTCGACTTACTAGCAGAAAGCTTAAGACTGCAATCCAAAAAGGAGCGATAGTAATGCGATACATGATGATTGTGAAAGCGACCAAGGACTCCGAAACCGGCGCCCCTCCTAACCCTGAGCTGATGGCTGCCATCGCGAAACTGGCCGAGGACGCAAGCAAGCGCGGCGTGATGGTAGGCGCCGGAGGGCTCCAGCCGAGTTCGCGGGGAACCCGCATCCGCGTGTCAGGCGGAAAAACATCCGTCATCGACGGCCCCTTTGCTGAGACGAAGGAACTGGTCGGCGGCTACGCAATTTTCGATCTGAAATCGAAAGAAGAAGCGATCCAGATGGGGACTCACTTTATGCAGATCCACGGCGACATCCTTGGACCGTCCTACGAAGGGGAGCTCGAAATTCGTCCGATGTTCGTTGACGGCGAATGCCCCGCAACAGGGGTAAAGGCCGGAGCTATGAGTTCAACCAACTGATTAGGGGAAGTGCACTATGCAATTGAATTCTCACCTTCACTTCAGCGGTCAGTGTGAGGAGGCGTTCAAGTTCTATGAGAAATGCCTCGGCGGCAAAATTGACGGCTTGTTCCGCTTCGCGGAAGCGCCAGGAGCGGAAGAGCAGAATGTGCCTGCAGGTTGGCGCAACAAGATCATGCACGCTCATATGACCATCGGCGACCAGTCTTTGATGGGCATGGATGCGACTCCGGAGCGCTTTCACAAGCCGCAGGGTTTCCACGTGAATATTGGGGTGAAAACTGTGGCCGAGGGCAAGAAAATCTTCGAAGCATTGTCGGAGAAAGGCAACATAACCATGCCGTTTGGACCCACGTTCTGGTCGCCCGGCTTCGCAATGTTCGTGGACCGTTTCGGCATCCCGTGGATGGTTAACTGCGAGAAAGCTTAACGCTTCGTTTCGGCGGGCGTTCCAGGGAGCGCTCTCGAGAGGGTACGCCAGAATTTATAGGGGGCTCAAGGAGTAAGACGATGTTAACGGAAAGCAAGGCATTCAGCAGTTTTTCACGCTCGGGCTTGAGGTTTCTGAATCGGAAGGCCTATTGCGACTACCACTTGCGGGCGGAACTAACGTCCTCATTTACCCCAAGTCTAACCATGCTGCAGCAAGCTTCACGATACTGAATTTCCCGGTGGACAATGTCGAGAAAGCCATCGACGAGCTCACGAAGCGCGGTGTGCGCTTTGAAATCTATGACGAACCCAACCTCAAAACGGACAAGAAAGGTATCTTTCGCGGTGGAGGACCTGTCATAGCGTGGTTCAAAGATCCCGCTGGCAATATTTTGTCTGTGCTCGAACAAAAGTAACCGGATTAGCCGACAAGGCCTTAGTGGTATTCAAGTCATAAAAAAACAACAAGGAGATGAACAATCATGGCAACGACACCTACACACGAACAGGCACAACTCCACTTGCAGGTCTATGAACAGCGTCGCGAACCCCGGTTGCGCCAGGCACGGGACTGGTTCTTCAAGAACTGTTTCGCGGACAACTGGAACGATGCGATGCGGATCACTGCTCCAGGAACAGAAGGCGGCACTAATTTCATGATGGTAGTCGGCTATTGGGAGCAAGCCTGCGCGTTGCTGAACTATGGCCTGCTGCACGATGATCTGTTCTTCGAAACCAGTGGCGAATTCTTCGGCGTCTGGGAACGAATCAAGCCGACCATTGCCGAAGGACGGGAACAATGGGCCAACAAACAATTCCTCGCCCATGTGGAAAAAGCCGCACAACGCTTTGAGACTTGGATGGAGAAACGCTCCCCGGGCCACATCGCCAAAATGCGCGAGTTCATGAAACAGATGCGGCCTCAGCAGGAAAAAGCCGCTTAAAGCCTGATCCGGGTACGACTACAGCGAGCGAGCCTGTGACCGCCGGTTGCACAATCATGCTCCTGCGGCGCGGGCTCGCATTTAGCTCTAAGGAGCAAACACTAGGGCTGAAGGTATCCGAATCTAACGGCCGTTGAAGAAAACCGATTCAGAATCCCGTACCAAGGGAGGAATCAATGAACGCAAAGATGGCTGCGACAATCGCATTGGTAGCTTTCGCACTGGTTGTAGTGCTGGGCGCGTGGTGGCAGGCACAAGCGCAGGACTCCAAAGCACCATATCCGAGCATGGCCCCGATCGATCAGTACCTCATAGGGGATCGAAACGACGAGATTGCCATGGCACGAAGTGCGGCGCCGGAGGCCATTTCCCGCGACGCCAAGGTTCTGGTCCTCGGGCGGCATGGCTACGAGACTGCGATCGAGGGTAAGAACGCTTTCGTGTGCCTCGTTGAGCGATCATGGATGTCTCCATTTGACTCCCCGGAGTTCTGGAATCCCAAGCTGCGGGGTCCGATCTGCTTCAATCCGCCTGCCGCACGATCCGTCCTGCCACTCACTTTCAAGAGGACAGATTTGGTATTAGCTGGACTGTCCAAAGCTCAGGTCATCGACAGTATCAAGACGTTCGTCCAGAAAGAACTGCCATCCCTGGAGCCCGGAGGCATGACCTACATGATGTCGAGTCAAGGGTACCTTGCAGACGATGGCGGGCACTGGGTCCCCCATCTGATGTTTTACGTTCCAAAAACCGACGGTCTGACTTGGGGTGCGGACGTACCCGGATCACCCGTTTTGCTGAGTCCACAATTTCATGGTGCTCCGGAGCCAATCACTGTGTTCATGATTCCGGTGCGTAGGTGGTCGGACGGAACGGCTGCGGCGACGGATGCGCACTGAGGTCCCAGATCTACGCCAGATGCACATCAAACAGCGCCAGCCAATATTGAAGGGATTGCATGGCAAAGCCGCACAGGATGAGTCCGATGCCGAAGGCTCCGAGCCGTCGCTCGGGAAGATTATCGGCATAGTACTCGATGTATGGATTCACCGTCGTGCCGAGGCCGGTGACAACGCCAGTTACCAGTCCTACGCGAAGGGCAAAAGACCAGGCATGGTCAATGTGATGAACGAAGGCGCTGCAGACAAGCGCAGTCGCAATGTAGGCTATGGTGCGGATAACCGTGCCCCAGAACTGGCGCCGCGTGAGCCGTGGGCGGCGAGAGGCTGCATAGTCAGTACTGGGGCGCATACCGCGAGAATAGGCAACTACTTGGCCAACAGTGATGAGAACGGCAAAGGCGACTGCAAACCCAAGACCCAGCGTGCGGTAAAGCCCTATGCCGAAACCCAACCCGCGGATTGCGGAAAACACTCCCTCCCAAAACAGGGAGTAGTGGTCAAGGCCGCGCGCGGCTCGATTGAATTCAATGGAAAGCGTAATGCCCGTAGCAATGCCGGAGGCGAGCCCAAAGAAAAGTCCGAGGCCGATGCCGTACCCGACGCCGAAGACGATCGAGTACGTCACCGCCCGGGTAAGCAGTCGCAGCGGCCCATGCTGGCCGCCCAGCAAGTCATACGCCAGATACAAGCTTCCGATCACGTCAAGACAGGTGCCGGTGATGCTGATGGCTGCGACGGTGTGGTGGTCCATTGGATAGATTGTAGAGGCAATGCTTTAATGCATAGGTGTCCGACTTTATTCGTGATTGCAATTCTGTGTCTGAGTGGATGCACGCGGAAGGGAGCTAGCGTGGAGAGCTCATCTGAGCTGGAGCATGCTATCACTACTCTTCGCGCCGCGTATGCGGCATTCAATCGCGGTGATATTGAGACGGCAGTACAAGCGCTGGACGGGCAGATCGAATGGACAGAACCGCCGGAATTTCCCGGCGGCGGCACGTATCACGGACGTGAAGGTGCAAAACAATACCTGGCACAATCACGGGCCGCCTGGGCAGAAGTTATCAGCGAACCGGTGCAATTCATCCCTGCGGGCGACCGGATCGTGGTGTTTGTTCACGCCCGAGTGCGTCCCAAG
>DATKEN010000001.1:0-2602 GCA_035512155.1 Terriglobales bacterium | reverse complement strand
ACCCTTTCGCATCCGAAGTCAAAGGCTTAACCACAGGGAGCACGGGGTCCACAGGGGAGAAACGGGGGATTCATGTTAGCCTTTTCAGACGCCTATGAACGATCCTCGGTCTTCTTCCATCAATCTTCAGGCAATCGCGCGACAGGTCATGCAGGCACAGGGTTTCCAGCCGGATTTTCCTCCCGAGACTCAAAAACAACTGGCGGACATCAAGGCTCATCCGCCGCAACTGACGCCTTCCGACAAGGTCCGTGACCTTCGTAATCTGCTTTGGTCTTCTATTGATAACGACACATCCAAAGACCTCGACCAGATCGAAGTCTCCGAACGCTTGCCCAATGGCGACATCAAGGTGATGATCGGGATCGCGGACGTGGATTCCTTTGTGGGTAAAGACTCTCTCATCGATCAACACGCGGAGCGGGAGACCACCTCCGTCTATACCGGCGTAAGTATTTTCCCGATGTTGCCGAACGAGCTGTCGACCGGCGCGTCATCATTGCTCGAAAATTCTGACAGGCCCGCCATGGTAACGGAATTCGTAGTCAATACCGGCGGCTCGCTGAGCTCAAGCAATGTGTATCGGGCCATCGTTCGTAACAAGGCGCAACTCACCTACAACGCTGTTGGAGCATGGCTGGAGGGCACAGCGGCGGCTCCGCAAAAAGTGGCCGCGTCTTCGGCACTGCAGGCTCAGCTCAAGCTGCAGGATGACGTTGCCCAGGCGCTCAGGAAATTGCGATTCGAGCACGGCGCGCTGAACCTTGACACCAATGAAGCTCTTCCGCTGGTGCTGAATGAGCAGGTCGTCGACATCATAAACCAGGGAAAGAATCGCGCCACCGAGTTGATTGAGGACTTCATGATCGCTGCCAACGGCGTAGTGGCGCGGTTGCTGGAAAAAGTTTCTTCTCTGCGCCGCATCGTGAAAACCCCCGATCATTGGGATGGCATCGTGCGACTTGCGGCGGCGCAAGGCGAAAAGCTGCCCGCACAGCCTGACTCGAAGGCGCTCAACAATTTTCTTCTGAAGCGCAAGGCTGCCGATCCCGATCACTTCGCCGACCTCTCGCTGGCGGTCATCAAGTTAATTGGACCGGGTGAATATGTTCTGGAGCGTCCGGGCGAGCCCGCGCAGGGGCACTTCGGACTCGCCGTGCAGGACTATACGCACTCGACCGCGCCCAACCGGCGCTTTGCCGACGTGGTTACGCAAAGGTTAATCAAAGCGCTGCTCGACGCAAAACCTGGACCCTATTCCGACAACGATCTCGCCGCCATCGCCACAAACTGCACTCAGAAAGGCGACGCAGCACGAAAAGTGGAACGGGAAATGTCGAAGCGGTTGGCCGCCATTGCGATGAGTCATCGGGTGGGCGAAACTTTCGACGCCATCATCACCGGAGTCACTCCGAAGGGGACGTTTGTTCGCGTCCTGCACCCGCATATGGAAGGGCTGCTGGCGCAAGGGGCACAGGGGTTGCACGTTGGCGATAAGCTGCGAGCGAAGTTGGTGAGGACTGACGTTCAACATGGATTTATTGATTTCGCCAAGGCTTAGGACATCCACGATTTCACTAATGCTCTGTTAACTTTCGAGTAATTGTCGGTTTCCTTAGGATGGCAAGAGATCGCTTTCCGCGGATCCCGACGCGGTCGCGCTCGCGCCATCGCAACTGGAGCGTCGCACGTGTATCCCGTGGGAGAAGAATACGGCTGGCGTTTAGGCCGCGTTGTCGGTCCCTTCGGACATCACTGGGAGATCGACCGTGCGCTGGCGTAATTGCTCTTCAGTTCGGCATTCCACTGTGGACTACCCGGCGCGTAATCCAATTCAGATTTTGTATTCCTCTTAAATATTCTCGCCTAGTGGCGCTTGCACGAAGAGCTTAAATCCTGGTCGCAATGTTGGTGGAAGGTGAACGTACCGATGCCGAGCCCGAGCCCCGTTCCCACCCACATATCCGACGCCCAGTGGTCGCGTGCCAGGAATCGGGTTAGCGTAACCGTGAAGGCCGCCGAATAAGTCAGCACTCTTACCCAGGGCTGGGAGTACTCATGCGCCACTACCGTGGCCATGGCCCAGGTAAACATCGCGTGCCCGCCGGGAAACGATGTGTTGATCATGGAATGACGCAGAAAATCCCCATGCCCATTGCCTTCGCCCGGACGTTGTCTTGCAGCGATGAACTGCATCGGCGTGTAAACCAAAAACGTGTTGGCCAGAGTCTCCAGTTCCAGTTCGCCGGTTTCTCGCGCGTGCGGATGGTCCCCCTTGATTCCGTACAACCAGACTCCACCTAGCGTGGCGGCGAGGCCTCCAATCGCAATATTAGAACTGTCTGCATAAAACTGGTAATGACCGCCAGGAAGATTGTTTTCAATATGCCGGTCGGTCACCAGGAAAGCCGCCGTGCCAGCCAAAAGGATGGCATCGTACTTCAAATGCGATGGCTCGAACGGAGATAGATAAATTCCTTTCTGGTCTTCCAGGATTCGCTTCACAGACCTGTGAACCAGTCCGGGTTGCTGCTCCGAGTGCTGCGCAGCCGCATTTCCAGTCGTGTCATCATCGAACGTTTCTGCCCGAAGTGCCGACACA